>CAVVWF010000004.1:0-201568 GCA_963751855.1 uncultured Alphaproteobacteria bacterium | reverse complement strand
CGACTCGAACACCCAACCTCCTGATCCGTAGTCAGACGCTCTATCCAATTGAGCTACGGGCGCGGGAACCCTCAATTATCGCAGGGACTTCCACCTAGAGCCACCCAACATGTCAATGGCCCTCCGGCGTAACTCCTGAGCTCGTACCTGGGCGGCTGATGGAGCGCCGCACAAGTAGACCCGGGTGACCCTGCCCAGCCCATACTCGTACAGAGCCCGCGCCGAGATTGGTCCCGGCGAGGAAGATGAGGGGCGTCGCGTGAGGTGATCGTGGTCGCTGGCGACCGCGACGCCGAACGCCGCGGCGTAGTACGGCACCTCCTTGGCGATCTCGGCACCTATGTAGCCGGCGGCAGCGGCGACCTTTCGGGCGCGCACCGTGCTGGATCGCCGTCTCACGAGCTCGTAGGCGGCTTTCGACAACGGGTTGCTGCTGGTTCCCACCGCCTCGAGCCGAAGTTCGCCTTGAGGTTGACTCGGAGTCCCGCACCCCAGGCCACATAGGTCAAAATGAGCGCCAGCCAGAGTTGGGGCGGTCCAAACCCTGCCATGACCCCAGAAGCAACCAGGAGCACTCCTCCGGCGGTGGCGACACCTTCGAGAGCGTACGTCGACATGACAGTGGCAAGGATCGTGGTCAGCCAACGCTTGACCTTGGTTCCGGATCGAAAGGATTCCGGCGGTGGTGACAGACAATGTCGACACTTCGGCGGGGCCTCGCTTCCATACGTACCGTATGTATGTACATACGTACTGTACGTATTAAATGTGGAAAGTCAAGTAAGACTCCGCCGATCAACCACTCAGGAGACAGATATTTTGACCTCCAACCCACGGCCCGGTCGATCGAGGCTGCCGCAGCAAGAGGCCCGGCAGCGCTATGTCGAGATCGGCGAGCTCGTAGCTCTCGAGCAGATCAAGAAGGACTCCGAGACGCTCGACCTCCACTCGATTGCGGTCGGCCCCTTCGCACGGCTCGATGCCAACGAGGTGGCTGCCCGTGACGGCAAGACACGCGGTGTCATCAGCAATCTGTTCGGTAACCAGGCTGCGTTTCAGGCAGAGACCATGTCGTTGGCCCTGATTCGCGTGATTGGATCTCACAGATCCAATATCCGGATCCTGGTGACTACGAGGAGGTCGGCGCATGGCTCGACGCCTTCTTCACCGGAGAGTCGGAACGAAGCCCATCGCGAGGCGGTCGACCCATCGCGAACTACGGATCGGTTTGGGCATTGTGGCTAAGCGCTGTGCCGTACGGCCTGTGGAGTGAAAAGATTCGCCGACCGAGCATGGAGGAGCACACGCAATGGCTCGGGAAGCTGGAACAGGTGCTCGGAGAGGCCCTACGCCGGTTCGGGATTTCCCTTCGAGATGGAGTGACGATCAGCGACCTCGCCTGCGCGTTCGCAGCCTCATCGAAGGGGTCTGGCTGAACCAATGTATGACCACCCGCCATCCGTCGGAGCCCTCAGAGCCAATCGCTACCTCGCTGCGTCGTTCTGGGCGACTGCTCTGGTCCGCGGCACCGAGGTAACCGAAGGACCGAACTGAGCTGAGAGCCTGGATCTTCTGGGTTTCGCCCCAACGCGCTGCATTCTTCGGTCGACGTTCGATCTCGATCCGGCATCTGGCGGCCGGCCCTAACCTGCTCCACCGTTGTAGCGGCCCGGGAAGATCACATGGAAGTCATCGATTGGTTACTCGATTCCGATCCCTCGATTCGCTGGCAGGTGATGAGGGACCTCACCAACCAGCCCGATGAGGTTGTCGCTGCCGAACGCTCCAAGGTCGCCGCTGAGGGATGGGGTGCTCGCTTTCTCTCGCTACAGGGTGGAAAGGGCCAGTGGGGCAGGACGAGCTCGAGACCGCGGGCGTCGTATCAGGAGATGCTGTCCCCGATGCCCCAACCCGCAAGCTCCTCCGTGGCTTCGCCGAATCCCTGTCGACGGACTCGCCGATTATCTCAAGACAGACGCTTTGCTGCTCTCCGCCTGGGAGGAGAGTGAGCCCAGGCCTGGTGAGGATGGCTCCGATGCCTACCTGGCTTTGATGCGCTCACTAAACATCTCGTTGGGACATATGTGCCCAAGTGGGTCTCGACGACCTACACCTCTTGCTGTTGCGCAGACATGGGCCTCGACCCGGAGAGTGACGAGGCAGTCCAGGCGGTTTCGCTGGTGCGCGACAACAGCAAATGGGACCAGAGGGGGCCAGGACTTCTTCGATGGAGAGACCGAGCCCTGCGTCAACGGGATGACCCTGGCCATCGGGGCCTACTTCGACCAGAACGTGGACGGAATAGTGGATCGACTCCTTGGCGAAAAACTCGCCGATGGTGGCTGGAACTGCGAGGCGGAGAACGGCTCCACCAAGTCATCGTTCCACACCACGATCTGTGTGTTGGAAGGGCTGCTCGAATACGAGTGGCGCAACGGAGCCTCGTCCGAGGTGACCGCAGCCCGTATCAGCGGCCAGGAGTACCTCCTGGAGCGACGCTTGCTCCGCCGCCTCTCCGATGGGGATGTGGTCGATCCAGATTGGACCAAGTTCTCCTTCCCCCACGCTGGCACTACGACGTGTTGCGGGGCCTCGACTATCTGCCTAGGGCCGGTGTGACACCTGACGATAGGTGCGCTGAGGCAATCGACCTCGTTCAGGACAAGCGTGGGGCCGACGGCCGGTGGCTACTCGAGAACACCCATCCCGGACGGGTTCATTTCGATATGGAGGAGGGAGACGGCAGGCCGAGCCGTTGGAACACCCTGCGGGCGATGCGGGTCCTCGACTGGTACGCCGGATCGCCAACCTAGGGCGGTGGACTTCGCTGAGCGGTGCTGACAAACCTGGGTTCGCGGTGGCTCCGGTTGATGCCATCGCCTCACGATTCGATCCTGTAGGTTGACCGCATGGGCATCATCCTCAACCTCGCGGTAACCGCAGGGGCCCTCGGCATCGCGGTCTCGGATCATCGATGGCCTCAATTTCACGGGGACCTGGTGGCAATACGTGATCGTCGTGGTCATCCTGGGGCTGGCCAACTTCATCGTGAAGCCGATCCTGCGACTGTTCAGCCTTCCAATCATCCTGCCACATGGGACTGTTCCTGATCGTGGTCAATGCCCTCGTGTTACAGCTGGTGGTGTGGCTCTCCGGGATTTGGGACCTCGGCCTCACCTCCACCGGGTTCTTCTGGGCGACGTTCCTCGGTGCCATCGTCCTATCGATCGCAACCTGGCTGTTGGGGATCGTCGTCCCGGACGGCGATCAGACCTGACGCTATCCAGCCTCGACCTGGATCAGACTTTGGCCCAGTAGCCCTCCGACGACTTGCTCTTGGCCAGGGAGTCGGCGTCCTCGAAACCTGGCGCCATGGCGGCCTCGGTCCCGCGGGCATCACCTCGTGGTGGTCGATGTTGAGAAGTCGGAGCCAACTCTGCTGACCCATGGTGAGACCGACGAAACAGCCGAGCTCGACCAGCTCTGGTTCGGTGAAATGCCGGGTTCATCCGGTCCCAGAAGGGGTCGTCGGTGTCGAGATGCCAGGTGATGGCCTCGGCATATGCCAACGCCGCTTTCTGCCTGTCGTCGTAGATTTCAGATCGCTCGAAGTTCATCAGGTCGTCGTACTGACCCTCGACCAGACCCAGGGCCTTTCCCTTCTCTGATCGCTGGTTCCCGCAGTACTCACACTTGACAGAGCGGGATACATAGACGCGGCACAACTCCTTGATGTCGTGGTCGAGGATCCCGTCGCGGACAAGGTTTTGCCAGCTCTCTGCAAAGAACCAGAAGGCCGCCGGGACATGAGCACGTATTGCCGAGCTCTCAGGCCTCGGAGTCCCCTCCCGGGCACAGCGTTCCATCTCTGCCCGCATTTCGGGGGTCATGTCCTCGAGTGGCACGTAGCTGATGCGTTGCTTCTCACCCATCGCGATCGTCTCCAGTCGTGAGCGGCGAACGACTTCAGGCTACTCGGACCGGGTCTCCACACTCCCGGCCTCGACCCCGATCTCGGTGGCCTTGATGGCCAACCACACCGTCTCACCTCGCTGATGCAGGTCGCTCGTTGCTTCCGATGTCACCTCGACAGTCAGCGGGAGCGGGGCGCCGGTTCGGATCCGGGTCCGTTCCCCCAGACGTTCCATCACCGCGATGCTGCTCTGCCAGGCATTGCGGGGACTGCCCTCGGGCTGATGTCGGTGCAATGAGATTGCCGCGGGACGGATCGTCAGCAACACCTCCCCTTCGACGTCATGCTCAGCCAGCTGGAGGACATGGGAGCCCACCTCCACCTGGCCCCCGGAGGCACGGCCAAAAAGAAGAATTCGACCGGCCAGATCTGCTGCATAGGGGGTTCGTGGCCGGAGTCGGATCTCATCCGGGGATCCTGATTGTGTGACTGCACCGTTCTCGATGATGTGGACCTCATCGGCGAGGAGGAATGCCTCAGTCGGGTCGTGGGTGATGACGAGTCGAGGCCCAGGAAACTCTTGCAGGTGTCGTGCGAGCTCCCGCCGCAGCTCAACCCTGGTGGTCACGTCGAGAGCCGACAGGGGCTCGTCGAGAAGCAACAAGTCCGGATCATCACAAGGGCCCGGGCCAAAGCGACCCGCTGCGCTTGACCGCCGGAGAGCTGTCGGCGGCTTTCTGCGCTCGAGACCGATGAGATCGAGACGCTCCAGCCATGCTCCGGCTCGATGCATTGCCTCGCCACGGCCCACCCCGCCCGGCTCCGCAACCCGAAGGCGACGTTGTCGATCACTGTCATGTGCGGAACAAGAGGTAGTCCTGGAAGACAACACCGATGCGACGTGCTTCCGGGGGGACCGAGGACGTTGGCCGCCGGATCGTCGAGGGTGATCCCGGAGAGGCTGATCGAGCCCGAGTCGATCGGCAAGAGGCCCGCGATCGCTGACACCGCCGTCGACTTGCCCGCTCCATTGGGTCCGAGCAGGGCAAGCGCGTGTTCCCGGCCGGGATGGAGAGATTCAGGTGGATTCGGAACGAGTCCCCCCGGCTCAAACCGAAGCCGGCTTCCAGGCCGCGACCTACAGAGCCTTCCACCAACGCTCCCGGAGACCAACCAGGACGGCCAGCGAGACGACGACCATGACCAGGCTCAGCGCCACCGCGGTGCACCATCGCTCTCCAGAGCAACGAAAACAGCCAGGGGAAGGGTCTGAGTCCGCCCTTGCAGATTCCCGGCGAAGGTGATGGTCGCCCCGAACTCACCGAAGGCGCGGGCCCAGGTGAGCACGAGCCCCGCGACTAACGAAGGGCCGATCATCGGCAACGTGACCCGGCGGAGCACAGTCCACCGCCCGGCCCCCAGACTCGCCGCGGCACCCTCGTACCTCTCATCCAGATTTCGAAGGGCCCCTTCCACCGTTATCACCAGAAACGGCATGGCCACGAAGGTGTTGGCCACCACCACGCCCCACGTCGACGCTTCGGTGGTGGATGTCACTTCCGAGAATTCCTTAGGATTGACCGGGCCGACATTGATCAGCGCCTTCAAAGTGCCGTCAGTCGCCTGCCACAGGCCTAGCTCGTCGGCATTTGTCGTCGCACGCCACTCGCCGGGTTCGCCGGCAGCGAGTGTCACCTGGCGCGTGGCGCCGGACGGCGATGTCACAGTGATGGGTTGCACGCTGTCGGCCATGGTTTGCCGCACAACCACGAGATCGCGCCCCTCCACCTTGAGGCGAAGCGCTTCCTCGTCGAGCTCCGGCTGCTTCATCAGCCAGTGCGACAGGCGGCGCAGCAGATCAAGGTGCGGTCCGCCGCCTTCATAGCCGCGTGCCCACAGCCAGATGTGATCGGACAGCAGCAGCGCGACGCGACCCTCACCCTGCCGCGACAACAGCAGCAACGGCTTGCCGTCGGCGCCTTCCATCACCGGCGGATTAACCGGATTGCGCGTATCGACGAGGCGGAAGAAACGGCTCCAGTGCGGTGGATCGCTGTTCGCGCCTTCAAGCCCGCGCGTGACAGGGTGACGCTTCCCGACTTCGCTCAGACGCGCAGTGAATGCCTTCTCGCTGACACCAACTGGTTCGGCGGGCAGGACGGAATCCAGCGGTGTGCGCCAGATGCTGGTGGGGCTCGCGTAATCGGGGCCGGCCGCGACCAGCACCGCGCCTCCATTGCGCACATAGCGCGCAATATTGTCGAAATACGAGATCGGCAGCACGCCTTGCCGCGCGTAGCGGTCAAAGATGATCAACTGAAATTCGTTGATCTTCTGCTGGAACAACTCGCGTGTCGGGAATGCGATCAGCGACAGTTCGTTGATAGGCGTGCCGTCCTGCTTTTCCGGTGGACGCAGGATCGTGAAGTGCACGAGGTCGACGCTGGCGTCGGATTTCAGAAGGTTGCGCCACGTGCGCTCACCCGAATGCGGTTCGCCGGAAACCAGCAACACGCGCAGCTTGTCGCGCACGCCGTCGATGGAGACGACCGCACGGTTATTGACCGGCGTTAGTTCATTCGCGAGCGGTGATGCCTCGATCTCAACGATGTTTGGGCCGGCGTGGGGGATATCGAGCGTCACACTGACTTGTTCGCCGCTGCGCACCGCACGTTCGCTCAGAACATCACCGTCGCGCCGCACGGTGACCCGTGCGCTCTCACCGGTTACGCCCTGATCATCGAGCCGATAGGTAATGGTCTGGGTCTGGCCGACGATCCCGAAACGGGGCGCGGCCACGACAGCGATGCGGCGGTCGCGCTCGTCACTGCGGCCGGTGACCAATGCATGCACAGGCGCATTGAATCCGACGGCGGCGGCATTCGCCGGAATGTCGTGCACGCGCCCGTCGGTGATAAGGAATGCGCCTGCGACGCGGTCGGTCGGCACGTCCGATAACGCCGATGTCACCGCTGAGAACAGCTTCGTGCCATCTGTTTCGCCGTCGGCCTGTCCAGCTTCGACGACACGGACTTCGAGCCCCTTGATCTGCTTGAGCCGATCAACCAGCGCGTCGCGTGCTTCATTGGTCTCGCGGGTGCGGTCGCCGAAATTCTGGCTGGGACTTCTGTCCACGACAACCGCGGCCACAGAGCTCAGCGGGTCGCGCTCTTCGCGCGTGAATGATGGATTGGCCAGCGCCAGAAGGATCAACGCCAGCGCTGCGACACGGATTGCCGCGCCACGTGCGCGTGCGACCATCAGCACGGCGGAGATCACCACGATGGCGGCAAGACCGACCCACAGCACAAGCGTGGGTACGAGAGGAGCGAATGCGATACCGTACTGCATCAGATTATTGCCCCAGCCGTTCGATCAGAGCAGGAGCGTGCACCTGGTCGGCTTTGTAGTTGCCGGTCAGTGTGTACATCACGATGTTGACGCCGGCCCGGAAGGCGAATTCGCGTTGCCGTGGTTCGCCCGGTGTCATCGGCAGCATCGGCTGGCCATCCGCCTGCATTGCCCATGCGCCGGCAAGATCATTGGAGGTGATGATGATCGGCGACACGCCGTCGCCCCCGCGCGCGGGGCGCTCGGCCGAATCCTCATCTTCATTGCGCGGCAACGCCTCGACCCATGTCTGACCGGAATTGAATCGGCCCGGGAAGTCGCGCAACAGATAAAACGTCTTGGTCAGCACATGCTCACGTGGCACTGGCTCAAGCTCGGGAATGTCGAGCGAGGAGAGAATGTTGCGTAAGGTCAACATGCCCGGCGTCTGGGATTCGCCGCCCGGTCCGGCTGGCGCCTCAACAGCGTCGCGGGTGTCGAATAACACCGTGCCACCCTGTTTCATGTAGGTGTCGAGTTTGTTGATCGCCTCTTGTGACGGCTTCGGCGCACCGGAAATTACCGGCCAGTAGATCAGCGGGAAGAAGGCCAGTTCATCGCGCGCCGGATCGACGCCGACCGGGTCGCCGGCTTCCAGCGCCGTGCGCTGGGCAAGAAACAGTGTCAGCCCCGAGAGGCCTGCCTTGACGATGGAATCCACATCGTTGTTTCCAGTGACGACATAGGCGAGCCGCGTTTGCGACACGGCCTTGATGGCGAAGTCGTCACTCGCGGCGCTATTCGTCGTAGCGGTCTTGGTGCTGCCGGCCTTCGGAGCTTGTGCATGAGAGGGATACGGCGAGACGGCCATCGACGCAGCTAAAAGCGCCAGCGCGAGCGCCGCTGTCGCGGTCCGTCGTCGCAGCAAAGCCGCAAGGCCGCCGCCGAGGATCGCAACGATGATCGCGTCAACCAAGAATAGCGCAAGCGCGGTGGAGAGCAGGATGCCACGCAGGTCGCGCGGCTCGGCATTGGTGTAGGTCGCGTGGCGTGCCTTCAAGGTGCTGGTGTCAAGCGGTGCCAGCCGGTCCGCGGCGGCAAGCGTGTTCACCGCGAGCGGACCATCAACCGGCCCATACAGACCGGGCGGATGATCGAGCGTGGCGCGATCGCGATAATCAGCACGCAGCGGCTTCGCGGTGGATGGTGGAGGGCCGAATGCGCCGAAGCCGTCAAGTATGCGGATCGGTGCGACGGTTTCGATACTTGCATCCGTGGCGACCCCTGCGCCGGCATTCGCGGTGTAGCCGGACATGTCAACGATCCGCCGCAGCATCTCGACGAAAGTGCCGGACATCGGCAGATCCGACCAGCGCATGTCCGCACTGATGTGGAACAGTGCGACGATGCCCTTGTCCCGGTGCTCACCCGTCACCAGTGGGGTGCCGTCCTGCAACGAGGCCCAGGTTCGTGAAGCCAGTGCCGCGCTTGGTTCGGCCAGCACCTGACGCGTCACTGTGACGTCCTTCGGCACCGGCAGGCCCGCAAACGGGCCATCCGCAGCAAATGACGATAGCGGTTGCGGCTTTTCCCAGGTGAGGCTGCCGCCCAGGCTGCGGCCGCCGCGGCGTAGTTTAACCGGCACCAGATCGTCGTCGCCGGCGGCGAGGCGCGGACCCGCAAAGCGCACCAGCACACCGCCTTGCGCAATCCATGCATTGAGACGGTCGTAAATCTCCGGCGACAGCGTGCCGACGTCCGCGAGCACGATCATCGGCAGCTTCTGGTCGAGGAATTGACCGATGGCGATTGCAGGCGCAGTGCGTTCACCAAGCCGCACGTCGGCGAACGGCGCCAATGCGCGTGTGAGATAGAACGTCGAGGCGAGCAATGGCTGCGCGGTGTCGCTGGTCGCGCCACTGACAATGCCGATGGCACGGCGCCGCCAGCGTTTGTCGAGCAATTGCACTGCTCCTGCTGAGCGTTCGCCAGAGACTTCAAGGCGTGTGATGTCGTTGCGCAATTCCACCGGCAGATCGAAGCTCGCTTCGGTTTCCTGGTCGCGCGCGCCGAACGCGAAACGTGCTTCGCCGATGGGCGAACCTTTTTGGTCAAGCGCGCGGACAAGGCCGACATCGGCGCTCCCGCCACTGGCGCGCAGCACCTTCACCGTCATTTTAGCTGCAGCGTTTTCAGCGGCCGCCAGTGCATGTGCCGGTGGCATGCCGCCTTCGAAGATGGTCAGGGGTCGGCTCTGGATCGTCTTGGCCAAGCCTTCCACGAATTCGCTGCCGCGACCGGTATCGACGCCGTCGCTGAGCCAGACGATTTCGCTGTCGCCGGTCTTCTCGAGAAAGCGACTGAGCGCGGGCAACGTATCGACGCGCTCGACGGCATAGGCTTTGGGCGACAGCTGGCGCAGAGCGACGCGCGCTGTGCCTGCCGGCATCAGCGTGAAATCACGCGTACTCTCCGACAGCGGCACGATGGCGACGGCGCGCCGGTCGGCTTCCGCGTTCGCGATCAGTTCGTCTGCTGTCCTGATGCGGGCGTCCCAACTGGCGGCTGCACTCCAGCCGTCGTCGAGCAGCATCACGAGAGGTGCGTCCGAGCGCGCGATCCCTTCACTGGGATTCCACACCGGACCGGCGGCGGCCAAGATGACCAGCGCGGCGGCAAGCAACCGCAGCGCCGTCAGCCACCACGGCGTACGCGATGGCGTTTCTTCCTTGGGTGCGATGTCGAACAGCAGCCGTGTCGGCGGGAAATCGATACGGCGCGGACGCGGCGGCATCACGCGCAGCAACCACCATAGCGCCGGCAGGCTGAGCAGGCCCATCAGGAGCCACGGCTCGGCGAACGACAGCGGAAAGCCCATCATGCGCTGTGCCCCGCGATACCAGAGGCATGCGCACCGCTCTTGGCGACGGTCATGCCATTGTGCAGGAACAGCAGCAGTTCAGCAGCGGAACGATCCGTTGTGTGGGTCGAGAACAGCCAGCCGAGCTTGTTGGTCTCGTCGCGAATGGCGGCGCGATGTGCGGCGACGCGTGCGGTATAATCCTTCGCCCAATTTTCAGCGCGGCCTGCCGTGACCATGCCGGCACCCTCGGGTTCCACGAATTCGATACGGCCAGAATAAGGGAACGTCTCTTCTGCGGGATCGACGACTTGCAGTAACGTTCCATGCGCGCCCGACGCAGAAAGACCGCCGAGCATCGTGCGGATCTCGCCGACCGGTGACCAGAAATCCGACAGCACCACGACTTCCGCCAGCGCGGCCGGAACGAACTGTGGCGGCAGGCTCGCACGCGTGGTGTTGTCGTGCAAAATCGCCTGCGCCATCTTGTCGACGATGCTGCTGCTCGAGCTCGGGTTCATCAGACCGGGTATGCCAACGCGCTCCCCGCCCGACACCAGCAATTCAGCCAGCGCGAATGTGACCACCAGCGCGCGCTCGAGTTTGCTGTCCCGTGCGGTCTTCGAGGCGAATGCCATTGATGGGGAGCGGTCCGGCCACAGCCAGATCGTGTGTGCGGCTTCCCATTCCTGTTCGCGCACATACAAATGATCGTCGCGCGCGGAGCGCCGCCAGTCGACGTTCTGTGAGGCTTCACCGGAGACGAAGCGGCGATATTGCCAGAAATTTTCGCCGGTGCCCGCACGGCGGCGTCCGTGCAGGCCATGAATGACGTTGGCCGAGATGCGGCGCGCTTCCAGCACGAGACGCGGCAGCGACGCGGCGAGCGAACGGCTCTCGCCATCCGCACGCCGGACTGCTTCCATCTCCTGAAGGGCAGGCTGCACCCGCGTTGCCATCAGCCGATCCGCGTTTTCAGTTGCTTGATGACGCCGGAAACGGTCTGGCCTTCGGCGCGCGCTGAGAAGGTCAGCGCCATACGGTGTTTCAGAACCGGTTCGGCCAGATCCAGCACGTCGTCGATCGATGGTGCCAGCCGGCCATCGAGCAGCGCGCGCGCGCGTACGGCAAGCATCAGCGCCTGGCTGGCGCGTGGGCCGGGTCCCCAGGCAATGGATTTGGCAGTTTCGCCGCCATCTTCTCCGGGACGTGCCGAGCGCACGAGAGACAAAATCGCTTCCACCACGGAATCGCCGACCGGCAGACGGCGCACCAACCGCTGCGCGGTGATGAGGGTTTCCGCCGTCATGGCGACTTTTGCCGCAGTTTCCTCGGCGCCGGTGGTCTCAAACAGGATGCGGCGCTCGGCATCGCGGTCCGGATATTCGACATCGATCTCCATCAGGAAGCGGTCGAGTTGGGCTTCGGGCAGCGGATAGGTGCCTTCCTGTTCCAGCGGGTTTTGCGTCGCAAGCACATGGAATGGCTTCGGCAGATCGTGGCGTGCGCCGGCCACCGTGATGTGTTGCTCCTGCATCGCCTGCAGCAGTGCCGACTGGGTGCGCGGGCTGGCGCGGTTGATTTCGTCCGCCATCAACAGTTGCGCGAACACCGGTCCTGCGATGAAGCGGAACGAGCGCTTGCCGGTTGCGCTTTCATCCAGCACTTCCGCGCCAAGAATGTCTGATGGCATCAAGTCCGGCGTGAACTGCACGCGCTTGGCGTCTAGTCCGAGGGTGATGCCCAGCGTTTCGACCAGTTTGGTTTTGGCAAGCCCAGGCACGCCGACAAGGAGCGCATGTCCGCCCGATAAGATCGTCACCAACGCGTTCTCGACGACGCGATCCTGACCGAAGATGACGGTCGAGATTGCTTCCCGGGCGGTGCGGATGTTGCCGGCGATCTGCTCGGCGGAGCGAACGATCACGTCTTCGAGCTTTTCAACACTGTCTGCCATACCATCACTCCTTGCGTGGACCGCCGGATTCTGCACCATCGTTGCGGATCGCCCCGCATTCTCAGATCATTGGCCCATGCTAAACTGGTGCGAAGGCCAAGTATTCTCTTATGTATTCGTCACATCGGGCTGTCCCCACCTTAACGGGTGGGGGCCTTGAACTTCATCACGATGTGGCGAGTATTCGGGCAAGTTTTCTTGCGAATGTCGCGGTGAGTATTCATCGTTTCTGAACTAGCACCATCCGTGCCAAACAAGGGCGTCAAACGTCAGGGTAAACAATGGCGAACCAAGGGCAGATGGAACCGAATGCTGGCCAGGGTCTCGATGGGCTGACGGAAGCCGCGCGCCGAGCCGCGACAAAGGGGCTGCCGCCGGTTCACATGTGGAATCCGCCGTTCTGCGGTGATCTCGACATGCGGATCGCTACCGACGGTACATGGTTCTATCTGGGCACGCCGATCGGGCGGCCAGCGCTGGTCAGGCTGTTTTCCACCATCCTCAAGCGCGAAGACGATAAGTATTTTTTAGTCACGCCGGTGGAAAAAGTCGGCATTCGTGTCGATGACGCGCCGTTCCTTGCTGTGGAAATGGCGGAGGATGGCGGAGGCGCCGCGCGAAAGCTGAGTTTTCGCACCAGTGTGGACGATTGGGTGCCATGCGACGGCAATCATCGGTTGCGATTCGAAGCCTCCGCCGATGGCGGTCTGACGCCCTACCTGCATGTCCGCTCGGAGCTATGGGCAAAAGTCACCCGTGCGCTCTATTATGATCTGGTCAAGATGGGAGAAGAGCGAGTCGTCGATGGCCGCGAATTGTTTGGGGTCGTTTCAGACGGTGTGTTCTTTTCGATGGCCGACGCGGCGCAGGCGAGGGATGTGGTTTGACTGACAGTGTTGTGACGGCGTCCGCCAGCTTCGCGGCTCCCGCCGATATGAGTTCCGGCGAGTTCTTCCGCCGGGCGCAGCAGCGTGTGACGTTCGATGTCCCCGCTGGTCTGACCGATGCGAGCATTCTTGCGCCGACCGGCGACTTCGGCACTGACGCCATGTTGGAGATTATTGCGAAGGAAAGGCCCGTTCGTCCCGCCGCTGTGCTTGTTCCGATTGTGGAGCGCGAGCTGCCGACCGTGCTGCTGACCAAGCGTGCTGAACATCTCAACGAACACGCCGGACAGATCTCGTTTCCAGGTGGCAAGATCGATCCAACGGATGCGTCGCCACTGGATGCGGCGTTGCGCGAAGCCGACGAAGAAATCGGCCTCAAACGGTCTTTCATCGATCCGATCGGCTATCTTGATGTCTATGCCACTGGATTCGGATTTCGGATTTTGCCGACGCTGGCACGGGTTCGGCCGGGGTTTGAGTTGACGATCAGCCGCAATGAGGTCGACGATGTCTTCGAGGTGCCGCTGGCTTTCCTCATGGACCCGGTCAATCACAGGCTTGGGCATAAGGAATTTCGCGGCATGCAAGCGGTCATTTTACGAGATGCCTTTCGAGGAGCGTTACATCTGGGGCGCGACGGCCGGTATGCTGCGCGCACTGTACGAGCGGATCTACCTTTCATGATCCGTCCCGTTCTCACCGAGATCGGAATTTTCCTCATTCCTTTCGCGGTCTATGCGGTCTTTCTCATCGCCAGACGCAACGGTGTTTTCATCAAGACATCCTGGCCGCTGCCCGTCGTCGGCAAACTGGTTTTGGCAGCGCTGCTGCTTGTGATCGTCAGCCTGGTTCTACTGGCTAATTTTTCCGGCGCGCCCCCGGGAACGACTTACACGCCAGCGCGTGTTGAGGATGGCAAGCTCATTCGGGGGTCGGAAAAATGACCGCCGTGCTCTCACTGCATGATGCAACCTGGCTGACATCAGGTCCTGTTGCGCGTGTGCTGGGGATACTCAACTCCGACGGTGAAGAGGCTCGCGTCGTCGGCGGCGCGGTTCGCAATGCATTGCTTGGCCTGAGTGTGGACGAGATCGATATCGCGACCACGGCGGTGCCCGAGCAGGTGATCAATCGCGCGAAGCGCGCACGCATCAAGAGCGTGCCGACCGGCATCGAGCACGGCACCGTCACGCTGGTGATCGACGGCAAGCCGTTTGAGGTCACCACGCTGCGAGAAGACATCGAGACGTTCGGCCGCAAAGCCAAGGTCGCATTCGGACGCGACTGGGCGCGCGACGCGCTTCGTCGCGATTTCACCATCAATGGCCTTTCCTTGACACCGGATGCCGTGGTGCACGACGACGTCGGCGGATTGGCTGACATTGAGGCACGGCGCGTCCGCTTTATCGGTGAGCCGTCGCAGCGGATTGCCGAGGACTATCTGCGCATCCTGCGCTTTTTCCGCATTCACGCCGCTTACGGCGAGGGTGAGCCTGACAGCGCGGGATATGCCGCCTGCATTGCCGGGCGCGAAGGCCTGTGTAGCTTGTCCGCCGAACGCATTCGCATGGAAATGCTCAAGCTGGTCGTTGCACGTGGTGCAGGACCGGCACTGGTGGCGATGGATGAGGCCGGGTTGCTGAGCCTGACAGGTGGTGTCGTCTATCATGGCGCTTTCGCCAGGATGATCGAGGCCGAATCTCGAACTCGGGCTCGACGCAGATCCGATTCGCCGCCTTGGCGCGTTGGCGGTGGCGGTGACCGAAGATGCCAAGCGCCTGTCGCAGCGACTGCGCCTCTCGAATGCCGAGACCAAGCGGCTGGATTCGATGGGGCATCGCTGGTGGCGTCTAAACGACATGGACGAGGATACGGCGCGGCGCAGGTTCTACCGTCTCGGCGACGCGGGACGTTATCGCGACCGCATCATGCTGGCCTGGGCGCGGGCCGGGCGCGATGTGACTTCATCGTACTGGCACGAGTTCGTGTCGCTGCCGGATCGATGGACGCCGCCGGTATTTCCGCTCAAGGGCGGCGCGATTTCATCTCGCGTGGCATCGCGGAAGGTCCCGCGCTGGGCCATGTCCTGACGCTGGCCGAGGATGCGTGGCTGGCGTGCAATTTCCGATGGATGATGCCGCTTTGAAAGCCATCGCCGATGAAACCGTCGTGCGGTTCACGCGGGATCATCGGCTTTGACCACTCGTTAGCCTGCCGGGCGTGATCCCGGCGGCATGTGAGCTATAGCGAAAACGCGTCAGGCCACTTCGGCTTTCGCCTTCTCGTGTTCGTCTTCGTCCTCATCGTCTTCCGCTATCTTCGTCTTCGTCGTGCTCATCTTCGTCCTCATCGTCGGACATGTCGATAGTGAGCGAGTTCGAGAACGATCGGTGGAAGTTTTTCGCGGAACAGATCGCCTTCTTCGCCGATCCAGACACACTCGACCATGTCGTCATTGACCTCGGCAACGGTCAAAGCCTGGCCGCCAGATTTGAGAACAACGACGTCGCCTGCTTTCAGTCCCATGATCCGCTCCTCGTGTTGCGCACGATCTTTCCGAAAGTCGGTTCTCGGGATCGTGCTTCGGCAAAAATGGAATGGGTGCAATCTAGCGGCGGGTCATGACAGGCCGACAAAACAAAAAGCTCCGGACGAATTGTCCAGAGCTTTCATTCTTGTGTGACTTGCTTGCGACGGGTTACGGCCACTTCACCTCGGGCGGCATCGATGACAGGATCGAATTGACGTTTCCGCCGGTCTTCAGGCCGAAAATCGTGCCGCGGTCATAAAGCAGGTTGAATTCGACGTAACGTCCCCGGCGGACCAGCTGTTCCTCGCGGTCTTGTCCGTCCAGGCCGCCGCGAAATTCCGCCGCACCAGCTCCGGATAGACCCTGGCGAAAGTCCGGCCCGACCTCCTGCGTGAAGGCGAGGTCGGCGTCCCAGTCACCCGAATCGTGCCAGTCGTAGAAAATGCCGCCGATGCCGCGCGCTTCCTTGCGATGCGGCAGATAGAAATATTCGTCGCACCATGTCTTGTATTTGTCGTAGGGCGCGATGGCTGAATGGGCATCGCAGGCCGTTTCATGGCGGCGTGGAAAGTCGGCGTGTCGGCGTCATCTTGGGTACGCCGCCGGTCGAGCACCGGCGTCAGGTCCGCGCCGCCGCCGAACCACTGCCTTGGTCGTCACCACAAAGCGTGTGTTCATATGCACCGCCGGCACGTTCGGATTGCGCGGATGTGCGATCAGCGAAATCCCCGACGCCCAGAATCGCGGATCGTCAGCGGCGCCTGGAATCTGCGCGCGAAATTCGGGCGCGAATTCACCGTATACAGTGGAGCAATGCACGCCGACCTTCTCGAACAGCCGGCCGCGCATCACCGACATCACGCCGCCGCCGCCGGGCTTGCCGGTATGGTCCGTGCGTTCCCACGCGGTGCGGATGAAGCGGGCAGGGTCGCCCGGATAAAGCGACGGCGAGGCCTCTGTCTCGAGTTCTTCGAGATCGAGACAAATATCGTCGCGTAGCTTCTCAAACCATTCGCGGGCGCTTTGCTTGCGGTGTTCGATCGTCGTGACGGGCTTTTCCAATCCGCGTCTCCGTTTTTGCGTTGTTTGGTTTTAGAGTTGCGGCCCGAAATAGGTGCAGCTTTCGTTGCAACTGTCGCGGTGGACGCTGACACGGGTCACATGACCGGCATGCTGGACACGTTCCCAGATGAAGCGCGTGAGATTTTCCAGCGTCGGCGCGCCCCAGCGCCTCGATCTTGTTGAGAAATTTGTGATCGAGCATCTTTTGCACATCGTTCATGCTGCGCTCGAGCAGGCCGAGATCCATCACCATCCCGGTCGCGGGATCGGGTGTTCCGCGAATGCTGACCTCGGCGCGAAACGAATGGCCGTGAATTTCCTCGCTGGTATCGCCCAGCGTCGTTCCGGCCAGCGAATGCGCGGCCTCGAAACGGAAGGTCTTCGTCAATTCCCACATCGCGACTGTCCGGTCCTGCCTGATTCCGATTATCTGATGCCAAGTGTCTTGTGCGTCTGAAGGCTGAGCCGCCACTGCGGATGACGCAAGCAATACGCGATCGCGCTCTGCGTGCTTTGCGCTATGTCAGGTCCGTCCATCGGCTGCAACGAGAACCGCTCGAAGGCGAGACCGGCGAAGTCCTCCGGGCGGCGCGCCGCCTGCGGATAGACCAGCTTCAGCTCGTGGCCCTCGCGGACCACAAGTTCCGCGCCGGCCTTGGGGCTGACGCAGATCCAGTCGAGGCCGGGCGGCGGTTCGATGGTGCCGTTGGTCTCGATCGCGATCGTGAAAGCCGCGCGCGTGCAGGGCGTCGATCAGGGCGGTGTCGATCTGCAGGAGCGGCTCGCCGCCGGTCAGCACGGTGTAACGATGATCGGCGGAGCCGGTCCCACTGGGCAGCGATCGTATCCGCAAGCTCGTCAGCGATCGCATAGCGTCCGCCGAGCGTACCGTCGGTGCCGACGAAATCGGTGTCGCAGAACTGACATGCGGCGCTGGCGCGGTCCTGCTCGCGGCCGGTCCACAGATTGCAGCCGCTGAATCGGCAGAACACCGCCGTGCGCCCGGCATGGGCGCCTTCGCCTTGCAATGTCAGGAAGATTTCCTTGACCGCGTAACTCAACCTGATGCCCTCATAATTCTCTATATAGTCGTGTTTTTCGGGCGCGAACCGGAGTCCGGATTCACCCGAAACCACATTGCCTGTCTGCCGCAATGCTTCGCCCAACGCCATCGCCACCGTGACGGCAACGTTCAGCGACCGCATACCCGGGACGATGGGGATCAACAGCCGCTCGTCTGCGGCATTGACCACGTCATCCGGCACGCCGGCTGATTCCCGGCCGAACAGCAGGATGTCGTTGTCCTGATAGATATGGTTCAGGTAGGGCCGTGCCGCCTTGGTCGAAAAAAGATATCAGCCGGCAGCCCGGCTTGGGTCTCCATTCCTCGAATTTGGTCCAGGAATCATGGCGCACGATCGTCACCTGGTCGAGGTAGTCCATTCCGGCCCGGCGGAAATGCCGGTCGCTGATTGGAAATCCGGCCGGTTCGATGATGTGGGCTTCCACATTCAGGCAGGCGCAGAGCCGTAGAATCGTTCCGGTGTTTTGCGGAATGTCGGGTTGGTAGAGGGCTATGCGCATAGAAATACGGCCTTCGGGCCCTGTGGGAATCGTGCAGGAAAAATCTCTGCTGTGGGCGGTTTTAATGCGTCGCACTAAAGTGTGCCGATAGCGGGCTTGCGCTCTCCCGGCAAGGGTGCCAATAGATCGATTCTAGATCGTATGTTCTGCCGGTTGAGCAGGACAAGTGGTCATTCTGCTACCGCGGGGGGCCGCGGGCTCCGGCTTCCTGCTCCCGGCGTGCGCCTGCGTCGATCGGGGTGGTTCCGCCGGTTGCAGTTCGGAAAGGGTTTGCAAACGTGACGTCCTCCACCTCGGCTGAGCCGACACGCCGTGATTTTCTTTATGTAGCGACAGGAGCCGTAGGCGCAGTCGGCGCCGCAGCGGTGGCCTGGCCGCTGATCTCCCAGATGAACCCGGATGCCTCGACCATTGCGGCCGGTGCTCCGATCGACGTCGATCTAGCTCCGATCGCCGTAGGACAGGACATCAAGGTGTTCTGGCGCGGTAAGCCGATCTACATCATGAACCGCACCAAGAAACAGATCGAAGAGGCTCGCTCGGTCCAATGTGTCCAGCCTGCCCGATCCGCAGACCGACCAGGCCCGCGTCAAGGAAGGCCACGATCAGTGGCTCGTCGTGATTGGCATCTGCACCCATCTCGGCTGCATCCCGATTGCGCATGAAGGCAACTACGACGGTTTCTTCTGCCCGTGCCACGGTTCGCAGTACGATTCCTCCGGTCGCATCCGCCAGGGGCCGGCGCCGCTGAACCTGGCTGTGCCTCCTTACGCCTTCGTCTCCGACACCAAAATCAAGATCGGCTGAAGCCTTCACTGAGCCGATTGCGTCGCTTCTTCTTTGTCAGGATCGCATCATGAGCGGACCATCCAGCTACAACCCGCAAAATCCAGTCATTGAAGTGGATTGAGCGGCGTCTTCCCGATCGGGGGACTGATCCACTCGTCCTTCGTCGCTTACCCGACCCCGCGCAACCTGAACTACTGGTGGACGTTCGGCGCGATCCTCTCGATGATGCTCGCCGTGCAGATCATCACCGGCATCATCCTGGCGATGCACTACACGCCGCATGTCGATCTGGCCTTCAAGTCGGTCGAAGGCATTGTCCGCGACGTCAACTATGGCTGGCTGCTGCGCTATCTGCACTCCAACGGCGCGTCGATGTTCTTCATCGCCGTATACATCCACATGTTCCGCGGTCTTTACTACGGGTCATACAAGGAGCCGCGCGAGGTGCTCTGGATCCTCGGCGTCATCATCTATCTCCTGATGATGGCGACGGGTTTCATGGGCTACGTGCTGCCGTGGGGCCAGATGAGCTTCTGGGGCGCCACCGTCATCACCAACCTGTTCTCGGCCATTCCTTATGTCGGCGACAGCATCGTGACGCTGCTGTGGGGCGGTTATTCGGTCGGCAACCCGACGTTGAACCGCTTCTTCTCGCTGCACTATCTCCTGCCGTTCGTTATCGCCGGCGTCGTCGTGCTGCACGTTTGGGCGCTTCACGTCGCGGGCCAGAACAATCCGGCCGGCGTCGAGCCCAAGACCGAGAAGGACACCGTGCCGTTCACGCCATACGCGACCGTCAAGGACGCGTTCGGCATGTCCTGCTTCCTGCTGTTCTTCGCCTGGTTCGTATTCTACATCCCGAACTATCTCGGCGATCCGGACAACTACATCCAGGCCAATCCCGGCGTGACCCCTGCGCACATCGTGCCCGAATGGTACTACCTGCCGTTCTACGCGATCCTGCGTTCGATCCCGAGCAAGCTCGGCGGCGTCATCGCCATGTTCGGCGCAATCGTCGTGCTGGCGTTCCTGCCCTGGCTCGACAGCGCCAAGACGCGTTCGTCGAAGTATCGTCCGCTGGCCAAGCAGTTCTTCTGGATCTTCGTCGGCGTCTGCCTCCTGTTGGGCTATCTCGGTGCGCAGCCGCCTGAAGGCATCTATGTCATCGCGGGCCGCGTCCTGACCGTCTGCTTACTTTGCCTACTTCCTGATCGTGCTGCCGATTCTCAGCCGCATCGAGAAGGCGCGTCCGCTGCCGAACTCGATCGCAGAAGACGTGCTGGCGAAAGGGCGCAAGGGAGCGGTGGCCTCGATCATGATCGCGCTTGCGGTCGGTGGTTCGCTGATGCTTGGCGGCATGAACAATGCGAAGGCCGAGGATGCACACGGTGGCGCGACGCCGCCGTCACTGAGCTGGTCGTTTGCCGGTCCGCTCGGCAAGTTCGATCAGGGCCAGTTGCAGCGCGGCTTGAAGATCTACAAGGAAGTCTGCTCGGCGTGTCATGCGCTGTCGATGGTCGCCTTCCGCAATCTCGCCGATCCCGGTGGTCCCGGCTACTCGCCGGCCCAGGCGGCGGCGTTTGCGTCGGACTTTAAGATCAAGGACGGACCGAACGATGCAGGCGACATGTTCGAGCGTGCGGGCCGTCCGGCGGACTACTTCCCATCGCCGTTCCCGAACGAACAGGCAGCCCGTGCCGCCAACGGCGGTGCGCTTCCGCCGGACCTGTCGCTGATCGCCAAGGCGCGTGGCTATGAACGCGGCTTCCCGCAGTTCATTTTCGATGCGTTCAAGCAGTTCCAGGAAAAGGGCCCGAACTACATCGACGCGCTGCTCCAGGGCTATGAGGAAAAGGCACCGGCTGGTTTCGCGCTGCCGGAAGGCTCCTACTACAATCAGGATCTTCCCGGGTCACGCCATCAAGATGCCGAAGCCGCTCAGCGACGGTCAGGTGACCTTCGATGATGGCTCGCCGGCGACCGTCCAGCAGTACGCCAAGGACGTCTCGGCGTTCCTGATGTGGACCGCGGAGCCGCATCTCGAGGCCCGCAAGCGTCTCGGCCTGCAGGTCATGATCTTCCTGCTGATATTCTCGGGCCTGCTGTACTTCACCAAGCGCAAGGTGTGGGCCAGCGCGCACTAAGCCGCGCCGGTCTGCCTCAATCGATCTGCGAAAGGCCCCGTTCCGGGGCCTTTTTGCTGTTTAAATTATGTGGCAAAGGATCGCCGTTTCGTGAGTTGGCGGCGTTACTCCATGATTGCGGATTGATGTTCACAACGGCATTGTGCCGCTCGCAGATTGAGCTCCGGAGGACACCATGGGCACCCACATCACTTTCAAACGTCCCGACGGCAAGGAAGCCAACGGTTACCTTGCCAACGCGTCACGTGGTAACGCACCGGGCGTCGTCGTCATTCAGGAATGGTGGGGCCTGTCCGAGAACATCAAGGGACTGGTCGATCGTTTCGCGATTGCAGGGTTCGATGCGCTGGCGCCAGACCTCTACAAGGGTGTCGTCGTGCCGTATCACGACGCGGACGCGGCGGGCAAAGAGATGAACTCGCTCAACTTCATCGAAGCGACTGAGCAGGATGTGCGCGGCGCCGCGCAGTATCTCAAGCGCAACGGCGCTAAGGTGGGTTTGACCGGCTTCTGTATGGGCGGCGCGGTGACCATTATCGGCGCGGCAAAAATTCCGGAATTAACCGCGGCTGTGTCGTTTTACGGCGTGCCCCCCGAACAGGCGGCGAAACCCGCCGATGTCCGGGTGCCCTTGCAGGGACATTTCGCCAACAAGGACGATTACTTCTCGCCGCAAATGGTTGATGCGTTCGAGCAGGGCCTCAAGGCCGCCGGGAAGAGCTATGAATTCTTCCGCTATGACGCCGACCACGCGTTCGTCAACGAGCAGCGGATGTCGGTACATGACCGTGAGGCGGCCGAGCTTGCCTGGAGCCGCGCCACCGAGTTCTTCAAAAAGCATCTCGGTTGACATTCGCCATTTCCGACCTGCGGCAGCAGCCTGCGTTCTTCGACGCGGTTGCTGACCGCATCTGGCGGGCGTGGTGGAAAGAACGGGGATTTCCGATCGGCTACATCGCCGATCGGCTGCTCGAGAACATGAATGCGGAGCCGATTCCGTTCGCGCTGGTCGCGCACCAAGGCGAGGGATTTCTTGGCACGGCGTCCGTCATCGCTTCCGATCTGGAAGAGCGCCCCCACTACACGCCATGGGTTGCGGCAGTGTGGGTCGATCCCGAACATCGCGAGCGGCAGATCGGCCGGGCACTGGTGGCCCGCGCGACGAATGATGTCTTCGGGCTGGGGATTGATCGCGTCCATCTCTGTGCGCCGAAGCCGCGCGTTAACTTCTATCTTCGGCAAGGCTGGGAGCCGATCGAGGAGGATGTCGGCGAGCGTCGCGTGACCGTCCTGGCGCGTCAGAGATTCTGAGGCTCGCCGGAACAAGGTGGCCGTTGCGCGAAAGCAGGGGCCATACACTGACAAGCTGGCTACCCCGAGGCAGGAGTTCGGCGATTGCTCAAAGTCCAGGCGAGGGGCCATCGGTGAGACGACCGGAGGCTTCACCTCGGCCCGCCAAGCGCGTCCCCCTTGACATCCCCTGTCCCGGATGATGTTTTGCCTGTCATGAACACCGTGTCCCGCCCAGTCCGTCTTTGGTGGCCCACCTTCTAAAGGTGGCCGGTGCGATCAATTTTTCATTATCGTCGAGGCCGTCATCGCAGAGCGACGGCTTTTTCGTTTGTCCTGTGTGGCGTTCCTCCGGCAAGTTTCGTAAGAGGACAACATGAACAGGACACTTTTCTCGCTCCCCGCACACAGCGATTATCGAACGGCCAAAGGGCTCGATGTCTCGCGATCTGTCGAACACCTCACCGGCGGTTCGGCGCTGGATCGGCTGATAGAACGGCTGGATAGCCGGCGTGGCGTGGTGCTGTCATCCGGCACGACGGTGCCCGGCCGTTACGAGAGCTTCGATCTCGGATTTGCCGATCCACCGCTGCGGCTGGAGTCGACCGGTGCGGATTTTGTCATTGAGCCGCTCAATGAACGAGGCAAGGTGCTGGTCGCGTTTCTCGCTGAAACGCTGAACGAGCCCAGCGCCGTCATCACGGAGAAAGAGTGCAGCGCGCCTGAAGGGCCATATCGTACGCGGCGATGCGCCGGTGGATGAGGACCAACGCACCCGGCGCGCCTCAATGATGTCACTGGTGCGCGCAATCATCGCGAGCTTCAGCTCGAACAGCGATCCGCTGCTCGGCTTGTTCGGCGCATTCGCCTACGACCTCGTTTTCCAGTTCGAGGACCTGGTGCAGAAGCGCACCCGTGAGGCCGACCAGCGCGATATCGTGCTCTATGTGCCGGATCACTTGCTGGCTTACGATCGCGCCACCGGACGCGGCGTGATCCTCAGCTACGAATTTGGCTGGAACGGACAGTCGACCAAGGGGCTTCCGCGCGAGACGCCGGAGAGCGTTTACGCGAAAACCAACCGCAAGGGCTTCGCCGACCATGCGCCCGGCGACTATCAGGCGACGGTGGAGACAGCGCGGCAGGCATTTGCGCGCGGCGATCTGTTCGAGGCGGTGCCTGGGCAATTGTTCGCTGAACCGTGCGAGCGCACGCCCGCGGAAGTGTTCCAACGGTTGTGCAGGATCAACCCATCGCCTTATGGCGCGTTGATCAATCTCGGCGACGGCGAGTTTCTGGTGGCGGCGTCGCCGGAAATGTTTGTGCGCTCCGATGGCAGGCGGATCGAGACCTGCCCGATCTCCGGCACCATCGCGCGAGGTGCGGACGCCATCGGCGATGCCGAGCAGATTCGTGAATTGCTGAATTCGCAGAAAGACGAATTCGAGCTCAACATGTGCACCGACGTCGACCGGAACGACAAGGCGCGCGTGTGCGTGCCCGGTTCGATCAAGGTACTGGCGCGGCGGCAGATCGAAACTTATTCGAAACTGTTTCACACGGTTGATCACGTCGAAGGCATGTTACGTCCGGGCTTCGATGCGCTCGACGGCTTTCTCACCCATGCATGGGCTGTCACCGTGACCGGTGCGCCGAAATTGTGGGCGATGCAGTTCGTTGAGGACCACGAGCGTTCGTCACGGCGGTGGTACGCCGGCGCGCTCGGCTTCCTCGGTTTCGACGGCAGCATCAATACCGGTCTCACCATTCGCACCATCCGCATGAAGGACGGTCTCGCGGAGGTGCGCGTCGGCGCGACATTGCTGTTCGACTCTGATCCGGTAGCCGAAGAGAAGGAATGCCAGACCAAGGCGGCGGCGCTGTTCCAGGCGCTGCGTGGCGATCCGCCGAAGCCGCTGTCGGCTTTCGCGCCCGATGCCACCGGCTCCGGCAAGAAGGTGCTGCTGATCGATCACGAAGATTCCTTCGTGCACATGCTCGCGGATTATTTCCGTCAGGTCGGTGCTGAAGTCAGCGTTACGCGCCATACGCACGCACTGGAGATGATGAAAAAGGAAAAATACGATCTCCTTGTCTTGTCACCCGGTCCCGGCCGGCCCGAGGATTTCGGTATTTCCAATTTCATTGATGCCGCGCTCCAGAAAAAGATGCCGGTGTTCGGCGTGTGCCTCGGCGTGCAGGCGATCGGCGAGTATTTCGGCGGCAAGCTGGGACAGTTGTCGCAGCCCGCGCATGGCCGGCCTTCGCGGGTTCAGGTGCGAGGTGGCACGCTGATGGGCAACCTCCCGAACGAGGTGGTGATCGGGCGCTATCACTCGCTCTATGTCGAGCGCGATAGCATGCCGGATGTGTTGCAAGTGACTGCGAGCACCGAGGACGGTATTGCCATGGCCATTGAGCACAAGACGTTGCCTGTCGGCGGCGTGCAATTTCACCCCGAGTCGCTGATGTCGCTGGAAGGCAATATCGGTCTTCGGATCGTGGAGAATGCGTTTCGGCTAGTGGAGCGGATTTGACATTCGCTACCGTTCACGCAGTGGATTCGTTCTGCGAATGTCAAATCCAAAGCTCCACTAGCAGCTTATATTTGCTAGTGGTTCTATGATTTTAACATTTGCAACGGTATCCGCCGAGACAGGATGCAAATGTTAGAATCGAACCACTAGGCCAGCAGACCAAAGTGTGAATGGCGGAACGGGCTCGCGTATTTTGAAAGAGATGACGATGACTCTCGAAACTGACTTGAAGGCCACCGTTCGCGCTATCCCGGACTATCCCAAACCCGGCATCATATTTCGCGACATCACCACGCTGCTCGGCAATGCATGGGCGTTCCGCCGTGCGGTCGATGAACTCGTGCAGCCGTGGGCCGGGTCGAAGATCGACAAGGTCGCCGGCATGGAAGCGCGGGGCTTCATTCTCGGCGGTGCGGTGGCGCATCAGGTTTCGGCTGGCTTCGTTCCGATCCGCAAGAAAGGCAAGCTACCGCACACCACGGTGCGGATCGCTTACTCGCTTGAATACGGCATCGATGAAATGGAGATGCACGCCGACGCCATCCAGCCCGGCGAGCGCGTCATTCTGATCGACGATCTGATCGCAACCGGTGGCACCGCGGAAGGCGCAGTCAAACTGCTGCGCCAGATCGGCGCTGAAGTCGTCGCCGCATGTTTTATCATCGATCTGCCGGATCTCGGCGGCGCCGCGAAGTTGCGAGCGATGAATGTGCCGGTGCGAACGCTGATGACGTTCGACGGACATTAAGCCCGCGCGTTCGTCACAGCTTGTGCAGGATCAAATTCAGCTCCAGCTCGCGGAAGCGCGTGTAGTTGGTGCGGACCCATTGATGCAGTTCCGACGACTGAATCCTGATTGTCGCGCAGGAAGTGCGTGAAGGAGAAATTCAGCCGGCCGATGATCGATTTCAGAAACGCGGGCAGGGCTGCGATCCGCGAACGGCCGCACGCCCGCGAATGCCTTCGGCACGTCGCCGCAGAGCACATGCTCATTGTCGACTGGCACCAGTGCGCCGCGTTCGGCAAACGTCGTCGCGCAGCATGGACCACGCGGTTTCCGATGAGCGATCGCGATCGGCGATGAAAAGGACGATCGGTTCAACGCCTCGGAAATCGGCTTCCTTCATGAAGCCGATTTCCTCGACGAGTCTTGAAGAAATCGTCGAACGCATGGAACCCGAGATCGACGACCTTGGCGATGCCGTCATTGATAATCAGCCGATCCATCAGCGCCATCTGTCCGAAGGTATCGTCGATGTGCGCGGTCTCCGTCACTTTTGGCAGATAGTCGAGCAGTGACGGCTCACGCAAGTTGATATCGAAGGCTGTCACCGCACCGCGCTGCAGCAGCAGGAACTCCGTCAGCAGCCGCGCGATCACGGTCTTGCCCACAGCCGGTCGCGGGGAGCAGACAATGTAGACAGGCGTGCGGCGCATCGACGTGACGTCCGACGGTTAGATCTCGCTCATGGGCTTCGCGGATTTGTCCTTGGAGCCGACGATTTCCGTCAGCTTGATGCGATCGAATTCGCCCCAGACGTTGCCGAGCCAGTGGCGCACATAGCCGCGCAGCACGAACGAGTAGTTCGCCGGCTCGTCCCGCGTGCCCTTGTTGGCGACGAATTTGAGGAACGGCACTGACGCGACTTCGACCTGTTCGTAGGCCATTTCGTTCAGCTTCGGGATGGTGAGCTCGGTCGCGTTCTTGATCTTGTGGAAATAGGAATTGTAAGTCGCCTGATCCCACTCGAAGAAGCTTGTATTGTTGATGAAGTTCTTCACCAGGAAATACTTCGCGCCGTCCATGAAGTTCGCGGTCTCGGCGATCTCGTCGAGCGAGGCAATCGACGGTCCGAGAATATGGAACACCGCGAAGGTGATCTGGCCGGATTTGGCGGCGTCGAGGAAGCCGATGTCACGCAGCGAGGCGAGGGTTGGCGATAACAGACCGGCGCGAACGTCGATCACTGTGACGCTGGTATCGGCCGAGTTCAGCGTATCGAAAATCTTCATCTGATCGGATGTCGCGGTCACATCGACGATCTCGGTGATGTCCGGGTGAAACCGTTTCAACGTGCCCCGCGGCGATTCCGTATCGAACGCCCGTGTGACCACGTTGTTTGCGTTGAAATAATCGAGAACGGTACGCGAGACCGTGGTCTTTCCGACCCCGCCCTTGTCTGCGCCTACTACGATGACCGCCGGCTTCGCCATGATGTCCCTTTATGCGCTACATCGCCGCCGGTTGATGGAGCCGGCGGAGACAGATCACAATGAATTTGGAAGGAAGTATCCAGACTCACGCCATGATCGATTCTTGAACTTTTTGAGTATGTTACCGTCCGGATGTCGTATTGCCCGGATTGGTCCATCCTCCCGCCCTGCTTTCGCCGGAACATGGCAGAAACAAGGGATAATTCAATTCTTGACACGGTTGTTGGAGTTAAATCCCACCGGTTTCCTGCGGCGGTCGCGGAGGCAGAAGAACAGCTGGGTTGGGCCGTGTAAGCCGTGCTAACGCGGACCCCACGGACCCACAGGGGAGATTGGCGTGTCTGCGGGCTGACTTGAACCCCAGGGGCCTGCGGGCGCACTGGGTGCTGTGTCAGATCGTGGGGCCCGCGGCTCGGGGCACGCCCTGTCCGCTTTCATAGTTCGGGGCCGGGCAGTGGCAGCGGGCCGGGATCACGGCCGCCGGCGTATTGGACCAGCGCCTTAACTCGTGCGTCGACCGATGGATGGGTCGCAAACAGATCGGCAAATCCCTCGCGTGGATTGTCGATACACATTTCCATCACGGCTGATGTGGCGCCCGGCAATTCACCGCGGCCTTCGATCTTGCGCAGCGCCGAGATCATCGCATCCGGGTCCTTGGTGAGCTCCACGGAGCCTGCGTCGGCAAGAAATTCGCGAGACCGCGACAGCGCAAAGCGGACGACAAGCGACAAGCCCCAGGCGAAGCCGATCAGCGCAACGGCAAGCAGGATGATCGCGAAGGCGCCGCCGCCTTTCCGGTCACCGTCCGAGGACGACGACGAGCGCCCGCCGCCGAACCGCCAGCTGGAGTTGAAGAACATGCGGAAGAGCAGTTCGGCGAAAAATCCGATGACGCCGGCGATGATCACTGCGACCACCATCAGCTGCACGTCGCCGTTGCGGATGTGCGTGAGTTCGTGGCCCAGCACCGCTTCGATTTCCTGATCGTTGAGCTCTTTCAACAGACCGGTCGTCACCGTGATCGAATACTGACGCCGGTTGAGGCCGCTGGCGAAGGCGTTGAGTGCGGTGTCGTCTATGACCTTCAGCTTCGGCATCGGAATGCCACGCGAGATGCACAGATTCTCCAGGGTGTTGTAGAGCCGTGGCTGTTCCTGCCGCGTGACATCCTGGCCGCCGGTGACGGCATCGATGATCTGTTGATTGAAGAAGTAGGCGATCACGATCCAAAGTGCGGCGCCAATGGTCGCATAGGGAAGTGCCTTGACGAGATCACGCCCGGCAAGAACGATGTAGTCGTCGAACGGCCGGCTGCTGTTGATCGCGACTTCCGCGATCAGGCCGCCGGCAAACACCATCACATAGATGAGCAGGAACAGTCCGCCGAGCAGCAGCATCGAACGAAACTTGTTCGATGCGATGTGCGTGTAGAGACCATACGCGGCCATGATGCGCTGCCCGTCGCTCGACCGAAGATCAGACGATCAGAACTTGACCGAAGGCGCCTGTTCGAGCTGCCCGCGCTGCTCGCCGAGATCGAAGAAGTCCTTGTGGGTGAACCCAAGCGCGCCGGCGAACAAGGCTGCCGGCAGTTGCTGGATGCCGGTGTTGTATTCCTGGACGGCGTTGTTGAAGAAGCGGCGGCTGGCGGCGATCTTGTTCTCGATATCGGACAGTTCGGTCTGCAACTGCTGGAAATTGGTGTTGGCCTTGAGGTCAGGATAGGCTTCCGACAAAGCGATCAGCCGGCCGAGCGCGCCGCTCAACTGATTTTCGGCGGCGGAAACTTGTCCGGGTCCCTGCGCGGACATTGCAGCGTTGCGCGCCTTGACGACGTCGTCCAGCGTGCCGCGTTCGTGCGAGGCATAGCCCTTCACGGTTTCGACGAGGTTCGGGATCAGATCGTGGCGTTGCTTGAGCTGCACGTCGATGTCGGCGAAGGCCTGTGAGACCCGCTGCGACAGGCAACGAGCCGGTTGTAGGCGGCGAACACAAACAGAGCGATGACGACCAGAACACCGAGTAAAATCCAACCGGACGACATGGGGGAAAGCTCCTTGAGGGACAACGAATGGTCGCATCGTAAACGATATTTGTGCCTTGCGGCAGGGCCGCAGGATGCGTCCGCACCCGGTGTGTCGGTTTTCAAGGCCGAATGGTTCAAGAAAGGCTGACGAAACAAAAGAAATCCCGCCCCTTTTCAGGAGCGGGATTGAGAAGCGAAGAGCAACTCAAACTGATCAGGGCTTGGCGATATGCCACGCGCCGTTCAGGAAGCCGTCGCCGGTGGTGTCGCCGGGCTTGGTGTCCTTCGCGAAGGTGTAAAGCGGCTTGCCTTTGTAAGCCCACATCTTGCTGCCGTCGTCGCGCGCGACGATGGTCCAGTCGCCAGAGGCTTTGGCATCGGCAGCAGCCATCAGCGGTGGCCAGTTCGTTGCGCAGGGGCCATTGCATGCGGACTTGCCGCCGGCGTCCTTGTCGAACGTATAGAGCGTCATCCCCTTGGTATCGACATAGGCCTTGCCCTTCGGCGTGTCGGCGACCTTGGCGGCCTGCGCGAACGCTGCCGACGAGGCAAGCACAAGGGTCAAAGCCGCTACCGCGGCAAATGTCTTCGATGAGATCTTCGACATCGCAATTCTACTCCTGATGAATTTCGTTCCGGACGCGGACGCGTCGTTAGAACAAACTCTCCAGCGGAAGAATTATTCCGCAGTCAGCGCACATGACTTGCGATCGTCCCGAAGGGTGTCGTTATCCGTCGGTACGTTTCTTTTAATATTTTCAGAGGCTTACTGGATAAAATCGCGCCGCGATTGGCGTGCCCCATTCTCAGCTCGGAACTGAGTCTCCCCAACGCCAGCGTTTGGCTTGCGCGTAAGCATCTTTGCTTCGGCGCGGGACATTCGCGATCTCGAGCCCTTCGTTGGTGCAAAGCATCGCGGTGACCGCGATTTTTGTCACCTGCGGCTGCGCCAATATGCGAGATCGATGTTGCGGGAGAGGCGACCGTGACAGCGCGAGATAGCTGAACCGCTCGTCTTCGTAGGGAAGTTCCGCGCCCTTGAGATGCTTGTGTGCGCGGGAACGCGAGAGCCGCTGGGAAAAATGACACCAATCCGGCGCTATCAATGGGCATGCCGCGTCATGCGGGCAGGGCGCTATCACATGTGCGCCCTGTGCGGCCAGTCGCGCGCGCAGATCGATAATGCGCGCATATCCCGCCGGAGTACCGGGCTCGACGACCAGCAGGATGTTGCGGGTCTTGGACCACATGACGTCGGCGAGCGCCGCGCGTTCGGTGTCACCGAGTTCGTTGATGACATAGCTTGCAATAACAAGATCGGCCGGTCGCTGTTCGCCAGCAAGTTTAGAGGCATCGCCTTTTTCGTAACGCATCACGGACAGGCGCTCACTGTATTGCGACAGTTCGATCGCAAGCGTGCGCAACGCCGCGTTGGCATCTACCAAAGTAAGTTCATTTAGCGATGAGAACGTTTCCGCTGCGGCCCAGGTCGCCGTTCCCGGTCCCGCGCCGATGTCGAGCAGGCTTTCCGGAGCGAACTCGGGCTGGCTTTCTCCGATTGCCTCCATGCATGCGGCAACGGCCGCGTAGGTCGCGGGCATCCGCGCCAGTGCGTAAGCGAGCGCATCGTTCGCGGTCTTGATCGTGCCTGAGCCGCCGCCGCTGCGATATGTTTGCGAGATAACGGCTGATCGCTGCGCGGCGTCGTTGCGCGACAAACCCTCGGCCTGGCGGTCGAGAGCGGCTTTCAGAGCGGGCGGAAGATTTGGCGACATAGAAAGTCCTCAGGCCGGTTGCGGCCCTAGTGTCCCGTCTCCGAATAACCGATCAATTTGCCTCGCGCTCGCACGGTTATTCGGAGACGGGACACTAGCAAAATCAAAATGCTAATGTGGCTTTTGTCTCGCAATTGCCGATAAGACACTGCCGCAAGAGGTGTCGGCAATTGCGAGACGCCACACTAGTCGATTATGCCACGTTCTGGTCGAGAACCTTCATCGCGCCGTCGAGGTCGACCGACACGAGTTGCGACACACCGCGCTCAGCCATGGTGACGCCGAACAGCCGGTTCATGCGCGCCATGGTGATCGGATTGTGGGTAATGATGATGAAGCGGGTCTCGGTTGAGCCGGTCATTTCATGCAGCAGGTTGCAGAACCGCTCGACGTTGTGATCGTCGAGCGGCGCGTCGACTTCGTCCAGTACGCAGATCGGCGAAGGATTGGTCAGGAACACTGCGAAAATCAGCGCCATCGCGGTCAGCGCCTGCTCACCGCCGGACAGCAGCGACAGCGTCTGTGGCTTCTTGCCGGGCGGCTTGGCGATGATTTCAAGGCCGGCTTCCAGCGGATCGTCGCTTTCGATCAGCTGCAGTTCTGCCTGGCCGCCGCCGAACAGTTCGGTGAACAAGCGCTTGAAATGACCGTTGACCACTTCGAATGAGGTCAGCAGGCGCTCGCGTGCTTCCTTGTTCAGGCTCTGAATGCCTTGTCGCAGCCGCTTGATCGCTTCGACCAGATCGTCGCGCTCGGTGGTAAGCGCAAGGTGCTGGGCTTCGACCTCGCGCAGCTCTTCTTCGGCGCGCAGGTTGACAGCGCCGAGACGTTCGCGGTCACGGCGCATTTTTTCCAGGTCGGTTTCGATCTCCGCCACCGGAGGCAGCTCCGCGCCCAGCTCGATTTCAGCCATCGCGGCGACGCCTTGCGGTTCGACTTCGAGCATGTCCCGAATTTCGCGCTCGATGTCCTCAAGCCGGCGGCGTGAGCCTTCCATGCGCTCTTCGGATCGCGCGCAGGCTTCGCGTGCGGAGGAAAGTGCCTCGAGCGAAGCGCGGGCTTCGCGATCGGTCTGCGCCATCAGCGATTCAGCGGTGGCCAAGGCATCGGCCGCGATGCGGCGTTCAGTTTCCGCAGTCTCAATCTCGTTGATGATCGCCCGACGCTTCTCCGCAAATACAAATGGAGCTTCCGCAAGCTCGGCGCGTTCGGTCGTGACTTCGACGATGCGCGCTTCGATGGTCGAGATTTGCGACGCCGCATTTTCCTTGCGGCTCTGCCACTCCTTACGCTCGGCGAGAATGGCCTGCACGCGGCGGTCGGCCAGTTCAGCTTCTCGCGCCAGGGCCTGTGCTTCGGCACGGACCTGCGCCGCCATGCGGCGATGCCCATCCATGTCGCTACGGACGGCGGCGAGGCGCTCTTCGGTTTCGGCGCTCGCTGGCAACTCGTTCAGCGCGTCAACGGCGGTTTCATGAGCGCCCTGGACCTCCGTACGGTCCGCTGCGAGGCGGGCGCGGGCTTCGTCCAATGCGGAGCGGCGGGTGGCGTGGCGGTTGATTTCACGTTCGGCGGCGGCGTGACGTTCGCGCGTAGCATTGGCTTCGCGCTGTGCGGCACGGGCAGCCTCACGCGCGGTGGTTTCGGCCGCGGCGGCAACCTTGAGTTCGGTTTCGGCATTTTCCAATGCCTGGCGTTTGGCCGCAGCGTCCGCGCGGGCCTGCTCGAGCTCGGACTCGATATCGACAAGCCGTGCGCGTTCGGCAAGACGTCGCGCCGCGCCGGTCGGAGCGTGGGCGGCGGCGACGAAGCCATCCCAGCGCCACAGATCACCCTCGGGAGACACCAGCCGCTGGCCGGTTTTCAGTTGCGAGACGAGTTGCGGGCCGCGCTCGCGGCTGACGACACCGATCTGAGCCAGGCGTCGCGCCAGTTCGGGAGGCGCGGTGACATGTGATGCAAGTACTTCGACGCCGTTCGGCAATGAGGGATCGCCGTCCATCACGCCAAGATTCGACCAGCGCATCGGGGCTGTTTGATCAACCGGCGCGTCGAGGTCGTCACCGAGCGCCGCGCCGAGAGCTTTTTCGAACCCCTTGGCGACACTGACGCCGTCGATGATTGGCGGCCAGAGATTTTTGGTTTCACCATTGACGAGCTTGGAAATCGTCTTGGCTTCGGTTTCGAGGCGCTGCACGCGCTTGTCGGCTTCCGCGAGCGGTGCGCGCGAGGCTTCAAGCCGGGCCCGCGCAGAGACGTGGGCGTCTTCGCTGGCCTGCGTTGTGGCTTCGCCTTCGGCGAGATTTTGTTCGGCAGCTTCTACTGCCGCTGCGAGCGCGTCGATGTCGCCGAGACCGCCGGTTTCCGCCGCGAGCCTCCCGACTTCGGCTTCGACATTGGCGATTTCCTGGTCGAGCCGCGCAAGACGGTCGCGATGGGTGCGGACGTTCGCTTCGAACTGGTTACGCTTCGCGGTGACATCGGCGAGGGCGGTGGTCAATTCAGAGAAGGTGCGTTCAGCCGCGGCCAAGATCGCTTCGGCGTCAGATACGCGTTCGTCCGCGCCGCTGCGCTTCTCGACACGCGACTTGATTTCTTCCTTGAGCTCGCCGTCTTCCGTTTCGAGACGGGCCAAAGCAACGTCCGCATCGGACAATTGACGTTGCTCGCGCTCAATATCGCCGGCGAATTGCGTGAGGCGACGGTCCAGCTCACTGCCGCGTTCCTTGGCGCGCGTTTCTTCGCGGTCCAGCATCTCGCGCGCATTGGTCAAACGTTGGAATCCGGCAGCGGCGCGGGCTTCTGCCTCGCGCAGGCTTGGCAGGTCGGACGCGCGGATCGCCTGAATGCGCGCGGCTTCGGCCTGTTCGCGCGTGCGCTCGGCCTGCTCTCTGACATTCAAGTCGTGAGTCTTGCCTGCTTCCGCCACGTCCGCATGCGCCTGAATCCAGCGCAGATGAAACAGCATCGCTTCGGCCTTGCGGACCTTGGCGGCGACTTCCCGGTAGCGGATTGCCTGCCGCGCCTGCTTCTTCAGCCCGTCGACCTGGCTGGCGAGCTGGCCGATCACATCCTCAACACGAAGGAGGTTGGTTTCTGCCGCCTTGAGGCGCAATTCGGCTTCGTGGCGCCGCGCGTGAAGTCCGGCGACGCCTGCGGCGTCTTCAAGCACGCGACGGCGCTGTTCGGGCTTTGCCTGAATGATTTCGCCGATCTTGCCTTGGTGAACGAGTGCAGGCGAACGCGCACCGGTGGCAGCGTCTGCAAACATGATCTGCACATCACGCGCGCGAACGTCCTTGCCATTGATGCGATAGACCGACCCCGCCTCACGCTCGATGCGGCGCGAGATGTCCAGCATGTCGTATTCGTTCATGGCCGCGGGAGCGGAACGATCGGCGTTATCGATCGTCATGGTCACTTCGGCATGGTTACGCGCGGCGCGGTTACCCGATCCGGAAAAGATCACGGCGTCCATGTCCGCTGCGCGCAGCGATTTGTACGACGTCTCGCCCATCACCCAACGCAGCGCTTCGACGAGGTTCGATTTGCCGCACCCGTTCGGACCGACGACACCGGTGAGACCGGGCTCGATCAGAAAGTCGGTGGGTTCAACGAATGATTTGAAGCCATGGAGGCGAAGACGCGTCAGTTTCATGCTGTCGATGCTCGTTTGGCGGGGTTAAATTCACCCGCCGGGACAAGGCTGTAGCACGCCCATCCATCATATCTGAGTCGCGGTATGCGTCTCTAACTGTCCGCACAATGGCGAGGCTGACCGCAGAGGGCAACCTGCACCAGGGGTTTTTCCCAAGGGATTTCAGCGCAAATCAGCGAATTTTAAAGGGATTTCAGTGTCTTTTGCCCACGCCAGGGTTCCGCGGCTGACCAAGGTTCCGCTGACCAAGTTTCGGATCAGCTCTTGAGCAATGGCTTGATCAGCTTCTCGAAACCCTCAAACGAGGTTTCGCCCTTCACCAAGGTTCCATTGACGAAGAAGCTCGGCGTCGAGTTGACCTTGAGCTTGTTGTAGGCGTACTCGCGCGCATCCAGAATGCCCTTCTGGATTGTGGGGTCGCCCTGAACGCAATCTTTGATCATCTGCTCGCTGAAGCCGGCCTGCTTGCCGACGCGGTTGATGGTGCCAAGCGCATCGGAGGCGAGATCGTTCTGCTGCTTGAACAGAATGTCGACCACCGTGAAATACTTCTGAGCGTCGTCCTTGGCGACGCAACGCGCCAGTGCCGATGCGGCCAACGCAACCTGATCCAGCGGGAATTCGCGGAAGATAAACCGAACCTTGCCGGTATCGACGTATTCCGACTTCAGCTTTGGAAACACCTCGTTGGTAAAGGCAGCGCAGTGCGGGCAGGTCATCGAGGCGTATTCGATGATGGTAACGGGTGCATCCTTCGAGCCCAACGCCATGTCGCCCAGAGGGCTCGGCTTGTTGAGGTCTTCAGCCGATTGAGCGTTTGCCGTGCTGACAAGCTGCCACGGCGATAGGCCGATTGCGGCGGCAAAGCCGGTAAAGGCGAGGGCAGTGGTGAAGGTGCGGCGCGTGATGTTCAACGGTCTGCTCCAGAAAAATGGTGCACGGCGTTGGCTCACGCCTGATGCGGATGTTCGCTATCTTGAAACGACAATTGTGGCAATGGCGGGCTGCCATTTCCGGCCCCGCCGGAACCGTCAATTTCGCTTGATCGAGGCCCCGAGCGGGCGAGGGCCGCACGGAGGTCATCGTTCTCGACGGCGGTAAGGCTGGAAGCGACCTTGGCGACTCGCAACCGAATCGGGCCCTTTGGGAGCCTTCGGCGGGGCTTTGCGGGTAAGCGGGGCCTGGCGCAGCGCGATCCGCCCGATCGCATTCCAGCCGAAGAACCGGTTGACCCGTTGCACAATGACATCCGACGTGTGCTGAATTTCCAGCGCCATGGGCCCCTCGACCCGCAACACCAGCGTGGCGGGTTCCGGTGGCTGGTCGCCAACCGGGCGTATCCACTGGATTTTCAGCGGCTCGGAATTCGCACCGACGTGCGACGCCGACGATTTCCGCCCAGCGTGTCACCAGTTCGCGCGAAGCAAACCCCTGTTTGGCGAACGCATCGTTCAGGGCCCGGCCGAGAAGCACGGACAACGGTTTCGCGGAGATGTGGCCGGGCTTGTTCATCGACGGTGGTCATGCCTACAAGGAGGCCATGACTCTAGCAGGCGCGGCGGCCCGGCGAAACAAATCGGCCCCAGAAAAATCGCGGGATGGAAGCGAGCGCGGAGCGCTGCTGCTCGCCTGGTATGACCGGCATCGCCGTCAATTGCCGTGGCGTGCGCTGCCCGGTGAGCGCTCCGATCCATATCGCGTGTGGCTGTCGGAGATCATGCTGCAGCAGACCACCGTGAAAGCGGTTGGTCCGTATTTCGAGAAATTCACCGCACGATGGCCTAGTGTCGCGGCGCTTGGATCCGCCTCTCTCGATGATGTGCTGCGGATGTGGGCGGGGCTCGGTTACTATTCCCGGGCGCGCAATCTGCACGCCTGTGCGGTTGCCGTGTTGCGTGACCACGGCGGCATATTCCCTGATACCGAAGATGGCTTGCGGACATTGCCGGGCATCGGCCCGTATACCGCGGCGGCGATCGCGGCGATTGCCTTCGACCGGCAAACAATGCCGGTGGACGGTAACATCGAGCGCGTGGTGTCGCGGCTGTTCGCGGTGGAAGACCCGCTGCCGAAATCGAAGCCGCAAATCCAGGCGCTGGCCACCACATTGCTCTGGGCAGTCGCGCGCCGGCGACAGTGCGCAGGCGTTGATGGATCTCGGTGCCACGATCTGCACTCCGAAGAAGCCGGCCTGTGCGCTATGTCCGCTCAACGACAATTGCGCCGCGCGCATGCGTGGCGATCAGGAGACGTTCCCGCGCAAGGCTCCAAAGAAAACTGGCGCGTTGCGGCGTGGTGCGGCGTTCGTCGTCACGCGGGGAAGCGAACTTCTGGTTCGCACGCGAGCCGAAAAAGGTCTGCTCGGCGGCATGACAGAGGTGCCGACCTCGGAATGGCTCGCGGGCCACGACGACGAGGCGCTCGCGAAACAGGCGCCTGCGTTGAAAGCCGTATCGCGCTGGCATCGCAAGGCCGGCGTGGTGAACCATGTGTTCACGCATTTCCCGCTGGAGCTTGTCGTTTACATCGCCAGCGTTCCCGCGCGAACCCGCCCGCCCGAGGGCATGCGCTGGGTACCGGTCGCGACGTTGAAGGACGAAGCGTTGCCTAACGTGATGCGCAAGGTGATCGCGCATGGGCTGGGTGATTACCGCGCTTACAGCATCGGCGTTTCGGGTTCGGCACGATCGGCGGCTTGGCATTGAGCGTGTCGACCTGGAAGCCTGCCACGCGTTTGTAGGTGTTGGCGATGTCTTCCAATTCCTGCTGGGACAGCACGTCGGTGACGACATTGAATCCATTCGGCGCCCGCTCCTCGACAAGTTGCATCACCTGCTCAGGACCGTTGCGGCGGTTCAGCTTCACGAGTTCGGTGGTGGCAGGGCGCCGCTCGGCTTCATAGGCTTGCAGCGCAGCGGACGTTTCGCCGTGATTGAGAATTTCGCGGGTCAGCACGCGTGCGTCGAGGATGGCTTGCGAGGCACCATTGGAGCCGATCGGGTACATCGGATGAGCGGCGTCGCCCAGCAGCGTGACGTTCCCGAACGTCCACCGATCGAGCGGATCGCGATCGACCAGCGGATACTCGTAGGCATGCGCGCAATTGCGGATCAGCGCGGGGACGTCGAGCCAGTCAAATGTCCAGCTTTCAAACCATGGCAGGAATTCATCGGGCTTCGCAGTACGATTGTAGTCCTCGCGCCGCCACTGATAGGTCGGCGGCAGCAGGCGTTCGGCGATCCAGTTGATCCGGAATTTTCCATTCGGCAATGGTGCGTTGGAAATCGGATAGCAGACGAATTTCAAAACCTCGTGGCCCGCCATGATCATGGTGCGCCCGGACAGAAAACGCGTCGCTTTCGGTGATGCCGCGCCACAGGATGCGGCCGTTCCAGATCGGCGGGCCTTCCTGCGGATAGAGCTTTTCGCGAACTGCGGAATGAATGCCGTCGGCTGCGATCAGGAGCGAGCCTTCATAGGTTCCGGCATTCTGGCCTGTTGCCTTGTCGAGGAAGTTCGCGTGCACGCCTTGAGGCGTATCGGTGAAATTGGAAAGGTGATGGCTGGTGAGAACATTCTCCGCGCCGAGACGTTCGACCACAGTATCAAGCAGGATCTGCTGCAACACGCCGCGATGAATTGAAAACTGCGGCCACTTGTATCCTGCCTCAAGCCCGCGCGGCTCGGTCCAGATCGGCTTGCCGTGCTTGGAGAAAAACGACAATTCTTTGGTGCGCACACCGGCGGCGTCCAGCTTGTCGAGAAGGCCGAGTTCAATCAGCTCGCGAACCGCATGTGGCAGCACATTGATGCCGACGCCGAGCGGCTTCAATTCCGCGACGCTTTCAAAAACGCGGCACGGAATGCCGATCTGATGAAGGCTGAGCGCAAGCGTCAGCCCGCCAATTCCGCCGCCAGCGATTAACACAGTCATATGTCGCCTCTGTTGTTAGCCGCGTGATGACACGGGATGGCGCCGACCGGCAATGGAAAAATTGGCGCGGCGCAGCAACGAATTGTTGCGGTCTTTCAAGGCGGATTTCGTAAGTTCTCCATCGTCAGAGTCTCAAGAACAAGAACATATTGGGAGGTGATTGCATGTTGCGCCGTGATTTTTTGAAATTTGCCGGTACCTTCACTGCGGGCGCTGCGCTGCTAGGCCCAGCACGAGCGGCGATGGGGCCGGACGATAAATTCGATCTTGTCATCAAAGGTGGAGAGGTCATCGATCCCAGCCAATCGCTGCGCGGCAAGCGTGATATCGGCATCCGTTTCGGCGCAATCGAAATGCTGGATGCGGATATTCCCGCCACGCGAGCGCAGAAGCTCATCGATGCCTCCGGCAAACTGGTGACGCCGGGTCTGATCGACCTGCACTCGCATGTCTATCCGTATGGTTCGGCCATCGGCATTCCAGCGGATGAGCTGATTGCACAGCAAGGCACGACCACATGCGTTTCGGCGGGCGATGCGGGTGCCAACAATTTCGCCGGCTTTCGTCGCTTTATCGCCGCGCAGTCTCGCACCAGACTTTATGCGTTCGTGCATATTGCGAATATCGGCCTGTCGGCGTTTCCGGTGGCTGAACTTTACAATATCGATTTCGCGCAAGTGGATGCCTGCGCCCGCACCGTTGCCGAAAATGCCGATATTGCGATCGGCGTGAAGGTCCGCATGTCGGAGAATGTCATCGCCAAGAACGGCCTTGAGCCGATCAAGCGAGCGATCATGGCCTGCGAACGATCGGGCACGCCGGCGAAACTCATGGTGCATATCGGCGGCGTCGAGACCGGCCAGTTGATGTCGGACATTCTCAATCTGCTGCGTCCGGGCGACATTCTGACTTACGCCTATTCAGGCGCACCAAATATAGCGGGTGCTTTCACCAACATTGTGCAGGACGGCAAGTTACTGCCGGCTGCACTTGCTGCCAAACAGCGCGGTGTCATCTTCGATGTGGGGCACGGGGGCGGCAGTTTCGATTACACGGTTGCGGAGGAAGCAATCAAGCAGGGCTGTCCGCCGGATGTGATTTCTTCCGACATTCATGTCTTCTCCGGCAATACACCGGGCATGCCCTATCTCACTTGGGTCATGAGCAAGTTTTTGAATATGGGTTACTCGCTGGAGCAGGTCATTGCGATGACCACGAATGCCCCGGCGAAAATCATCAACCGGCAGCCGAAGCTTGGTACGTTGCAGGTGGGTGCTCCTGCGGACGTCTCTATTCTTGAATTGGTGGAAGGTCCGGTGTCGTTTGTTGATACGCGTAACAACAAGCGCGACGGCAACAAATACTTGAAGCCAGTTCAGACCGTCACAGCGGGTATTCCATTTGGAAGGCCGTATAACGCGCCGTTCTCGCCGCGGTGATACGCCTTGCGTTGGTCCGGCGCGAGTTACTCGCACCGGACCGTGACGCAAATTGCGCGATCGTGCGATCAAGCGGCACCGGTTGCGAGGTGCTTGAACATATTGCTCCGCGCCTCGCTGTCCATCTCAGTCTTCCACTTGAAATGGTCCTTCAGTGCGATCGCCCTTGCCGCTGCGGGCCGCGCCGAGATTTCGTCATGCAGACGCTTGACGTTCGGGAATTTGGAGAACCCCTCGTCGCCGAGAATGAAGTTTGTCATCCGCACCCAGCCCCACACGTCCATGTCGACGATAGTGTAGGCGTCGCCCACCATGTATTTGCGGCCCGTCAGCCGTTCATTCAGGATCGAAAGATGGCGTTCGGCTTCGAACTGATAGCGGTTATGGGCATAGTCGACCTTTTCCGGCGCAAAATGCTTGAAGTGGACGGCCTGGCCGAAAAAAGGTCCGACGCCGGTTGCGACGAACATCAGCCACGACAGTAACTCAGCGCGGTTGGTCGGAGTGTTGTCAGGCAGAAACTTGCCGGTCTTCTCCGCGAGATAGAGCAGGATGGCGTTGCTGTCGAACACCTTGACCCCATCATCGTCGATGGCTGGCACCTTGCCGTTTGGATTGATCGTTAGATAATCCGCGGAGAACTGGGCGCCGGTGCGGGTATCGACGGCGACCGGCTCGTAGGGAACGCCAGCTTCCTCGAGGAAAAGGGCAACCTTGGTCGGGTTCGGTGATCCATTGAAGTAGAATTTGAGCATCGACATCTCCCTACACGATTTATGAAATTCGGCGCGCGGCTGCGGGCGCCGTTTCATGCGTCGGATTTCGCAGCGGCGCAATCAATGAATTTATGAATGTGGTCCGAAAACAACGATGCCCGGCGCAGGGCCGGGCATGACGATCGTCGGTAATTTCCGATGGTGTTACCCGGCCGCCATCTCGTTGCGGATTTCAGCGCGCAGTTCGTCGATGAGCCTGAGGCCCTTCTTGGTTTCGACGTGCCAGAAGGTCCAGCCGTTGCAGGCTTCCGAACCTTGTGCGAGCGCGCCCATGCGATGGATCGAGCCGACCTTGTCGCCGAGCATGATCGCACCATCGGCGCGCACCAGTGCGCCATGCTTCTTCTTGGAATTGACGAGCTTGGTGCCGGGCACGATCATGCCGCGCTCGACGAGTTCGGAGAAGGCGACGCGCGGCGCACCACGTGCTGTCATGAAAGGAGCAAGGGTGGCTTCTGGCAGCGGTTCGATGGCTGCGATGCGCTCCTCGGCTGCCTTCGCATAATCCCGATCGCGCTCGAAGCCGATATAGCTGCGGCCAAGGCGTTTGGCGACGGCGCCGGTCGTGCCCGTGCCATTGAAAGGATCGATGACGAGGTCGCCGGGCTTCGATGACGACAGCAATACGCGGGCGAGCAGGCCTTCGGGCTTCTGTGTTGGATGAACTTTCTTGCCGTCCGTGCCTTTCAGGCGTTCCTCGCCTGTGCAAAGCGGAATTAGCCAATCCGAACGGGCTTGTACGTCTTCGTTGGCGGCCTTTAGCGCCTCATAGTTAAACGTATAGCCTTTGGCGTTTTCGTCGCGGGCGGCCCAGATCATCGTTTCGTGCGCATTGGTGAAACGGCGGCCGCGGAAATTCGGCATCGGATTGGTCTTGCGCCAGACGATGTCGTTGAGAACCCAGAAGCCGAGGTCCTGCATGATCGCGCCGACGCGGAAAATGTTGTGATAGGAGCCGATCACCCACAACGTTGCCGACGGCTTCATGATGCGGCGGCAGGCAAGCAGCCACGCGCGAGTGAAATCGTCATAGGCGGCGAAGGACGAAAATTTGTCCCAGTCGTTGTTGACGGCATCGACGTGTGATTTGTCGGGGCGTTTGAGTTCGCCCTTGAGCTGCAGATTGTACGGCGGATCGGCAAATACGAGATCCACCGAAGCTGCAGGCAGCTTCGACATCTGCGCGACGCAATCGCCTACGATAATGCGTGACGACGGGGCCGATTTAAAATTAGTGCGGGGCGCCTTTGCAGACGCCCCGCGACGCGACACTACCATGACTCAAACTCTGACTCAGGCGACGCAGCCGGCGACGCGGGACTAACAAAATCCGACTGTCATCATCATGATCGCACTAGGTAAAAATCGCCTTAATGGTAGGCACGTTCATGCTAGGCAATATTTGCCGGGCGCGGTATGAATCACTAACTGGAAACGGTGTTGCTTTAGCGCGTTATGATGAGCGCCCGCCGACCGAAGGAGACACTCCGATGCGTTACGATGATTTCCGCCGCAGCGATAACATCGATGATCGCCGCGATGATAGCGGCGGCGGCGGATTCGGTGGCGGTGGTGGCGGCTTCGGACTTCCAATGGGCGGCGGCGGTCTCGGCATTGGCACCGTCATCGTGCTCGGTTTGATCGGTTGGGCCGTCGGCATCGATCCGCGCATTCTCATCGGTGGCGCAGAAGTTCTGACCGGCGGTCAACAGGCGCCGACCTATCAGACCGATCGCAGGTCAGCACCCGCAAAGAACGGTGCGCCGACCGACGAGATGGGCAGCATGATTGCCGGTGTGCTCGGTGAAATCGACGATCGCTGGAGTGAAATTTTCCAGGCCAGCGGACAGAACTATCGCGGGCCTCGCATCGTGCTGTTCCGCAACGCGACCAATGGCGGCCGCTGCGGTATGGCGCAGTCTGCGATGGGCCCGTTCTATTGTCCGCCCGATAAGCAGATATTCCTCGACACCGGATTCTTCCGCGAGGTGGAGACACGTTTCCGTGGCTGTTCCGGCAGCGCATGTAAATTCACCGCGGCTTACATCATCGCGCACGAGGCCGGTCACCACATCCAGAACTTGCTCGGCATTTTGGATAAGGCGCGGCAAATGCAGGAGCGGGCGAGCAGCAAGGCCGAGGCTAACGCCATCCAGGTAAGGGTCGAATTGCAGGCCGACTGCTTGTCCGGCGTCTGGGTCAATCGTGAAGAGAAGAAGCGGCCGGGCTTCCTTGAAGCCGGCGATATTGACGCGGCATTGACGACAGCTGCGGCAATTGGCGACGACACGTTGCAGCGCAAGGCCACAGGTCGTGTGGTGCCGGACTCGTTCACCCATGGTTCGGCGGCACAACGCAAGCGTTGGTTCATGACGGGCTACCAGCAAGGCAGCGTCAGCGCGTGCAATACATTCGCTCCCGGCGTGACGCTGTAGTCGCCGATGTCAGCGAATAACGAATCGAAGCCATTCGTGCCGGTCAACATTGCGGTGTTGACCGTTTCAGATACGCGATCGCTAAGTGACGACAAGTCCGGCTCCACGCTGGCAGACCGCGTCACAGCAGCGGGTCACAATCTGGCCGCCCGGGATATCGTCACCGATGACGTGGATGCGATCCGCGCGAAACTAAAATCCTGGATCGCGGATCAAGGCGTTGATGTCATCATCACGACCGGCGGCACAGGCTTCACTGGCCGTGATGTGACGCCCGAGGCAGTTGAGCCGCTGTTCGAGAAACGCATGGATGGATTCTCGATCGCCTTTCACATGATGAGCCACGCCAAGATCGGGACGTCGACCATTCAGAGCCGTGCGACCGCAGGTGTAGCCGGCGCGACGTTTATCTTCTGTCTGCCGGGATCTCCGGGGGCCTGCAAGGATGGCTGGGACGGTATCCTCGTCCATCAGCTCGATTACCGGACGCGGCCATGCAATTTCGTCGAGATCATGCCGCGGCTCGACGAACATTTGAAACGAGGCAAGGCCAAGGGTTGACCCGCTGCTACAATGTGAGCTCCCACGTTTCGCCCACGAGATCCTGGCCGAAACTGTGGTGCGGCTCGCTGGAGACGCGGACGAACCCTGCTTTCTCGTAAATTCCGCGTGCGGCGAGCAGCATGCTTTGGGTCCACAGCGTGACCTTGCGGTATCTGCGAGTTCGCGCGAACGCCACGCATTCATCAACGAGGCGCTTGCCAAGGCCAAGGCCGCGGCCGGGTGGAGCGACCAAAAGCAAACGCAGCTTCGCGACTTCTTCTGTGTGCTTCACCAGAAACGCCGAACCCACCTGCCGGCCATTGATCTCGGCAATCCAGCAGCGCTCGCAGCCGGGATCAAAATTCTTGAGAAACTGCGCAGCAATATCTGCGACCAGTCCCTCGAAAGAAATGTCCCAGCCGTAGTCACGTGCATAGAGCAATCCATGTTGCTGGATCACCCATCCCATGTCGCCCGGTTGGTGCGATCGCAGAATGATATCGGGGCTCTTGGTTTCACCTTCGAGCAATCGTTCGATTGTGGTCATCGCGTCGATCAGGCGTTCCTTGCCGTTGCTCGATAATCTTTCGAGCATCGCGCCGACATCGTCATGCGAACTTCGATTGAGGCGGCCAAATGCCAGTCGTCCCTTGGCTGTCAGGCTCAGCCGGAATTGTCGCCGGTCTTCCGGGATGGGCTTCCGCGTCACCAACCCCTTTTCCATGAAAGACTGGACGATGCGGCTGAGATACCCCCGATCAAGGCCAAGCTCGGCGCCGACTTCCTTGGCGGTGGGTTCGTCTCGATGGGCGAGTTCGAACAACACGCGAGCTTCGGTCAGGGAATAGGGGCTTTGCAGGAGCTGCTGCTCGAGAACGCCGATCCTGCGGGTATAGAAGCGATTGAATCGCCTGACGGCGTCGACACCGGTTGCCTGCTCGGCGTACTGGATTCTGGTCATCGGAAAGCCCTGCTCGATGACCAATTCTCCAGATGATTGTTGACGGAGTCAACAATCGATTTAACGTCTACGCCGCGACAAAAATCCGTGTCCGCAGCATGGCCCGCCCGGTGCGGCCGATTTTCGAGAGCAACTTGGCTTCGGCTCGTCGCGCGGATGGGGCATGGCCTCCAAGCCGTTCGTAGTGGTCGCGGGAAATCAGCAGGCCCTGATCGGCGGAAGGACCGGAAATGAAGCGCGCGAGGAGCTTGACCCCATCACGTACCCTGGCGTCTTCATAGGGTGATCGCGCATATCGAAACACGCCCGCACGCTGGCGGCCGCTGAGCGAAACGCCCTGCATGAATTGTGCGGCTTCGTCGATCCAGCCCGAATCCAGCACCGCACCGGCATAGAGAAACATCAGCCAGGGAGAGCGGGTTTGCTTCGCGCCGGCAGCAAGTGCCGCTGCTCTTGATCCGTCAAATTTCAGAAACTGACAGCCCGCGACATCGGCCACGCGTTCGATGACGTCGGAACCGGGCCGGTCCACCAGCACAACATCACGGATAACGCCTGCTGCTGCGCCCGGCACGAGTGCCGCGAGGGTGGCGACAACGGGTTGCTCGACGCCTTCGGTGGGGATGACAACGCTGATCATGACCAGATGCTTGCAATGCCTGTCAGTCTAAAGCTTGAGCGGCATCGTTATCATCTTGTCACAGTCAGAACAGCCCTTCCGGTGCAGCTTTTTGCGGCATTCATTAACAGCGGGACGATAATTCGCTTGCTTAGGACAGGGCCAAACTCCGGCGACAGTTGCCGCCGGAGGTGGTTCACACCTCATCTGTTCCGAAGTTAATCGATGCCGCCGCCGATGTAGATGTCGACGCCCGGTCGGGAGTAATAACGTGGCCCAGGCTCATAGTAGGTCGGCCCGTAAGCCGGACCGGGCGCATAGGCGTACGAGTTTTCATAGCCGCCGTAGCCAGCGAAATTAGGGTTGGCGACGCATATTCCGCCTGCACCGCGGATAGTGCGGGCGCATTGTCCATAGGTGGCATAACCGCAGCTCCGGTAGCCTTGGCTGTCAGGATAGGTTGCGCAGAATGCGCCCGCGCTGGCCGGTGTTGAGCCGATCGCAATGAGCACTGGTGCCGCAACGATGGCTGCTGCAGCGGCGAGAAAATGTTTTCGCATGCGTAGTCTCCTTTCAATCGCGTGTCGGAAGAGCAACGCGGCAGCAAAAGGAAAGCTCCCGCAAATCGCAGTGGACAGGTTGTCGAGGCAATAGTTAGTTCTTGTTTTGTTCTCGTTTGATGTTATCTTGGCTCCATGAGTCAAGCATCCCATGCTCTCAAGCACCCGCCGGTTACGGCGCCCTCCGACCCGGCGGGTGTTCCTTCCCCTTTTCCCGAAATCGAAGTCGCTATCGACAGGCAGCGGCGCAGGGGGCGCGGAGCGCAAACCAACGCCAGCGGGCGTTACGAGGCCGAGGCCCGGGTCACGTTCGACGACGGCTGGCAAAGCCTCGAAGAACTCCCGCCGTTCAAGACCACGGTCGCCACCGACACCGCGCGCAAGGTCATCACCCGGAACGACTCGCCGGACATCGGCTTCGACCGCTCCATCAATCCCTATCGGGGATGCGAGCACGGCTGCATTTATTGTTTCGCGCGGCCGACCCACGCCTATATGGGGCTGTCCCCGGGGCTTGATTTCGAGAGCAAGCTGTTCGCCAAGCCTGACGCGCCGGATCTTCTGGAGAAGGAACTGTCGGCTGCGGGTTACGAGCCGCGCATGATCGCCATCGGTACCAACACCGATCCCTATCAGCCGATCGAGCGCGAGCGCAAAATCATGCGCGGAATTCTCGAGGTGCTGGAGCGCACCTCGCATCCGGTCGGCATCGTCACGAAATCCGCTTTGGTGGTTCGGGATATCGACATTCTTGCGAAGATGGCGAAGCGCAATCTCGTCAAGGTTGCCCTTTCGATAACAACACTGGACCCCAAGCTCGCGCGCACCATGGAGCCGCGCGCCTCGACCCCGCCGAAGCGTCTGGAAGCACTTCGGCATGCTGGCCGATGCCGGCATTCCGACGACCGTGATGGTCGCGCCGGTGATCCCGGCGCTGAATGATTCGGAGATCGAACGCATTCTCGACGCCGCCGCCCATGCCGGCGTGAAGGAAGCGAGTTACGTACTGCTGCGGCTGCCGCTCGAAGTGCGCGACCTGTTCCGCGAATGGCTGATGGCGAATTATCCGGACCGCTATCGGCATGTCTTCACGCTGATCCGCGATATGCGCGACGGCCGCGATTACGACTTCGCAATGGGGAACGCGCATGAAAGGCACCGGGCCGATGGCCTGGATGATCGGGCGGCGTTTCGAGATCGCCTGCGAGAAACTCGGCCTCAACAAGCGGCGGTCAAAACTGACGACCAGTCCATTTTGTCCGACCGAAGCGAAGCAACGAGCAGCTTGATTTGTTCTAGGGTTGTTTCCGAGATCGACTGTTCATTGAATAACGGGCATGGATGAAAGTTCCGGCTTGCGAGGTCGGGCCTTGTGACCGCAGCATCCCGGAATGATTCGAGCAAAGTCCCCTGCAGTTCCACGCGCCAAGAACCGCGAACGCGCGATCATCGTTGCGCCGACGACTTCCGCCGTGAACGCGCGCTGATGAAGCGCGATGTCTGGCCGGTCGCGGGATGTGACGAGGCCGGACGCGGCCCGCTGGCTGGGCCGGTGGTGGCGGCGGCCGTGATTCTCGACCCGAAGCGTGTTCCAAAAGGGCTCGACGATTCCAAGCGCCTCACCCGAGAACGCCGTGAGGAATTGTTCGAGCAGATCTGCGCGACCTGCGCTGGTGTCGGTCGCTGTTGCGCCGCCGTCGCGGATCGATCGTGACAATATCCTCCGGGCGTCGTTGTGGGCGCTGGCGCAGGCTGTGCGTGCGCTGCCCGAGATGCCGAAACATGTCTTTGTCGACGGCCGCGACCGGATAGACGTCCCGTGCGATTGCGAGGCGGTGATCGGCGGCGACGGCCTCGTCGCATCGATTGCGGCGGCGTCCATCGTCGCCAAGGTCTCGCGCGACCGGTTGATGTGCCGGCTGGCGCAAGACCATCCCGGCTACGGCTTCGAGCTGCACATGGGTTATGGCGTTCCCGCGCATCTCGAAGCGCTCGACCGGTTGGGGCCGACCGTCCATCATCGCCGCTTTCTTTGCGCCGGTTGCGGCCGCGCGCGAGAAACACGAGGGGCAGGGCGTCGACAGATGCGGCCGGGATTCGAAACTTCGCCGCAGCCGACGAAACAACTGAAGTAAGTCGCCGGCATCTGAGCAGTTCGGTTGCCTGATCGGGTTCCTGCGCTTTATCAGTGAGCATTCCATCGCAAGGCCGGTTCAGGCGTTTCATGCGTTTTACATCCCTGATCGTTGAACTGGTTCGCGCGCGGCCCCGCCTGATTTTCTGGATCGTGGTGCTGGCGCAGGCGGCGCTGTGGTTGATTCGTGCCGTGGCTGTTGTACGGAAGCCCGCCGGGCGACGTGGCAACCATCTTGGCCTTTGGCCGGGAGTATCAGGTCGGCACCCATCTTGGTCCGCCGGCCGCGTTCTGGCTCGCGGATATCGCCTTTCGCCTGTCGGGCAATCACATCTTCGGCGTTTACCTGCTGTCACAGCTTTGTTTCATCGTCACGTTCTGGGCGCTGTTCCAGCTCAGCCGCGCCATCGTCGGCGCGCAGCAGGCGATCCTCGCGGTGCTGCTGACAGCAACGATCACCGCCTTCTCGTTTCCCGGCGTGGAGTTCGGCCCGCTTGATTCTGGCAAGGCCGCTGTGGGCGCTGGTGCTGCTTCATTCCTGGCAGATCATCGGGCAGGGACGGCGCAGCGCGTGGTTCGCGCTGTCGATTGAGATTGGCCTGCTGCTGCTGACGACAACGGCGGCGATTCCGCTGCTGGCTATGCTGGCGGTTTTTGTTCTGGCAACCCACAAGGGCAGACGGGCGCTGGCATCGACTGATCCGCTATTCGCTCTCCTCGTCGTGGCGGTAATCGTGTTGCCTTATGCCGTGTGGTTGCTGCGCGCGAATGCTGTTGCGTGGCCGCCTTTGCCGCAGGTTTCGGACCTTGAGGGGCGCCTTATTCGGCTGGGCGCAACTGCTGGCCGGGTTGGTATTCGCACTATTTGGCGTCGCGCTGCTGCTGATCTTCAACTCGCGCCGGCTCAACGGCAAGCCGCAAGATGCACCCGTGATTTATCGTCCGGGTATCGCTCCGTTCGCGCGAGCGTTTGTTTATGTCTTCGCGATAGTACCTGTGTTTGTGCTCAGCTTCATCGCGGCATTGTTCGGCAAAGAACAGGTCGTCGGTGGGGATGGCATCGCGCTTCTGCTCGTGGGGCTGGCCGTCATCGTAACCGCAAGTGATCTGATCTATCTCAGGCGGCAGCATGTGCTGCGTTCGGTCTGGCTCGCGATCATGGCCGCACCTGCGGTCGTGGTGCTTGCCGTGACCTTCATTCAGCCATGGACCGGCATGGCCGAGGTCAAGACGTCACTTCCCGCCAGCGACATCGGGAAATTCTTCGGCGAGAATTTCGAACGTCGCACCGGTCGTCCGCTCGCGGCTGTTGCCGGTGATCCGCAACTTGCAACCCTGATCGGGTTTGCCGCGCCGAGCCGGCCCCACGTGATGCTGGATGCAACACCGCAGCAAACACCATGGGTGACATTTGCCTCGTTCAGCCAGACCGGCGGCGTTGTGATCTGGCGCGCTGCGGACACAATCGGCACACCGCCGGACGATCTTGTGAAGCGGTTTCCCGGGCTGGTGCCGGAAGTGCCGCGTGCGTTTGAGCCCATGGTGAGAGGGCGTCAGGCCGTGTTGCGGATCGGCTGGGCTATCGTCCGGCCGCAGTCAACGGCGCAGGGCGCGCGCTAGTTCGTCAATCGCACGCTAACTATCGGTGCTGGTTGTGGTGAGGGCCTTCCTCACCGAACGCAAATCCTGCCAGGTCAGTCGCTTGTAGATTGGCTGGCGCAGCAGATAGGCCGGATGGAATGTCGCCATCGCGCGGATTTTCCGCGTCCCGGTGTTGTAGTCGATCCATTTGCCGCGCGTCTTCATGATGCCGTCCTTCACATCCAGTACAGCCTGGGATGACGGCTTGCCGAGGCACACCAGAACATCAGGATCGACGAGTTCGATTTGCCGTCGAATAAAGGGCAAGCAGATTTGCGTTTCCTGTGGCGAGGGATCGCGGTTTCCCGGCGGTCGCCACGGGATGACGTTGGCGATATAGGCGCTGGTTCGATCGAGACCGATAGCGGCCATCATCAGATCGAGCAGTCTGCCCGAGCGTCCCACGAAAGGCAGCCCCTCCAGATCCTCGTCACGTCCGGGCGCTTCGCCGACAAACATGATTTTCGCCTTCGGATTGCCGTCGGCAAACACCAGGCGCGTCGCGGTTGATTTCAGCGCGCAGCCGTCGAAGCGCTCAAGCAGCGTGCGAAGTTCCTCCAGCGAGGCCGCTGTCGGTGCAATCTCGCGCGCGGATGCGATGGCGGCATCGGGGGGCGGCGTAGGCTCGGCAAGGGCCTGTGGAGGCGCTGCGTTCGCAGTGCGGAATAGAGTGGGCCTCGATGCAGGTTGTTCCGCGACGACGTCTTCTTCGGCGAGCCGGTTGACCGGTTCATCGGACAACGCGCAATCCACTCCCGCCTCCAGGTAAAAGGCGAGCAATTCACGGGCAGTTGGGGCGCGTTCGGGTGTCATGACCATTTCAATGTAGGATGGATCGCGCTGCAGCGAAACGGGGTTGTTCTTGCGTCGAAAATCGGGAAGAACGATGGTTAGAAACATTCTGAAACGACAATTCTGAGATGTGAGCATGAGCACCGAACCGCTTCCTCCGCGCGATTCCATGGAGTTCGATGTCGTGATTGTCGGCGCCGGACCTTCCGGTCTGAGCGCCGCCATCCGCCTGAAGCAGATCAATCCGGATCTCTCGGTTGTCGTGGTCGAGAAGGGATCTGAAGTCGGCGCGCATATTCTGTCGGGCGCGGTGATCGACCCGGTTTCTCTCGACAAGCTGATCCCGGATTGGCGCGAGGACGCTGATTGTCCGCTGAAGACGCAGGTGAAGGATGACCGCTTCTACTGGATGACGGGCAGTGGAGCGATCCGGCTGCCGAACTTCATGATGCCGCCGTTGATGAACAATCATCATTGCTACATCGGCTCGCTCGGCGATGTGTGCCGCTGGCTTGGCCCGCGCGCCGAAGCGCTCGGTGTTGAAATCTACCCGGGCTTTGCGGCTGTCGAAGTTCTCTATGGAGAGAGCGGCGAAGTGCGCGGCATCGCCACCGGTGATATGGGCGTGGCGCGTGACGGTTCGCACAAGGCCTCTTACACGCGCGGCATGGAACTGCTCGGCAAGTACACGCTGTTCGCGGAAGGCGCACGCGGCAGCCTGACCAAGCAGCTGATCGCGAAGTTTGCGCTCGACAAGGACAGCGAACCGCCGAAGTTCGGTATTGGTCTCAAGGAAGTCTGGCAGATCGATCCCACCAAACACCAGAAGGGGTTGATCCAGCATTCGTTCGGCTGGCCGCTGGGCAATTCCACCGGCGGTGGATCGTTCCTTTATCATTACAACGAGAACCTCGTGGCCGTGGGCTTCGTGGTGCATCTCAACTACGACGACCCGTATCTGTCGCCGTTCGAGGAATTCCAGCGCTTCAAGACCCATCCTTCGATCAGCGGCGTGTTTGAGGGCGGCAAGCGCATTGCCTATGGCGCGCGCGCGATCACCGAAGGCGGCTACCAGTCGGTGCCGCGTCTGACCTTCGCGGGCGGTGCGCTGATCGGCTGTGCAGCAGGCTTCGTCAACGTGCCGCGCATCAAGGGCGTTCATAACGCGATGGGCACCGGCATGCAGGCCGCGGAGCACGTCGCTGCCGCTCTGGCAGCCGGCCGCGCCAACGACGAACTTGTCGACTATGAAAATGCCTGGCGCGGGTCCGCTGTCGGAACGGACCTCTTCAAGGTCCGCAACGTCAAGCCGTTGTGGTCGAAGTTCGGCACCGTCATAGGCGTCGCGTTGGGTGGTCTCGACATGTGGACCAACACGCTGTTCGGCTTTTCGCTGTTCGGAACACAGTCGCACGCAAAGCCTGACCGGAAGACACTCGACCCTGCCAAGGCCCATGCGCCGATTCCCGCTCCCAAGCCGGACGGCAAGCTGACCTTCGACAAGCTGTCATCGGTATTCCTGTCCAACACCAACCACGAGGAGGATCAGCCGATTCACCTCAAGGTTGCCGACATGAACCTGCAAAAGACCTCCGAACACGATATTTATGCTGGCCCGTCGAACCGTTACTGCCCTGCCGGCGTTTATGAATGGGTGGAGGAGTCGTCAGGTCCGCGATTCCAAATTAACGCGCAGAACTGCGTCCACTGCAAAACCTGCGACGTGAAGGACCCTAACGGCAATATTACATGGGTTCCTCCCGAAGGTGGCGGCGGCCCGAATTATCAGTCGATGTGACACGATTGCGCGAGGATGGCCTGTTGCCACGATTGCGCCATACTAACTGGGCTCCTCGGCACATTGCCTCGAATCCTTGCGGATGAGGGCCAAACAAGCCATTGTCATGTGCTGCTGGCCTGACCGGTCGCACCTTACCCAATCATGGAGCCGGCGAGCGTGATGTTTTCAGTTCGTTTCAATTGCGTGGCTGCAGCCACCCTCGCGTTTGCTACCGTTATGACGGTCGCAAATCCGCTTCATGCGCAGACGCGCAACAGCGTCAATGAGGCCACTGAGGGTGCCAAACAGGCCGGCTTCCCGACAGCTCGCGATCTGGTCGGTCTGACCGTTTCCGGCAGCTATCTCGCCGCGCGACACGCCAGTGTTGATCGCGACGCCGGCGCGGCATCTGCCTTCTATCGCGCAGCGCTGCGCTCCGATCCAAAGAACACCGAGTTGCTCGACCGCGCATTTATCTCGGCGCTGGCCGATGGTGACATGGACGAGGCGGTAAAGCTGGCTGAGCGGATTCTCACCGTTGACAAGAACAATCGAGTGGCTCGGCTCGTGGTCGGTGTGCGTTCGCTGAAGCAGAAGCAATACGCCGCCGCGCAGCAGAACATCAATCAGTCGATTCGTGGTCCCATTACCGACCTTGTTGCCACCCTGCTGTCAGGCTGGGCGAGCTACGGCGCCGGGAATACCCAGGCAGCGATCGCAAGCATCGATAAGCTGGCGGGCCCGGAATGGTATCCGATTTTCAAGGACCTGCATGCCGGCTTGATTCTCGAGCTTGCCAACAAGCAGAAGGAAGCGGGCGTTCGCTTCGATCGTGCCTACAAGCTCGATGATTCCGCCCTGCGTGTCGCTGATGCGTATGCGCGCTGGTTGTCGCGGAACAAGGATGAGGCGGCTGCAACCGCCGTCTATGAAGCATTCGACAAGAAACTGGCGCGTCACCCACTGGTGCTTGAGGGGATTCGTGAGGCGAAGGCTGGCAAGAAGCTCTCGCCGCTGGTGGATTCTCCGCAGCAAGGGGCCGCCGAGGCGCTCTATGGCATTGGCGCTTCGCTGACGCGCCGCGGTGGTGAGGACCTCGCGTTGGTCTATCTCCAGCTCGCGCTGTATCTCAATCCGAACCATTCGCTCGCATTGCTGTCACTCGCTGACCTCTACGAGTCGGTGAAGAAACCCCAGATGGCGATCAAGGTGTATGAGCGTGTCGCGGCGAATTCTCCGCTGAAGCGCAATGCCCAGATCCAGCTCGCGACTGATCTCGATGCGGTCGATCGAAGTGATGAGGGGATCAAGATCCTGAAAACCGTTGTCGCCGAGGATCCGAAGGATCTTGAAGCGATCATGGCGCTCGGCAATATCGAGCGCTCGCGCAAAAAGTTCGAAGACTGCAGCGTGACCTATGGCAAGGGCATTGAGGCTTCCGCTGCGAGCACTGATAAGCCCAATTGGGTTTTCTACTATTTCCGCGGCATCTGCAGCGAACGTTCAAAGCAGTGGTCGAGCGCCGAAGCCGATCTGAAGAAGGCCTTGGAGTTGCAGCCGGAGCAGCCGCATGTGCTGAACTACCTTGGCTATTCGTGGATCGATCAGGGTATCAATCTCGACGAGGCGATGAAGATGATCCGCCGTGCGGTCGAGCAGCGCCCGGATGATGGCTACATCGTCGATTCTCTCGGTTGGGCCTATTACCGCATTGCCGACTATGAGAACGCGGTGAAAAATCTCGAACGCGCGATTGATCTAAAACCGGAAGATCCGACCATCAACGATCACCTTGGCGATGCATATTGGCGCGTCGGACGCACGTTGGAGGCGAAATTCCAGTGGCAGCATGCGCGTGACCTCAAGCCTGAGCCGGAAGAATTGCCCAAGATCGAAGCTAAGATGCGTGACGGTTTGCCCGACGATACGTCCTCCGCGGCGTCCGCTGACAAGAAGAAAGACGACGGCAAGGGCGGCTGATTTCGCTTAATCGTCCATATGGCCAGCCGGACTTGACCCGGCAATCCATATTCCTGGATAAACAGCGTGTTTTGGTGGATGCGTGGGCTAAAAGCCTGCGCATCTCCTGTTATTGCCCGGAGTAATTGCCCGAGATGACCCTCTTGACCGACACCGCGCGCGCCAAGGTCAACTTGACCTTGCGGGTTCTTGGCCGCCGCGCGGACGGCTACCATGACATCGAAAGCGTTGTCGTGTTCGCCGATTGTGCAGACACGTTGACGCTGGAGCCCGGTCCGCAACTCACCCTGACCACGAGCGGACCTAGCGCGCAGGACTGCGGCGAGACGTCCGACAATCTGGTGGTGCGTGCAGCACTCCTGCTTGCCGAGCGGATACCGGGTCTCACGCTTGGGCGCTTCACGCTGGACAAGCACTTGCCGGTGGCGGCAGGCATTGGCGGCGGCTCAGCGGATGCCGCGGCCGCGTTGCGGCTGTTGGCCCAGGCCAACGGCATAGCAAAGGATGATCCGCGCGTGATCGATGTCGCGCGCGATACAGGTGCCGACATTCCGGTATGTCTGGCGTCCCGTGCCTGCACGATGACAGGCGTTGGCGAAAACCTCTCGATGCTCAGCCTGCCGGAACTGCCATGTGTGATGGTCAATCCGCGCGTCGGTGTCGCGACCAAGGATGTGTTCGCCGCGTTGGGGTTGAGCAAGGGCGAATTTCTTGCAGGCGTTGGCGATGTGCTGCTGTCGCCGGGCTGGCCTGCGGATGACTCGTTTGATGCATGGCTCGACGCCATCGATACCGGCACCAACGATCTCGAGTCTCCCGCGCTGAAAGTTGAACCGGTTATCGGCGACGTCTTGTCGGCGCTACGTGCCACCGATGGCGTGCGCCTCGCACGCATGTCGGGTTCAGGCGCCACGTGCTTCGCGATTTTCGGAAGCGATGTCGATGCGCAAGCCGCTGCGCGGGTGATTGCAAAGAATCACACCGGCTGGTGGGTGCATGCTGGCGTATTGAGCTAGCCGCTCTGCGGCGGTTGCCAAATCCAGCCCACTTCAAAATCGAAGCCCACTTAGTGTGAGCGGGCCAGGCAGAATGCGACCACCTGCTCAAGCGCAGTCTTCATTGGTGATGATGGAAACAGCGCCAACGCATCTACCGCCATCGCTCCGTAGTGCTGTGCACGGCTCATGGTGTCTTCCAGCGCGCGGTGCTTGGTCATCAGGCCGATGGCGTGATCGAGATCGTCGTCATTGATTTCGCCGCGCTCCAGCGTGCGAATCCAGAACTCCCGCTCCACGTCACTGCCGCGCCGGAAGGCGAGCACCACAGGCAGGGTGATCTTGCCCTCTCGGAAATCGTCGCCGACGTTTTTGCCGAGCTTGGCCGCCTTGCCGCCGTAGTCGAGCACGTCGTCCACAAGCTGGAATGCGATGCCGAGATTCATGCCAACCGACCGGCACGCGGTCTGTTCGGCTTTCGGACGATTGGCAATGACGGGGCCGACTTCACAGGCGGCTGCAAACAGTTCGGCGGTTTTACCGCGGATCACCGCCAGATATTCGTCTTCGGTGGTGGCGGTATTTTTCGCCGCGGCTAACTGCATCACCTCGCCTTCGGCGATGGTGGCTGCAGCGGATGACAGAATATCGAGCGCACGCAGCGAGCCGACTTCGACCATCATGCGGAACGCCTGGCCGAGCAGGAAATCACCGACCAGCACGCTGGCCTCGTTGCCCCACAGCATCCGCGCCGAGAGCTTGCCACGGCGCAGTTCGCTCTCGTCCACGACGTCGTCGTGGAGCAGCGTCGCGGTGTGCATGAACTCCACGGACGCTGCGAGCTTGATGTGGCCTTCGCCGGTGTAGCCGGTGAGGTTCGCCATTGCCAAGGTCAGCATGGGACGCAGGCGCTTGCCCCCCGACGAAATCAGGTGGTTCGCGACCTCCGGGATCATCGTGACTTCCGAGCCGGTGCGCGACAGGATGGTGGCGTTGACGCGCTCCATATCGGAAGCGACAAGCGCGACCAACTGATCTATCGATGGTGTCGAGTGGCTCTCGAAGGGTACAATTACCGCCACGCCCGGTCTCCGGATGAATTTGGGGCCACCATAGAAACTGCCGCGCGACGCGGCAAGAGCAACGAACGGGCCATATAGGGCGTTCCAGCGACAGGGAGATGGCTGCATTGCGCGAATTGATGCGGACTAACGATATAGTTTTGGTGTCGGCCGTCGGCGCGCTGCTGGACGGCGCGAATATTCACCATCTCGTCCTGGACAATAATATGAGCGTTATCGAAGGATCGCTGGGCGTGCTGCCCCGGCGCATCCTCGTCCACGAGGATGACAATATAGCCGCGCGGCGCCTGCTCACCGAAGCCGGGCTTGCCCATGAGTTGCGGGACAATGACTGAGCCGGCAGGCGATGTAACCGACGATCTGTTTCTGGGCGGGCAGTTGCGGCTATGTCAGCCGAAGCGTGGCCACCGCGCCGGACATGACGCGATATTGCTGGCCGCAGCGACGGCGGCGAGGGCAGGTAACCGCGTCGCGGATTTTGGCGCCGGAGTTGGCGCGGCAGGACTCGCTGTCGCCAGACGTGTGGCCGGCATTGATCTGGTTCTCGTGGAAATTGACGAAGTACTGGCTTCGCTGGCGCGTGCCAATGCGGATGTGAACCAGCTTCATGCGCAGGTGGTTGTGCAAGATGTGACTTCGACTGCTGAAGCCTTTGCTACCGAGGGCCTTGGCCCCGACAGCATCGACGTCGTGCTGATGAACCCGCCATTCAACGACGCCTCGCGCCACCGGGCGTCACCGGATGCGGGTCGGCAGGTCGCTCATATGGCGACATCGGAGACGCTGCAGGCGTGGGTGCACGCTGCGCGCCGGATGGTGAAATCCGGCGGAGTGCTGACGCTGATCTGGCGGGCGGACGGACTTGCGGAGGTGCTCACAGCGCTCGGCCGCGGTTTCGGTAGCCTGGAAATCCTGCCGGTCCATCCCGATGCTGGATCAGGTGCCATCCGGATATTGGTGAAAGCGATCAAGGGCGGACGTGCGCCGTTGGCGATGCACCGGGGTATTGTCCTGAGGGATGATCGGGGACCCAACGCCGAGGTTCAGGCCATTCTCGACGGCAAGGCGGTGCTGCCGCTGGCGGAAGTGCTTAAGGGTCAATAAATGCCCAGAGTATCGGCAATGGCTTATTGATGAACCGATTTAGACCCTGTTTCCGGCACATAGGTGAGGTGGATAGCCGTGAAAAGGGCGCCAATCAGCAGCATCAGGAGATAGATTTTCATCTTCGCACCTATTGGGCTGCACGCCGACAGCCTGATACTTCAAGGTAAAATGCGTTCCAGTTTGAGATTCACTCGGTTGCGATGCCTGATAACGCCGGGAAAACGCATTCGGCCGGCTGGTAGCGCGAATTCCGACGCAAAGACAGTAAACCTTTGCTGAATGAACCCTTACTTCTTGATGCCAGTTACCGAATAATAAACCGTAAATATGAAGGACGTTCGATGTCTGACGAGAGTGGCCGCGGAGACGGATTTTGGGATCGGCTGAAGGGTCTGCTGCCGGCACGGTTGCGCGGTGGCGCCGTGGTGCCCGTGGTGCGCTTGTCGGGGGTGATCGGCGCGGTGACCCCGCTGCGGCCCGGGATGTCTCTCGCCGGTGTTTCCAAGACGCTGGAGCGGGCGTTCGCCACCAAGGGCGCAAAAGCGGTCGCGCTGATCATTAATTCGCCAGGCGGCTCCCCTGTGCAGTCACGCCAGATCTATCAGCGTATCCGTGCGCTTGCGGCCGAGAAAAAGCTTCCGGTGCTGGTGTTCGTTGAGGATGTGGCCGCCTCGGGCGGCTACATGATCGCATGCGCGGGCGACGAGATTTTCTGCGATCCTTCTTCCATCGTCGGATCGATCGGCGTTGTCGGTGGCACCTTCGGGTTTCAGGAACTGATCAAGAAGGTCGGGATCGAGCGCAGGCTCTATACGTCAGGCGAGCACAAGGCCACGCTTGACCCTTTTTTACCGGAGAATCCCGACGACGTGGCGCGGCTGAAGGCCATTCAGCGTGAGATTCATGACACCTTCATCGACCTGGTGAAGGAAAGTCGCGGTGCGCGCCTCAGGGGCGCGGACGACTACCTGTTTACGGGTGAATATTGGGCCGGCGAGCGCTCGGTCAAACTTGGGCTCACCGATGCCATCGGCGATCTGCGCACCGTTTTGCGCGCGCGCTATGGTGACAAGGTCCAAACCCCGGTCATCGCGCCGTCGAGCGGGCTGCTTGCGGGAGCGCTGGGGCGCAAGCCCGGCGCTGGCTCCATGATGGGCGTGCAGAGTTTACCTGAGGATCTGATCTCGGCGATCGAAACCCGCGCGATATGGGCTCGTTACGGGCTTTAACGGGATGGCCTGTCAGGCCTGGAAGTAGGGTTTCTGTTTGTGAAAGTGATGGAGATACATCGTGCCGCCGCTGATCCTCATCGTTGCCGGAATTCTGGGTGGTGCTGCGCTGGTGCGGCTCGCAGCTCGCGAGGGTCGCCGCATCAATCGTGAACTCGACGAAGCGCGGCAAGCGCGCGTCGACAGCCATGACGACGTGCCCACGCTGCGGCCCGATCCCAACACCGGGACATACAGGCCGGGCTAGTGTTCTCCCGATCTCAGCTTTTTAGCGATTGGGGCGGAGATCTTCGTTCATCATCGTTCCAAGCCCAATGATGATGACGACTGCCGCGACGATTTCAGAAACAAACATGCCAGCCCCCTGGTTTATTTTTTTGTTTGCCGGGTTTGATCCCGGTCTTCTGGTTCGCAGGCGCAGCTGTAGCGGCGAGTTCCTAACAAAGCAGAGTGCCTGATCGGGCTTTCGCCATGGCGGTTAAGGGGAGGTTTCGTCAGTTTGCGATGTTTGAACGATTCTCCGGCGGAAGCGTCGCTGGTGACGTTCCGCGAGCAACAGCGGACTGCCGGCGAGGATCGTGACGCAAAATACCGCAAGGCCGACAATCTCCATGGCGCATCTTTCTTGCTCTCGCGGCGGTGTTCCGCCCACTGCCTTTATCGATTGATAGCCGCCAGCCCTGGCGAGAAAGACGCACGAGGCGGCAATTGGTTTCCCGGTTTCCTTGCCTTGATTCCATCCGTCCGCGTCGATACGGTCCGCGCGCAAATCACGCTTCACCAATCCTTAAAGCGATCTCAGAAACCACCTCATGGACTCAACCCCGCCGCATATGCGCCCCGAACGTTCTTTCCAGGGCCTGATCCTGACGCTGCAGCGCTATTGGGCGGACTATGGCTGTGTCATCTTGCAGCCCTACGACATGGAAGTGGGAGCCGGCACGTTCCATCCGGCAACGACGTTGCGGGCACTGGGACCAAAACGCTGGAATGCCGCTTATGTGCAGCCATCGCGTCGGCCGAAAGATGGCCGTTATGGTGAGAATCCGAACCGGTTGCAGCACTACTATCAGTTCCAGGTGATCCTGAAGCCATCGCCGCCGGACATCCAGGACCTTTATCTGAAATCGCTCGCTGCCATCGGCGTCGATTCACATCTGCACGACATTCGCTTCGTCGAGGATGATTGGGAAAGCCCGACGCTCGGGGCATGGGGCCTCGGCTGGGAATGCTGGTGCGACGGCATGGAAGTGTCGCAATTCACTTACTTCCAGCAGGTCGCGGGCGTCGAATGCGCGCCGGTGGCCGGTGAACTTACCTATGGTCTCGAGCGGCTTGCGATGTACGTGCAGGGTGTGGATCGCGTCTACGATCTTAACTTCAACGGCCGTGATGGCGACGAGAAGGTGACTTACGGCGACGTTTTCCTGCAGGCCGAGAAGGAATACTCGCGGCATAATTTCGAGCATTCCGACACGGCAATGCTGTTTGAGCAGTTCAAGATGGCCGAGAGCGCGTGCAAGAAATATCTCGAAGCGGGTTGGGAAGGCGGCAAGAAGGAGCGCCACCTGATGGCGCTGCCGGCCTACGACCAGTGCATCAAGGCGAGCCATGTGTTCAACCTGCTCGATGCGCGTGGCGTGATCTCGGTGACTGAACGCCAGAGCTACATTTTGCGCGTACGGGAGCTCGCCAAGGCTTGTGGTGAGGCCTGGGTTCATACCGAAGCGGGTGGAGCATAAGCGATGCCTGATCTTCTCCTTGAACTGTTCTCTGAAGAAATTCCCGCGCGCATGCAGGCGAAGGCGGCGGACGATCTGCGCCGTATGGTGACTGAAAAGCTGGTCGCCGAAGGGCTTATCTATGAGGGGGCGAAGGCGTTCGTGACGCCGCGCCGTCTTGCGCTTACCGTTCACGGCATTCCCGTGCGCCAGCCTGATCTCAAGGAAGAGCGCAAGGGTCCGAAGATTGGCGCGCCTGATGCCGCCGTTCAGGGCTTCCTGAAAGCCACCGGTCTGAAGTCGCTCGACGAAGCGCAAATTCAGAGAGATCCAAAGAAGGGCGATTTCTATATCGCGCTCATGGAGAAGCCGGGTCGTCCGGCGATCGATGTGATCGCGGAAATTCTGCCCGTCATCGTTCGCACGTTCCCGTGGCCGAAGCAGATGCGCTGGGGTGAGCGTTCGGCGAAACCCGGCGCGCTGACCTGGGTGCGGCCGCTGCATTCGATCATCGCCACCTTCGGCATTGAGACCGAGGAGCCGGACGTTGTGAAATTCGACATTGCCGGCATCGAGGCGGGGCAGACGACCCATGGTCATCGCTTCATGGCGCCGGCGGCAATCAGCGTGCGCCGTTTCGATGATTACGTGTCGAAGCTGGAAGCGGCGAAGGTTGTCCTCGATCCACAGCGCCGCAAGGACATCATCCTGGCTGACGCCAAGCAGCTTGCTTTCGCGCAAGGTTATGAGTTGGTCGAAGATCAGGTATTGCTCGACGAAGTATCGGGACTGGTCGAGTGGCCGGTGGTGCTGATGGGCTCGTTCGACGAGGATTTCCTCTCGATCCCGGGTGAAGTGATCCGCGCCACCATCCGCAACAATCAGAAATGTTTTGTGGTGCGCGATCCCAAAACCGGCAAGCTCGTCAACAAGTTCATCCTGACGTCGAACATCGAGGCGACGGATGGCGGCAAGGCCATTGTGGCAGGCAACGAGCGCGTGATCCGCGCGCGCCTGAGCGATGCGAAGTTCTTCTACGAAACCGACCTGAAGACCAAGCTCGAAGACCGGCTGCCGAAATTCGAGCAGATCGTGTTTCACGAAAAGCTCGGCACGCAGGCGGCGCGTATCGCGCGCATCGAACGGCTTGCGGCCGAAATCGCGCCGCTGGTCGGTGCGGATGTTGAAAAGACGAAACGCGCGGCACGTCTCGCCAAGACTGACCTGCTCACCGAGGTCGTCGGCGAATTCCCAGAGGTGCAAGGCCTTATGGGGAAATACTACGCGCAGGCTGCCGGTGAGGATTCGAGCGTCGCCGCCGCCATTGAGGATCACTACAAACCACAAGGCCCGAACGACCGCGTGCCGAGCGATCCGGTGAGCATCGCCGTCGCTCTGGCCGACAAGATCGATACGCTGGTTGGCTTCTGGGCCATCGACGAGAAGCCGACGGGAAGCAAGGACCCTTACGCGCTGCGCCGTGCAGCCTTGGGTGTGATCCGACTGCTGCTCGACAATTCGTTGAAGTTCAGCCTGGCGAAGGTTGCGTCATCGCAACTCGGCGCGCAGAACGAAAAAGTTGCGGATCTTCTTTCTTTCTTCGCCGATCGCCTCAAAGTCCAGCTCCGCGATCAAGGTGCGCGGCACGATCTCGTCGACGCCGTGTTCGCGCTCGAAGGTCAGGAAGATCTGCTGATGGTCGTGCGCCGCGTCGAGGCGCTGGGCAAATTTCTCGACACCGATGATGGCAAAAACCTGCTTGCCGGCACCAAGCGGGCGGCGAACATCCTGCGCATCGAGGAAAAGAAGGACGGCAAGTCTTTCGATGGAGCGCCGAATGCTTCGCTCTATAAGCTCGATGAAGAAAAGGCCCTGGCGAGTGCCATCGACCAGGTGAAGACGGATGCGAGTGCTGCTGTCGCCAAGGAAGACTTCGCCGCAGCCATGACGGCGATGGCAAAGCTGCGTCCGGCAGTCGATGCCTTCTTCGACAAGGTGAAGGTCAACGACGACGACGCATCCGTGCGCGAAAACCGCCTCAAGCTGCTCAATGAAATCCGGGCGGCCACCCGGGCCGTGGCAGATTTTTCCAAGATTCAGGACTGATTTGACTTAGCCCAGACCTGCCCCATCGGCGGGGCAGGTCTGTTCGGAGGCAAATTTTACCTTTCATTAACCATGATCTGAAAGGTTCTACCCGCATAACGGTTTTTTAACCGAGGCTGTTTTCCGGCCCGTGCGAGGACCACAGATGACATCGATTGCTGCCTTTACCAACGCGTATGCCCAGTTCGGCTCGGCCTATGCGAGGGCCGCAGCGATACAACCTTCCCTGGCAAACATTCTGAATGCAGCCGACACCGGACATTCGGTGGATCCCAATGCGGCGACCAACCTGACGCTGTCGGACGCCGCCCGTGCCCGGCTTGCAAATGCGACGACCAGCCCTGATTTCGCGACTGTTGCAAGCAATGCCCGGACGTCACTCGATGCTCTTTATGCTGCAGCAAAAGTCACAGGGCCGCTCAGCAGCGACGGCAAGCCGACGGTCGATTTATCGCAACTGGATCGTCGCTCGCTATTTGCAATCTCAACTAACAGCGGCGGAAAGTTCACGAAGGACGAGCAGGGCATTGCCTCCGATGAACTGAAAATCCGTCTCAATGCGGCGCTTGCGCCTGCGGCGGCAACAGCGGCGATGACGAATAACTACACCGTCGTCTACAAAGCTGCGCTTAACTATCTTGATGGGGCCAGCAGCGAGGAGAAGGCCACGTCAACGTGGGCTGCTCAGCACGCAGCGGTTCAAAAGGGATATCAGGCGGCGCAGCAGAACCCGGATGCGGTCCCGTCGGGCATTCCGGGTGATCCGGTCGCAACCTATCTCGCGCAAAATCCTTTTGGCGCGCCAGCGACCGTAAAGAAAGACTTCAGTACGGTCGCCAAGGATGTTCGCTCCACTCTCGACACGCAGGCGATCGAGGCCAGACAGAACGGCAGGGAACTGGTGTACGAGCCGGGTCGCAAGACGGGGCAGTTGGTCGATTTCTCTTCCATGGACGGCCGATCGCTGTCTGCGATTGCTCTGAACCAGAACAACCTTTTCTCCTTACAAGAAGTCCAGGCGGCGAAAAAGGAGCTGAGTTCGCGCACGCGCAACAGCATCCTCTCGTCCATGAAGCAAAGCCAGTCGAGCGGAGATCCCTCCCAATTGAGCCTTGGAATACTCCAGAGCTATTCGGCGATGAGCGATGAAGAGCGCCTCGCGACCAATTGGAATCCGGCGTTCCGGGACACGCTCATCCAGAACTACAAATCGTCCAACGGCATTTTGTTGATGATGCAGGCGTCATGATAAAGCCCACCCGGTTGTCCCGGGTGGGCTTTATCAATCATGACAGTCAGTCGATCACTTGCATGACGCGGCGTGTACGCGGTTCGACCAGCAACGGACGATCGTTCACGACTGTGTAGCGATACGTGGTCGCGCCGAATTGTTGCGGTACGTCGTAATACGTGACGCCTGCTTCAGGCAGAACCGTGCCTACTCTCACCGGTGTGTCGACGCTGTAGGAAGGCACCCGCTCTTCCACGATGTACCGCCGAAAGCGGGGACGCTCATCTTCGCCGATGATCCCGACGCCGGGACCGCCAAGCCCCGTCGTCACGCCTTCCTCGACGATGATGCGCTGCTGGGCCTGGGCCGCGAGCGGCATCGCCGTGGCGCTGGCCAGCAAGGCAACTGCGAGAATTGGATTACGCATGGCTGTCGTCTCCTGAAAACATTGGGGCCTCTCGGCACTTGCCGTTCAACCAGCCGTGACAATCCTTCGCGTGGAGCATCGTTCCTGCGCCATACGTGGTTTCATTGCGGCATTTTCGTGGATGCAGCAGGAACTCGGATGAGCTTCACAGTCCGTTGGCTATCGTCGCAGGCCGATGCTGCTGCTTTTCGTGAGGATAAGTTTCTCAACTTCGCTTTTTGTCGTTCCTGATTGCCGGAGACTATAGATGCATCTCTCGACCCATCTGCAGCCGATCGTTGCCCTGATTGCCGGCGTTCTGATTCTTGTTATGCCGCGGCTGTTGAATTTTATCGTCGCGATTTATCTGATTTTGGTCGGGATCATCGGTCTGGGCCTCATCAAGTAAGGGCCAGATAAGGCCCTAAAAGTCACCACATTGAAGTTCAGAATAGCCTCTCGCGCGGCTTGCGCGGGGGCTTCAAACCGTGGTGTAACCCCGCCTGCCGTTTCCCTCACGCAGCGTCTGGAAGCCATGGCCAAAGTCTCATCCAAGTCCAAAAAGCCTCTCGCTAAATCTTCTGCTAAAAAGTCTTCTGCCAAATCCAAGCAGTCAGCATCGCCCGCAGCCGCGAAATCAGCGCGCAAGGCCGTGAAGGCTGCGCCTCCTGCAGCCAAGCAGGCTGTCAAGAAGGCTGCGAAGGCACCGGCCAAGTCGTCAGCCAGATCGCCGGTCAAGACCGTTGCCAAGAGCAGCCCGAAGGCCGTCTCGGCGGTGAAGGCAGGAAAGTGGGTCTACACGTTTGGCGATGGCCGTGCCGAAGGTAAGGCAGGCATGCGCGACCTGCTTGGCGGCAAGGGTGCGAATCTCGCCGAGATGGCCAATCTCGGCCTTCCAGTGCCTCCCGGGTTCACTATTCCGACCTCGGTTTGCACCTACTTCTACGCCAACGAGAAGACCTATCCGAAGGAATTGAAGGCGCAGCTCGAGAAGGCACTCGATGCCGTCGGCAAGATTGCGGGCAAGACCTTTGGGGACGCCAAGAACCCGCTGCTGGTGTCGGTGCGTTCCGGCGGCCGTGCCTCGATGCCGGGCATGATGGACACGGTCCTCAACCTCGGTCTGAACGACAAGACGGTCGAGGCGCTGGCTTCGCTCTCCGGCGATCGCCGTTTCGCTTACGACAGCTATCGTCGTTTCATCACGATGTATTCGGATGTCGTGCTCGGCTTCGAGCATCATCATTTCGAGGACATCCTCGATACCTACAAGGACAGCAAGGGTTATTCGCTGGACACCGAACTGACCGCGGAAGACTGGGTCGATCTTGTCGGAAAGTACAAGAACGCGGTGGCTGAAGAAACCGGCAGCGAATTTCCGCAGGACCCGCATGCTCAGCTGTGGGGTGCGATCGGCGCTGTGTTCTCTTCGTGGATGAACGCACGCGCAGTCACCTATCGCCGCCTGCATGATATCCCTGAATCATGGGGCACCGCGGTCAACATCCAGTCGATGGTGTTCGGCAACATGGGTGACACCTCGGCAACTGGTGTCGCCTTCACGCGCAATCCGTCGACCGGCGAAAAGCTGCTGTACGGCGAGTTCCTCATCAACGCGCAGGGCGAGGACGTCGTGGCCGGCATCCGCACGCCGCAAGACATCACCGAATACGCGCGCAAGGAATCCGGTTCCGACAAGACGTCGATGGAAGTCGCGATGCCGGATGCGTTCAAGGAGCTGACGCGTATCTACACGCTGCTCGAGAAGCACTATCGTGACATGCAGGACATGGAATTCACGATCGAGCAGGGCAAGCTCTGGATGCTGCAGACCCGCAACGGCAAGCGTACGGCCAAGGCGGCGCTGCGTATTGCCGTCGATCTCGCCAACGAAGGACTGATCACGAAGAAGGATGCGATCTCGCGCATTGATCCGGCTTCGCTCGATCAGCTGTTGCATCCGACCATCGATCCTGTCGCCGAGCGCGACGTGATCGCGACCGGTCTGCCCGCATCGCCGGGCGCGGCGTCAGGCGAAATCGTGTTCTCGTCGGACGAAGCTGCCAAGCTGCAGGCTGATGGCCGCAAGGTCATTCTGGTTCGCGTCGAAACATCGCCTGAAGATATTCACGGCATGCACGCCGCTGAAGGCATTCTCACGACGCGCGGCGGCATGACGTCCCACGCGGCCGTGGTCGCGCGCGGCATGGGCAAGCCTTGCGTATCGGGCTGCGGCACGATCCGCGTCGATTACGGTCGCGGTCTCATGACCATTGGCGACCGCACGTTCAAGGCAGGCGACGTCATCACCATCGATGGTGCGATGGGGCAGGTGCTGGCCGGCCGCATGCCGATGATCGAGCCGGAACTGTCCGGCGACTTCAATACGCTGATGGGCTGGGCCGATCAGGTGCGCAAGCTGAAGGTCCGCACCAATGCCGACACGCCAGCCGACGCCCGCACCGCGCTGAAGTTCGGTACGGAAGGCATTGGCCTTTGCCGCACCGAGCACATGTTCTTCGAAGAGACGCGCATCCGCACCGTACGCGAAATGATCCTGGCCGAAGACGAGCAGGCTCGCCGCGCGGCGCTTGCAAAGCTTCTGCCGATGCAGCGCGCAGACTTCGTCGACCTGTTCGAGATCATGCAGGGCCTGCCGGTCACCATCCGTCTGCTCGATCCGCCGCTGCATGAGTTCCTTCCGCATACCCAAAGCGAGATCGAGGAGGTCGCGCGTGCCATGCACGCCGATCCACGCAGGCTTGCGGATCGCGTACGTGAACTGGCTGAGTTCAATCCGATGCTCGGATTCCGCGGCTGCCGTCTTGCGATCGCTTATCCGGAAATCGCCGAGATGCAGGCGCGCGCCATCTTCGAGGCGGCGGCTGAAGCAGGCAAGCGCACCGGAAAGCCGGTTGGACTTGAAGTGATGGTGCCGCTGATCGCAACCCGTGCGGAGTTCGATCTGATCAAGTCGCGTATCGATGCAACAGCGCAATCGGTGACGCGTGAGACCGGCGCCAAGCTCAGCTACCAGACCGGAACGATGATCGAATTGCCGCGGGCTTGTCTGATGGCGGACGAGATCGCCAAGACGGCGGAGTTCTTCTCGTTTGGCACCAACGATCTCACGCAGACGACATACGGCATCAGCCGTGACGATGCCGCGAGCTTCCTCGGTACTTATGTCGCGCGCGGCATTCTCGACATCGATCCGTTTATCTCGGTCGATCGCGATGGTGTCGGTGAATTGGTGAAGATCGGCGTGCAACGCGGCCGCAAGACCCGTCCGGGCCTCAAGATGGGCATTTGTGGCGAGCACGGCGGTGATCCCGCATCGATCGCGTTCTGTCACGAAGTCGGTCTCGACTACGTGTCATGTTCGCCCTATCGCGTGCCCATCGCACGGCTTGCCGCGGCACAGGCCGCGCTCGGCAAGGCTGTCGCCAGCCAGGCGTAAGTCGCGTTTCACTCGTTCACTGAACGACATTTCTTCTGCCCGGGCTTGTCCCGGGCAGATTTGTTTTAGGCGGTAGTTGCTGCGTGAGCAGCGAACAGTTCATTTACTCTTCTTGTTGACGCGCTGTTTACGACTTGCTGGACGCGCTGTTTACCAACGCATCCGAAACGGATGCGTGCATCAAAGCCTTCACTTGCGTGTGGCGCGCGCACCGCAGTGATTAACTCCGCGGCAACTTTAATTCGATACCAACGCAATTGATCGAATTGTACCGATCGTGCATTTCGATCGTGTGAGTATGTGTAAGCGTTAGTTGCGTGAGCGTATCGATGCCTGTGTTGCGTAGCAGGTCGAAGGGCGCGCGGTTTGCGCCCTTCGGCTTTGTCCTCTGTCTGTTGACAGTGGCACCGACCCAAATCGGCTATCAGGATCTCGCAGCTTTGCTGGCTCGTCAGCCCGGTGTGGCAGAGCGGCTGCAGCAGTACCTGTTTGCGTCTTCGCGCCGCATGTTGCAGGTCGCGTCGTTTAATCTCCCGCGTCCGATCGGTACGCAAACACCCGAGATTGCTCTCTATCGTCTGGCCAGTCTCGACGGTCAGGGCATCGACGTCACAGGGTCGATTAGCCAGCACCCCTTGGGGCGTGCCCTGCGGCCGCCGCAGAAATCAGACTTTCCAAAGGTAGTCCGTTCCTCCAAGGGTGATCGTCTTCCTGTTCGCGTCCCCGACGATGCGGAGCCCGAAGTTCAGCAAGTGACTTCGCCGCCGCAGGATCAGCCGAACTTGAATGTAAGGGGCGCCAAAACGGCAGAGGTCGTACCGCCTGCCGATGGCACGCTAACTCCGTCCGCGCACGAACCGCTCGATGCGGAACTTGAAGCTGCGCTGAGCGCGCCGCGCTTGCCGCAATATGAAGCTGCGTCGTCGCTCCAGGGTCTTCCACACGATCATCCGCTCAATGCAGCGCCAGCGGGTTCCTTCGAAGATATGGCGGTGGCAGCGCCATCGCCTGATCGAGACGGCTTCTCGTTCAAGACTTCGAGTCTCTTCTTTGGAAATTCTTCCCTCGGGGTGTCGGGCGAGTCGCTGGAGCGCTGGCAGCCGGGCGAAGAGCCGACGATCGTTACGCCAGGCGTGGACCCCGAGATGAAGATGACGGTCTCGCTGCCTGTCGACCCATCTGCGGTCGGCGGAGGGGAGAGCGTCGCAAGCAAGGGACAGGTGACCGGAGAGCCGCAGAGACCACGAACACCTGCGGAACGTCTGGGCCTCGACGCGAAATCACGTCCGAAGTCCGAGAGATGTCTGACCGACGCGATTTACTTCGAAGCACGCGGGGAAGCGGTGCGCGGCCAAATTGCCGTGGCGCAGGTCGTCGTGAACCGCGCGTTCTCCGGCTACTACCCGACCACAATTTGCGGCGTCGTCTATCAGAACGCCAATCGTCATCTGTCGTGCCAGTTCACATTTGCATGCGACGGCATCCGCGACGTCGTCAAAGAGCCCGACATGTGGGAACGGGCAAAGAAGATCGCCAAGGAAACGCTGGATGGACGCTTGTGGCTTCCTGAGGTGGGAAAATCCACGCACTACCATGCCTACTGGGTGCGCCCGTCATGGGTGAGCGAAATGAAGAAGATGTACAAATTCGGCGTGCACACCTTCTATCGTCCGCGGGCCTGGGGCGACGGCAAGGACGCGCCGACCTGGGGGTCGGCTGCGCAAACTGCGGAAATTTCGGCAGAGCTGTCGGCTGAAAAACCCTGAGAGGGCGTTACGCGTCAATATCCAGCGCGACGTCGAAGTTTGGCGCGGAGTGAGTCAGCGCACCTGCGGATGCGTAATCGACGCCGGTTCTCGCGATCGCCGCAATCGATGAGAGCGTAACGCCGCCAGAGACTTCAAGCACGACGCGGCCGTTGGTGATCGTCACGGCTTCGTGCAACGTCGCGATATCCATGTTGTCGAGCATCACGACGTCGGCAAGTCCTGTCGCCAGCACTTCGCGCAGTTGGTCGAGCGTATCGACCTCGATTTCGATTTTCACCAAATGACCGGCGTGAGCGCGTGCCCGTTGCAAAACGGCCTTAACGCCGCCTGCGACGGCAATGTGGTTGTCCTTGATCAGGATGGCATCGTCGAGCCCGAAGCGGTGATTGAAGCCGCCGCCGCAACGCACCGCATATTTCTCCAGCGCGCGCAGGCCTGGCGTCGTCTTGCGGGTGCAGCAGATGCGTAGCTTGGTGCCGCTGGTGTGACGCACGTAGTCGGACGTCAGTGTTGCAATGCCGGACAGCCGTCCGACGAAATTCAGTGCGGTACGCTCGCCGGCGAGCACTGCGCGGGCCGGACCGGAGATGGTCGAGCACATGGACGCCCTTGGCGACGGCGTTGCCGTCATGCACATGAGCCTGAATATTGATGTCGGCAGAGAGGCGATGGAACGTCCCCACCGCCAGCGGCAATCCGGCGATCACGCCAGCCTGCCGGGCCACGAGAATCGCATGAGCATGAACGTCCGGTGGAATTGTCGCTATCGACGTCACATCACCCGCGCGCCCCAGATCTTCGTCGAGGGCGCGCATCACCGCTTCATCGATGGCAAGCGGCGACAAAAAGGCTTCAGGATGCAGCAGCTCGGCAGGATCGAGGACTTCGGTCACTTCAGGCTCCCATTGAGCGTTGCTTGAGGGGCGGCGTCACATCCGTCATCCCTGCTGCAATCTGGCGCGCTTCATCGAGTGTCGTCATGGTTCGTTTCTTCTGCGCGGGATCTTCAGCCGGATAGTCCGAGCGATAATGCGCGCCACGGCTTTCACGTCGCGACCACGCAGATGCCGCAACGATCAGCGCTGTGGTTGCCATGTTGCGCAAGGCAATGTTTCCCGTGTTCTGTTCGAGAGACGCGAATGCCTGGATGGCTTGCACGAGTTGGTCTCCATCGCGGATCACGCCGACATGGGACGACATCATCGCGCGAAGGTTCGTTTCGACAAGTGGTGGCATGGCGCAATTTCGCGGTGTCGGTAATTCCGCCGAGGGTCGGCCAGGTGCGGTGAATGCATGACCGTCAATATCCTCTGCAATGCGTGCGGCATAAACCACGGCTTCGAGGAGTGAGTTGGAGGCAAGGCGGTTGGCGCCATGTGCGCCGGTGCTTGAGACTTCGCCGCCGGCCCATAGTCCCTTGATCGATGTGCGGCCCTGCCTGTCCACGGCAACGCCCCCCATGTGGTAATGCGCGGCCGGCGCTATCGGAATAGGTTGCTTTGCCGGATCTATACCGGCAGCCAAACAGCTCGCGTAGACCGTTGGAAATTTCTCAGCAAAGCGTGCGCCGAGTGCCTGCGTCGCGTCGAGAAATGCGCCACGTCCGGCGGCGATTTCTGCGAACACGCCACGCGCCACGATATCGCGCGGGGCGAGTTCGGCCAGCGGGTTGAGCGCCAGCATGAAGCGCTCACCGCTGTCGTTCACCAGCGTAGCGCCTTCGCCGCGCAGCGCTTCAGTGGCGAGCGGTGCGGGGTCGCGGCCCACCATGATCGCGGTAGGGTGAAACTGCACGAATTCGGGATCGGCGATGATCGCTCCTGCGCGGGCTGCAATGGCAAGCCCGAGGCCGCTTGCTTCCGCAGGGTTTGTCGTCACCGCATAGAGATGCCCGATCCCGCCCGTCGCCAGCACCACGGCCGACGATGGAATCGTGACCGGTTTCGATGTGGCATCACCCGCCTTGCGCACCTGCAATCCGGTTACCGAATTATCATCGGTCAGCAGGGCTTCGGCGACATAGCCCTCGATGACGCGGATCGATGGCGTTTTGCGCACGGCTTCGATCAGCGCAGCGATAATCGCCTTGCCGGCCATATCGCCCTGGACATGGACGATGCGGCGCGCGGAGTGAGCTGCCTCACGCCCTACTGCGAGCTTTCCTTCGAGATCGCGGTCGAACGGCACGCCATAGGCGAGGAGATCATGGATGCGTGCACCAGCTTCGCGTGCAAGTCCAAGCGCGACGTCCTCGTCGACAATGCCACCGCCCACCGCAATCGTGTCGGCAGCATGCGCTTCGGCGCTGTCGCCCTCGGCGACCGCAGCGGCAATGCCGCCCTGAGCCCAGGCGCTCGAAGCGCCCTCACCAAGCGGTGCCGCCGAGATGACGGTGACAGGGCGAGGGCTCAGCTTCAGAGCGCAGAACAAACCGGCCAAGCCACCACCAACAATGATGACATCGTTGGTGCGCGAGAAATCGTTTTCGGGGACTGTCATGGCTGGCGCCTTCGAGTGGGGCGAACAACTGACCGATTTTGATCGCGGATGGCCGGAGAAGCCCGGCCATCCATGTCTTGATTGCGGTCAGGCTTCTAATTTCATGGCGATGCTTCGGGCCGATCAATTCTTCAGGTTGATCATCCGCTCGACAGAGCGCCGCGCCTTGTCGATGATCATCGGGTCGATGGTCACTTCCTCACGCATGTAGACCAGGCTGTCGAGAATCTTCGGCAGCGTGATGCGCTTCATGTGCGGGCACAGATTGCACGGGCGAACGAAATCGACATTCGGGAGTTCAGCCTGCACGTTGTCGGCCATCGAGCATTCGGTGACCATGACGATGCGCTTCGGCTGATGCTTGCGCACCCAGTCGATCATGTGCGCGGTCGAGCCGGTGAAGTCTGCTTCCGCGATCACATCGGGCGGGCATTCCGGATGCGCGATGATCTGCACACTCGGATCGGCTTCGCGATAGGTACGCAACTCGTCACCGGTGAAGCGCTCGTGCACCTCGCAAGCGCCCTTCCAGGCGATGATCTTCACGCTGGTTTTCGACGCGACATATTTCGCCAGATACTGGTCTGGCAGGAAGATCACGGTGTCGCTGTTGAGGCTTTCCACCACCTCTACGGCGTTTGACGAGGTGCAGCAGATGTCGACTTCTGCCTTCACGTCGGCAGATGTGTTGACATAGGCAACCACCGGTACACCGGGGAAACGCTCCCGCAGCAGACGCACGTCCGCGCCGGTAATCGACGAGGCCAGCGAGCAGCCGGCACGGGAATCCGGGATCAGAATTGTCTTGTCCGGGTTCAGGATCTTCGAGGTCTCGGCCATGAAGTGCACGCCGCACTGGACGATGACCTTTTCCTTCACCTTGGTGGCCTCGCGCGCAAGCTGCAGCGAGTCGCCGCCGATGTCGGACACGCAATGGAATATCTCCGGCGTCTGGTAGTTGTGCGCCAGGATCACTGCGTTGCGTTGCTTCTTGAGATCATTGATCGCCTTCACATAGGGCGCCATGAACGGCCATTCGATTTCGGGAACGACGTTCTTCACCTTCTCGTACAGGTGTGCGGTCTCACGCTCGACCTCGGGCGTCCATTCGAGCGACGGCATAGGCAGTGCACGAGCGCGCTCGACATCGGTGATGGGCGCGCGGACTTGCCCGCCGGTCGGCAGGTGGACCGGATTGCCAAAGTCGTCGGGTCCATAAATTCCAGAGATAGGCATCGCAGCCTCCCAGTCCCGGTCTTATATGCTCAATATGAGCATATTTTGGTTTTGAGAAATCCGGCCTTTTGGGCCGGCTCCGAACTCAGTAGATACTCAAGAACGACGTCGTAATCGCATCATCGTTCCTGGCTCGACCACTATGGATTACTTATCCTCATAACGAGCAAAACAAATATAACAGGTCTTTGACGCTCGCGCCAGATGGCATGCCAAATAATTCCGCATCGCTGGATTGCGTCCTGCTTCCGGCGGCTCTTCGGGTTGGAATTGGTCGCTGCTGCCTCTAAGAGTCGTCGGCAAGGACAAGCAAGCACGGGAGCGCGTTGTGGGAACGTTCAAGGCAATCAGGATCGACAAGGCCGAAAAGGGCACCACGGCGTCGCTGACGCAGTTCGACGAAGCGGAGCTGATGGATGGTGATGTCACCGTCGCCGTCGAATGGTCCACCGTGAACTATAAGGATGGCCTCGCGCTGACCGGCAAATCGCCGGTGGTGCGCCGCTTTCCAATGATCGCCGGTGTTGATTTCGCCGGCACCGTGCTTGCGTCGTCTCATCCCGACTGGAAGGCAGGCGACAAGGTCGTCTCCACGGGTTGGGGGCTTGGAGAGACGCACCTGGGCGCCTATGCCGAGAAAGCCCGCGTGAAGGGCGACTGGCTGGTGCGCCTCCCGGACGGCATGACCACGCGTCAGGCCATGGCTGTCGGCACGGCGGGCTTCACCGCGATGCTGTCGGTGCTCGCACTGGAAAAGCATGGCCTCACCCCAAAGGATGGCCCGATCGTTGTGACGGGCGCTGCGGGTGGCGTGGGATCAGTCGCTGTGGCGCTGCTCGCAAAGCTCGGCTTTCACGTGATCGCATCGACCGGCCGTTCGGCCGAGAGCGGTTACCTGAAGGATCTGGGGGCCGCAGAGATCATCGACCGCAACGAACTATCCGCTCCGGGCAAGCCTCTTGCGAAGGAGCGCTGGGCGGGTGGCATCGACAGCGTCGGCTCGACCACTTTGGCGAACCTTCTCGCCATGACCAAGTACCGGGGCGCGATCGCAGCTTGCGGCCTCGCAGGGGGGATGGACCTGCCGTCGTCGGTTGCTCCCTTCATTTTACGGGGAGTGTGCCTTTTGGGCATCGATTCCGTGATGTGCCCGATCGGGCCCCGCAAGGAGGCCTGGGCGCGTCTTGCAAAGGATCTCGATCACGCAAAACTTGCTGAAATAACTCAAGAAATTGGACTTGAGGAAGTGTTCGACATCGGTCCAAAAATTCTCGCCGGGCAGGTGCGTGGCCGACTGGTGGTGAAAATTTCCTGAGGATGTTCAGACTTTGCAAACCATACTGCGCCAATGTTGCCATGGTTGGTATGGTAATCAGCAGGTTAAGGGATAAACCGGCCAGCAATTAGTGTTGGACGGTTTGTCGTACCTGCCAGTTTAGTCAGTGGAGTAGCCGTATGCTCACGCGTATCGTTCTGGGAGCCCTTATTGCTGGGGCTGTGACGGTTCCTGCTTTGGCCGAAACCATGAATGCTGACGAAGCTCGCAAGTTCGTGGCCGGCAAGACCTTTGCCTTCAACTGTTTTGACGGCACGAAGGGCATGGGCCGCATTCTCGATGATGGTTCGGCGCAGGGCGCCGTTCAATTCGGCGGTGCCGGCGCGATGCGTCATATGCGTTTGCCGATGAACACAATTCAGGTGCGCGGGCAACAGATCTGCGCTTCTGTCAAAGGCATGCCGTTCGATCCGTGTTTCAACCTGAACAAAAGCGACAATGTGAGTTTTCGCGGTTCTGTTTCCGGTCTCGGCTTCGCTTATTGCGACTTCCGCCGGCAGAACAATCGCGTAATCTTGGCGCGGTCGATTTCGCGTCCGCGCTCATTGCGCCCACCAGCGCCCACGCGATCGGCAGATGCGTCTCGTTCGGAGCCGGCACACACGTCCTCCGTCCGGAGCGAGCCTGATCTCGAGTTGCGCCGCTCGGCTGCCGAGTAATCTCGGCAGACCTGCTGCATCAAGTCAGGTCGAACAGCACCTTGCCGTCGAACTTTGCTGCTTCAGCGATGGCTTGTGATGCCCTGTCAAATCCGTAGGTCGCGGTCACTGGCGTCATGATGGCGCCGGAGGCGACCAGCGGCGCGAGATGATCGTACATCGCCGTGAGATCTTCCGGCTTCGCAGTCTTGAAAGCGCGAACCAGCCAAAATCCGTGCAGCGAGAGATTTCTGAAGATCAGATGCGTGGACGGGCCGACAAACGGTTTACCGCTCATGGCGCTATAGGACACCACCTTGCCGTCATCGGCGAGACAGTTCATCAAGTTCATCGTCGATGTGTCGGCAACCATGTCGATCGCGAGGTGGATCGGAGCCTTGCCGGTTTCCACCGCGACACGCTTTGACAGATCCGGCCCGTCGACCAGAACCACGTCGCCCCCGATCGCCGTGATGTCATCGACAAGTTCAGGGCGCCGTACGACATTAACGCTCTTGAGGCCGAGCGATTTGGCAATCGCGATCAAGGCGCGGCCGGTGCCGGAATTAGCGCCATTCTGAATTACCCAGGCCCCGCGTGGCAATGTCACGAAGCCCGTCAGCATCATGTAGGCAGTTGCCGGATTGATGCCGAGCATCGCGAGTTGGTGCAGATCGCCCGTCGGCAATGGACGCAGCCATGTGGCGTCAGTTTTAATGCGCTCTGCCCAGGTCGGGTGCGGGTAGGGAATGAGGGTGCGATCGCCTTCCTTCAGATATTTGACGTTCGAGCCGACGGCGACGACCCGTCCGACGCCTTCCGCGCCGACAATGCTCGGCAGCTGAGGCTTGTGTCCGTAGCGGCCTGAAATCAGTAACAGGTCGCTCGGATTGATGGGCGAGGCCTCAAGCGCAATCACCACTTCGTCTGCGGCAGGTGGTCCGACATCGGGAACTTCAACCAGTTTCACGGCTTCGGCCGGCTTGCCGAACGCATCAATCTGCAAAACTTTCATCGCGATCTCCCGAATTATGTACTATAGAGTAAATAACGTCGGATGGATGTCAAGTCAGCAGTTTCATCGCCTGGGCGATGACGGATTGTACCCGGTCGGCACTTTGGGTCTGCTTGGACAGCACCATCACGCCATTGTAGATCGTCATGATGGTGCGCGCGACTGCGATGGGATCGAAGTCCTCGGCGAATTGCGTTCGGTCGGCCTCAAGGCGCGCACAGATGAGGTTTTCCAGCTTCGTGTTGAAACGTTTGACACTCTTTCGCAGCTCGGCTCGATCAAGCGCACCATCCGTTGCGGTGTTGATCGACAAGCATCCGCGATTGCCCTTGGTGCCGGTGCAATAGGGCAGGAAACTGTCCAGCCAATTCTCGATGGCTTCGCGTGCCGAAGGGCCGGCAGTGATGACGCGCTCCGAACGGCGCAGCACCACATCGTGATAACGATCGAGGACTTTCAGGAACAAGGCATCCTTGTCCCCGAACGCGGCATAGAGGCTGGGCTTGGCGAGACCGGTGGCGGCGGTGATATCGTCGAGGGACGTGCCGTGAAATCCTTTCTGCCAAAAGATTTCACGGGCGCTGTTCAGGACCTCCTCAGGATCGAATGTTCGGGGTCTCGCCATGCCTCTATTTAAAACGGAGTTCGAAAAGCGCAAAGCATCTCAAGAGCCCGTGATGGGGGTTGCAGGAGCAGCGGCTTTCGCCTGTTTGAACAAAATGCGCTGATAGAGCCATCCGATTGCAACCAGGACCAGACCCAAACCGATGAAGGAGAACGCGCGGTAAGCACCCTCGAGATTCGCCATATCGATCAGGAACACTTTGAGAATGGTCAGTCCGATAATCACCGCCGAAGCAAGCCTTGCCCGCTGTGAAGGAAGCAACAATCCTGCCCCAAGCAACATCACTCCGAGGGCGAGCCAAGCGACGGAGTAGGTGTATTGCTCGACATCGAAAGTGGTGCCGCTGTTCATGAGCGGTCCTTGATAGAGGCGACGAATTTCGAACGTCACGTAAGCCAGTGCAAGGACCAGCGCACCTGCGGCGATGGTGTTGGCATAAGCCGCCGGTCGACGTCCGGCGACGGCATAGGACAACAGCAGCGCCAGAATCGACGGCATGGCGTAGCCGAGGACGAGGACGTTGACGAATGCACCCTCGACGCGGATCGGCCAGATTATCGGATTTTCCAGGACAAAAAGACCGCCGATGATCGCGATGCCTGCGAGCACAGTGAGCAATACAGCAGCAATATTGTGGATGATGCTGCCCGACCGAACGCGAAGCCGTTCCAGACCCAGTGCCATGGCCAAAGCGACACAAACCTGCAATGCGACTTCTGTCAGACCTGACGATGCGCGATAGATGTCGCCGTTGTTAATGAAGTGCCGGATTTCCACGAAAGCCAACAGGACCGTGAACAGGATCGCTGCGGATTCGACTGCACGAAGCGGGGCGTCGTCGGCGCGACGGCGCATGAAAACGCTCGCCGTCCAGAACGACAGCGCCGGTATCCCGTAGCCGAGCAGAAGCCAGTTGAAGATCGGTGTGGTGCCGACGTCGTTGCCGACGATGCGCGGCTCATAACCAATGCGAAGCACCACGATGCCCGCGAGGATTGCCGCAAGTGAACGCAGGAACGGGATCGGCCGTTTCATCGAGATCCAGGCCGTGCCGAGCGACATCAACGCGAGTGCAATCGTCAGCCAGCCCTTCTCGAGCGCGAAGGTGAAGGCCAATGCCAACGCCGCAAGTGTCCCGGTCGCGAATAACGCGGTCGAGATCATTTGACCCGGTCGTGTTTCTCGCTTGGTCAACAACTCGGTAGCTGCTGCGAAAGCCGCAGCCAGTGCGATGGCGATGATCGCGAACGGAATGGAACGGTCGAGATGCGCAATGCGGGCGTAAAGGGCGACCAACAGCGCAAGGGGCGTGAACACACCTGCCGCAGACCAGAACACCGGAACGATTGCGCTGATCGAGCGGCCCTGCGCGAGAAATCCAGCCGCGCCGAAAGCCGCGGCGAAACCCGCCGCGGCGACGAGATGGAGACTGATCGACCCGTCATCGGCACGAGAGCCAATCCCCGGTATCGCACCGCCGGGAACGATGGCGAGATCCGGATTGGCACGGATCGCCCATTCCGCAAACACGACGAAGACGAACAGTGCCGCAGCTCCAATGGAGCTGGTGGCAGATTCAGCACGCCAGGCGACGGCAATGGTCGCAGCGATCAGCAACGCAAATACAATCATCGCCGCACTGGCATGATCGGTGGTCAGCACCAGCGCCATTGCACCGAATAGAAACGCAATCAGCGAGACGGATGAGACCGGTTCGATCTGTCCGGGCTCGCTGGAGGGGCCGAACATGAATCCAGTCACCACAAGCAAGCGCGGCGAGTGCAAAGCTCACGACGATGTCGAAGGCATGAGGCGCGAGCGTTTCCGGCTCCGAGATGTCGAACAACATCCACGCGACGCCGAACGCAATGGTCGTTAGGGCAAGCCATCGCCACAAGCGAATGCGGGCGAGCCCGAAGGCCGCGGCGGTGACGATCGCGATGTAGATATACAACGCCCAGTAATCCGGCGTGTCCGATGACACAAGAACCGGCGTGATGAATGCGCCAACCACGCCGAGGCCTGCCAGCGCGGGTCCATGCAACAGCGCTGCAGCCAGTGTTCCCAGTGCGACCAGTCCGAGAAGTCCGAATGCCATCGGCGGCGCGAGAAATCCGTACAGCGCGTATGCGGCGTATACCGTAGCAAATGCCACGGCAGTGCCAGCTGCGGTGAGAATGGCCGGGAATGTTGGCGATGGCCAGCGGTGCAGCCGACGACGTGTTTTCCTTGCGGCGTGTGAACTCGCCGGCTCCGAGGAGCGCCAACGCGAACAGGCCGCCAAGCAGCACGCGCACGCCGGGACCGAGCAGGCCGGCTTCGATGGAATACTTGACGAGAAACAAACCGCCCAGCGCGAGGGTTAGTCCGCCGATCCAGACAACCCAACGTGTGCCGAGCCGTTCCTCCAGCCCGGGACGCGCGACAGCGACTTGCTCGGGAAGAGCCTCAGGTGGGATGGCATCTGCGGGCGCCTCAACGGAGCTGGATGCCGGCTCGAACGGTGGCGGTGCAATCTCCGCCGTGGTTTCGATTGTCTCAGGAGAAATCGAAGGAGCAACCGGAGCCTCCATCGACGATGGCGCGGAGGCCCGCGAAGTGGTGGCCCCGGCGAAAGATGCTTCGAGCTGGACCAGCCGCGCATTGATCTCACGGGACCGGATGTTGGCTTTGCGTGCAAGGAAGACAGCAAAAAGCGCAATCAGAAAAGCAATGGTTTCCATCAATCCCCCTCGCGCAATCCTGGCCGGATCCGCTGAATAATCCAATCACGCAAAACGTTGGAACGGCTCAAAAAGAGACCGCTCGCTCAAATTTCTATCGGCGTCCCCGCACGCGCAAACCGGGCGCGGGACGTTCCTGCAAAACCTCGCGACGAAAACGAAACAGAGCTGCGGGCCGTCCACCCGTCTGGGTCGACATTTCCCCGGTTGGCTCAACCAGTGCGCCTGCTTCCACCAGACGGCGGAAGTTCTGCTTGTGCAAGTGACGCCCCGAGATTGCTTCGACGGTGCGCTGCAGATCAGTTAGTGTGAATTCGGGCGGCAAAAGTTCAAACACGACCGGGCGATATTTCAGTTTCGCGCGCAACCGTGCGATGGCGGTCGCCAGGATACGCCGGTGATCGAACCGCATCGGGATACCAAGCGGGGGCAGGGACTTGCGAGCCAATGCTGCCGGTCGGTCATCGCGCCGGGATTCCTCGATCAGTCCGGCCTCGTAAAGCAATTCGTAGCGGTCGAGAACGCGTTCTTCATCCCACTGTGCGCCCTCGATTCCAAAATAAAGCCGCACGCGGTCGCTGCGCGATAATGCCCGTTCGGGGTTGGACGTTTCAGATTCCGCGGCCCAGTCGTGAAGCGCCGGAAAGATATCTTTCTCAATGATAGCGGGTCGATCGTCGCGCCAATCTTCCCACGGAAAGTAGCGATACCAGGGCTCGAAAGTCGCACCCGCCACTTGCGGCTTGGAGGTGTTGTCAGCGGCACGCGTCAGCGCGAGGTAGCCAACGGAGGCCACATGCGCGTCTCTGTCGCCGCGCTGCGCGTGACGTCCGCGATCGCCGAAGGTGTAAAGCTGCTCGACGTAGCCCAGTCGCAAGCCCGTCTGCTCTTCCACCCACGCCCGCAGGCCGATCTCAAATGTGCGATGGGTGACGGCATCGAATGGACCAAATGGCAGACCCGCGAGCTTCTCGCTGTCACCGCCTGGTGCAGTCAAGATAAGCGGCTCGTTGCCATCGAATGAGACGATGGCAGCCGTCAGTCCGATCTCGATCGGAGTTAGGATTTTATCGATCATGGCGCTTCGGTCATCCGCATGTGACCGTACGCTTATTCAAGGTCGACGCGAAATGGCTGGCCTTCGATCGTCATGTTGCCGGGACCCATCTCGTCCAGCGCACGGATCATGCGCCCCTCGCGGCCGAGCACGCGATCGGCGAGCGTCACGATGAGCCGATTGGGGAAAGCGCAAGGCGACGCAGCGCGAATTTGCTGCGCGATGGCGGATTCATCGCGATGGGGATTGAGCGCGCATGCAGCCATGAAGGCACTTGCGGTCGAACGGCTGATCCCCGCGTAGCAGTGGATCACCATGGGTGCTGCCCGATCCCATCCGCGAATAAATGTCAGGGCTTGTGTGATGTGGACCTCGGACGGCACGACAAAACCTTCCGCGGGCTCGGTGATATCGTCCATCGAGATCAGCAGATGATTTGCTTCCAGCACTGACGCAGGGCGTGTCACCTTGCTGACATTACCCATGACGGTAAGGATATGACGTGCTCCGGTGGCCTCAACGGTAGCGGGCAGAGCGGCGAGCGAGCAAACGTGTATCATGGCAGTCCTTTTTTCTGGTGTCCCGAATCCGAAGTTCGCCTCATGATGCAGCGTACTCTGTCGCGAACTTCGGATTCGAAAGGACACCAGCAAACCTATGATTCTCGTGTGGTTCAGGTTCAGAAATTCGCTTGAAGGACGTGCGGAGAAAATGAAGCGAATTTCTGAACCACCACACGAGCGGGAGTATAGGCACTCACGCCGCAAACCGCCACCGCGTGGGGACTATTTGAACAATGTCTTGAAACGCGCGAGAAACTGCTTTTCGGCGCGGCCTGCAGACCACGGCGTCACATAATCCCGCTCGCTCGCTGCGGGCAATTTGGGATCGCGGCCGAACAGCCGTTTGGCCTCAGCCTCAGAAAATCCCGCGAGGTGGGTGGCTTCAAGATAGGCCGCGCCCATGTCGGCTGCCTTGATCTGTTGTTCGATCTCCACGGACAGGACGGCAGGTAATCCGAACCGGAGATGGATGGCGGACAGCAGGCGCTTTTCCACGATCTTGTAGGAGCCGCCGATCACGGCCTTGAACGGCGAAATCATGTCGCCGATCACATATTCCGGCGCGTCGTGCAGCATTGCTGCCAGCCGAATGCGATGATCAATACGTGGATTTTGCGCGCGTAGCACTGCCTCCACGAGGAGGGTGTGTTGTGCCACAGAGAAGATATGTGCGCCGTGGGTCTGTCCATTCCAGCGCGCGACGCGCGCAAGACCATGGGCAACATCCTCAATCTCGATATCGAGTGGTGAGGGATCAAGCAGGTCGAGACGGCGCCCGGACAGCATTCGCTGCCATACGCGTGCAGATGATTTGGAGCTGGACGTCTTCCGCGAGTTCATTTCGCTTTCGCGCGTGCCGGGCGTTTCGCCTTGCCGCAGGTCTCATGGCAATGGCACGACACCAGATGATCGTTGACCATGCCCGTGGCCTGCATGAAAGCGTAGACGATGGTTGGTCCGACAAATTTGAAACCGCGAGCGATCAGCTCTTTCGACATCTTCGTCGAGATCGGTGTCGCCGCAGGCACGGATGCGGTCGTCTTGAAGTTGTTGACCTTGGGTTTGCCGTCAACGAAATCCCACAGAAAGGTCGAAAACCCCGGACCTTCATCCATGATTTTCAAATAGGCCTTCGCACTGTTGACGGTGCCTTCGATCTTGGAGCGGTTGCGCACGATGCCGGCATCGTCCATCAGGGCCGCAATTTTCTTGTCGCTGTAGCGCACGATCTTTGCGGGTTCAAAATCATCGAATGCTTTGCGGAAATTGTCGCGCTTGCGCAGGATCGTGATCCACGACAGCCCTGCCTGAAAGCCATCAAGAATGAGTTTCTCGAACAGCGCGCGGTCGTCGTATTCAGGCACGCCCCATTCGGTGTCGTGATACGCGATGTAAAGCGGGTCCTCACCGGGCCACGGACAGCGATGCAGGCCATCGTCATGCAGGCGTGCACGTGTCATGCGGAGGCCTTCTTCGGTGCAGTCCGGACGTCATCGGGTGCGACGAGGCCGATCGGGATACTGCCTGCGATCAGGGGCACGCCTGCATCGAGAGCATCCGTGACACGGTCGATGCGCAGCAACGCCAATCCAACCCCCTCTGCTGACGACCCCATGGTGCCTACCGATTTGTCGCCTGCGAGAATGCTGACACCTACGTTAGGCGCCGGTCCGTCGAGCTTCACGCGAATGGTGCGTGTCCGCGCGGTGCCGCGATGTTCCATGCGTGAAACGACTTCCTGCCCGACGTAACATCCCTTGTCGAAATCAACGCCGTGGAGGCGATCCATATTCGTCTCGTGCGGGAAGGCGTCGCCGTAGATGAAATCGAAACCGCCGCGCGGTGCACCGCAGGTGATGCGATGGACTTCGTACGCATCACTGTTCACCAATTCTGCGCCAATGGCGGCTGCGGTCGTTTCTGCCAGATCCTCCGGCACGAGAATTCGCCAGCCGAGCTCTGAGTTGCGTGGATCTGCGAAAGCCAAATCCGGTTTCGCTGTCGGTTCGCCACCCCAAACTGCGAGAACGCCGAGCTGAGCCGAAAGGTTCTCGATGGAGACTTTCGCACGCAATTTGTAGAAGCCGAGCCGGTCGGCGAAAGGTTGCGCCTGCACCAGGGGACAGTCGAATATAAAGCCGCCGCCATGTGCGGCGGGTACTTCGGTCACCAGAAAATCCGTGATGATTTTGCCCTGCGGAGTGAGCAGCGCCCCAAACCGGCCAGCGCCCGGTTGAACCAGTTCGATGTTGGTGGTCACAAGGCCGTCGAGAAAGCGGCGCGCGTCTTCACCGCTGACCTTCACGACGCCTCGATCCGGTAGAAACGCTGCTTTCATGGACAATTTTTCCGAAGTTCTTTGGGGAAATGCACCCGACAGATATTACATTGCAACGTAAGGCGCTAAGGTGCCGACAACAAGGCCCGCCAGTGGAGCGGATTTGACATTCGCTGCCGGTCTGGCCGCGGTTCGTTTGGCGAATGTCAAATCCAAAGCTCCACTAGCAGCTTATATTTGCTAGTGGTTCTTTGATTCTAACATTTGCAACGGTGTCCGCCGAAACGGGATGCAAATGTTAGAATCGAACCACTAGCGATCTGCCGGTTGCAAGGCGTGCATAAACCCGGGTGCCGACAGACAAAGCGAGCTCTCAATTTGGCCCAGACATTTGATGTGATTTTAAAATCCGGCACTGTCGTCAATCAGGATGGCGAAGGTGTCCGGGATATCGGCATTTCCAATGGGCGGATCGCCGCGATTGGCGCATTGGGCGGTGCCGGTGCGGGGGACGTCATCGATTGCAAGGGGCTGCACATTCTGCCCGGCGTGATGGACACGCAGGTGCATTTCCGCGAACCGGGTCTGACCCACAAGGAAGATCTCGAGACCGGTTCACGCAGCGCAGTGATGGGCGGCGTCACTGCGGTGTTCGAAATGCCGAACACCAATCCGCTGACGGTGACCGAGGAAGCGTTTACGGCAAAGGTGAAGGCCGGCCACCATCGCATGCATTGCGACTACGCCTTCTTCATTGGCGGCACGCGCGAGAATGTGCAGGATTTGCCGGAGCTGGAGCGTGCGCCCGGCTGCGCCGGGGTCAAGGTTTTCATCGGTTCATCGACCGGGTCGCTGCTGGTTGAAGATGATGAGAGCCTGCGGCGCATCTTCAAGGTCATCCACCGCCGTGCCGCGTTTCACGCCGAAGACGAGTATCGGTTGAACGATCGCAAAGGACTTCGGATCGAAGGCGATCCGCGTTCACATCCTGTCTGGCGCGACGAGGTGGCCGCGTTGATGGCCACGCAGCGGCTGGTGAACATTGCGCGCGAGACCGGCAAGCGCATCCATGTGCTTCATATTTCGACCAAGGAAGAGATCGAATATCTGCGCGACCATAAGGATGTCGCTTCATGCGAGGCGACACCGCACCATCTGACATTGGCCGCTCCTGAAGCCTATGAACGGCTTGGTACGCTGGCGCAGATGAATCCTCCGGTACGCGATGCCAGCCATCGGGATGGCATCTGGCGCGGTATCGAGCAGGGGATCGTGGATGTCCTCGGCTCCGATCACGCGCCGCATACGCTTGAGGAAAAATCCAAGACCTATCCGGCGTCGCCGTCGGGCATGACCGGCGTGCAAACGCTGGTGCCGGTGATGCTCGACCATGTGAATGCCGGAAGACTGTCGCTGGCGCGCTTTGTCGATCTTACCAGCGCGGGTCCGGCTCGGTTGTTCAACATGGCTTGCAAAGGACGTATCGCAGCCGGTTACGATGCCGATTTCACCATCGTCGACATGAAGCGCGAGGAAACAATCACCAATAAATGGGTCGCCTCGCGTGCCGGCTGGACGCCCTATGACGGTGTGAAGGTCAGGGGATGGCCTGTGGGTACGTTCGTGCGCGGGCGGCGTGTGATGTGGCAAGGCGAATTGGCCACGCCATCGACGGGCGAAACGGTTCGGTTTCTGGAGACGTTGAAACCCTGACGGCTTCAGCCAAATACCGACTTACTGTCTGAACGACACCATCGAGAACTCGCCGCTGCGGACACGCCCGGCGAGACCCTCGACGAATTTTGCGACTGCGTCCTCGCCATAGGTGCCGACCAGTTCCGCGAAGGCGGCGAACAGGCTGGCTTGTGCCAGGCAATCGCCGTCGACGCCATCGTGACGCGCTTCGGCCCACGCCTCGTTGAGATAATTGAGGGCAGCCTGCTTCTGCTCGTGGTCGGGCAATAGATCGCGACCGGACGTCAAATAAGAACGGTGGGGCATGAATTTCAGGAACCTGTAACGGGCGTCCGATGGATTGCGCAGCTTGAAACTGATGAAATCATTAGCACGCGGGAGGAAGCCGCCTAGACCAGTTCTTTAGGAAAGGTTAACGGCGCGACAGCAAGTTGTCAGAAAGTTCCGCGTATCAATGCAGGCCAAGTAACCGCTTGGTGGAGAAACGCTAATTCGCGTAGCGGGCGGTCAAATCGCGCGAAATTTTCGAGCCTTCTTCAAGATAGCGGCGGATCGCGACCGTCGCAGCCGGGGTACAGGTGCGATAAGTCTGTTGAAAACCGTTATATCCCCGGTTGAAGCTCGCGATCATGCGTGCGCGGCGGGCGCCCGATGGTGTTTCGGCATCGACCAGTGCCTGCATTTCGCCTCGCCACTTCTGGCCTTCATTCGCACCGCAAATTCCGCGCAGATAGTGCAGCGTTCCGAGAATTTCGGCGAGCCGCAACAGATCGCCATCGAATGGCGCAGCCGCATCCTGCGCCCGGACGGACGCGGGAAGCAGCCACTGCGGCGATCAGAAAAATTGCGAAAATGCGGTTGAGCATGAAGGCTGCCATATGCCCGTTCAAAGGGCCGGAAGCAAGGCGGCCAGTTCCCGCTTGTCAGGCGCCGACCATGGCACGCGCGGACTGAATAACGGTCTCCAGGCCTGTCGTGATGGAAAGTCCGCCCAAGGCGTCAGGTGGTAACCACAGGGCGTCATCGAGTTCGTCGTTGAGGACGACCTCGCCTGAAATCCAGCGCGCGGCGAAGGGCAGAATGACGAAATGGCCGTATCCGCCCGTTTTCGGAGGCAATGCCTCACGCCAGCCGGCAAGGCCCACGATGTCGATGACAAGGCCGGTTTCTTCGCGAACTTCTCGGGCGACGGCTTCGGTCAGGCTCTCGCCGAATTCCACTCGCCCCCCAGGAAAGGTGTAGACGCCCCTGGCCGGCTCGCGGGCGCGGCGGACAAGGAGAATTTTTCCATCGCGGAAGATGCCGGCGCTGACGGCGAGTTGGGGTCTGTTTGCTGCAGTTGGCGTGGTCATTGGGTCATGATGAGAATCGATATCGGCCTCATGGCCCGGGCCGTTGATGACGGACCCGGCATGCGTCACCAGCGGTTTGACCCAGCCGATGGCCTGTTCCGCAAGCGTGGCACGGGTTTTGTCCGATTTAGCCTCGCGCATGGCGTCGCCGACAGCGGTCAGGATCGAGGTCATTGCGCCCGTGATGCTGTCGAACTTGGCTCGGATTGCCGGATTGGCCGAATCATAGACGCTGATAGTGAGGTCTCGGCCCTTGAGGTTCGATGTCGCGAAATGCTCGCGATAGCTCAGAGGCCGCCAGTCCAGGAAATCCTGCGCGCATTCGGGCATGTCCGGAACCATTTCCAGAAGCATGATGGCTTCGTTGAAGTGGTTCAAGTAATCGGTCGCAAGACCCGTGCGCGGATTGATATTCGCATCCAGCAAAATTTGCGCGCGCTCAGCCGCATCGGCGTACGCCGTGGGAAGGGCATCGGGGGCAGGGGAGGACAATGCGGAAGCTGACTGAGACATCACTGCGAATGTCGGGTATCCCGAGTTAAAAGCGACTGAATAAGTTCCACCGTTGTGTAATTTTCCGCTTCAGAATTCCCACTTCGAGTCTTTTTATGTGCGGACGATACATCATTGCATCACCTCCTGAAGTACTCCGCCGCTTGTTTGGCTATGGGGAGCAGCCGAATTTTCCTGCCCGCTACAATGTCGCGCCAACCCAGCCGGTGCCGGTTGTCATTCTGGAAAATGGTGTCCGGCAATTCAGATTGATGCGCTGGGGCTTCCTCCCGGCCTGGGTCCAGGACCCGCGCAAGTTTACCCTCGTCATCAACGCGCGTTCGGAAACTATTTTCGAGAAGCCGTCCTTCCGTAATGCGGTGAAACGACGCCGCTGCCTTCTGCCGGCGGACGGTTACTACGAATGGCAGGCGTCGCGTGCGGGCAAACGTCCATTCTTTATCCACCGCAGCGATGGCGAACCGGTCGCTTTCGCTGGGGTCGCCGAAACCTGGGTCGGGCCCAACGGAGAGGAAGTGGACACAGTTGCCATTGTTACGGCTGCGGCCAGGCCGGACATGGCTGCATTGCATCACCGTGTGCCGGTGACGATTGAGCTTAAGAATTTCGAACGCTGGCTCGACGGCAATGCCATGGAGATCGAAGAAATCGCGGCGCTGATGGTGGCGCCTCCCGAGGGGGTTTTCATCTGGCATGAAGTTTTGCCGGTGGTGAATCGTGTGGCGAACGACGGTCCGGAATTGATCCTGCCGATGAGTGCTGAAGACATTGCCGCGTTCGAGGCGGCGGAACGGGAACAACCGAAAAAGACCAGGAAGGTCGCGCCTAAATCCAGGTCATCCGGCACGCCTGTTTCGCAGGCCAAGGATGACGATGCCCAAGGGTCCCTGTTCTAGAGGGTCGCTGTTCTAGAGGGTCGCTGTTCTAAAGGGTCGCTGTTCTAGCGGCCGTTGAAGATGTTCAGTGCTGCATATTGCAACAGCATGATTGTCTTCGCGTCGACGATGCGTCCATCCCCGACCATGGCGAACGCCTCGGCAAACGGCAACTCGAGGACATCGATGTCCTCACCCTCCGAGGTCAATCCGCCGCCGTTGCCGATCCGCATATGCGGTTCATAAGCAGCCACGAAGAAATGCAGTTTCTCGGTGACTGCGCCCGGGCTCATATAGGCTTCGAAGACCTTCTGGATTTTATCGATACGGTATCCGGTTTCTTCTTCCGCCTCCGCGCGTATCCGGATCTCGGGTGTTTCGTCGTCGAGGAGCCCGGCCGCTGTTTCAATCAGCAGGTCGTCATACCCATTGACGTAAGCCGGATAGCGAAACTGCTTGATGAGCAGCACGGTGCGCAGTGCGAGGTTGTAGGGAAGCAGCGTCGCGCCGTTACCGCGGTCATAGGTCTCTCGATGCTGGGTCTGCCACTCGCCATTTGAGTGCTAGCCAATCGAACGTGGTCGTTTTCAACGTGTACCAGTTATCGGAGAGCAGACGTACGTCCTTGACGCGGATGCGATCGGTCACACTCATGCGGCAGCCTTTAAATGTCGGTGGAGATTTCTGATCAGGGTGTCGGTTCACGCCCGTCGAGCCATTTCGCATAGATGATGCGAATCTGCTCGTCGAAATCGAGCGTCTCGTAGAACGCCTGGGCGTGCGTGTTGTCCGGACGTACCATCAATTGAAGCTTTTCGATGCCGCGTGCGCGGAGCCAGTCTTCCGCCGCAGTGACGATCGCCCGGCCATGCCCATTTTTGCGGTGGTCCGGATCGACTGCGACATAATAGAGCCAGCCCCGATGCCCGTCGTGCCCGACCATCACGGTCGCAAGGATGGATTTATCGTCGCGGCCGACGAGTACCGCGGAAGCGGGGCCTTTTCGGGCCCTCGCAAGGTCAGCCTTGGGATCGTTCCATGGCCGGGTCAGCTCACACCGTTCCCATAAAGCGACGATGCCTGCTTCGTCTGCGTCCTCGGCCGGATTGATCACGAGGTTGCTTGAAGGCATCGTCGAGAAACCGGTTACAGCACCTTGCCAGGGTTCATGATGTTGAGCGGGTCGAGGTTGGCCTTGATCGACCGCATGATGGCCAGCGCAACCGGATCCTTCACATGCGGCAGTTCATTGCGCTTCAGGACGCCGATGCCGTGCTCGGCGGAAATCGATCCGCCGTGTTTGGCAACGACGCCGTGCACAACGTCATTCACGTCATGCCAGCGCGCAAGAAACTCCGCCGTGTCGGCTCCGATCGGCTGGCTGACATTGTAGTGGATGTTTCCGTCACCAAGATGACCGAACGCGAACGGGCGCGCGCCGGGGATCAGTTTCGTCACTGCGGCATCTGCCTCGGTCAGGAAATCCGGCACGGCAGCAACTGGCACCGAGATGTCGTGCTTGATCGAACCGCCCTCGGGCTTCTGGGCGGGGGAGACGATCTCGCGCAGTTTCCAGAACGCGGCGCGCTGGTCGAGATTCGCGGCAATCACCGCGTCCTTGACGATGCCGTCTTCCATGCCTTTTTCCAGGGCGGCTTCGATGGTGTCGCGAGCATCGTCGCGTGAGGATGAAATTTCCATCAGCACGTACCAGGGATTCGGCTCCGCCATCGGCGCGCGAATGGATGGGCCGTGCTTGACTGCGAAATCGATAGCGATCTGCGGCAGCAATTCGAAACTCGTCAGGCTTCCGGCCGCGATGTTGCGCGAAATGTCCAGCAGCTTCAGGGCATCGGCGGGGGATTCAATTGCTGCGAACGCAGTCTCGATGGAGCGTGGCTTCGGAAACATCTTGAGCGTTGCTGCCGTAATGATGCCAAGCGTGCCTTCCGCGCCGACGAACAGGTCGCGCAGGTCGTAACCGGTGTTGTCCTTTTTCAGGCTCGAGAGCCCGTGCATGATGCGGCCATCCGCCAGCACGACTTCCAGGCCGAGCACGAGATCGCGCGCGACGCCGTAGGCAAGGGCCGCGATACCGCCGGCATTGCTCGAGAGATTTCCGCCGATCGTGCAGCTTCCCTCCGAACCAAGCGAAAGTGGAAACAGCCGGTCGGCATTTGCCGCGGCTTGCTGCGCATTCGCAAGAATTACGCCGGCCTCGAGGGTCATCGCGTTGGATTGCGTATCGACGGAGCGGACCTTATCGAGCCGGCGCAGCGACACCACGACTTCGCCGTTGTGCGGTGTCTGTCCGCCGACAAGACCGGTGTTGCCTCCCTGCGGGACCAGGGCCGTTTTTGTTTCGGTCGCAAGTTTGCAGATGGCCGAGACTTCCGCAGTCGAGCCCGGCCGCAGCACGAGAGGCGAACGGCCCTGATACAGACCGCGCTCTTCAACGAGATAGGGCGCCACTTCATGCGGGTCCGTCACCGCGTATTTGTCACCGACGATGGCCGCGAAACGTGCGAGCAACTCGGCTGAAAGAACGGAGGGCGGCGGCTGTACGATGTTCATGTCTCGATCCATCTCTGCGGATGTTTGGATTTTCAGGTTTGTGGAACGGCTGCGCGCCGCAATCGGTCGTTGATCGCTTCACCAAGTCCTTCGTCGGGAACCGTCATCACCGCGATGGTGCGGACTCCCCTGGTGTCGAGCGCACGAAGATAGCTGAAAAGATTCGCCGCGGCTTCCACGAGATCGCCCGTTGGGGACAAATTCATGGCTGTTGCGCCCTCAGCGCCGGAAATCGCATGCGGCCCAAACGCCAACAGCGCCTCGTCGGCCTCCAGACGCTCCGCATTCAGGCGTACCGATGTTCGTGGCGCATAATGCGAAGCCAGCATACCCGGCGCCAGCGGATGGGCATCAGTGGCGAGCGTCTCCTCGGCTACTCGGCCAAGCGGTTCGCCTAACACACGCTCGATGTCCGCGCGGGGAATCCCGCCGGGGCGCAGCAGCAGCGGTGTTCCAAAGCACCCGACGATGGTGGATTCGACGCCGACGGATACCGGGCCGCCATCGATAATCAGATCGATGCGCCCGGCGAGGTCTCCGAACACATGCGCGGCCGTGGTGGGTGAAACGTGGCCCGAAATATTGGCTGAAGGTGCGACCACCGGCCGGCCGAAAGCGCGCAGAATGTCGCGAGCCACCGGATGTGCGGGCACACGGACAGCGATGGTATCCAGCCCTGCGGTGGCGAGGTCGGAGACCGGACAGCCCTCGGTCTTGGGCAAAACCAGTGTGAGGGGGCCCGGCCAGAAGGTTTCCGCGAGATGCAGGCTTCGCTCGTCGAAGCGGGCGATACGCTCGCGCCGCCTGCAAGTCGCTGACATGGGCGATCAGGGGGTTGAACGATGGCCTGCCTTTGGCCTCGTAAAGGCGGGCGACGGCACGCGCGTCGGTTGCGTCAGCGCCCAGTCCGTAAACAGTCTCGGTCGGGAACGCGATCAGGCCGCCGCCGGCAAGGCAACGTGCCGCGGTCTCTGCCGCAGTGTCATCTGCTGGGATAATTGTCGTTGTCAAACTGGGTTTCATATCAAGACTTTGTGTCGGGGGCGGTTCGCTTTTACCCCCGGTGATCCTTATACCGCTTCTTGCGATTTGCGAGAGCCGACGCTATACCGACCACGCATGTCGGAGTGTGGCTCAGCCCGGTAGAGCACTGCGTTCGGGACGCAGGGGTCGCAGGTTCGAATCCTGCCACTCCGACCATGATTTCCTTAGACTTTTCGCATCTTTCGCTTGCGGGTTTCGAAGTCAACCACCGTTTCAACCTCCGATACACCTTTTCGCGGTTTCGACGTCACGCCGGCAGCAGCGTCGCGCATGTAGTCGGGGTGGTGGTGACCGTAGACGTTGAGCAGAACTTCAACCGTCATGCCGAGATAGCCTGCAGCTTTCCATGGCTCGGTACCGGCCTGCATCAACCAGGTCGCAGCTGTGTGACGCAGCGTGTGAGGCGTGACGTTGCCTTCGTCCGTCGACAGCTTCGCCTGCTCGACGTCGCGCGCGAAACCCTTCTTCACTGACTGCACTTGCTTGCCGTTCCATTCGACGAACGCTTCGGTGATGAATCGTCGCGCTTGGTTTCTGTTCGTCCTTATCATGCTGCCGTGGATCTACAGTTCCTTGGCGATCGTGATGAAGTGACTACCGAACCCCGCAAGGGGTGCCGCTCACCTCGGTGAACGGCCTGTTGCTCTCGCAACCTCCCAGACTGGCCGTCGTAGTCCTTAACTGGGCTGTGGCGGCTTTTTCGTTTCAGTGTTGCGTCGGATGCCAAGACCCGTCTCGCGCATATGGCGGGCCCAAAGCAGTATTTTCTGTTCACGCTTGAGTGCATCTTTGATTGGGATGCCCCGAACGGAATCCCGGCCACTTCTTATCCACGCGCGGAATTGTAAGCAGCAGACAAGGGAGCGTGACCGCTGAAGGTCTGCGGCTTCTTTAGGGGGCAGCGATTTGAGATGTTCGATATGGACGTCGACGTCTTCGCTTATTTTAATGGCCGCCTCAATTGCTTCTCGCGACACCATTACGTCCTCCGCGTCGGTGGCCCGAAGATCTCGACCATCTCGACTTTCCCGCCATGAAGGTGGTTAAGCACTTGGTCCAGGTCGCGACAATCGAACACTTCGCCGCACACCGGGCAGCGTCTGAAGTTCTCCAACTCGGTCTTTGGCGTCCAGCCCTTCGGCTGTCCTTGGCTAGGTTTGTCCATCATTTGATAACGTTGTACTTGCGCGCGGGTTTCTTGCCGTCGCGTTTCAGCGTCCCGTCCGGCTTGCCGTGGATGAGCTGAGACATTCCCCATTGAGCATGTTGGATCGGGCCGCGCTTTTCCGCGGCTATCAGTAGCGCCTCAATGGCGGCCTGTGCCGGCGCGTCGTCGATTACGCCCGGGATTTATCAGTTGTAGTATGCGCTGACCAAAACCGAACTGGCACGGATGTAAGGGCTGCGATCGAGTCGGCCGATCCAACCGTGCGGTCCCAGCCGGTTTGCGGCCGCGGGCGTTTCTGCTAACCAACGCGCCCCGCCTCAGGCATCCCCGTCTCGTGAGTTCCCCCCTCGTGCTGAGATATCCGTCGTTCAAAAAGCCGCTTGATATCCTGTTCCTGGTTACCTGTCTGGTGCTCACCGCCGACGTGCTGGTTCCGGAAATCTGGGGCCACGGCAAGACCAAGGATTACGGCCTGTGGTTCTGGGCCGGCCAGCAGGTGCTGCACAGCGCCAACCTCTATCCCACCGACCCCAACGGCTATCTCGACTTCATCTATCCGCCACTGTCGGCGATTCTGCTGGCGATCCCGAGCGCCCTCGGCAAGATTCCCCTCTACCTTGGGTTGTCGTTTTTGAACGCCGCGGCGTGGTGGATCACCGTCCAGCTTTCCAACGCAAGCGGCTCGGAGAAGATTCCCGGTCCTTGGCTGGCGGCGCTGCCGGCCTTCGCCACGGTGTCGTTCGTGTTCGACATGTTCGATCTGGGGCAGCCGAACCTCGTGCTGCTGGCGATGATGCTGTACGGCTTCTGGCTGCTGCAGCATGGGCGGCCGTGGTTCGCCGGCAGCATGTTCGCGCTCGCTACCGCCATCAAGGTGTTTCCGGTGGCGGTGCTGCCTTATCTGGTGTGGCGGCGGCGCTGGGCCAGTGCCGCCGGCATGGCCGTGTTTCTCGTGGTCTTCCTGCTGCTGATCCCGGCGCCGATCCGCGGCTACCAGCGCAACGTCGACGAACTCAGGATCTGGTTTCACGCCATGGTCGGCTCGAGTTCGGAAAAGGGATTTGGCCAGCGCGACGAGCAGAACTGGTCGTGGATCAATCAGTCGATCATCGCCATGACGCATCGGCTGGTCAGGCCGATCAATTATAACCAGAACGAGCCGGCGCTCCCGGCGCGCACGATGAATCTGATCGACGTCGACTTCAAGACCGCGAACTGGATCGTGCTCGCCGTATCGCTCTTGATCGGCCTCGGCTTCATCGCGGTGATCCCGCCGCTGTCCCGGCTGACGCTGCGTTCGCAGGCCGACGAGCTCGGAATCCTGTTCTGCCTGATGACCATAGCGTCGCCGCTGGCGCGGCAGTATTATTTCATGTGGCTGTTCTTCCCGATCACTGTCCTGATGCACCGGGCCGCGTTCGAGCCGAGGTTTGGGCCGCGCTGGGCGACATGGGCCTTGCTGGCGGGCGCAGGCGTGCTGATGCTGCTGTCGCTCCCCGTATTTCCGACACTGTTGCAGGCCATCGGGAATAACCTTGCGGCGACCGCGCTGATCGTTGCGGGATTGGTTTGGCACATGCACCATCCACCCGTCGGCGCGCTGGGCGCAACGTCATCGGCATAACACGAAGGAAGATCGTCATGTCCAGCGTCGCAGCTTTAGCTGGTTCTCGATCGCATCGATGCGGATTTCGAAACGCCTGCAGCGGCCGTGGCGCGCTGGCTCAGCGGCGGCTAAGGGGGCATGAGCGTTCATCTCAGGTCTTGAACAGATCGACCTCGATCTTCCGGCGCGAGCCCACGCTTGGTGGATGCGAGAAGCCACTTAATCCAAAAACGTAGCGGTCCAAGATTGCCGATCAATGCGCAGCGCTGCTTGCGCCTCTCGCTCTTCGCGTCAGCAGAACAGCGATCGCTGCGAGCACCAGCACCACGCCAATCACCACAAACGTATCGCTGAAACCCATGACCAAAGCCTGGCGTTTGACGGCCTTGCCGAGCGCGATAATCGCCTGCTGATGGGCAGCCGCGGGGTCGGACATGCCGTGAGCAGTGAAGTAGTCCGTCATTTGAGCAATCCGAGTGCGGACTTCTTCGCGACTGAGAGTAACGGATTGCCCGATGATGTTGGAATGGAACTGCTCGCGCTTGGTAATCACGGTCGCCAGGACCGCGGTGCCGATCGCGCCCCCCAGGTTGCGGAGCATGTTGCTGATGCCGGATGCGGCAGCGACGTCCTGCGGCGCGATATCGGCGGTCATCACAGAGGTGAGCGGGGTCAGCACCATGGCTTGACCGATGGCGCGCACGATGTTCGGAATCCAGAGTTGATCGCCGGCGTAATCAGGTGACATCGCCATATTCATGAAGCAGCTATAAGCAAAGATCATAAGGCCGGTGAAGGCGATGTAGCGGGTATCGAAGCGTTGCATCAGCTTCGGCACCAGCGGAATCAGGATGAGCTGCGGCAATCCGGTCCATGCGAGCACAGAACCTATTTGCTCGGCATTGTAGCCTTGGGCCTGACCGAGATACGCCGGCAGGATATACACCGATCCGAACAACGCAAAGCCGACCAGTGTCATCGCGATTGTGCCGATGCCGAAGTTGCGGCCCAGCAGCAGACGCAACCGGATCAGCGGCTTCTCGGTTGTCAGTTCGATCCAAACGAACATCGACAGGCTGACGAGCGCAATCATCGCGAGCCGCAGGATGAAGGGCGACGAGAACCAGTCGTCCTTGTTGCCTTCCTCAAGCACGGTCTGCAATGCGGACAACCCGATTGCCATGGTGATAATGCCGGCCCAGTCTCCCTCTTTCAAAAGCTTGAACTGCATCGGTTGCCGCTCGAGCGTTAAGTAGAGTGCGGCCACCATCACCGCTGTCGGCACGACGTTGATGTAAAAGATGGTCTGCCAGCCGTAGTTTTCCGTGAGATAGCCGCCGATGGTGGGTCCGATCGCGGGTGCGAATGTGACGGAGAGTGCGAAGATAGCAAGCCCGATGGGTTGCTGTGGTTTCGGCAGCTTCGTGAGGACGAGCGTAAAGGCCATGGGGATCAGGACGCCGCCGGCGAAGCCCTGCAATCCTCGCAACGCGATCATCGATGGCAGATCCCGCGCGAAAGCACAGGCTACCGAGAACATCGCGAACAGCGTGGCACTGGCAAGCATGTAGCGCCGGAACGAAAACACCCGGCTCAGATAATCGGTGAGGGGGATCACGATGATTTCGCCGATCAGATACGATGTTGAGATCCACGAGCCATTGTCGACGCCGGTCCCGATGCCGCCCTCAATATTGAGCAGCGAGGCGTTGGTGATCTGGATGTTCAGGATCGCCATGAACGACCCGATCATCGCCGCGAGGACGGCGATCCATGTTGTGACGCTTGCGCGATTTGGATCGATCGCCGCACGATCAGTGGAATTTGACATGGCACAACCCCTCAGCGAACCGCGTTCGACTCGACGGATGCGGCATTCGCCTCGCGGGTGGGTGCCGGCGAGCGCGTTTCGATGGTCGGGATCACCGACATGCCCGGACGCAGCGCGACATTCGCGTTAGTGCCATCGAGCACGATCTTGACGGGAATCCGCTGCACCACCTTGGTGAAGTTGCCGGTGGCGTTGTCCGGAGGAAGCAGCGCAAACTCCTGGCCGCTGGCAGGCGCAATGCTGTCTACATGACCGTGGACGACCTGTCCCGGGAACATGTCGAGGGCGATGTCGACCGCCTGTCCTTTGCGGACATCCGTGAGTTGCGTCTCCTTGAAGTTCGCAACGATATAGGCGCTCGTCACCGGGACCACGGACATCAGTTGCGTGCCAGCCTGGACGAACTGACCGACACGAAGCGTTCTGTTGCCGACGACGCCGTCGATCGGCGAGACGATCGAGGTGTAGCCGAGATTGAGTTCGGCTTGATGCTGTAGCGCGATGGCTCGTGTGACGGCCGCAGTCGCCTGCGTGATCTCCGCTTTGAGAAGATCGATCTGCTTCTGGGCGGAGGCCAAGTTCGCGATGTCGCGTTGGACAGTGGCCTGCGCGCCGGCGATGCGGGACTGCGCCTGCTGTGCGTTCTGCACGCTGCCGAAGCCGGTGGTGGCGAGATCCGTATAACGCTTGTTTTCCTGTGCGGCGAACATGACGGCTGCGTTGTCGACATCAATGGTCGCCCTCGCCGCGTTGACCACCGTCTGCTGGACTTCGAGCTGCGCCTGCTTGCTTACGAGCGCGGCCTGCGCCGCGGCGACATCGGCCTTGGCTTGATCCAGCGCGACGTCGTAATCGCGATTGTCGATGCGCGCCAGTACCTGCCCGGCTTTGACCTGCTCGTTGTCTCCCACCAGCACATTGCTAAGATAACCCGATACCTTGGGTGCGATGGTCGTGTTGTCCGCTTTCACGTACGCGTCGTCGGTCGAAACCAAATACTGGCCGACAGTCCAGTAATTCCAGCCGTACCATGCTGCCGCCGCGGACGCCGCCAATGCCGCGCCCGCCATTAAATTCCTGCGGAAATTGCTCTTCTTTGCCTTCGCGGTATCGGCCTTGGCCGCTTCGGTCCCGCGGGTCTGATCAAAAGCCGTCGTCAGAGGGTCCTTGACGGCTTCGCCGACCGGAACCGGATGCTCGATATCAAATGCGGTAGAATGGACGGTCATTGTGTTCGCTCCCGGGGGGCCTCGGCTCCAGCCCCAATTTAGGAAACTTGATATTTTCCAAAATAGACCCTATCTTGACACTGTCAACCAGATGACTGGCATTATCTAAAAGCATGGCTCACAACGACCCAACCGCCGACAAGCGCTACCGCGGCCGACCGCAAGTCAGGCCGGACGATGAAACGCGCCAAATCATCTATGAAGCAGCACGATACGAATTTGCTGCCAACGGATATGCCGCAACCAGCACGGAAATGGTGGCGCGCCGCGCCGGCGTGTCGACCAAGACGCTATATCGTCTGATCCCCAACAAGGCGGCCTTGTTCGAGGGCATGGTTGCCGACCGGCTCGACCGCTTTCTCCAGGACGTCAATCTGCATGCAGCCGATCACGCCGATATCGAAGAGGCCCTGGTTGCGGCGCTGATGGCCTGCGCAAGTCTCTCGCTTGATCGGGAAGTCATCGCGCTGCAGCGGATGGTGCTGCAAGAGACCGGAAAATTCTCCGATCTTGCGGCGACATTCTACAAAAGCGGCATTCAGCGAACTGTTGCCGCGCTGGCAAACTGGTTGCGGGTTCAGGTTAAACGTGGGCTGATCGAACTCGACGATGCAGATGAGGCGGCCGGTATTCTTCTCGGCATGATTGCTTCAGCACCGCGGCGCGCTGCGATCTTCGGCGGCCTGCCGCTCCCCCTTCGCTCGGAGATCGAACATCGAGCCAGTGCGTGTGCAAAGTTGTTTCTGCGCGGGTGTATTATCGATAGGTGAAGCACCAATACAGGTGCGTCAGCCATCGTGCTGGATAGCGTCACTTGTAGGGACGTCGCTGATGGCGCTGGTGGGTCTCGACGGGACCGCCACCAATTTCAACATACCATGTAAAAACAGCAGAGCAGCGATGAACCATTAGGTTGGTTTAAACGACCCAACAATGGAAGGCGATCTGCTTAGGCCGGGGCAAACCTTGTTTCTTTCCTATGTTGATTCCGAAAATTTAACCGTTGAGCTGCGGATGCAGATATGCGTGTTCACGACCTAACTCGTTTCGCGTAGGCTCAGCGAATTGCTGAGGTGTCCTGGATTTCAATACGTTCTTTTAAGTTGGTTCTTGCAATGCTTTCACGACGTTCTTTTCTCACAACGAGTACGGCCGCGATAACCTCCGTCATCGTCCCGCATCGTTCCTCCGCAGAACCTCGCGTCATTCTCAATGACGCCAGCCGTCTCAATCCCACACCGGTGGTCCGGCATGTCCATCTCAAGTCGCCAACCTTGTCGGACCTTGTTGCGCGCGTCCGGCTTGAGCTGAGGGACGCCGCCGCCGATCGCCGGCCGGTCGCTGTCGGGGTCGCGCGCCATTCGATGGGGGGACAAAGCCTGCCCCGGAACGGAACGGCGATGACGCTTGACGGTGCGCCCATCGAACTTGATACGGCGGGCAAAACCTATCGGACAGGTGCGGGGGCACGCTGGGCGGATGTCATCCGCGCGCTCGATCCGAAGGGATTTTCCCCCGCCGTCATGCAATCAAACAATGATTTCGGTGTCGGAAGTACGTTCTGCGTCAATGCTCATGGCTGGCCGGTGCCCTATGGGCCGTTCGGATCGACCGTGCGCGCAATGCGTCTCGTGTTGGCGGATGGATCGCTGGTCAATTGTTCGCGGACCGAAAATGTCGACCTTTTTCGCATGGCAATGGGCGGATACGGCCTGTTCGGAGTGATCGTCGAACTGGACGTGGAGATGGCGCCGAACGTCCTTCTCGCTCCGACGTTCGTGCGCATGGAAGCGGAGAAATTCGCTCCGGCGTTCATCAAAGCGATCGAAAGCGATCCGGATACTCGCATGGCGTATGGTCGTCTCGCCGTGGCGCGCGAGGGCTTCTTCGACGAAGCGCTGATGATCACCTATCGTCCGGCATCTGCGCAGCCCGCACATTTGCCGGAGGCTGTCAGTGCGGGGGGAATGACCGGAATCCAGCGGAAGGTCTATCGCGCCCAGACCGGCAGAGAGTGGGCAAAGCGCGCGCGATGGTTTGTGGAATCACAGGTTGGGCCATCGATGCTGGCAAGCGCAGCAACGCGCAACTCGCTGATGAACGAACCTGTCGTTAACCTCGCTGGCTCGGATAGCCGCATGACCGATATTCTGCACGAATATTTCATCCCGCCCGATCGCTTCACGGATTTTCTGGCGGCTTGCAGGGACATCATCCCGAAAGCGAAGACGGAGTTCCTGAACGTCACGCTCAGATACGTCGCGGCGGATGATACGCCGGTGCTGACCTTTGCTCCAGGCCCAAGGATTGCAGCAGTCATGTCTTTCTCCCAGGAGATATCTCCGGACGGTGAAGTAGACATGATGCGGCTGACCGAAGCGCTGATCGATCGTGTGCTGGCGATCGGCGGCGCATTCTATCTGCCGTATCGACTCCATGCGCGACGCGACCAGGTCGAGAAGGCCTATCCGCGCACAGCCGAGTTCATCGCGGCAAAACGAAAATTCGATCCAAACCTGATGTTCCGCAACGCGATGTGGGACACCTATTTCGCCTGAGGAGACTACTGTGGGACGTCACCGTCTGGCTGCGATTGCTCTGGGAGCGGCGCTGCTGTTTGCTGCTGCGACTGATTACATCCCCGCCTTCATCGATGCGCAGGGGCGTGTGTTCGGTATCTTTTATCTCGATGTCTATAAGGACGCGCTGCACGTTGTATCAGGATTGTGGGCGCTCGCGGCGGCTGCGACATCACGCAATGCTTCCATTCAGTTCCTGCGGATCTTCGGCACGCTTTATTTCCTTGATGGCGTCATGGGCGTCTTCACCGGATCAGGATATCTCGATCTGAGCATCTTCATGGATGGTGTCCGCAATACGCCACCGATGCTGAAATTTCTCTCGAGCGTGCCTCATCTGGTTCTCGGTGCTTTCGGCATCGCCGTCGGCTGGTCGCCATGGCGCAAGCTGGAAGGTCATCCGGCGTGAAGCTATCGCGCGGATTGATCTGGGTTGGTGTCGCAGCAGCCTGTATTGCGGGGTTGGTCGCCGCGCCTATCGTCGGCGTTGAGACATCCTGTTTCGAAACCCCTTTTCCTCGAGCTGATCAAGCTCCGGCTTTCAGGATCGTGGATGCTGGCTATCGAAGGGCGGAGGGCGACAGTTTCCTCAGCTATCCCGAATGGTACATCGTTCACGCCTATGCGGATCTCGCGGGCGTGACGCGGCGGGACTCCAAATCCGCGTTCGATTATCTCACCAGCATTCGGGGATTCTGGTCGAGCTTGTGTCGCGGATCGCAGGTGGCATCGCGCATAGGGCCGGTCACCGCGGATCAGAAGACGACAAACTACGTGATCGGAATCAGTTTCTCCATCGAGATGGGATTACAGGGGCTTTATGAGCGCACAATCGGTGCATTGACGAACGCAATCGCCGGAGGCAGGAAGACTGCGGAAGACGAATTCAACGTTCGGCTTCTCGACACCTACACGGCCTTTCTCTATCAGACCCCATGGTATCAGTTTCCGTTCGGCGCGGAATTGCACCGCTTCTGGCATGACGTTCCGGTGACGGTCTCGGCCCGCGGTATCGAGCGTCGGTTCGCACTTAGTCTGCAATATGCTGCCAAGGGCGCCTATGCATCGCTCATTCGCTATGCGGCAAGTTATGCGTCGGCGGATTTGACCATCAGGAGCGTGATTGTGGGTGCCGATTCATTGCCCGCTTTGGACGAACACATCCATGTCATCCGCAAAGTCGACGCGAGCGACGGCGCGAAGGCCAGCCTCGTTGAGACGCCGCGATATCAGGCATTCACGGAGATCATCCGCAGTCTTGGAAAGGCGAACGAGGTCAGCTTCCTTGAGATTGCCGGCAACACCCGTATCCTGACCACGGTGATTGCACCGCTCACGTGGCAGTTTTCGCTGGCGGGCACTACCGAAATCTTCTCGATTCCGATCCAGTCGAAACCCGGATGGCGGCGGGTTGGTCTGAACACTCCTGTCAGCTCTCTCGTTCGTCAGGTCCACGATGTCGAGTCACAAGGCGCCAAGTTCGAGCATGCCTATGATTACTGAGCCCGCTCATCCCGCGCGGCGCAGATTCCCAATTTTGGGATGCGCGCTCGTGCTGACGATTTGGTTTGCCGGTATGGCGCTGGCGGCAACGATCGCGACGCCGAGTGCTGTCGTCGCATTCGGTGAACCGTCGCGTCTGGCGCGCGCCGCCGCGGCGCTCGACGCGAAACTTCTCTATGCCGGTCCTGTGTTCGTGACGCTTCGCCCTGAGAGCAACAACACGGTTCGGGAGCTCTACGCGAATGGCGCGTGGCTCTTGTGGCCCGTGTTGTCCGCGGGCTGCGTCGGAACGGCGAGGGTGCTCTGATCCGATGCGGAAGCTCATTAAATATGGAGCGATCACAGGCCTGGCGCTATTGATCGCGGTGGTCGTGATTGCATCCGGCTTTCGCTTCTCGGCTATCCTTCGCGAGACCGAGGACCGGGATCATGTGGTCCTGCCTGCGGGTCGCCTTGTTGAAACGCGCTCTGGTCGCGTCTTCATCCAGGACAAGGGCGAGCGCACGGCGCCGGCAGTGGTTCTTATCCACGGCACCGCCGCCTGGAGCCAGCTTTGGTGGCGGACGACAGATGCGCTGGTCGCCGCGGGCTATCGCGTGATCGCGTTTGACCTTCCGCCGTTTGGATTTTCTGATCGGCCTGGCACCTATACACGCGCTGATCAGGCGGCGCGGATCGATGATGTTTTGGATAACCTTGGAATTCAGAGCGCGACAATTGTCGGTCATTCATTCGGTGCGGGTGCAGCCGTTGAGCATGTGCTTCGCTATCCAAACCGCACTAGCGGCCTCGTTTTGATCGATGCCGCGCTTGGTCTGACGTCCCCGCCTTCGGAAACGCCCGCAGTTCTTCGCGCGGGATGGACACGAGAGTTGCTGACGGCCCTAACGATTACCAATCCGCTCGCGACGAAGGCGCTCTTGGCGTCGCTGATCGAGAAGAAGGAAGCCGCGAATTCCGAGAATGTGGCGATCCTGCACGCGCCGTTAAAGCTGAAGCACAGCACGGCGGACATCGCGAATTGGCTTGCCTACTTCACGGGGACGGATCGAGACGCCTTGAGCGCGCAGCGCGTAATGATTTCAAATATTTCAGTTCCTGTCGCTATCCTATGGAGCGACAAGGATACGGTCACGCCGTTGGATCAGGCGCAGGACCTTCAGGTTCTCCTGCCGCGTGCTTCGCTGACAATCCTGTCGGGGGTGGGTCACATTCCACAGATCGAGGATCCGATCGCGTTCAACGCTGCTCTCGTTGAGATCTTGCGAAAATTGATCGCCAAGCAATCGTGATCTTGGTTCATAGCCTAAATCCCACGGGACAATGAGTAACTGGAAGACTTGCTTGCCGTCGCAATCTGCAATCCGAGTGTCAGATTAACCATCGGATCACGATGCTGTTGTCGTGAGACACCGGCGATGCCACCATAGTCACATGGCCCGGTGGCGGAATGTCTACGCGGGAGCGCAGCAAACGCTTCTTATCCTGGTTCAAATCCAGGCTGGGCCTCCAAATTAAGCGTCGATGGAAAGGTGGCTGAGTGGCTTAAGGCACCGTTAACGCGGCACACGGGAAACCGTGTCGAAGGTTCGAATCCTCTCCCTTTCCTCCATGTTTTTAGCCCGGCTCAGCCTCGATTGGCTGGGCCGGGTTTTGCGTTCTGAATTTGAAAAAGCCAATTGCGGACGCTTTGGGAAGTGACTGGGTAAAGTGGCTTATTTCGTCTCGTCCGGAAGCTTCTTCTCTTCGTCCAAAAGCTTGGCCGGTTCGTCGTAGCCATGCCGGCTGCTGTAGAAGAGCAGGATCATCAATCCGCCGCCTATGAGCACCGAGAAAAAAATACCGAGTCCCATCGCGATATAAGCGTGGCCTGACATGGCCGTATCATCGCCTACAGTCAATCCATCGTAGGCAAACCAGGCAGATGCTCCGAGCAGAACGAGAAGCACTACAACGAGCAACACGGTCCCGATGCGCATGATGCCCCCTTGAATCAGGCCCAGATCTTTATTCAACGTGCCAACAAGTCGCTGGTTCTGTTTGGTCTTGGCAATTGCCAATTATTGCACTTGGTAAGGAGTGCTGTCGCATTATTTCTTTTTCAGAACACGTTGGCGATACGCAACTCGCAACGCCCGTAGCGATTAACTGCGCACAAGGAGGTTCACATGATTGACCAAGCATTCGAACCGAAACTGGCAGCGGCAATGAGGTTTGCTCTCGACGAAGCATGCCGCAATCTTCCGGCGCGATACAACGATCACGATTGCCGGTGTTTTGTAGCAACCAAAATTATCGAGCGAGCAAGGTCGGGCGAAAAAACCCTCGATAGCCTTGTGAGCGCGGGACGGGCAGCTGTGGCTGAGATGATCACGCTGCATGGCCGCCAAGCCGCTTAAATATAAGCCCTCGGCTGCTGGCCTCACCCGATCTTTAAATGGCGCGCTGTGAGCGTGCATCGGTGCTTTTGCTATCCAAATCAGCCTGTCGATCGACCGAAGCAGCTCATTTCTGCTATTTGGTTGTGGGTCAGGAAGCTGGATTCGGATGGAAGCCATTTTCAGAACCCCATTAGATCTCCTCGGGGCGTGATAATCGGCATTTTTTCGGGAACCTTTTCGTCCCACCAGCATCCAAACGGTGGGAACGAGGGAATCCAATGCAAAGCACGCCGGATCCAATCAAGCGTTTAGAGATCAGTGAGACGGCTGACGACGCCAACCTCGTGCGAAGTACGCTCGCAGGTGACGGCCGTGCGTTCCAGGCCATCATGCAGAAGTACAACCGGCGACTTTACCGGATTGCTCGCTCGATTTTGCGGAATGATAGCGAGGCAGAAGATGCCATGCAGGAAGCCTATATAAGCGCATTCACCCATCTCAAGCGGTTCCGAGGGGACTCGCGCTTGTCGACCTGGCTATCCCGCATCGTCATCAACGAAGCTCTTGGACGGTTGCGCGCTCGCCGCCCGATCGTCGATGTGACGGCTGCTGAGGTCGATGCAATGGAGGCAGACATCATTCAATTTCCTGGCATGGAAAAAACCGATCCAGAGCGCACAATGGCGCAACATGAGATTCTACGGCTTGTTGAGCAAGCAACTGACAAGCTTCCCGATGTGTATCGCACGGTTTTCGTAACGCGCGTTATCGAAGGTATGGGTATCGAAGAAACGGCAGAGATTCTCGGAATCCGGCCGGAGACGGTCAAGACCCGGCTGCACCGCGCGCGCATTCTGGTGCGGGAGCATCTCGACAAGCAGATCGGTCCTGTGATGCTCGACGCCTTCCCATTTGCCGGGAAGCGTTGCGATCGAATGATCCGGAAGGTTATGGAGCGACTCGGCATCGCTGAATAGAACCGGACGTGTTCGATAACCAGCCGATTCACAAAATATCCTGAAACCTTTCTGGCCAGGCTGCATCCAACATTTGTTACAGCGAACAAAGCCAGGCGTTCACGTCACGCCGGATTCAGGAGACACGACATGTTTTCAAGATTAAGCGCGGCTTTCGCCGCGGTTTGCCTGCTGAGCGGAGCAGCGGACGCGCAGGGAAGTGCAAAGCCAACAGATGCCCAAATTGCGCACATCGCATATACAGCGGACCTCATCGATATCACTGCTGCGAAACAAGCAATCTCTAAATCCACCAACAAGGCGGTACAGGCGTTCGCGCATGACATGGTGCGGGATCATGAAGCGGTCAACAAACAGGCGCTGGAACTCGTCGGAAAATTGAAGGTGACCCCGGAAGACAACGACACCAGCCGCAGCTTGTCCAAGCAAGCCGCCGAAAAGCAGACGGAACTGGCAAAGTTGAGCGGGAGTGCCTACGACAAGGCTTATGCCGAAAACGAGATTGCTTATCACAAGGCGGTCAACGGCGCTCTTGAAACTCTTTTGATCCCGTCAGCCACGAATGCTGAACTGAAAAGCCTGCTGCAAACGGGCCTCAAGATATTTCAGGGTCATTTGCAGCACGCCGAACATATTGCCGCGGCGCTGAAATAGGGATGAGCATGTGGCCGGAACGGAAGCTGTTTGCGGTAGCGGCTGTCGCACTCTCAGCGGAGCTCGTTCCGGCCCACGCTGAAACGATCCGTGTTGTGGTCGACAATCTTGAATTCACCCCTGTCAGCATTAATGCGAAGGTGGGAGATATTGTTGAGTGGGTGAATAAAGATATTCTTGCACACACGGCGACAGTAAAGGGAAGCTGGGACGTCCTGATCCCGGCGAAGAAGTCGGCGACGCTGAAGATTCAGACAATCGGCACTGTTGAGTATTACTGTCGCTTTCACCCAAACATGAAGGGTAAAGTCGACGTCTCCGAATAAATGGCTGTAAGCGATCTGGTTAGACTATCTGGCAGGGTTCCCTTCAAAGGGACGGGTTGTCGCATTGAAGCTTCTGCCGGCTTTCGTTCGAAGTCGGCGAGATGCCAATTCCAGCACATTTCAAGATCCATCTCGAACTCGCTGTCGAAAACGCATGGAAAGAACAGGCTGTTTCTCTCTGTGCCGCTTTTGTTCGGCGTAGTGAGGTCGTCGTGGTTGTCAAAACTGATCGTAACAAAATATTGATTTACGGTTGGCTTGTTTGAGATGCGATGCCGCTAGTCGTTCGCGTCATTGCAATCGCGCAGGTGCAGCAATTTTGTAAATTGTTGGTCAGATATATAGGCTTCCTTTACTCACAAATATTGTAGCGCAACTTGATGCGCTGCGCGCTTATTCACGAGTTCTTGCCACGCATTTCAATTTAATCTAGCCTATCAGTTGGGCTGCTCTGCATTTTTGAATGTCCTTCGTGTCATGCGGTTTCCGCAGAAAGAAGGTGGCAATGCGGCGATTATTTCAAAAGCAATTTGGTTTCTTCTCCGCGATTTGAGCGGAGCTAAATGACTCGATCGAGCTGATGCGGCTGATCGGCAAGAACAGCACTTTGTAGATCAGGTTGTCTGAAGACATCAGCTTCGCGTGACGTTGTGTCGCGAGGCAATTCTGCGTCGGCACGAATTGAATGCTCGATCTGATTCGACATGCGAAAAATTGGTTACCACTGGAAAAAATCGCGCGAAAGGCAACGGGTATCGTTCGCGTCAGGCCAAATCGTGGGGTGGTAAGTAAGGGAAAGTCCTCATGACGAAGTCCAAAATTGCGAAACAGTTTTGTTGGAGATCGTCGAGATTTGTGATTGCGCTCGTCGGCACCGTCGTGGGTACAGGACTGGCGCTTGGTGTTTCAACCGGGCCGACGCAGGCTGCTCCGTTTAGTCCTGCAAAGGAATTGCGTGATCAAGCCAGAGAAGACTCTCCCATTATCACCGTTCGCGCTGTGGTTCGCAGGGGTGGCGCGGTTGCCGGCCCGCGAGGCGGTGTAGCCTATCGAAGCAGAACGGTAGTCCGTCGCGGTGCGGTCGTTCGGCCTGGATATCGCGGTGGCGGTGTTCGTTGGGCGCGTCCCGCACGCTATTGGTGGCGCCCGGGTGGGGCCATTGCTGCGGGTGCTGCGGTCGGGTTCGTAACTGCCGCCACCGCAGCCACATGGGCAGGTTCGCCACCCGCTCCAGGTTACTGCTGGTACTACACCGATCAGTCCCGTCAGCAAGGTTTCTGGGACGCCTGTCCGTAGGAATAACTTAGCGGTGGAATGCCATGACAATGCTGCGGCCGGAGATTGCGTCAAGCGATCAGCGACTGGAGGGTCCCCAAACCAGTGACATGGTCTGGATTCCCGGTGGCACATTCCACATGGGATCGAACGATCACTACCCAGAAGAATTGCCGGTTCATCGGGTGTCGGTCGATGGCTTCTGGATGGATCGCACGCCGGTAACCAACCGGCAGTTCAAACAATTCGTCAAAGCCACCGGGCACGTCACCTTTGCGGAAATCGCGCCCGACCCAAAGGACTATCCCGGTGCTTTGCCGCACATGCTCTACGCGGGCTCGCTCGTGTTCACTCCGCCGCGACACGCCGTCAATCTGCGTGACTGGAGCCAGTGGTGGTCCTTTATGAAAGGGGCTGACTGGCGCCATCCATATGGCCCGAAGAGCAATATCAACGTTCAGGATAATCATCCCGTTGTGCATATCTCGTTTTCCGACGCGCTGGCTTATGCGAAATGGGCGGGCAAGGATCTGCCGACGGAGGCCGAATGGGAATTCGCTGCGCGCGGCGGTTTGGACGGCGCTGAGTTTGCATGGGGTGAAGAATTTACGCCTGCCGGCGTGCATCTGGCCAACACCTGGCAGGGCGAGTTCCCCCGGCAAAATCTGAGCCAGGATGGCTTCGAGCGCACGTCGCCGGTAACGGCGTTTCCGCCGAACGGCTACGGCCTCCACGACATGATCGGTAATGTCTGGGAGTGGACCAGTGACTGGTATGTGCCTCGCCACGAGGCTGACGCGCCGAAAGCTTGCTGTATTCCGCAAAATCCGCGCGGAGCAGATGAAGCCGCGAGCTACGATCCCTGTCAGTCCAATGTCAAAATTCCACGCAAGGTGCTGAAAGGCGGCTCGCATCTGTGTGCGCCGAATTACTGCCGCCGTTACCGGCCCGCTGCGCGGCATCCCGAGCCCATCGACACGTCGACGAGCCATGTCGGATTTCGCTGTGTCGTCAGAGAACGGCCCCCCGAATAGGAAGCAGGAAGGAGCGGGCGACGTGACATCCGACACTCCTTCACATGGCGCTGTTACTTTTACTTGGCTCGTGCTGGCGCTCACAGTCATGCTGCTTGCATGGGGCGCGATCAGGTATGGCTTCTCATTCGATGTTCATCAGCGTTTCTGGAGCGATATCTTTGCTCGCTTCGGTGGGCCGATGACCTTCCGGTTTTTTCTGCAGCCGACCATGGCCGCGATCGCAGCTCTGCATGATGGCATCAAGGATGCACGCGAGGGGCATAAGTCTTTCTTCTGGACCGCGTGGCGGGATTCCACGCAGCACACGGGCCGCCTGCGTGAAGGCTTGCTGTCGATCGCGCGTATCATGCTGCTCGGTATCAGCATGGATGTGATCTACCAGTTCAAGGAGCTAGAGACGTTCTATCCGGCCGAGGCCGCGATGATTGCGATCCTGCTCGCTGTCGTTCCGTATTTCGTCTTCCGGTGGATCGTTGAATACATCGCGCGCTGGTGGATCGCGCGTCAGGGAAGGGCTGCGCAATGACCGATCAGCATATCGCCCGACAGATGACCCCTGATCAGATCTCCGTCGAATTGTCGTCGCGCCGGACGGGAATGTCGTTCCAGCGTACGCGGATGAGTGCTGATCGCACGCTGATGTCGGTTATCCGCACGTCACTATCGCTGATCTCGTTCGGCTTTACGATCTTCCAGGTGTTTCAGAAGCTCCGGGACCAGAATGTTGTCACTCATGCGTCTCCTGCACGCAACTTCGGTGTCGCGCTGGTCGCGCTTGGCATCCTGATGCTGGTAGGCGGCATCATCTATCATCTTCAGTTCATGGTTCATCTGCGCGAAGAGCGGAAGGCGATGAAGGCGGCTGGGCTCATTCACGGCGAGAGCAGCTTCCCAGTATCGCTCACAATGATTACCGCCTTCATTCTGCTGTTCGTTGGCATTGCGGCCATCGTGAGCATGGTCTTTCAGGTCGGGCCGTTCGGCTGAGGAGGTTGCATGGTGAAGCGTTCGACGAAGAAGACGCAAAAGAAGACGGCAAAGAAAGCCGCAAGCAAGAGCTCGGTCAAGAAAGCTGCGGTGAAAAAGGCCGCAGCCAGCAAGCGAAAGGCAGCGAAAAGGGCAGAAGCGGATCAAGCATTGAAAAAAGGGAGTCAGCGTATGGCGAAGTCAGACAAGCCAAACATTCTGGTCATCTGGGGCGACGATATCGGCATCTCAAATCTGAGTTGTTACTCGCACGGGCTGATGGGCTACAAAACGCCCAATATCGATCGCATCGCCAAGGAAGGTATGATGTTTATCGATTCCTACGGTGAGCAATCCTGCACGGCGGGCCGTTCGTCGTTCATCACCGGACAGAGCGTGCTTCGCACGGGTCTCTCCAAGGTTGGGATTCCGGCGGCACCGATCGGGATGAACGAGAAGATCATCACGATTGCCGGCGCGCTCAAGAACCAGGGCTATGCCACCGGCCAGTTCGGCAAGAACCACCTTGGCGATCTCAACAGTATGCTGCCGACCAATCACGGCTTCGATGAATTCTTTGGAAACCTCTATCACCTGAATGCTGAGGAGGAGCCGGAGATGTATGATTACTATCCGGAGAAGGACTTCCCCGAGCTGCGAAAAAGCGTGATGCCTCGCGGGGTCATCCATTCCTGGGCAACTGACAAGGATGACCCGACTGTGATGCCGCGCTGGGGCAAGGTCGGCAAGCAGAAGATCGAAGACACCGGTCCGCTCAACAAGAAGCGGATGGAAACCTGCGATGATGAATTTGTCGATGCGGCCAAGACGTTCATCAAAACCCAAAACGATGCGGGAAAGCCGTTCTTTGTGTGGGTCAACACGACGCACATGCATATGTTTACGCATACGAAGAAAGAAAGCCTTGGCCAGGCAGGACGCTGGCAGTCCCCCTATCACGACACGATGATTGATCACGATAAAAACGTCGGCCAATTGCTCGATTATCTCGACGAACTCGGACTGACCGACAACACCTTCGTGATGTACTCGACCGATAACGGTCCGCACCGGAATTCCTGGCCCGATGGAGGCATGACGCCATTCCGCAGTGAAAAAAATACCAATTGGGAAGGCGCATTCCGCATTCCGATGCTGGTGAGGTGGCCCGGCAGGATCAAACCCGGAAGCGTATCAACGGAAATCGTCCAGCATCATGACTGGTTCCCCACCTTCCTTGCGATGGCAGGTGATCCGGATGTGATGGAGAAATTGAAGAAGGGCGGTTACCAGGCGTGCGGTCGCACCTACAAGAATCACATCGATGGTTTTAATCTGCTGCCCTATCTGACGGGCAAGGAGGATAAGAGCCCAAGAAAGCTGTTCATGTACATCAGCGACGACGGGGATATTCTCGCCGTGCGCTATGACAACTGGAAAGTTGTCTTCATGGAACAGCGTCTCCCCGGCACATTGGGTGTCTGGGCTGAACCTTTCGTTCGGCTGCGACTGGCCAAATTCTTTAACCTGCGCACCGACCCCTATGAGTTCGCGGATATCACGTCGAACTCTTACTACGAGTGGTTCCTCTATCACGCCTACATCCTCTATGGCGCGATGACGATTGCCCAGAAATTTGCGGAAACCTTCAAGGACTTCCCGATCATTCAGAAGCCGAACACGTTTACCATCGATGATGCGATCAATATGATGGAAGGCACCTTGGGCGGTGCAGCGCACTGACAGCAGGAATGGGCGGCGGGGACACTCGCCGTCCATTTTTCTTTTGGCATATTATCCTTGGCATATTTTCCTGAGCATATGAGGAGGCACTCATGGTTGCTCATGCGCTTCCTTCCTGGAGTGATTGTCCGGCACGAACCGCGATCCTTGATTTCGTTGCGCGCGTGACTGCAGAGGGGGGGCAAGACTACGTGCGGCCGGCGGATCGCATCGCGACTTTCGACAACGACGGCACGCTATGGTGCGAGCAGCCGATGCAGGTGCAGTTATTTTTCCTGATGGATCGGGTCAAGCATCTTGCGGAGAAGTACCCCGACATCAAGGAGCGTCAGCCATATAAAGCATTCCTGGCACAGGATATAACGACACTCCATTCGCTTGGCAAACGAGCATTGATGGAGCTGGCATTCGCCTCCCATGCAGGAATGACGGAAGATGAGTTCGAAAAAATCTCCCGCGCATGGCTTGAAACGGCGATGCACCCCAAGTTTCGACGGCTGTTCAAGCATTGCGTTTATCAGCCGCAGATCGAGTTGCTCGACTATCTACGCGAGCATGACTTCAAAATATTCATCGTCTCCGGCGGAGGCATCGATTTTATTCGCGCGTTCGCTGAGGAGACCTACGGAATTCCCCGCGAATGCGTGGTCGGCTCCAGCGCGAAGCTGCATTTTGAGATGCAGGGCGGCCACGCCGTTCTGATGAAGGTGGCGGAGCTTAACAGCTTCGACGATCGCGACGTGAAGCCGCAGAATATAGGACTTCACATCGGCCGCCGTCCGATCATGGCATTTGGCAATTCTGATGGTGATCTTGCCATGTTGCGATACGTGCGCACCGGTGCCGGACCACGATTGTCGCTGCTCCTGCACCACGACGATCCCGTTCGCGAAATCGCTTACGGACCCGAATTCAAGCTCAGTCCTCTGATGGAAGCGCTCGATCGCGCTGCCGAGTATGGCATCACGGTTGTCAGTATGAAGAACGACTGGAGGGCCGTCTTTGGAGACGCTTAACCTGATGAAGGAATGGCTCGACTTCGCGACCGGAGGTGTCGGCCACGATCATAGATGCTATCGCACTCCTGATGGTTGTCGTTGGGACCATCGAGACGACCATCGGCGGATTTCGGCTCATGTTTTCCTCACCGACAGGTCATGAAAAACGTGCCGTCTGGTTGCGCTATGCGCGGTGGCTTGTCGCCGCGCTGACATTTCAATTGGCCGCAGACATTATCGAAACATCGATTGCGCCAACCTGGGACGACGTTGGGCGTCTTGCCGTCATCGCAGTGATCCGGACGTTGCTGAACTATTTCCTGGAGCGTGATCTCGAAGATATTCGCGACCGACAAAGCGAAGTGGCCAGACCATAGGCTAATGGAAAATCGAAGCGGGAGCAGACCATGGCGACGCTCGACATCTTTGCGTGGATCGTTCTTGTCATCCTTGTCTCCAGTGCCGTCGCGATTTTTTTCATCGCCGGCTGGCTCCCCGGGCATATCGCAAAAACACGGGGGCATCCTTATGCGCAAGCGGTCACTGTCGCGGGTTGGGTCACGCTGATTTGCGGTTTTGCGCTGTGGCCCGTGGCGCTGATCTGGGCCTACGTCGATGTGCCGGCGTCGCGCAAGGTGGAGCAATCACGATGATCGTCGCGATTCTCAACGTCTATCTTGTGCTCCTCTTCGTGCTGGTAAGGTTTAAGATCGTTCCATTCAATCTGTTCTGGAAAATCTCGCCGCTGATCGTATTGCTGCTACTGTTGATCGGTCTGTTCATTCCGATGAACTGGGGCGCGCCACAGGGGCCAGCGCTGGTGGTGCGGAATTCGGTGGCGATCGTGCCGGATGTCGCGGGAGAAGTGATCGACGTCCCAGTGAAACCCAACGCGCCGCTCAGGGCCGGAGACGTGCTGTTTAGAATTGATCCCGTGCCGTATGAGGCGCAAGTCAAGGCGATCGAGGCGCAGTTGAAGCTCTCTGATTTGCGTCTGGCACAAATGACGCAGTTGCTCGAACGTGATTCAGGTCGTGCCTTCGACGTTCAGCAACGGCAATCGGAGACGGATCAGCTCAAGGCGCAGCTGGAAGGCGCCAGATGGAATCTCGATAAAACGATCGTCAGATCGCCGGCCGATGGCTATGTGACGAACGTGGCGTTGCGCAAGGGGGCTCGCGTCGCCAGTCTTCCGCTCGCGCCGGTCATGGCATTTATCGATACGTCCGACACTATTGTAGGCGTTCAGATCGCTCAGATCGACGCACGATATCTAAGGCCGGATCAGCCGGTGGAGGTCACCTTCAAATTCATGCCCGGCAAAATCTATAGCGGAAAGGTGGAAAGCATTCTGCAGGCCATCGCCCCAGGACAGGTTCAGACGTCAGGCCTGGCTGTCACGCCAAGAGAGGTTCAATCCGCCCCGTTCATCGTACGTGTCAGGCTCGATAATAGCGATTTCGCCAAGTCGTTGCCTGCGGGTAGCACAGGCGCTGCAGCGATCTTTACGGATCGCGTGAAAGTCGCTCACGTTATTCGCAAGGTCCTGCTGCGACAAATCGCGATTCTGAATTACGTCAATCCGTTCTGACAATACCTGAAAGTTGGGGGTAAGTAACGTCAAGTTCTTGAATCAGCATCGTGCGATCCAGAAGATCGGAATGAGCAAATGGCGGCGCCCGCCAATTCATCGAAGTCCGGGAATAGGCGGCCCATCCGGCTCGGGTTCAAGACGTCGATCATCACGCTGTTTGTCGCTATTGTTCTCGTCATTGGCTTAACACTTGTCTACCTGAGCTTTGCGCGGATATCGGCGATAACAGAATCCGCGGCCAGCAAGTTCATCGACAAAGTGGCTGAACTGTCTGCGGATCGAATCGGCTCCCAGCTGAAACTGATCAAGGACAATCTCGAAATTCTGAGGGACTTGCCCTCAATTCAAACTGCGACGATCGACGACAGCCGACAATTGAGTCCGCTGTTTGCAGCTATGCTGGAAAACAACCAGCAGCTGTTCAACCTGTATGTCGGATACGACGATGGATCATTCATCGAGATGGATGCCGTCGATCGGGCTGGAGCAACTGCGCGCGTAAAATTGGGTGTTCCAGAACAGGCAGTGTTTCGACTGGTCGTCATTACAAAGAAAGCTGACGGTAGGCAGACAAGATCGAGACGAATTTTCCTGTCCAAAAAGCTTGAGGCAGTTGCGGAGGCGCCAGGACCGCGCGACTACGACCCTCGTGAGCGGCCATGGTATCAGGACGCAAACCGGCGTGACGGCAGTCTCCTGACTGGCCCATATGTCTTCTTCGCGACCGGAAAGCATGGCTATACGGTGCGATTGCCGCTGAAAGAAGGATCGCGCGGTGTCGTCGCGGGCGATCTTTTGCTGGATGCCACCGAAGACCTTTTGAACAGGGAGAAATTGACCGTTTCGGGGGTCGCATTTTTGTTCGATGGTGAGGACCGGATTCTCGCTCATCCACAAATGTCGGAATTACTGAAGCGCGAAGCCGCGGAACATGGTGAAGGCACCATTCCTCGACTTCGCGCGGATGATATGAGCGGAGTGATCGGAGCGATCCGCGCTTGGCGGGCCAGCGGAGTCGCGGAACAATTTTTCCACGATCCGGGCGGGCGACTGTATGCGGCCGCTTTTCGGGAGATACCGATCGCGGGCAGCGCGAACCTGCAACTCGCCGTTGTTGCACCGGTCGATGAGTTCTTCGCGACTATTCTCTCGGAGCGGAATCGGCTTTTTGCAATCGCGCTTGGGTTTGTCTTCCTTATGCTCCCTCTGGTGTTTTTGATCGGCTCGTTCTTGTCGAGATCCCTTCGTGCGCTGGCAAATGAAACGGATAAAATCCAAAGGTTCGAGCTTGGGACCGCGTCTCCGGTGCATTCATTGATTCGCGAGATCGATGATCTTGGCCGGTCGGTTTCGACAATGCGCACCGTGACGCAGACGTTCTCCCAGTTCGTGCCGAAGCGTCTGGTTGAACAATTGATCGAGACCGGCACCCCGCTTCAACTCGGCGGAGTGCGAAGGGAGATCACATTGCTGTTCACGGATATCGAGAATTTTACGGAGCTCACGGAGAAGGCGGACCCAACGCGGGTGATGCAATATACATCGCGTTACTTTGCTGCCGTCTCTGATGAAATCATGAAACATTCCGGGACAGTCGATAAATATATTGGCGACGCGATCATGGCGTTCTGGAACGCACCGGCCGACGATCCGGATCATGTCAAGAATGCCTGCGCGGCTGCGCTTGCTGTCTTCAGAGCCAATCGTCTTTTGAACGTGGAGTTCGAGCGTGAGGGGTGGCCAGCCTATAAAACCCGATTTGGCATTCACAATGGAGATGCGGTCGTCGGCAATATCGGCTCCGCAGATCGCATGAACTACACCGCGCTCGGAGCAACCGTTAATCTCGCGGCTCGCCTTGAGGGTCTCAATAAGAATTACGGAACGTCGATTCTCGTGAGTTCTGCCGTCCAGCAGCATGCGTCTTCAAAATTTTTCTTCAGAAGCGTCGACCAGATAAGCCCCAAAGGCTTTGCCGAAGCATTCGACATCTTTGAATTGAGATGCGAACGCGATAACGACGAGGAAGAGGAATTCTGCCGGGACTGGGAAATCATCTATGCTGCCCTTAGAAGCGGGCAGTCAGCCAGGGCGAAAGACGCGCTCACATTGTTCCTGAACAAGTATCCCCACGACGGAGTGGCTGGCTATTATCATGGCAAGCTTTGCGGTCATGAGGTGATCTTGTAGTTTTCCAACTCGATTGTGTGGCTGGCGCTGCCTCGGATCCGATCAGCTAATCTCTGGTCACGTCAGCGGCCACCGACCTTGGTCCAGTTTTCACCGCCACAAATCGCGCCGACACATCCTTCAACACGAAGCGAGTTTGGCCCCGTCCACGAGATCTTGCTCTCATACACGCCGCCGTCGTCCGCATTGTAGATGCGACCCGCCCAAGTGCCTGGTCCGCTCGGACGCATCCCGATGAAGAGTTGCACCCCGATCATGGGACGAGAGGCGAGAGAAGTGTTGGGATTTTTCGAATCAGTCTGGACCTTGCCGGTGGCAGGATCGATTGGCTGTTTCAGCCAGACAACTTTGCCGCACAGCGTGCTGCCACATTGGGTGACTTGAATTCGGGCGTCGCCTTTTTCGGTCAGCCACACCCCGGTCGGAGCTTCCTCCTCGGCTTTCACGGTGGAAAATGCGCACATAAAAAACACGAGCGCTAAAATAAGATTCAATTTCGACGTCATGATCAGCCTTTGTTATTCCCGAATTCGAGTTTGCGCAGAACCTACACGGCTCGGCGCACGATTCAAACAGCGCGGCCGTTTTGATCCCTGCGTTTTTTGATGATTGTCACGTCGCGGACACCGTCCAATTCCTTCAGTTTTTCCGGGAAGGACGCAATATCATGTGACGAGACCTTGCCCAAAAGAACGATTAGTTCGTCACCCCCTTCGGCGTTACGGTTTTCGACGAGAAAGCGTTTGATCTGACTGCCCCTGAGCCCGAGAGCCTCTCTTAGGGCGTCAGGCGTGAGACCGCCGTGGTCAACGTCGATCTTGAGCTGACACAGACCAACATGTGAGTACGGACGCCAGCCGCCCATAACAGGCGTTCGCGCTCGAACCCTACGAGACTTCCGAGCGTGGCGGCGGCCAGCAGCCGGAGCAGCATCTCTGAACTGGATAACATCGAGCCTCCAATCACAGCCAAACGGGGTGAAAGGTACCATCATCCGTAGGATATGCAGCCTGCGCCTCATGTCATGGCGCCTGCCGCACACACTGATCACCGGTGTCACCCCTGCGCCGCTGCCCGGTGGTGGTTGCCAATGGCTTTCATGCTGGTCGCAAGCGGCAACTCCGACGGGCACGAAGAAAATGCCGGAATGCCCTCGAAGTTATTGCTTTTGTGCTGCTTTTATCCCTTTTATACGGGAAGGTCGACCAACATGATTGGATGCTGCCGACAAGGCTGAGTGCATGCACGAACTTATTCACGACATCACTTTCTGCATTTTATTTGCTTGGGTGCTTGGTCTTGCGGCTCAATTCTTTCAGCAACCGCTCATCCTTGCCTATCTCGTAGCCGGGTTCTCCATCGGACCGTTCGGAATGCAATGGGTCAAATCGCAGGATTCGATCAGCATTATCTCCGAACTAGGCCTGATTTTCATGCTGTTCATGATCGGGCTCGAAATCGATCTGAAGAAGATCGTTCGTGCCGGCCGCGTGATTTTATTTGCCGCCGGCGGCCAGCTGATCGGTGCCTGTGTTATCGGCATTGTCTTCTTTGTCGCCATCGGTCTGTCGATTGGCGGAGGCAGGTTCGATGCGGTCTACCTGACGGTGGCCTGTGCCCTGTCAAGTACGGTGATCATCGTCAAGGTGCTGTATGAAAAGCGCGAACTCGACACGCTTCCGGGGCGCATCACCCTCGGCGTGCTCGTGTTGCAGGATATTTTCGCAATCCTGTTTCTTGCTGTTCAGCCAAGCCTCGCAGACCTGCAGGTCAGCATCATTCTGATGTCGATTGGCCGTGTCTGCCTTCTGGTCGCGAGTGCGATGGCCCTCAGTCGCTTCGTCCTGCCGAAGTTGTTTCATCAGGTGGCACGCCGGCCGGAACTTGTCATGCTGGGGGCGCTGGCATGGTGTTTCCTGATCGGCGAGATCGCAGAGCGCTTGCATTTGTCCCGCGAGATGGGATCGCTCGTCGCGGGTGTGTCGCTCTCGACATTCCCTTATGCGCTTGATGTGACCGCTAAAATCACAACGCTGCGGGATTTTTTCATCACGCTATTTTTTGTCGCCCTTGGCATGACCATACCGGTTCCCAATGGGGCGACCATCGGCCTTGCGCTGGTTATCGCCGTGTTCACGGTGGTGAGCCGGTTGGTCACGACATTTTTGCCGCTGTATCTCATGAAGCAGGGCCTGCGGGCCAGCCTGCTGCCTGCGATCAATCTTTCGCAGATCAGCGAATTCTCGCTGGTTGTGATCCAGGTCGGCCTCAGCGCGGGTCATATCGGGGCTGAGACGTCCAGCGCGGCATCCTTTGCCTTTGCAATCCTCGCCGTGATCAGCACTTTTGTCATGACACGCAGCGATCAAATTACGCGACGGGCGATCATCCTGTTAAAGAGACTCGGAATCCGCGATCTTGATCATGCCCACAGTGCTGACGGCGCCAATCACGAAGGCGGCCATGGCGAGGCAAGGCGTGTCGTCATTCTCGGGTTTTTCCGTGCGGCAAGCGCTTTGGTCAGCGAGATTGAGCGGCAAAATAAATCCCTGCTGGACCAGATCAGTGTCGTCGACTTCAATCCGAATGTTTTCCGCATCCTGACGGCGCGTGGCATTCACGTGATCTATGGCGATATCAGCAACATCGATACGCTGATGCACGCCGGCGTCGGCAACGCCGAAATCATTATTCTGAGCGTGCCGGATTCCCTTCTCAAGGGCGCCAACAACGAGAAGCTGGTTCGCCATGTGCGGTCGCTGAATCCGCACGCGAAAATCATTTCGACGGCGGACCTGCTGGCGGACGTTCCTGATCTCTACGCCGCGGGCGCCAACTATGTGACGGTAACCCGCATCACCGATGCACAGGAGCTCTACAAAGTCATCGACGCTGCCGATCAGGGATTGATCGAGGACAAGCGCGCAGAACTGGATGCGTTGTTGCGCGAACGCAGGGAAGTCCTGCCCTGAGTTGACGGCAGTTTGATCGCTCCCCAATCTCAGACGTGATATCGCGGCAAAATCGGTGATTTTCAGTCGGATTGATATCCCTGAAATCGCATGGAGCGGAAATTCGATCAATCCGGAGACTTAAATGCGCGACCACAGCGAGGAAACACTCACACAGGCCGTTCTCGATCGTGTGCAACACGCGTCCGATCCGCGCACGCGGGAAACGTTGCAGGCACTCGTACGCCATTTACACGCATTCGTTCGCGAAGTGCGGCCGACTGAGGCAGAGTGGAAGATCGCGATCGATTTCCTCACCCGCACCGGCCAGATGTGCGATGACAGACGGCAGGAATTCATCCTGCTTTCCGATACGCTCGGCGTATCGATGCTGGTCGATACGATCAATCATGCGCGGGGCGGCGCCACGACCGAGACGACAGTACTTGGGCCCTTCTATGTTGATAACGCGCCGGCAGCTGAGCTCGGCGCGGATATTTCCGGCGGCCTCAACGGCAAATCTCTCTTTGTCGAAGGGATCGTCCGTTCGGAAACCGGCGCGGTTTTGCCCAACGCCATCGTCGACGTCTGGCAATCCGACGACGAAGGGCACTACGATTTACAGTTTAATGATCCGAACCTGTTCTTCTTGCGCGGGCGGTTGCGAACTGACAGTGAGGGGCGCTTCTGGTTCTGGTCGATCATGCCGCGCAGCTATCCCATCCCAACCGATGGTCCCGTGGGTGCGTTGTTGGCGGCTGCGGGGCGTCATCCGTTCCGTCCGGCGCATCTTCATTTCATGATTGCTGCGCCAGATCATGACAAGCTCATCACCCATATTTTCGTAAAAGGTGACGATTATCTCGATTCCGACGTGGTGTTCGGCGTCAAGGACTCACTCATTGCGGACTTCGAAACCCGAGCCAAGACTTCGGCTCTGAGCGGCACGCAAATCGATCGTCCTCACCGCTATCTGCGCTATGATTTCAGTCTCCAGGGTGCTTCGGGGGCACCGGCCGCCTGATCGGCCGTTTCGCCATGCGGAAGTCGCGGTCGTTGAAAATCCGCTTCCGCGAACAAATACGGACCTTGCTCTGGTTTTGCCCGCCCATATCTTCCATTTTGGGTAAACAAAGTCCGGCAGATGACCGCCATGTTAACGTCGCAGTTGCGCGCGTCCGCGCCCTGCGCCATACGATTTGCACCTCATTGAAGGCACGAGCGCGTTTATGGCCCATTCCATTCCTGAAGTCCTGAAAGCTTTCGCCGCCGGCGAGATCGTCGTGGTCACCGACGATGATGATCGTGAAGGCGAGGGCGATCTGATCGTTGCCGCGACGCTTTGTACCGCGGAGAAGATGGCGTTCATCATTCGCCATACCTCCGGCATCGTCTGCGCACCGATCACCTCGGACAACGCACGGCGGCTGCGGCTTGACCCGATGGTGGCCCAGAACGATTCCAACCACACCACCGCTTTTACGGTGTCGATCGACTACAAGCCCGGCATGACCACCGGCATTTCGGCTGAAGAACGCACGGGGTGCTGCCGTGCTTTGGCCAACCCCAACGCCGGGCCCAGCGATTTTGCCCGTCCGGGACATATCTTCCCGTTGATCGCTCGTGACGGCGGGGTGCTGTTGCGTTCCGGGCATACCGAAGCTGCGGTTGATCTGTGCAAGTTGTGCGATCTGCCGCCCGTCGGTGTCATCAGTGAACTGATGAACGACGACGGCACGGTGATGAAGGGCGAACAGGTCGTCAAATTCGCCGCCGCTCACAATCTGAAGCATGTCACCATCGCTGACATGATCGCGTACCGCCAGGCGCGGGAAAAGCTGATTGAGCGGGTATCGACGTTCACCGTCGACACCCCGATCGGCACGCTGGACGGCTACGCCTATCGCTCGCCATTCGACCCTGTCTACCACGTTGCCTTTGTCTACAAGGGTGTCGGTAACGGTCAGAACGTGCTGACGCGATTTCATAAGCCCAATATCGTGAAGGACATCTTCTTCGGTTCGGGCCGCGTACATGCCGCGTTGGAACATTTCAAAAAGAATGGCAGCGGCGTTCTTGTCTATCTGCGTGATGGTGCCGCGGGCGTTCCGGTCGCGCCACTTGATGATGACCATTCGGCAGAGGCGGATCGTAATCGCCAGTGGCGCGAAGTTGGCGTGGGTGCGCAAATCCTGCGTGATCTTGGCGTGACTTCTATCCGCCATCTGACGTCGTCGGCCCACGATTACAAAGGTCTCTCTGGATTTGGCATTGAAATCGTCGCGAATGAGCCTTTTGAAGGATAAGTGCTCGTATCGGTTCAGGGAAAAGGGAACTGGTTTAAAGCTTGCAACCTGACGCTGACGATTTATCGTAATTCAACACCAGCAGACATTAAGCTGAAAGGACTATTCCATGAGCGCGCGCCCGCAAACCAAGGACAAGCCCGCGAAGGTTACGTTCCAGTGGGACGATCCGTTCTTCCTCGACGATCAGTTGACCGAAGATGAACGCATGATCCGTGACACTGCGCGGGCCTATGCTCAGGACAAGTTGCTGCCGCGCGTCTCGCAGGCTTATCTCGAAGAGAAGACCGATCGCGCCATCTTCAGCGAGATGGGTGAGTTGGGTCTGATTGGCGTTACGCTGCCGGAAGAATACGGCTGCGCCAATGCGAGCTACGTCGCTTACGGCCTGATCGCGCGTGAGATTGAGCGTGTCGATTCCGGCTATCGTTCAATGAACAGCGTGCAGTCGTCATTGGTCATGTATCCGATCTACGCCTATGGCGACGAGACGCAGCGCAAGAAGTACCTGCCAAAGCTTGCCTCCGGCGAATGGGTCGGCTGCTTCGGCCTGACAGAGCCGGATGCCGGCTCCGATCCGGATGGCATGAAGACCCGTGCTGAGAAGGTGTCGGACGGCTATCGGCTGACCGGCAGCAAGATGTGGATTTCGAATGCGCCGATCGCTGACGTGTTCGTGGTGTGGGCGAAATCTGCCGCCCATGACAACCAGGTCCGTGGCTTCATCCTTGAGAAGGGGATGAAAGGTCTGTCGGCACCGAAGATTGGCGGCAAGCTGTCATTGCGAGCGTCAATCACCGGCGAAATCGTGATGGATGGCGTTGTTGTGCCGGAAAGCGCGTTGCTGCCGAACGTGTCAGGCCTGAAGGGGCCGTTCGGCTGCCTCAACCGCGCGCGCTACGGCATTTCGTGGGGCGCGATGGGAGCGGCGGAAGATTGCTTCGCGCGTGCCCGGCAATACGTGCTCGATCGCAAGCAGTTCGGCCGCCCGCTCGCCGCGACCCAGCTGGTTCAGAAGAAACTCGCTGACATGGAAACCGAGATCGCACTCGGTCTGCAGGGCTCGCTCCGGCTGGGCCGCTTGATGGACGAAGGCAACATGGCGCCTGAGATGATCTCGATCATGAAGCGCAACAATTGCGGCAAGGCGCTGGACATTGCGCGTGTCGCTCGCGACATGCACGGCGGCAACGGGATTTCGAGCGAATTCCATGTGATGCGTCATGCGCAGAATCTCGAGACTGTGAACACTTACGAGGGCACGCACGACGTGCACGCGCTCATCCTCGGCCGCGCCATCACCGGCATTCAGGCGTTTTCCTGAGCATGAGACGTAGTTAATCTCACTAGATCGATGTGTTATGGCCGGGCTTGTCCCGGCCATCTCCGTCTTCGCGGTTGAGGCCATATCAAATACGGACACAAGCGCATGAGCGATAACGACGATATTCCGTTCAACCGGGATTTTCCGCTCGCGCCCGGGGTGGTGGACGAGGTGGTTCCCGGCGTACGCCGGGTGCTGTGCAACAATCCAAGCCCGTTCACGTTTACCGGCTCGGTGACCTACATCGTCGGTCGCGGCAACGTTGCGATCATCGATCCCGGTCCTGTCGATGAAGCCCATGCGCAGGCTGTGCTCGACGCGGTGCGCGGCGAGACGGTGACGCATATTCTTCTCACGCACACGCATCGGGATCATTCGCCGGGCACCGCGCGCCTCAAGGCGGCGACCGGCGCGACGGTCTATGCCGAAGGACCGCACCGTGCATCGCGGCCCGCCTATGCCAGCGAGAAGCGTTCGACAGAATCCGGGGCAGACTGGGATTTTCGCCCCGATGTGACTGTGAAGGACGGCGAGATCATCGAAGGCGACGGCTGGCGGCTGGAAGTCGTCACGACGCCAGGCCACACCGCCAATCACATCGCTTTTGCGTGGCCGGAGCGCAAGCTGATGTTCATTGGTGACCACGTGATGGGGTGGTCGACATCGATCGTGGCGCCTCCCGACGGCTCGATGGTCGACTACATGGCGTCGCTCGAAAAGCTGACACATCGCGATGAGCAGCTCTACTTCTCCGGACATGGGCCTGAGATCCCCGACGCGGTACGTTTCGTGAAATTCCTCATCCGCCATCGCAAGGCGCGCGAAGCGTCGATTTTGTACCGGCTGGCCAAGGGCGAGGCGGATATCCCGACGATCGTGCGTGCGAGCTATATCGGCCTTGATCCAAAGCTCGTCGGAGCAGCCGGCTATTCAGTGCTGGCTCACCTCGAAGATCTGGTTGCACGCAACGTCGTGGCTACCGATGGCGATCCGACCATCGACGGGACCTATCGTTTGGTCGGGACCTTGGCCTGAGGCTTGGCTGGGGTCATCAGTTTCTTGACCGGCGCGGCATTGTCGACAGCCGTATTGACGTCTTCCGTGAATTTGGTGATGCGGGCGGCGTTACTGCCGAGATCGTGCTCGAAATAACGCGAAGATGAACGGATATCGACGCGCGAGCCGTCGCCGTCAGGCAGAACGCGAATGGAAACGTCTTCGCGAAATCCCATGATGGGTGTGCGGGCTACCGCTTCGATCCGGCCGGGACGCTGCGGCGGTTGTGGCGGACGTTCATCGATCACCAGCCATTTGCGCCGCTCCACGATACGTCGAGCGATCTCGTAGGCTTTCTGAGGCGGAACATCGATGCTCACCGGCTCGATGTCCGGATAGGCCGCACGTTGCTGCTCGGCGGAGTAAAGGCCAGCGTACACGGCCGAATTCGCCCCATCAGTGCCCCGCAAGGGTGCCAGCGTTTCGAAACGTGGTGGGTTGATCGGATCGGTGGTGATGTCGTGAATGGCTGGGAGTTTGTGGTATTGATAGGCCAGATAAGCCGGATAGGCGAGGATCGCCGCGTTGATCAGGAAAGCCAGCAGAATGAGGCTCATGCCGCGTGAGCCGTTCTGCCAAATTGCGGCGAATGCAGCGAGGCCGACCAGGATCGAAAGTCCGGCAAAGCCAAGCGCGCCGAAGAAAGTTGCTAGCGCCGGTCTGAGTTCAAGAAATCCGAACCGGATAACGACGATTGCCCCCACGGTGGCCAGCAGCGAAAACACCGCAAGGCGACGGGCCCATGAAGCGAGAGCAGAAAGCGGCTCCATCTGATAGGAAGCAGAAAATCGGCGAGCCATGCCTCGAATATCCGTTCTTGCACCGTGCTGGAATTGGGTGCGCCGGTGACCTAACGCATTTTCAGGGCGGCTGTGAAGCAGCCCGCGCGGGAAAATAATTGATTGGGAAGAGCTTTAGGCGGCGGCAGGATTGCGTCCACCACCCTTTCGTTCTGATGGTTCCGACGCGATGTCCGGGACTGGCCCGGGCATCGCTGATATTTGTTCGGAAGCGACCAGTGGCACGCGCTGGAGTTATGCCGCAGCAGTCGGGAACTCGTAGTTCTTGAACTGGTCCCGCAATGCCGTCTTGAGGATCTTGCCGGTGGCGGTGTGCGGAATCGCTTCCACAAACTGCACGTCGTCCGGCATCCACCACTTTGCGATCTTGCCGTCCATGAATTTCAGGATTTCATCCGGCGTGGCGCTCTGGTCCGGCTTCAACTGCACAATGAGCAGCGGCCGCTCGTCCCATTTCGGATGGTGCACGCCGATGACGGCGGCTTCGAGAACCTTCGGATGACCAACGGCCAGATTTTCCAGGTCGATCGACGAAATCCATTCGCCGCCGGACTTGATGACATCCTTGGAGCGATCCGTAATCCGCATATAGCCGTCCTGGTCGATCGTGGCGACGTCACCAGTGTCGAAGAAGCCGGCGTCATCCAGAATATTGGCGTCGACGCGGTAATAGGCTTTGGCGACCGAGGGGCCGCTGACCTTGAGGCGACCGAAGGTCTTGCCGTCCCACGGCAGGATCTTGTCGGCATCATCGTTGATTTTCATCTGAACACCGAACGGCGGATAACCCTGCGTTTGGAGGATATCGAGCGCGGCATCGCCGGTGAGTTCTGCGAACGGTGGTTTCAGAGCGCCCACAGTCCCGATGGGGCTCATTTCCGTCATGCCCCATGCGTGACGCGCCTCGACCCCCATATCGATGAACGCCTTGATCATGGAGCGCGGCATCGCCGAGCCGCCGCAGATAAGCACTTTGAGATCCGGCAGTGCTTTCTTCTCGGTGGCCATGTACTGCAACAGCATCAGCCAAACCGTCGGCACGCCGGCTGTGTAGGTCACTTTTTCGGTCGAGAGGAGCTCGTACACCGAGGCGCCGTCAAGCTTCGGTCCCGGCATGACAAGTTTGGTACCCATGCTCGGCGCCGAGAACGCGATGCCCCAGCTATTGGCATGAAACAGCGGCACCACCGGCAACATGACATCCTTGGCCCTGGTGCCGAGCGCATCGGAATTGTTGGCCATCAACGCGTGCAGCACATTGGAGCGATGTGAATAGAGCACGCCTTTTGGGTCGCCCGTTGTGCCCGAGGTGTAGCACATGGCGGCGGCTGTATTTTCGTCGAACTCCTTCCACTGGAAATTGCCGTCGACTTCCGCGATCCAGTCTTCATAGGCGATGGCGTTTTTCAGCGTGGTTTGCGGCATATGCGCCTTGTCGGTGAGCACGACATAGCGCTCGACGGTCGGCATCTTGTCCGCAATTTTTTCCAGCATTGGCACAAATGTCAGGTCCGTCATCATGATGCGGTCTTGCGCATGATTGACAATCCAGACGATCTGATCCGGGAACAGACGTGGGTTGACGGTATGACAGATGGCGCCGATGCCCATGATGCCGTACCAAGCTTCAAGATGGCGCCAGGTATTCCAGGCAATGGTCGCAACGCGGTCGCCGAGCTTGATGCCCTCGCGGTCCAGCCGCTGCCCGACCCTCAATGCGCGGGCACGGATTTCGGAATAATTGGTGCGATGAATTGGCCCTTCGACTGACCGCGTCACGACTTCCTGCTTGCCGTGAATCGCTGCTGCGTGATCGATGATCCGATGACACAACAAGGGCCAATTTTGCATCAATCCAAGCATCCGGTGTTTCCTCCTCAACGAAATTTTTTGTAGTTGTCTGGTGATCGTTGCTCCCCGAAGGGACCTGTATGAACTTTAGCGCGGACGAAGCGGGCCGCAAATGGTCTTCTGTCTGGCATGCCAGCGGCAAGATGTCTGTTGTCCAGGCGTTCATGTTGGCCACCTGCGTTACCTATGTAATGCAGGCAAATGCTGCTGTGCCATTGCCGCGTCCACGACCGGCGGAAGCCCCGCAAGTGGATGGTGCGCCGGGGCAGGCCGGTCGGGATGCGCAGCAGGCGTCCGGAAACGGGGCGGCAAATTCGGAGGCGGCGCAGGCCAAACCGGCTGAGCCATCTGCGTGCCGTCTCGCGCTGACCGAAAGCGTCGCTATTGCGCCGACCATTCCGCCCATCAGGGGCCCCGGTGGATGCGGTGGCGAGGACCTGGTGCGGCTTGAGGCCATCGTCCTGTCGCCGACCCAGCACGTGGCAGTGAAGCCGGCCGCCATTCTTCGCTGTACCATGGCGGCTGCGGTTGCCGACTGGGTTCGCACCGATATGGCGCCGCTGGCAGCCAGCCTCGGCACGACGCTGAGCGAGCTGGATAATTTTAACTCGTTCGAATGCCGTGGCCGTAACCGCGTGAGAGGCGCGAAGCTGTCCGAGCACGGGCTTGCCAATGCGCTCGATGTACGCGGGCTCAAACTCTCCAATGGTGTGACGCTCTCGCTGACGGACCGCGCTCTGGCGCGCGAAACCCGCGAAAAGGTGCTCATGTCGGTCTGTACGCGGTTCACTACCGTGCTGGGGCCGGGGTCAGACTGGTATCACGAAGATCACATCCATCTGGACCTCGCCCAGCGGCGCAACAATTACAAACTATGCCAATGGGGCGTTTACGATCCGCTTCCGGTGGTCGCGCCTTTGCTGCCCGAGGAGCGGCCGGCGGAAGCTCCGCCACGCGAGACCGCGAGCCATCCGTAAGAGGCAAACAAAAAGCGCCGGATCAGGCCGGCGCTTTCGGTAGTCTGTTTGGATTGTGAGCGATCAGGTACCGCCACCACCGCCCTGCAGTGCCATCTTCGAATTGAAGGGCGAGTCACCCTGCTTCGGATCGAGCACCACGACGACCGTGCCCTGCTTCGCCCGGCTGTAGAGATCGATCACGTCCTCGTTGGTGAGCCGAATGCAGCCGGAGGAAATCGACGCGCCGATATATTCCGGCTGGTTGGTGCCATGAATGCGGAACAGCGTGTCCTTGTTGCCCTGATAGAGGTACAGCGCCCGCGCGCCGAGCGGGTTGTCCGGACCGCCGGGGACCGATTGCGGCAAGCCTTCGATGCGCTTGTGGATGTCAGCGGTCGGGGTCCACTTCGGCCATTCCTGCATGTTGCCGACGCGGGCAATGCCGGAGAACGCGAGCGCTTCTTCGCCGACGGTGATGCCGTAGCGAATGGCCTTGCCGCCTTCCATCACATAATAGAGGTAGTGATTGTCGGAATCGACGACGATCGAACCCGGCAATTCCTTGCGATGGTAGTTGACGATTGCGCGCCGGAAGGGCTCAGCGACGGCGACCTTCTCATAGCGCGCTTTCGACAGTAATTCCTTGTCGCGCGGCTTCAGGCTCGCTTCCGGAGCCTTCTCATAAGCTGGTGGATTGCCTGCATGCAGCCGGCGAGCGATAGATGCCGGCGAGCAGAACGACAATCTTTGAGGTGAACGAAGACATTCCTGAGTTCCAATGGATACTGGGGCGTGTCGTCACCCCTAATCTAACCGGAAGAAGCTTCCGATTCCGTTACCATCTTCTTGCTTTGAAACGGCCGCCTTTTCCAGCATTTCGATGCCCATTTTGCTACGCAGCACGCTCCCTGTGGCTTTCGGGGTTCATGTGGCGAGTTGACGCACCCTCTAGGCGCCGAAAGCAAAAAAGCGCCGCTACGGAGCGGCGCTTTTCCAAGATACTGAAAACGTTGCGATTACGGGCGATCAGTTCGATCCACCACCGCCCTGCATCGCCATCTTCGAATTGAACGGGCGAGTCGCCCTGCTTGGGATCGAGCACCACAACAACCGAACCCATTTTCACCCGGCTGTAGAGGTCGATCACGTCTTCATTGGTCATACGAATGCAGCCCGATGAAATCGAAGCGCCGATATATTCCGGCTGGTTGGTGCCGTGAATGCGGAACAGCGTGTCCTTGCCGCCGGAGTAGAGGTAAATCGCGCGCGATCCCATGGGGTTATCGGGGCCTCCCTTTACGAAAGTCGGAACGCCGAGGCGGGAAATCTCGCTCTTCGTGGGATGCCAATCCGGCCATTCGTTCATCGCGCCGACCTTGGCGATGCCTGACCAGGCCATCGCCTCTTCGCCGACGGTGATGCCGTAGCGGAGGGCCTTGCCGCCCTCCATCACGTAATAGAGGTAGTGGTTGTCGGAATCGACGACGATGGAGCCCGGCAGCTCCTTGCGATGAAAATCGACAACGGCACGCCGAAACGGCGCTGCCACGGGGACCTTGTCGTAGCTGACCTTCGACAGTAATTCCTTGTCGCGCGGTTTCAGGCTGGCTTCCGGAGCCATTTCATAGGTGGTCGCCTGCATACAGCCAGCGAGCATGGCGCCAGCGGCGAGAAGGAGCAAGTTTTGAAGCAAGAGAGGGCATTCGACGGACTTCCGATCAGAGGTGCGCGCTGCGCGTCACTCGGTCACATGGTTTTTGCGACACGCTTCTGTTTAGCGCGCAACCATATAAACGCTTACTCTCGCCATATTTCCAGTCATTCTCCGGTGATATTGCTACGCAGCACCTTACCTGTGGCTTTGGTGCCGCACTCGTACTCGTATCTGTTCCTGCCGAGACGTAAATCAAAGCCCTGACAGAGCTTTTCGAGCGTGGAAGGCCGCCGTCGCGGCCGTTTCCGTTGCTTCCGGCGGCCGATTTTATGACATCTGGATGTCGTGCCGGCGTGGCAGAAGGCTTGCCAGAATCGAATCAATTTGCGCTTTGGCTACTTCGCGGTCGTGATTTGACGTCGGCGGCTGGTCCTCGCGTTTCCGGAGTTGCCCATGCTCACAGCTTATGTCCCCAGCGCCTCCGGCCTGAAGAAATTCGAGGGTCTTCAGCCTGATGCGCTGCCGGGTGAAGCGATCTGGATCGACATGAAGACGCCGTCACCCGGCGAGGACAAGGCGGTCGAGAAGCTGGTCGGCATCGAAATCCCGACCCGCGAGGACATGCAGGAAATCGAGATTTCGAGCCGTCTCTATACGGAGAATGGCGCGCGATACATGACGGCGACCCTGATGTGCGGCGCTGACTCGACGGCACCGCGTACGACGCCGGTGACGTTCATTCTGACCGACCATCGCCTGGTTACTGTCCGCTATGATGAGCCCCGGCCGTTCGCGCTCATCGCGGCCAAGCTGGCACGCAGCTGTTCGCCGACCATTACCGGCGACGGTCTTCTGCTTGAAATTCTCGACGCCGTGATCGACCGCTGCGCTGACATTCTGGAGCGCGCCGGCGCGGACGTGGATAGCGTCTCGTCGCAGATCTTCGAGCCGTCTGCCGAGCGTGGCCACGCACGGAGCTATTCGCAGATCCTGCTGACCATCGGCAAAAAGGGCGACCTCACCTCGAAGGTCCGCGAGAGTCTGGTGTCGATCGGACGGCTGATTTCCTTCGTCACGGTCGAGACCGATGCCGGCCGCTGGAGCAAGGAGCAGAAGGCGCAGTTCAAGACCCTGCAGCGCGACGTGTCGTCGCTGACGGATCATGCGTCGTATCTGTCGAACAAGATCACCTTCGTGCTCGACGCCATGCTTGGCGTGGTCAACCTCGAACAGAACAACATCATCAAGCTGTTTTCGGTGATGGCGGTGGTCCTGATGCCGCCGACGCTGATCGCGTCGATCTACGGCATGAACTTCAAGATGATGCCTGAACTCGAATGGGTCAACGGCTATCCGATGGCGCTGGTCATGATGCTTGTCGCGGCGGTGCTGCCGTACGCGTTCTTCAAGTGGAAGCGGTGGCTGTAGCTACTTTTCCATCTTCGCAATCGCGGCCTTGATCGACCGTGCGGCATCGTCGTAATCGGACCATGCCTTGGTTTTGCGAAGCAGCGACGGCACTGTTCGCAGCGTATATTTCATCGGATCGAGATCGCTGCGCACCTGCGCCCATGTCACCGGCATCGATACCGGCGCGCCGTCGCGGGCGCGAGGCGATAGCGGAGCGACCGCCGTCGCCATTCGGTCGTTGCGCAGGTAGTCGAGGAAGATCTTACCCTCGCGCTGTTTCTTCGACATGTTGAGCAGGTAGAGCTCGGGACTATCGGTCGCCATCTGCTGGCACACCTGCTGCGCGAAGGCTTTCGCCGTCTTCCAGTCGATCTTGTCTTTCTTCGCATCCTTCAACGGCGTCACCACATGAAGGCCCTTGCCGCCGGTGGTCTTGCAGAAGCTTTCCAGACCGAGCTTCGTCAATCGGTCGCGCATTTCGCGGGCGGCATCGACGACGGCCGCGAATTCAACGTCGGGTGAGGGGTCGAGATCGAACACCAGCCGCCCCGGTACGTCGGGCTCGTTCGGGCGCGCAATTCCATGGATGCAGTTCGAGTCCGCCGATCTGCGCGACAGCGATGAGACCTTCGACGTGATCGATCTGTAGATACGGTTTGCGATCGCCGGATACCTTCACCAGTTCGAGCAGGTTCGACATGCCGGTCATGGCGTGGCGCTGGAAGAATTTCTCTCCATTGATGCCGTCGGGCGCGCGGATGATCGAACAGGGGCGGCCCTTGATGTGTGCAATCAGCCAGTCACCGACGCTTTCCATGTAGTGAGCAAGATCGAGCTTGGTCACGGGTTCGCCGTCGCCGCCATCAGGCCACATCGCCTTGTCGGGCTTTGAAATCGTGACGCCCATGACAACCGAAGTGCCTTTTGGAGCTTTGGCCGGAGATGTCTTTGCTTTTTTCGCGCTGGTCGAAGCACCCTTCGTCGAAGGCTCCGCAACCTCCGTCCTGACCGGTTCGTCCGCCGTGACATCGCTTGCGGATTTGTCCTTGCGCAAGCCCTTTGAAAGCGGCTTGCCGCACCATGCCGTCACCGGTGAAGCCGGCGAATTCGATCTCCGCGACGAGTTCTGGTTTCAGCCAGTGCATCTCCGACGTTTTCTTCGGCGACGTTTTCGCCGCCGAATGGACTTCTGCTGCGCCGCGTTAGCTTTGAGTTCCGGCATGATCTGTTTGACAACCGCCTGCCCGTAGCCGGTGCCGACAATTCCGACATAGGCGAGATGATCGCCGCGCGGCACGCCGACCATCAGCGAGCGGAATTTGCCTGCGGTGGTTTTCCAGCCGCCGATGACGACCTCATGTCCGGCGCGGCACTTGGCTTTCGTCCAGCTGTCAGTGCGGCCTGAACGGTATGGCGCCGAAGCAAGTTTGGAAACGATGCCCTCGAGTGACATCTTGCAGGCGGATTCCAGAATGGCATCACCGCCGGTCTCGAAATGATCGACATAACGGATAACTCCTTCGTCGCGTTTGCGCTTGCCATTGAGTAGCGCCTGCAGCCGCTGTTTGCGCTCGGACAGCGGCAGCTTGCGCAAATCTTCACCATTCGCGAACAGCAGATCAAACGCGTAGAAGATCAGTTCATCGGTCTTGCCGTCGGAGAGCGCTGCCTGCAGCGAGGCGAAACTTGGATGCCGCTTGTGATCGAGCGCGACGATTTCGCCGTCGATAATTCCATCGGGAAGTTTGGTTGCTTCCTTGGCGATCGCGGAAAACTTCTCGGTCCAGTCCAATCCCTTGCGCGTCTTGAGTGAGACGTTGCCATTCTCGATCCGCATCTGAACGCGATAGCCGTCGAACTTGATTTCATGCACCCAGTCGTCGCCCGCCGGAGGCCGGCTGACTGAGACGCAGAGTTGTGGTGCGATGAAGTCCGGCAATTTCGCGACGCGCTTTGCACCTGCTGTCTTCAGTGTTGAACTTTTGGTGGGAGATTTGCTGCGCAGTCTTGCCACAGCGGCTTTCTTGGTCGGGCGCGTCGATCGTTTTGACGCCGGTCTTTTCTCCTCGTGCTGATCGGCAGCGAGACCTTTATTCGAATTCCAGATCTGGTTGGCCTTCGCTCCGCTGGCCTTCGTCATGAACGGCTTCGGGGCGCGGCCTTTGCCTTCGGCGATCTGTTCCATCGTCCGTCCGGATGCGACGGATTTGTCCTCATCCAGAAGGGTGTTGTCGTTGCCTTCGCGCGAATAATCGTCGCGATGTTTGATCAGCAGCCAGTTGGTGCGCTTGCTGCCGGTGCGATCGTGCTTCATGCGCACCAGCACCCATTCGCCGTGGAGTTTTTCGCCTTCCAGCGCGAATTTGAGAGTCGCCTTTCTTTAAGCCGCCGCTCGGGATCGTTTGACAGCCAATAGCCGCGATCCCACAGCATCACTGTGCCGCCGCCGTATTGTCCTTCGGGAATCGTGCCTTCGAAATCGCCGTAGTCGAGCGGATGGTCTTCGACCTCGACGGCCAGCCGCTTGTCCTTCGGGTCGAGCGAGGGACCACGGGTCACGGCCCACGATTTGAACACGCCGCCGTATTCCAGGCGCAGATCGTAGTGCAGACGGGTCGCGTCGTGCTTCTGAATGACGAAGCGGCGCACCTTCGATGCAGCCACGGCCGTCTTGCCGCTTGGCTCGGATGTCTTCGTAAAGTCGCGCTTTGTCCGGTAAGTTTTGAGGCTTTTGCGGGCCACGATATATCCCCACCCGGAAATGCTGCAGAGCGAGCTTGCCGGAACGAAAACCCGCGATCCCCGTTGAGGTTCCATTCCCGCTGAAGTTCATCTCGGAGGTTTTGATGCCGCGCCCGTACTGGAAAGGGACGTTGAAGCTGTCGCTCGTAATGTGTCCGGTCGCACTCTATCCCGCCACCAGCACTGTCGAACGGACGCGGTTTCATATGATCAACAGCGAGACCGGCAATCGTCTCAAGCAGCAGATGGTCAATTCAGAAACAGGGGATGTTGTTGAAGGCGAGCAGAAGGGTCGCGGTTACGAAGTCAGCAAGGGCGAGTATGTGCCGATCGACAAGGACGAGCTGGATGCCGTCCAGCTCGAGAGCAATCACACCATCGACATCGACAATTTCGTGCCGCGCGACGAGATCGACCGCCGCTATCTCGATCATCCCGTACTACCTTGTGCCGGACGGCAAGACCGGCGTTGACGCCTTCGCTGTGATACGGGACGCCATGAAAGATCAGGACCGCGTGGCGCTGGCGCGCGTCGTGCTGGCAAACCGCGAGCGGATCGTGGCGATCGAACCGTTCGGCAAGGGATTGGTGGCAACGACATTGCGATATGCCAGCGAGGTGCGCGACGAAGAGGATTTCTTCGACAAGATCAAGACACCGAAAATCTCCAAGGACATGATTGATCTCGCCGTCCATATTCTCGAAACCAAGGCATCGCACTTCAATCCCGAAAAATTCAAAGACAAATATGAGAGCGCGCTGAAGACGCTGGTGAAGCGCAAGGCGTCCGGCAAGACGATCAAAGCGCCGGAAGAGCCGGAGAAACCAGACAACGTCATCAACCTGATGGATGCGCTCAAACAGAGCCTCAAGGGCAAAGCCGCATCATCTCGTTCGACGCACAGGTCTCGTGCAACGTCAACGCGTCGTGCCACGAAGAAGGCAGGTCGTTCGACAGCGCGGCACAGGAAGGCGAGCTAGGCCTGTCCGTTTTCTGACTCAGCGGCCTGCGCGGCGACAAGCTGGTCGCGAAGCGCTTTCACATCGTCGTCAGTTTCACGATGTCGGGAAAGGTGAGGCCTGTGGCGCAGCCGATCGCTTCGGGAATGCCCTCGGCCTTCTGTTTCAAGGCCGCCCCCTCGGGCGTGAGCTGGATCCGAACCACACGTTCATCCTCGCGATCCCGGGTGCGGCGGATCAGATGAGCCGCTTCCAGCCGCTTGAGAAGCGGTGTGAGCGTGCTCAATTCCAGCAACAGCATGTCGCCGATTTCGCCGACGGTTCGGTCGTCCTTCTCCCAGAGCGCAACCATGACCAGGAATTGCGGATAGGTCAGTCCGAGCGGCTCCAGGAGAGGTTTGTAAAGCCGCGTCATCGCGTGCCCTGCGGAATACAGCGCGAAGCAGATGAAATTGTCGATCTTCAGAAGATCAGCAGGTCGGGGAGCCATGAGACGCGTTTCTCCGGGAGACAGCTCTTCAAGCCATCATTACCGATTTAAGACGTGCGCGATTAAATCGCGCAACGCATTTTTGCAGGGCTGGCATGTCTATTTTTATTCGCACGATTATATCGTGCACGATATAAAATTTTGTCATTCCGCTTCCGATCGAGGCGAAATCATAGCCCGGCATACTGAAAACGAAGGAGACCGACATGTCTGTGAAAGTTCTTTACCGCACCCAGGCCACTGCAACCGGCGGACGCGACGGCAAATCCGCGACCGCGGATGGCGCATTTCAGGTCAATCTCTCGACACCGAAGGAACTCGGCGGTGCCGGCGGATCAGGCAACAATCCGGAGCAGTTGTTCGCGGCGGGCTACGCTGCGTGTTTTCTCGGTGCGATGAAGGTGGTCGCATCCCAGGGTCGGCCCGAAGGTGCCGGCGGACGCGACAGTTACTGCAGATGTCGGCATTGGTCCGCGTTCGGAAGGCGGGTTTCGGTCTCGATATCGCGTTGGACGTGGCGCTGCCGGGTCTTGACCGGGCTGCGCCGGAAGAAGCTGGTCGCCAAGGCGCATCAGGTCTGCCCTTACTCGAACGCCACGCGCAACAACGTCGATGTAAAACTTACAGTCGTCTGAAGAGCGACAAGAATGACAAGTGCAGCCGGTGGTCCGGCTGGCTGGTGGGCTCAGACGTGCTGTCCGCCGTTGATGTGGATTTCCGCACCGTTCACGTAGGACGATGTCTCGGTGCACAACACGTAGATGATCTTCGCCACTTCATCCGGTGTGCCGAGACGGTGCATCGGAATTTGGCTCGTCGACGATCTTGTCGGTACCTGGCGACAGGATTGCAGTGTCGATTTCTCCTGGCGCGATGGCGTTGACGCGCACGCCGACGCGGCCGAAATCCGACGCCATTTCGCGCGTGAGGGCCGCGAGCGCGGCCTTCGACGTGGCATAAGCTGCACCGGCGAACGGATGCACGCGCGAGCCGGCGATCGAGGTGACGTTCACCACGGAGCCTTTCACCGCCTTCAATTCCTCGATCAGTCCGCGCGCCAGCATGATCGGCGCGAAGAAGTTGACGCGAAACACATGGCTCCAGACATCGACATCGGTGTCGACGGAGCCCATGCGCGTGCCGCCCGTGCCCTTCGGTGAAATAGCCGCATTGTTGACCAGCGCATGCAGCGCTCCGCCATTCAGCCGTTCGCGGATTTCATCGATGGCCCGCGCGGTGTCCTTGTGATCGGCGAGATCGACCTGGATGTGATCCTCAGGACCGGCGTCCCAGGGGCACTGTTCGGGGAATGGATGCCGCGAGCAGGTGATCACGCGCCAGCCCGCGCTGGAGAAGCGGATGACCGTGGCGTGGCCGATACCGCGGCTCGCGCCGGTCAGAAGCAGCGTGCGCTTCGGCGCGTTGGAGTCGGGCGTGCGTTGAAGTTCGACATGGGATGAGGGTCTCGCCTTCGGCGTTTCGCGTTCAAAGAATGTCGGTCACGGATAGAGCCGCGTCTTGCCCCACGCCGCCTCCGGCGCGGTGCGATGGAATTCGATGCGGTCGTGCAGGCGGAACGGGCGGTCGTGCCAGAACTCGAACGCCTGCGGCGTGATGCGCCAGCCGCTCCAGCCCGGCGGGCGAGGCACGTCACCAAGGGCGTATTTCGCGGCGTTAAGCGCGATGGCCTTCTCGAATGCCATGCGGCTTTCCAGCGGCTGGCTCTGCTTGCTGGCCCAGGCGCCGATCTGCGCCTGCTTCGGCCGGGTGGCGAAATAGGCGTCGGCCTCTGCGTCGGTCACGCGCTCGACCGTGCCGCGGATACGGACCTGCCGGCGCAGCGATTTCCAGTGAAACAAAAGCGCGGCCTTGGGATTGTCGGTGAGCTCGCGGCCCTTGGCGCTGTCGATGTGGCTGTAAAACACGAAACCGTCGGCGTCGATAACCCTTCAGCAGCACCATCCGCACGTCCGGCAGGCCGTCGCGCATCCACCGTCGCCAGCGCCATGGCATTGGGATCGTTCGGCTCGGACTTGACCGCTTCGGCAAACCACGCGGCAAAAAGCCCAAAAGGCTCCTCGGCGGCGGTGAAATCACCGGAAATTAACTCGCTTGGGCTCTTTGATTGTGATCTGGACCGTTCATGTCTGGAGTACCGGTTTGTATCCTGCCGCGCCCATCAGCGCCGAGCGCGTATCGTGCGAGCGTTCCCTATATAGGGCACGCGGGGGCTGCGGCCTATCGCCGATCCGCAAGCTTTTGCTCGCCACTGCGTTCGTGATTATCGGCGCGTCCACCGGCGGATGCAGCTTCCGGTTGGGCAACATGTTCGCCAAGAACGACAAAAAGGACGATCTCTCGCGACGTCACCGGCTCCATCGGCCCGGTCGTGCGGGTCAAGGACGACACCGATCTTGACCGACGCCGATCTCGCGCTCGCCCGCAACGCGGCATCCGACATGCTGACGCGCGGCGACAAGAATGCCAGCCAGCCTTGGGAAAATCCCGAAACCGGCGCGCGGGGCTCGGTCACGCCGCTGGCCTCCACCTATACCAACGAAGGCCGGACCTGCCGTGACTTCCTCGCCAGCTACGTGCGCGGCAGCAATGAGGGCTGGCTGCAGGGCGAGGCCTGTCAGGACGGCAAGGGCCAAGCCTGGGAAATCCGCAACATGAAGCCCTGGAAGCGGAGCTAGGCGATTTCGAAACGGCCGCTGCGGGACGCTGGACCCCGTTGCGGAAATATGACGAAAACCCCAAATGATGGGCAAAGGCCGATCGGCCAGATTTGAATTCCAAGGAGATACACCGAATGCGTGACCCCTATGAGGTCCTGGGGGTGCAGCGGGGTGCCAGCGCTGCGGCGATCAAGAGCGCCTATCGCAAGCTCGCCAAGAAGCACCACCCCGATGCCAACAAGGACGACCCGAAAGCGGCCGACCGTTTTTCCGAACTGAACATGGCGAACGAAATCCTTGGCGACGAGGATAAGCGCAAGCAGTTCGATCGCGGCGAGATCGATGCCGAGGGCAAACCGAAATTTCAGGGTTATGAAGGCGGCTTTCCTGGCGGCGGCGTGCGCGCCGGGCCGGGCCGGGTGGTTTTGAATATAGCTTCCGACAGGGCGGAGCGGGACCGGGCGCCGGTGTCGGCGGGGGTGGCTTCGAGGATATTCTCAAGAGCATGTTCGGCGGTCAGGCCGGCGCCGCTGCCGGAGCGCGCGGGGCACGCGGCGGTGCGGACACCTTCGAATATGATACGCCGTTCGCGGCCGATCTCGATCTCAACGTCACGATGAACGTTGCGCTCGAGGAAGCCGTGAAGGGCGCGACACGCCGCGTGCGGCTGCCGACGGGCAAGGAACTGAACGTCAAGATTCCGGCGGGCGTCGAATCCGGTCAGCAGATCCGGCTCAAGGGGCAGGGGCAGGAAGCGCCCGGTCATCGTCCGGGCGACGTGCTGATCACGGTGAACATTGCGCCGCATCCGTACTTCAAGGTCGACGGCAACGACCTGAGGCTCGATCTGTCGATCACGCTGTACGAAGCCGTGCTCGGCGCCAAAGTGCGGGTGCCGACGCTCGATGGCGCGGTGCAACTGTCGATCCCGAAGAACACGTCGAGCGGGCGCACGTTTCGCCTGAAGGGCAAGGGGCTGCCGAACAAAGGTTCGCCGGGAGATCTGTTCGTCACCACGCGCATCGCGCTGCCGAACGGCAACGACGCGGAGCTCGAGGCGCTGATGGAGAAATGGCGCACCGACCATCCCTACAATCCGCGCACCGATCTCGAATAACGCTGCAGCCAACACGATGTCGTCTCCGCGAATGTGGAGACGACATGCTTCTTTAAACTGTGCGTACTGCACACGTCGCTCCAGCTTGTCGTCGTACGCGGCGCGCGATCACACCCTTCTCCAAAAAAAAATCAAAACGTCCCGCCTCAGCGTGGGCAAGTGCCTTTTGCACACAGCCGCATGGCCCGCATGAGGCAGTCGCGGTGGTCGCCGGAATCACCCGAAGCTATAAGCGGGCGCATTACGACTAGTGTGGTGGTTCAGAAGTTCGCTCGATTTTTCCCGCGAGTCCTTTCAGCGAACTTCTGAACCTCAACCACACTAGAATCATAGGTTTACTAGTGTCCTCTCGAATCCAAAGTCCGCTACGGAGCGCGCTGCAGGATGAAGCGGACTTTGGATTCGGGACACTAGCAGGATTCAAGGCCGCAACATTCGATGGATAGATCAAGATGGATCGGCTTTGCCTGCTTGGGTGTGACTGCGCTGGGATGGGGTCTTAACTGGCCCGGCATCAAGCTGTTGCTCCGCGAGTTGCCGCCGTTGTTCTCGCGGGGAGTGGCCGGTGTGACAGCCGCCGTTATTCTTGCTGGCATTGTGCTAGCACGAGGCGAAAGATTGAGCGTGCCGCGCGAAGCGGTGCCCCGGCTGCTGTTTGCAACGTTCACCAACGTTTTCGCATGGATGGGCTTTACGACCATTGCCATGAAATGGGTCAGCGTCAGCGAAGGCGCATTGCTGGTCTATACCATGCCAATCTGGGCGACGCTGTTCGCGTGGCCGATCCGTGGGACACGCCCGATGCCACGCGACATCATCGCGCTGTGTCTTGGGCTCGCGGGACTTGTTGTTCTGTTTGGCGGTCAGGGCTTCGCGTTTGGCCACGACAAGCTGGTGGGCATTTTTCTCGCGCTCGCGGCGGCCATTCTGTTCGCCCTCGGAAATGTCCTGAACCGATCGCAGATTCCGTTATCACCGATCGCGCTTGTCGCCTGGCAGGTTGGCCTGGGATGTTTCGTGATGCTCGTGCTCGGGCTGGCGTTTGAAAAGCTCGATTTTAGCGCACTGTCTCCAACCGGCTGGACGGTCATGATCTACATGACGCTTGTGCCGATGGGCGTGTGCTACCTGACTTGGTTTGAAACCTTGCGCCGCCTTCCGCCGGCATCGGCATCGACCGGCATGCTGATCGCTCCCGTCATCGGCGTCGTGTCCGCAGCCATTGTGCTGGGCGAGCCGCTGGGCATCCGGGAGGTCATCGCGATGGTGCTGACACTCAGCGGCGTCACGATCGCGTTGCAGAAATCGTGACGCCTGCTTTTCTTTGGACGGAAGCTGAGATCGCTTACAATCCGGCCTTCTCGTTCTGGTCGTAGACCAGACGTGCGACATGCTGCAGTCGGTCACGGTCGGTCGGGCCTGACACCACATAGCCAACGCCGCGGTCGGCCCAGAACATGGCGCCGTTGCCGTCATTCGCCGCGTAGCGCATCTGCGTCGCCGGGGTTGCAGCACGCGAGGCATAGATCGTAAAGCGCTCGCCCGACGCATTCTCATACATCAGGAACGCCGCAGGTCCGGTGGGGCCGGGCAGCAGTCGTCCGCCGACCAGCTTTAATCCGGTCGCGTCGAGTTCAGGCGCATGCACTTCATAGCCGCAACGCTTCGACAACCATTGCTGGAGATGCGCGCGATCGCTGCCCGCCACCTCGACAGGATGGCGCACCTCGACCACGTAAAGCCTGTGCGCATCGAGAGCATCGCCGGTGAAGTTCGCGAACACCGACGGCCTCGTGTTCGCTCCATGCGCAATCCAGCCAACGCTGCCGCCGGCGGCGAACGCCACGAGCGACGCGGCGATGGCGCCCATCATCCAGCGGCGTGGCGGTCGCGCCAGCGCATCGAGCGAAAGGCGAGGCGGCACCGGCTCGTCGGCGACAGCGCCATATTTCGCGTGCAAGGCGTCACCCATCGCGCGCCATGATGCGACGCGTGCGGCGTCATCGGGGTGTGTCGCGAGCCATGCCTCGACCGCAGCGCGGCGCTCTCCCGGCAGTTCGCTATCCACGTAAGCGTGGAGTTCGTCCTCGGTGACGGGAATGTTGCTATCGGTCATCAGAATATCTTTTCCGTCTTCAACATAGCTTCATTTAACACGGCGCAGCGCGGGGCGCTCGCCTTCCAAACTTGCCTTCATGTGCGCTCTTGCCCGTGCGAGGCGCGACATCACGGTGCCGATCGGCACGCCCTGGATGTCGGCGACATCGCGGTAACTCAGGCCCTCCAGCACCACGAGCAGCAAGACAGCGCGCTGATCCTCGGCCAGCGTTGCCAAGGCCCGCGAGATGTCGCGGCCCTCGGCTTCGGTGCCGCTGGCGTCCGCAGCCGTGTCGTACAGTTCCGTCATCGTCGGTTGGCGGGCCAACGAGCGGCGGCGGTTGCGATTCAGATTGGTCAGGATCGTATAGAGCCAGGCTCGCAAGTCGCCGCCCACAAACAGCTTCTCCGCGCGCAGCGCCCGGACCAGCGTGTCCTGCACCAGGTCGTCTGCGATATCGGAGTCCCGGGTCAGCGCCCGTGCATATCGCCGCAGGGCCGGAATCAAGGTTTCGACGCTGTGGCGGAAATCGTTGGTCATCAAAGGCTCTGTCCGGGCCGGCGACATCCGCCGTTCTACCGATAAAACACCGAAAGACGGAACTATTCCGGAGCTTTGGGCTGTTAAGGTTATTGGCGCGTCAGTGCCGCTTGAACGGCTATTGGGGCTATGTCATGAGGAGCCTCTCATTTCACCGGCAATGGACGTGGGCTAAATGGCTGAAAATATGGGCCTGATGCGCGGCAAGCGTGGTGTGATCCTGGGCGTGGCCAACAACCGGTCGATTGCCTACGGGATCGCGAAATCCTGCCGCGACCAGGGCGCGGAACTCGCCTTCACCTGGCAGGGCGATGCGCTGAAAAAGCGCGTCGAGCCGCTGGCCAAGGAACTTGGCGCCATCACGCTCGGCCATTGCGATGTCACAGATGCTTCGACCATTGATGCGGTATTCGATGAGGTGAAGAAGCAATGGGGCAAGATCGACTTCGTGGTCCATGCCATCGCTTTTTCCGACAAGGATCAGCTCGACGGCCGCTACATCGAAACCACGGCTGAGAATTTCAGCAAGTCGATGCTGATCTCCTGTTACTCGCTGACTGCAATTGCGCAACGCGCCGAACACCTGATGACCGATGGTGGCTCGATCCTGACGCTGTCCTATTACGGCGCCGAAAAATGGATGCCGCATTACAACGTGATGGGCGTTGCCAAGGCGGCGCTGGAAGCCAGCGTGCGTTATCTCGCAGCCGACCTCGGCGAGAAGAATATCCGCGTCAACGCGATCTCAGCGGGGCCGATCAAGACGCTCGCGGCATCCGGCATCGGTGACTTCCGCTACATCCTGAAGTGGAACGAACTCAATTCGCCGTTGCGGCGTAACGTGACGCAGGAAGAAGTCGGCGACAGCGCGATGTATCTGCTCTCGGATCTCGCGCGCGGCGTCACCGGCGAAGTGCATCATGTCGACTCCGGCTATCATGTCACCGGCATGAAGCGGCCGGATGCGCCGGATATGTCCCTGTCGAAAGAATAAGTCTTCGCACGCATGCCTAATCCCACAGTTTACTTCATCCGCCACGGCCAGACCGAATGGAACGCCGCCGGCCGCTTCCAGGGTTCGCAGGACATTCCGCTGAATGACCTCGGCAAGGGTCAGGCGGTACGCTCCGGCGAGTTGCTGGTCGATATCCTAGCGCGCGATTCCCACGATCCGGCCAAGATGCCGTTCGTGTCTTCGCCACTGGGCCGTGCGCGCAACACCATGGAGTTGCTGCGCGGCGCGCTCGGCGTGGCGCCGCACGATTACGAGCTCGATGATCGGCTGCGCGAAATCGGCTATGGCCACTGGGAAGGTTCGACACTGGCGCAGATGGAGGTCTCGCATCCCGAACTTTTCGCCGAACGCCAGCTAGACAAATGGGGCGTGCCGCCGCCGGGTGGCGAGAGCTATGCCTCCGTCACCATTCGCGTGCGTGACTGGTACGACTCCCTTTTGCAGGACACGGTGACGGTCTCCCACGGCGGGACCATGCGCGCGCTGCTGGTGGCGCTCGATGTCGAAACGCCGGTCGGCGCGGCCGATCTCACTGTGGAGCAGGGCGTGGTGTACGTCTTTGCCGACGGGCAGGTGACCAAACATAGTTAATGCATGGTTAAAGTGACGCTTTAACTGCATTTGACCCTCGTAATCCGGCGCGTTACGACATCGGGTCAATATCGGCATTTAGCGATGTCATCGCGGTCGGGTGATTTATTATGTCTTTCAATACGTTCGGCCACCTGTTTCGCGTCACGACCTTCGGCGAAAGCCATGGGGTCGCGATCGGCTGCGTGGTCGACGGTTGCCCGCCGCGGATTCCTCTAACGGTGGAAGAGATCCAGCGCGACCTCGATCGCCGCCGTCCTGGCCAATCGCGGTTCACCACGCAACGGCAGGAAGCTGACCAGGTGAAAATCCTGTCCGGCGTGATGGACACCGAGAACGGGCAGGTGACGACCGGCACGCCGATCGCGTTGTTGATCGAGAACACCGATCAGCGCTCGAAGGACTATTCCGAGATCAAGGACAAGTTTCGTCCAGGCCATGCCGACTTCACCTATGAAGCCAAGTACGGCCTGCGCGACTATCGCGGCGGCGGACGCTCGAGCGCGCGCGAGACCGCGACACGCGTTGCCGCAGGCGCCATTGCGCGCAAGATATTGCCTGGTCTGAACGTGCGCGGCGCCCTGGTGCAGATGGGACCGCACAAGGTCGATCGCGCCAACTGGGATTGGGACGAGGTCGATCGCAATCCGTTCTTTTGTCCGGACAAGGCAAAAGCGGAATTCTTCGCGGAATATCTCGACGACATTCGCAAGAAGGGCTCGTCCATCGGCGCGGTGATCGAAGTGGTTGCCGAAGGCGTTCCGGCGGGACTCGGCGCGCCGATCTACGGCAAGCTCGACAGCGATCTTGCGAGCGCGCTGATGAGCATCAATGCGGTCAAGGGCGTGGAAATCGGCGCGGGCTTCGGTGCCGCCGAACTGCACGGCGAGGACAACGCCGATGAAATGCGCATGGGCAACAACGGGCCGGTATTTCTGTCCAACCACGCCGGCGGCATTCTCGGTGGCATCTCCACCGGGCAGGCGGTGGTGGCGCGCTTCGCAGTGAAGCCGACATCATCGATCCTCACGCCACGCCGCACCATCGACAAATCTGGATCAGATACCGACATCATGACCAAGGGGCGACACGATCCCTGTGTCGGTATCCGCGCGGTTCCGGTGGGTGAAGCCATGATGGCCTGCGTGATCGCCGATCATCTCCTGCGCCACCGCGGTCAGGTCGGCGGTTAAGCACGGACGGTCTTGACCGGGGCTCACCCGGCATCGCAAAACTGGCGCATGGTTGCCAGCGAACTTCAAAGCATTGCGGATTGGCTGATCGACGGCGCGCGGTCGGCGTCACGCGTCGACCAGTTCATGGCCGAGACCTGCGAGCGCTTGGTCGATTGCGGGGTGCCGCTGTCACGCGTCGGCGTGTTCGTCAGCACGCTTCATCCCAACATGATTGGCCGCAACTTCATCTGGCGCCGGGGTTCCGGGGTCACCATGGGCAGCATGGCCTATGGTTCCGAGGAGTCCGACGATTACCTTTCAAGCCCGCTGTCGGTGGTGTTCGAGCAGGGCGTGGAGGTGCGGCGCCGGCTGTTGGATTCGAGCGTCGGCAACTCGCCGTTTCTGGCTGAAATGCGGGCTGGCGGCGCTACAGATTACATCGCGCTCCCGCTTTACATGTCCGATGGCGAGGTCCACGCGTCGAGTTGGCTGACGACAGAGCCCGACGGTTTCAGCGATGCGCATATCGATGGCATCAAGTCGCTGATGCCGCCGTTGACGCGCATGATCGAAATCTGGCTGTTGCGTAGGAAGGCTGCCGGGCTGCTCGACAATTATGTCGGCGCACGCGCAGGTGCGCGAATTCTCGCCGGGCAAATTCGGCGCGGCCATACCGAAGCCATGGATGCGGCGATCTGGCTTTCGGATCTGCGCGGTTTCACGCCGCTGTCGGATCGTCTGTCACCGCAGGCCATCGTGAATGTTCTCAACGCCTATTTCGATTGCCAGGTACCCGCGATCCTGAATCACGGCGGTGAAGTCCTCAAATTCATGGGTGATGGATTGCTGGCTGTATTTCCTATCGCCGAGAACGAAGGTGATGCGGCGACGGTCTGCAGCCGTGTTGTGGAGGCCGCACGCGAGTCCCGTGCGAACGTCGAAGCCATGCGCTATGAAAACGGTCCGGAAACGCTCGACGGCTTTCGGTTTGGGCTCGCTCTGCACACTGGAAAAGTGCTGTACGGCAATATCGGCGGCGGTGACCGCCTTGATTTCACCTGCATCGGGCCGGCGGTGAATCTCGCGGCGCGGATCGAAAAGATCGCGGGACGCCTCAATCGCACGGTTCTCGCGTCGGCTGATTTCGTTCGCCATACGGACGGCGATTGGACGGATCTCGGGTTGTTCTCAGTGGCGGGATTTTCCGCCGACGAACGCGTGTACGGGTTACCGGAGGAAACGGCCCTAGCGGGCTGACCGGTCGGTCGCCATGTGTGATCGGGGACGAGGAACCAAACGCTCAGATCAGTATTAGCGTACCGGAGCATTGCGCCAACGGCGACGTCAATGTTTCGGACGATATTTCATGACCGAGACCATTGCCGGTTCAATCAGCGCGTCCTTTTCAATACGCCTTGTCACGCGCGCCGAGCTTGCCAACTGCGATGCCTGGGCATCAGCCTTCGCAGAGCGGAGGAAAGATCGTCGCTATTACGAAATTATCGAAGACACCGCTGCGGGACCGGTTCGAATACGGCTATTTTGCCATCGTTGATGAGGCTGGGTCGATCCGCGCAGTGCAGCCGTTTTTTCTGCTGGATCAGGATCTGCTGGAGGGGCTTGGGCCGGAATGGCGCCTGATGTCGTTCATGCGGCGACACTATCCGCGACTGTTCAAGCTTCGGACCATGATGGTGGGATGCTCCGCAGGAGAGGGGCATCTTGCGGCGGCCGATGGTCTGCAGCCCGCATTGGTCGCGAAAATCTTGTCCGACGGCATCGTCCGGCAAGCGCGAGCCATCCGTGCGCATCTCATAGTGCTGAAGGAATTTCCAGCGGAATACCGCGAACCGCTGAGCTGTCTTCTTGAAAATGGCTTCACCCGCGTCCCGAGCATGCCGATGACCAAGCTCGATGTTGCCGGGCATCCCAATTTCGACGCCTATGCGCAACGCAAATTGAGTGGCCAAACACGCAGGCAGTTGCGCAAGAACTTCCAGGCGACGGAAGGTGTTGACATCCGCATGAGCGTGACCGACGACGCGGGAAGTTTTGTCGGCGAAATACATCCGCTTTATTTGCAGGTATTCGAGCGATCGAAATTTCATTTCGAGAAGCTGACTGAGGATTACTTTCGCCAACTCGGGGAACGGATGAAAGACAAGACCCGCTTCTTTGCCTGGCGCCATGGAAATGCGTTGGTCGCCTTTGGTTTGTGCATGGTGGAGGGCGATGCGCTCTTTCTCGAATATATCGGGCTGGACTATGCCGTCGCGCTCGACCTGCATCTCTACCACTGCGTGATGCGCGACCTCTTCAACTGGGCCGTCGCCCACCATTACACCTGCATTCGGAGTAGCGGACTAAACTACGAACCGAAGTACCGCTTCCGGCATCGTCTCGACCCCATTGATCTCTACGTTCGCCACACCTCGCCGCTTGCCAACGCTGTTCTCAAACGGGTGTTGCCGTGGATCGTGCCCGTGCGTTACGACGCGATACTGAAGAGATTTCCCGATTACGGCACTTTGTGGTGAGCAATTATCGTGTTCTATTTCCGGTAAAAGGGCCTGCGGTCACATAACGTTCACATGGCTGGCAGCGATCTCAGGCCGTTGTTGACGACATATGCGTGCTGCAAAATCGGCTGATTTTCCAGATGGCATTCTTTGCCGGGAGGCGTAAAAGCCCGCTTTAAATCCCGCTGTCCGCTCATGTTTCAAATTTAACTCAATGGCACCCTCCGGTTTTTACCTCGAAGCTCCGCGACGATTGCGGGCGCTTGTCCGAGCGCGTGAATCCAGCCTTATCGTTATCGCAGCACTGATTGGAGCCATCTCCGGTCTGCTGGTGGCCGCAATGAGTGCCGCGGTGGAACTGCTCCATGTCGGGCTGTTCAATATTCCGATCGGTGCCGTCTGTCCGGCCAGATTGCGATCGATCCGGTCGCGGGCCATCGCCGTGCCCGCGCTCGGCGGACTCGTGCTGGGCCTGGTGTTGCTGGTGTTGTTGCGTTGGCGGCCGGGGCGGGAGATCGACCCCATCGAAGCGAATGCGTTGCACGGCGGATATATGTCGTTTCGCGGCAGTATCATCGTCGCACTGCAAACGGTCTGGTCGAGTGGCGTCGGCGGTTCGGTGGGTCTCGAGGCAGGCTATACGCAGCTCGCGAGTGGCGTCGCCTCATCGGTCGGTCGCGCCTTTCATCTGCGGCGCGTCGATCAGCGCGTGATGGTCGGCTGCGGCGCCGCCGCGGCGATTGCGGGAGCATTCGGCGCGCCACTTGCTGGTGCATTCTATGCTTTCGAACTTGTACTCGGCAGCTACGCTCCCGCGAGCCTTGCTCCGATCGGCATCGCAGCGGTGACGGGTTATGCCGTGACGCATGCCTTCGCGCCGCTCTCGCTTGGCATTGTGGTCCGGCAGGTCGGCGAAGTGCTCGGGCAGGATCTTGCAATCGCAAGTCTGCTCGGGTTGCTTGCGGCGCTGACCGGCATCGCCATCATGCGTGGCGTTGCGTTGTTCGATACGTTGCTGTCGAAAATCAACCTGTGGCCACCACTGCGACCCGCGCTCGGCGGATTCATTGTGGGGCTGTTGGCGCTGATCACGCCGCAGGTCCTGGCGTCGGGCCACGGGGCATTGCATCTCAACAGCATGGTCGCATTGCCTGTTGCGACAATCGCCATGGTATTTGTGCTGAAGGCCTTTGCGTCCATCGTGTCACTTGGTTCGGGTTTTCGCGGCGGATTGTTTTTTGCATCACTGCTGCTCGGGTCGCTCGGCGGACACCTGTTCGCGGCTGGTCTTTCTGTCGTGTTTCCGCACTCTCAATCTCGATCCCAACGTCTATGCCATCATCGGCATGAGCGCGTTGTCGGCTTCGATCATCGGTGGGCCGTTGACGATGTCCTTCATCGCGCTCGAGACCACCGGCAATTTCTGGCTGACGACGGCGGTGCTGATCGCGGTGATTGTCTCGATGCAGGTGACGCGCGAATTGTTCGGCTATTCGTTCGCGACCTGGCGCTTTCATCTGCGCGGTGAAACCATCCGCAGTGCTGCGGACGTCGGCTGGATCAGGGATCTGACGGTCAAGACCATGATGCGCTGCTGACGCCGTGACGGTGAATGCGGACACGTCGATCAATGATTTCATCGACAAATTTCCGCTGGGGTCGAAGACGCAGGTGGTCGGCATCGATGCGAACGGGCGCTATGCGGGTGTGGTTTTCATCGCGGAGGCCCATGGATTGAAGGACACGCCGGGAGCAAGCGTGAAGGACATCCTGCATTATCGCGATGCGACATTGTCGCCGGACATGGACGTCAAACAGGCGGTCGCGGCCTTCGATTCCGCTGAAGCGGAATCGCTTGCAGTGGTCGATTTAACCCATCATGGCCGGGTGATCGGAATTCTCACCGAAGCGCATACGTTGCGACGATACGCCGAAGAATTCGACAAGCACAGGCGCGATGTCCTCGGCGAAATATAGCGGCACGATGTGTTCCGTGTACGGGTTCCAGTTATACCAGCCTTGGTTGGAACACATTGCCTGCGTTGGTCAACTCTGAAAAAAATTTTAGTTCTGCGATGCGCAATAAATCCCGGTGCGCGACGTTATGATTCTGGGGGCCACACACCTTGGGTGGGAGTGAGCCATGCTCAGAAAAGTCATGATCGGTGTTGCCGCGATCGCGGCAATCACCGCGTATTCTCCAGCTGACGCATTTGCGCGTGGCGGAGGCGGCCACGGCGGTGGTGGCGGCGGCTTCCACGGCGGCGGCGGCTTCGGGGGTGGAGGCGGCTTTCGCGGTGGAGGTTTTGGCGGGAGGCGGTTTCCGCGGTGGAGGTTTTGGCGGAGGTGGTTTCCGTGGTGGCGGAGCTATGATGGGCGGAGGATTCCGCGGCGGCAGTTTTGCTGCCATGCCTGGCGGCGGGTTCCGTGGCGGGAGTTTCGCTGCCGTTCGCAGTGGTGGATTTGGCGGCGCTCGCTTTGCGGCCGTACCCCAAGGAGCGCGTTTCGCGGCCATTCGCGGCTCAGGATTCCGCCACGGCTTCCATCGCCATGGCCACTTCCGGCGTTTTGCCCCGTTCGCCGTCGGCTTCGGGTGGCCGTACTATTACAACGACTATTACGACGGGTACTACGACAACTATCCGTACGATCAGGGCTGTTACGATCTCACGCGCGTTCACACACGCTATGGATGGCGCTGGCAGCGGGTCGATGTCTGCAGTTGAACCTATAGCGCAAAAAAATCGGCGGCCTTTTTGAGGCCGCCGATTTATTTCTTTACATATGATGATCAGGCAGCGCGAACCGTCGTCAGGAATTTCTCGACCTCGGTCTTGAGGCGGTTGCTGTCGCTGGACAGCATCTGCGCAGACGACAGCACCTGACCGGACGCCGCGCCGGTTTCTCCGGCGCCACGGCTGACATCGGAGATGCTGTTGGCGACCTCGCCGCTGCGCTGGGCCGCATACTGCACGTTGCGGGCGATTTCCTGGGTCGCAGCGCCTTGCTCCTCCACCGCCGCGGCGATGCTCGAGGAGATTTCCGAGATCATGTTGATGGTCGAGCCGATTTCCTTGATTGTGCGCGACCGAATTCCTGCGTTGCGGACTGCATGCCGGCGATCTGGGCGCTGATCTCGTCGGTCGCCTTGGCGGTCTGCGCGGCCAGGGCCTTCACCTCCGAGGCAACCACCGCGAAGCCGCGGCCGGCTTCGCCGGCGCGAGCGGCCTCGATCGTGGCGTTGAGCGCGAGCAGGTTGGTCTGCTCGGCAACCGCCGTGATCAGCTTGACGACGTCGCCGATGCGGGCTGCGGCCTGCGAGAGTTCGGCGATGCTGGTGTCGGTCTTTTGTGCCTGCGCACGGCATCGTTGGCGATGCGGCTCGATTCCTGAACCTGACGGCCGATTTCGGCGACCGACGAGGTAATTTCCTCGGTGGCGATCGCGACCGACTGGACGTTGCTGGAGACTTCCTGCGAGGCGCGCCGCTGCGGAACCGAGGTCTTGCCGGTGGTTTCCGCCGTCTGGTCAGCGTATTGGCGGCTGCTTCAAGTTCGGTCGAGGACGACGACAGCGACTCGACCATTTCGCCGATCAGGGTCTCGAAATCGCGTGTGATGTGATCCACACGCTGGCCGCGCTGGATCTTGGCCTCGGCGTCAGCCGCGGCGGCTTCGTCGGCCGCCTTCTTGGCGATCAAAGCCTCCTTGAAGACCTGAAGCGCGTCCGCCATCGTTCCGATTTCGGTCTTTTCGCCCTGATGCGGGACGTCGGCGGTCAGGTCGCCGTCACCCAGCGCTTTCATCGGGGTGACGATTGAGCCGATGCCGCGCGAAACGTCGCGAATGAGATAGAAACCGACGACAACGCCAGTCAGCATCGCGATACCGAGGGAAATCATCACCATCTTCAGCGCAGCCGCATAGCTGTCCGATGGCTCGCTTGCCTGCTGCCTCGGAGCCGGCATTGTTGAGGTCGATATCCTGTTTCAGGATTTGGTCGGCCCTCACGCCGATCAGATTGACGGTCGGTTGTATTCAGCTCGTGCGCTTCATGGGTCGAGGTCGGACGGTCGCCTGGCGGGACAGATCGATCACCTCCTTGGCAGCCATCTTGTAGCGATCCCACTGCTTGCTCCATTCGTCGTACAGGGCACGTTCCTCAGGCGAGGAAATCAGTGGTCTCATAGATGGCGCGGATCTTGTCATTGTTCTCGACGATCGTGGCGAGTAGCTGCTCCTGCGCCTGCTTTTCCTCGATGGTTTCCGCCAACATGTGCTCCCTGATCACATTGCGATAGCTAATAACGCTCGCGCGGAGGTCCCCCAACGCGCGGATGCTGGGCAACCAGTTGGTCTCAATTTCAGCTGCATTGGCGTTGCTCTCTTGCATCTGCCGAAGGGCAAGTAAGCCCATGCCCGTCATGGCAACGAGAAGCAACGCGATCACCGCCGTAAGCTTGGCGCGGATGGAAAGCTTGGAAAGCATGATGAAAATCCTTGGGTTTTTCTAACCCGTTGCGGCCGAGATAGGTGCTGGAGCCGCGGCGGAGGCAACGGCAAGCGAACTGAGGCGATGACAACCGAATGCCAATCGCTTCGCAGCGGCCGGAATTCGCAAATCCCATTTTCGCCATATTGCGTGAAGGGTTAGTAAATGTACGGTTGTGTTGGGTTAAAGGTACCGCGCTTTACGCGCGGTGTTTCTGCCGAGCGGCCCTGCGCCCAACGAATGCGGCGTGTTTGCCTAACAAAACGGCGGCCCGCTGGCCGCCGATAATGCCCGTCGGATTTCTGAAAGGTCAGGCTGCGCGGATGGTCGCCAGGAAGTTCTGTACCTCGAGCTGGAGGTGGTTGCTTTCCTTCGACAGGGACTGCGCCGCAGTCAGGACCTGAACGGATGCGGCGCCTGTTTCGCTGTTACCGCGATCCACATCCGCGATGTTCGCGGCAACCTGGGCGCTGAGTTCGGCGGCCTGCTGGACGTTGCGGGCGATTTCCTGGGTCGCCGCGCCCTGTTCCTCCACGGCGGCGGCGATGGTCGATGAAGATCTCGGAGATCAGATCGATGGTGGTGCTGATCTCCTTGATGGTTGCGACCGAGTCGGTGGTCGCAGCCTGCATGCCGGCGATCTGCGCGCTGATATCGTCGGTCGCCTTCGCGGTCTGAGAGGCCAGTGCCTTGACCTCGGAAGCGACCACGGCAAAGCCGCGGCCGGCTTCGCCTGCGCGGGCGGCCTCGATGGTCGCATTGAGCGCCAGCAGATTGGTCTGCTCGGCGATCGCGGTGATCAGCTTGACCACGTCGCCGATGCGAGCGGCCGCCTGCGACAGCTCGCCGATGCTGGTATCGGTCTTCTGTGCCTGTTGAACCGCCATCTGGGCGACACGGCTGGATTCCTGCACCTGCCGGCCGATTTCATTGACCGACGAGGTGATCTCCTCGCTGGCGGTTGCGGTCGACTGGATGCTTTCCGAGACGTTCTGTGACGTGCTCGCCGCAGAGCTGGACAGTTGACGGGTCAGGTCTGCGGCATTGGTCAGGGTCCCGGCGGTCGCCTCCATTTCCGTCGAGGCCGACGACAGGGAGGTGATCATTTCGCCGATCATGGATTCGAATTTGCGGGTGGCACCGTCCACGGTCTCGGCACGGCGCATCTTGGCAGTGGCCTCCTGAGCGGTGACCTCGTCAGCCGCCGCCTTTGCGATCATGGCGTCTTTGAAAACCTGCACGGCATCGGCGATCTGGCCGATTTCGGTGGCTTCGCCCTGGTGAGGCACCTCTGTGCTCAGATCGCCGGTAGCGAGGGTGCGCATTGGGCGGAGGATCGAGCCGATCCCGCGAGCGACGTCTCGGACAATAACGATGGCAGCGCAAAGCCCGATCACGACCATGATGGCGAGAACAGCGAGCACGATACGGAAGGCGAGGGCATAGTCGCTTCTTGGCCGTCTGCCCAGACACCGCCGCGCCCTTTTCATTCAGCTCGACCAGTTTGAACAGCACAGCATCCATCGCCCGGCCCGGCGACGTGGCCTTGTTGGTGTTGATCTCCACGGCCTTGGCGAAATCGCCGCTTGCCCGATGCCGCGATCACCTCGTCGGCCGCGTCGCGAAAGTCCTTCCAGGCGTTCCCAGCTTCTCGAAAAGCGCCCGCTCTTCTGCGCGACGAAATCAGCGGTTCGTATTTGCTGATGGCGAGATCATACGCCTTGACGCGAGCGTCGAGGGCTTTGTTGGTGCTGGCCTTCCCCTTCTCGTCAGTGATCAGGATATGATCGCGCAAAATCGCCCGATAGCGAGCCGCCTGGACGCGCAATTCGCTGACCTGCCGGATGCTCGGCAGCCAGGTTGTCTGGATGTCCTGGGCGGATGCATTAATGGCTCGCATCTCGAAAATGGCAAAGGCGCCCAGGGAAATTGGTGCGATCAAGAGAAGCGAGACGAGGGCAATAAGCTTGGTGCGAATGGAGAACTGTGAAAACATTAATAACCCCTTGCGCCGGTGTTGACCCACGCGCGAACGAAAGTCGGCCGGTCGAATGCAATTCGACCGCCGGGGACAGCCTGGTCGTGTTGGCAAGTTCCAGTCGGATAATGACGCGAAATGCGCGCGATCCGCAGATCAGCCTAAGGAAATTGCGTGAAACGTTGGTAAACGGCCACCGCCCAAGCGAACGAGGTGACCGAAAACAGGGCAAATCGCCCAAACTGCAGCCACCATGCAGTCGCTCCAGGAACGGGTGATCGGATGACAAGGCTGCACACAGATGCGTGCGTAACACAGGTTCCAGCTTTTCCGCCTGATGGGGCGTGACACGATCTAGCGTCAGAACGACGGGAGGGTCGCCATGCGCTGGTGTGTCTCGATCGGGGTTGTGTTCGCAGCGGGCGCGATCGCCGGCCGGCGATGTCCCAGCATGGCAGCGCCGAATGCGACGCCGCTGCAGGTTCAGAACGTCGACGAGGCCAAGCGCGTCGATGTCGAACTGATCCTTGCCGTCGACGTCTCCTATTCGATGGATATGGACGAACTGGCGCTCCAACGCGAAGGCTATGCTGGCGCCATCACCTCGCGGAATTCCTGCAGGCACTGAAGACTGGCCCGACCGGCAAGGTCGCGGTGACATATTTCGAATGGGCTGCGTCCAACGACCAGAAGATCGTCATGTCCGTGGCGCGTCATCGACGGCCCGGAATCAGCCGACGCCGTAGCGGAGGAAATCCTGAAAGCGCCGCTGCGCCGCGCCTCGCGCACCTCGATCTCGGGCGCGATCAATTTCGCGATGCCATTGTTCGAGGCCAACGAGTATCGCGGCCTTCGTCGTGTGATCGATATTTCCGGCGACGGTCCGAACAACAACGGCGAGCCGGTCACGGCGGCGCGCGACGCGGCGCTCGCCAAGGGCATCACCATCAACGGCCTGCCGATCATGGCCAAGGAAGCCAACTACGCGACGATGGATATCGAGAATCTCGATCTCTACTACGAGGATTGCGTGATCGGCGGCGCGGGATCGTTCGTCGTGCCGATCAAGAACAAGGAAAAATTCAAGGAGGCGATCCGCACCAAGCTGGTGATGGAGGTCGCGGCCGGGTGCCGGAACATCGGGTCGTTCCGGCTGCGGCGCGTGAGCCGCGTGTATCGTGCCTGATCGGCGAAAAGATCTGGCAGGAGCGATGGGGGCGTTAGGTGCTTCGCCTTTACCATCAGCGCCTGAACCGCGCCACCAGTTCCACATGCGGTGTGTGGCGGAACTGATCCACCGGCGTGACGCTTTCGATCTTGAATCCACCATCGATAAGGATGCGCGCGTCGCGGGCGAACGTCGCCGGATTGCACGACACCGCGACCACCCAGCGCGATCTTGCTTGCGGCCAGTTGAAGCGATTGCGCCTGCGCGCCCTGTCGCGGCGGATCGAACACCACGCAGTCGTAATCGCGCAGTTCCTGCGGCATCAGCGGACGGCGAAACAGATCGCGCGCCTCGGCCTTGATCGGCTTCAGGCCCTGCGTGATCTTCACCGCATTCTGCAATGCCGTCACCGCGCCGGCATCGCTGTCGAATGCCGAGACCTTGAACTTTTCCGCCGAGTCGTAAGCGCGAACGGGCCGAAGCCGCAAAACAGATCGGCGATGTGCTTTGCGCCCTTGCAGCGGGCGAACGCCAGTGCGGCAAGCGTCTCTTCGCCCGCGCGCGTCGGCTGCATGAACGAGCCGGGCGGCAGAGTAACCTCCGCCTTGCCGACGTGCACCACGGGCGGCTTGCGCATGATAACCAGTTCGCCGTGCCGGCTCAGCCGTGCGAGATTATGTTTTTCAGCCAGCTTCGACAGCGCCGACAGCATCGCCGTGTCGAGCGGGCCGGAGCCGCGCACATCGACGTCGAGGCCGTTGTCCGCCGCAGTGATCTGGATATCGAGCGGTTTGCTGACAGGCTTGAGCAGCTCGGCAATATCGTTGGCCGCCTCGATGCGCGCCATGCATGGCTGGATCGAGAATCGGACAATGGTCGATGGCGATGATCTCGTGCCGTCCCGCTGCGGCGAAACCGACGCGCAGAATGCCTTGCTGGCTTTGCCGCGCGTGCACGGTCATGCGACGTCGGCCGGTACCATGCGCGTCGATCAGGTCGCTCGACCTCGCAGTCAATCCCGGCATAAGTGAGCGTGTCGACGACAAGCTGCCGCTTCCAATTTCGATAAGCGTCTGCTCTGCCAGTGCTGGATCGCGCAGCCGCCACAGGTGCCGAAATGCGGACAGAACGGATCGATACGCTCCGGGCTTGCCGTCGACGACATGGCGCGAGCGCCGCCGGTCCGGATGGCCGGGCGAGGGGAGCACATCGACGGTCTCGCCGCCGAGCGCATAGGGCACGTAGACGCTGGCGCCATCGGTGAGGGCAACGCCGTCGCCGAAATGGCCGACATGATCGATGGTAAGGCGTTCGGTCATCGAGGCCATGCTGTTCGATCAGCCGCGCCGCGCGCCGAGGAAGAATTCGCGCATTGCCGTCGCCGCCTGTGATGGACGACGGAAACACCTTGATGTCGGTGCAGCCAAGCGAGGCGGCGAAGGCTCGGAAATATCGTCGCACACCGCGCGATGCACGGCCTCGTCGCGGATGATGCCTTTCTTGGAGTGTTTGCGATCGGCCTCGAATTGCGGCTTGATCAGCGCGAGAAGATGCATCGGCGATGCCGCCAGCGGCAGCACCGCAGGTAGTACATGCTTCAGCGAAATGAAGCTGACATCGATCACCACGACATCGGGCCGTATTTCGAGACGCTTGCCGGCCAGCGAGCGGATGTCGGTTTCTTCCATCGATACGATTTTTGAGATTGCCGTGCAGGCTCGGATGCAACTGGCCGCGCCCAACATCGATGGCATAGACGAGGCTCGCGCCGTTGGTCAAGCAGCACTTCGGTGAAGCCGCCGGTCGATGCGCCGACATCGACGCAGACATGGTCTTCAATGTCGATGGGATACTGCTCCAGCGCGCCGCTAGCTTGACGCCGCCGCGCGACACCCATGGATGCGCTGGTGCTCGGCCGTCGATCTCGGCATCGTCGCGGAATTGTCTCGGACGGCTTGGCGATCGATTTGCCATTGGCTGCAACGCGACCGGCTTCGATCGCAGCCTGCGCCTTCGCACGGCTTTCGAACAAGCCGCGCTCAACCAGCAGCAGGTCTGCGCGCTTGCGTTCGGCCATGCTGCCTTCGTTATCAGGCGAGCTTCACCGTCTCGGACTTCACGTCCTTGCCGAGCGCCTCGAACACCTTGGCGACGATGCCCTTGGCGTCGAGTTCGGCCTGTTCGTACATCTTCGCCGGCGAGTCCTGGTCGATGAAGACGTCCGGCAGCACCATCGTGCGCACGCGCAGGCCGCGATCGAGCACGCCGTGATCGGCCAGCGTCTGCATCACATGCGTGCCGAAGCCGCCGATCGAGCCTTCTTCGATGGTGATGAGGACTTCGTGCTCGCGTGCGAGCTTCAGATACCATGTCGAGATCGAGCGGCTTCATGAAGCGCGCATCGGCGACCGTCGTCGATAAGCCAAGCGATTCCAGGTCGTCGGCGGCCTTCAGGCATTCGCCGAGCCGCGCGCCGAACGACAGCAGCGCGACCTTGGAGCCCTCGCGCAGGATGCGGCCCTTGCCGATCGGCAACGGCACGCCGACTTCCGGCATTTCGACGCCGCGGCCTTCGCCGCGCGGATAACGCAATGCGCTCGGCGCATCGTCGATCGCCACCTGCGTCGCGACCATGTGCACGAGATCAGCCTCGTCGGCCGCCGCCATGATGACGAATTCCGGAAGACAGCCGAGATAGGCATTGTCGAATGCTCCCGCATGGGTCGGGCCGTCGGCACCGACAAGACCGGCGCGGTCAATCGCAAAACGCACCGGAAGATTCTGGATCGCGACGTCATGCACGACCTGATCGTAGCCGCGTTGCAGGAAGGTCGAATACAGCGCGCAGAACGGCTTGTAAGCCTTCGGTCGCAAGACCCGCCGCGAATGTCACCGCGTGCTGCTCGGCGATGCCGACGTCGAATGTGCGTTCGGGAAATGCCCTGCCGAACAATCGACGCCGGTGCCGCCCGGCATCGCCGCGGTGATCGCGACGATCTTGTTGTCCTTGCGCGCCTCGTTGACGAGCGCGTTGCCGAACACGCTGGTGTAGGACGGCGAGTTCGATTTGGCTTTGAATTGTTTGCCGGTTGCGACGTCGAACTTCACCACGCCATGATATTTGTCGTCGGACTTTCGGCCGGCGCGTAGCCCTTGCCCTTCTTGGTGACGACATGGATCAGCACCGGGCCGTTGCCGATATCGCGCACGTTGGTCAACACCGGCAGCAGATGATCGAGGTTGTGGCCGTCGATCGGGCCGATATAAAACAGGCCGAGTTCCTCGAACAGCGTGCCGCCGGTCACCATGCCGCGTGCATATTCCTCAGCGCGCAGCGCGCGATCCTCGAAGAATTTCGGCATGCGATGCGCGAGGTTTTTCATGATCTCGCGGGCCGAGCGTAAAGGTCTGACTCGACATCAGGCGCGCGAGATAGGCCGACATCGCGCCGACTGGCGGCGCGATCGACATGTCGTTGTCGTTGAGGATGACGATGAGACGCGAGTTCAGCGTTCCGGCATTGTTCATCGCCTCATAGGCCATGCCGGCGGACATCGAGCCGTCGCCGATCACGGCGATGACGTTGTTCTTGCCCTCTTGCAGGTCACGCGCCACGGCCATGCCGAGACCGGCCGAGATCGAGGTCGAGGAATGCGCGGTGCCGAACGGTGTCGTATTCGCTCTCGTTGCGCTTGGGGAATCCGGACAGACCGCCGCCCGTGCGCAGCGTGCGGATACGATCGCGCCGTCCGGTGAGGATCTTGTGCGGGTAGGTCTGATGGCCGACGTCCCAAACGATGCGGTCGCGCGGGGTGTCGAAGACGTAATGCAACGCCACGGTCAGTTCGACCACACCGAGACCGGCGCCCAGATGTCCGCCCGTGACGGAAACCGCATCGACCAGTTCATGCCGCAATTCTTCCGCGACCTGGCGGGAGCTGCTCGGGCTTGAGCTTGGCGCAGCTTGTCGGGCGTCGGAAGGGTATCGAGCAAAGGCGTAGCGTTCGTCTGGGACACAATCGGACCTGCAAAAAATGAGGGCGGGCCGGCCACCCAAAAAGCTGGGCGGATCAAGGGCGTGGCCGGTGACTTATACCAATTCCAAAGTCATGCCAATGCAATAGACGCGGGACAGGGCGGCTTGGTTCAGCCGTCCTGACCCGATTTGGAAGTAAAATTTCGGGCGACGACTTACTCGGACGTCGAGGGGCTCGGTCCGGAAGGCTGGCCGGACTGCGTCGGTGGTGATCTTGTCGACCCGTGCCTCGGCCAGCCGCAGCAATTCTTCGCAGCGGCGTTTCAGCGTTTCGCCGCGTTCGTAGATCGCGACCGATTCCTCAAGCGGCACCTTGCCGTCCTCCAGACGCTTGACGATGGTCTCGAGTTCCTCGATCGCGCGCTCGAAACTCAGCGTCTTGACGTTGGCATAAGCGGTGTCAGCCATGATGATGTTCCCCGGTCGATCATGAGGCCCGAATCTAGGAGCGATTTGCGGGCGCAATGTGGCGGCAATTTTGTCTCAATGTCCCATCAGCGCGGTGACGTGCTCGACGACGGAATCGTGCAGGCCCTGCAGATCGTAGCCGCCTTCCAGCACAGAGACGATGCGGCCGCCGGCGGACTTGTCCGCGACATCCATGACCTTGCCGCGTCACCCATCCAAAGTCCTTCTCGTCGAGCTGGAGGTTGGCGAGCGGATCGCGCCAGTGCGCATCGAAGCCGGCGGAGATAATGATGAGCTCGGGCGCGAATTTGTCCAGTTGCGGCAGGATGAGGCCCTCGAAGGCCTCGCGGAATTTCGGGCCGCCATCGCCGGCGCGTAGCGGCGCGTTGACGATCGTGTCATGCTCGCCGCGCTCCTGGATGTGCACCGGTGCCCGGAAACAGCGGCATCTGGTGGGTCGAGCAGAACATGACGCTCGCGTCGTCCCAGAAAATGTCCTGAGTGCCGTTGCCGTGATGCACGTCGAAATCGACCACCGCGACGCGGCCGAGGCCGTGCTTGCGTCTGCGCGTAGCGCGCGGCAATCGCGGCCTGGTCGAAAAAGCAAAAGCCCATCGCTCGGCTGCGTTCGGCATGGTGGCCGCAGTGGACGGGTGCCGACGAACACGTTCTGCGCCTTGCCGCTGACCACGGCATCGACGCCGGCATCGGCGCCGCCGACGCCGCGCATTGCGGCTTCCCAGTGTGCCCGGGCGACATCATGGTGTCGCCGTCAATATAGACGATGCCCTGCGACGGCGACATTTCGCGAATGTCCTCGACGTAGCTTTCGCTATGACAAAGCTTGACGGTCTCGATGTCACCCATCGGCGCTTCCTCGCGCACCAGCGGCTTGAACTTGTCGAGGTTGAGAGCCTTTTCGACTGTGCGAATGCGGTCCGGCCGCTCGGGGTGACCCTCGGTGACCTTGTGATTTAGCGATGACGCATAATGTGTCAGGAGCAATGTCGACATGTCTCGGTGCGATCCTTGGATGCGAAAGGGAAGTGGTTCTTCACGCCTTTTTGCGCGCGAAGAACGTCTTGAATGCGGCGATGGCTTCTGGCGAGCTGAGCCGCTCGCCGAACAGATGGCTTTCGCTGCTCGATCCGACGCACGCAGTTCGTCCGGCGGCGGCTTGAGCAACTTGCGTGACAACGCGACGGCTTCAGCGGGAAGTGCGCAAATCTCCCGCGCAACTTTTCGCGCTTCGGTCTCGGTATGACCCGGCGCGACCACGACGTTGACGAAGCCTGCTTCCTTGGCATCCTGCGCGCTGACCGGGCGCCCCATCACCAGCATCGAAAACGCGCGCTGATGGCCCATCGTCATCGGCACCAGCAGGCTCGAAGCGCCTTCGGGCACCAGGCCAAGATGGATGAACGGCGTCGAGAACGTTGCCGCGGTGCTGGCGAGCACATAGTCGCAGTGGAACGTCAGGGTGGTGCCGATGCCGATGGCAATGCCGTCCACCGCTGCGATGATCGGCTTGGTGTTGTGGACCAGCGAATGCAGGAATTTCACCGCGTTCATCGGCCGCTGCTTCGCCCTGTGCCGTGCCGCTCGCTTTCAGGAAATCGTCGAGATCGTTGCCGGCGGTGAAGACGCCGGAGCCGCCGGTGATGATCAGGCAGCGGATCGCGGGATTGTTCTGCGCGGTGTCGATGGCATTGCTCATCGCTGCATACATTTCCTGCGTGAGCGCGTTCTTCTTTTCCGGCCGCCGCAGCGTAATGACGCGTGTTGCGTCTTCGTCGGTGACTACTACGTGCTCTGTCATGGTCATTCCTCGAAATGCGCGGCTAAATTATCTAGTGGTCCGATTCTAACATTCGAATCCTGTTTCGGCAGGCACCTCCTGCGAATGTTAGAATCAAAGGACCACTAGCAAATATAAATTTCTAGTGGAGTTTTGGATTTGACATTCGCTTGACGAACTCGCAGCCGGGTGGGTAGCGAATGTCAAATCCACTCCACTAGCTGGCGAAGCCTTAAAACTCGTCCTACATCATCGGTCAGAACGGCAATATTGGCCAATTGATTTCTGGCTTCGGTCCACAGGGAGAGTTCAATGCAACTCACCGGCATTCACCATCTCACCGCGATATCCGCCCACGCCAAGGGCAATCTCGCGTTCTATACCGGCGTTCTCGGGTATGCGGCTGGTGAAGAAAACCGTCAATCAGGACGATGTCAGCGCATATCACCTATTCTACGCGGACGGAAAGGCGAACCCCGGCACGGATCTGACCTTCTTCGACTGGCCCGCGGCGCGCGAGCATCGCGGCACCCGAGCGTGTCGCGCACTGGATTGCGGGTGAACGGCGAAAAGGCTCTCGGCTTCTGGCAGGACCGTCTGCTCAAGCTCGGTGTGCATACCGGCAAGGTGACGGAGGTGGACGGCCGCCTGACACTGCCGTTCGAGGACCCGGAGGGCCAACGTCTGGTGCTGGTGGATGACGGCGGAAAAGGCGATGCGCATCCGTGGGAGAAGAGCCCGGTGACGGCGGAACACCAGATTCGCGGTCTTGGTCCGATCGTGTTGAACGTGCCGGACTTGGCGCGCACTGAACGGGCACTGGTCGAGGTCATGAACATGAAGCGGGTCCGAGACTACGCATCACCCGATGGTGAGCACCGCATCAACGTCTATGAGATGGGCGCGGGCGGACCGGCGGCGGAACTTCATGTCCTCGAACAGAAAGATCTGCCTCCTGCACGGCAGGGCGCCGGCGGCGTGCATCACGTCGCGTTCCGTACGCCGGATGAAGCGAGCTATCACGAATGGACGCGACGCTTGTCCGAATTCGGACTCAATCGCAGCGGCGAGATCGACCGCTTCTATTTTCGCAGTCTCTATTTCCGCGAGCCGAACGGCATTCTTGTTCGAGATCGCAACCGATGGTCCGGGCTTCGCGACCGACGAAGCAATGGAAACGCTTGGCGAAAAGCTGGCGTTGCCGCCATTCCTTGAGCCGCGCCGCAAGGAAATCGAGGCAGGACTGAAGCCATTGAAATAGGCAAGCTCATCAAATGAGCTGTTTTTCTTTGCTTGGCTCTTTGCATAGGTCTTGGCCTCTCACCTGTACGTGATCGCGTAACGTCGACCCTTTTGATCCGAACCTAATAAAGCATGACGGAAGGCCGTCGACCTCCCGCCGGAAAGTTCCTTCGGAAAACGAGACAATCAAGAAGACATTCACGACAAGGTTTGCGCTTGCTGCTTCTGCGGCGATCTCGCTGTTTGCCTCGTCAGGTGTTGCCCATGCGGGCGAGGTGATCTCGGACGAGCGTTCCTGGCCGAGTGAAGTGCATGAATCCTACACCGGCAACGCGCGTTCGGGCTTCGACGCCATGGCCAGCATGGACGCGGTCCGTACCACAGGCAGTTCGTTCGTCTATCAGGGCGGACCGAAGACGGGTACGCGCGTTTACTGACACGCAGACACATCGAAAGAGCCCGATGCACGCCTTGATGGCGCGGGTCGGGTCTTCGCTTCATGCCAGGCTTAGGCGATCAGCACGGCATCCGCCCCATTGACCGCATCGGCGCTGTCAATCACGGCCCGTTCCAGTGCGCCTGACTGCACCGTGACATTCTCGGCGAAGAAGCGCGCGAGCGTGATGTAACGGCTGGCGTCGCCTTGCACCGCATCGTTGCTCCGCGCAGCCAGAGCTTCGTTCGCAAGCATGCAGCCGCCGAGGGTCGTGGAGAACAGGCGCAGATACGGCGTTGCGCCGGCCAGCGCATCGTTCGGCGCGGTGGCGATCTTTTCCAGCAGCCACTTGCTGGTGCGCTCAACGGACGCCACCGCATCGCGCAGTTTCGCGCCGGTGGTGCCGAAAGCTGGGTCGTTCGACGCCTCGACCTTCGCCACGATCTCCGACAGTTCGCCGAGCAGATCCCACACCGCTTCACCGCCGGACATCGCCAGCTTGCGCATCACGAGATCGTTGGCCTGCACGCCGTTGGTGCCTTCATAAATGGTGAGGATGCGGGAATCGCGCACATATTGCGCGGCGCCGGTTTCTTCCATGAAACCCATGCCGCCATGCACCTGCACGCCGATCGCCGCGACCTCGTTGCCGATATCGGTGGAGAAAGCCTTCGCCATGGGTGTCAGCAACGCTCCACGCGCAGCAGCCTTGGTGCGCACTTTCGGGTCGCTTGCACGGTGGGAGATATCGATTGCGACTGCCGTGGCGTAGCAGATGGTGCGGGCTGCGGCTGTCATCCCGCGCATCAGCATCAGATTACGCTTCACGTCCGGATACATGATGATGGGATCGGAGCCGTCGCCCTTGCTGCCCCGTGCCTTGCCCTGCTTGCGTTCCTGCGCATAGGCCAGCGCCCGCTGATAAGCGCGGTCAGCGATGCCGACGCCTTGCAGGCCGACGCCGAGCCGCGCCTGATTCATCATGGTGAACATTGCGGCCATGCCGCCATTCTCGGCGCCGACGAGATAGGCCACCGCGCCGCCCTTGTCGCCCATGGTCATGGTGCAGGTCGGCGAGGCGTGAATCCCGAGCTTGTGTTCGATGCCGCTGGCATAGATATCGTTGCGTGCGCCGAGCGAACCGTCGGCATTGACGAGATATTTCGGCACCAGAAACAGCGTGATGCCCTTGGAGCCCGGCGGCGAGCTGGGCAGGCGCGCCAGCACAAAATGAACGATGTTGTCGCTCATGTCATGGTCGCCATAGGTGATGAAAATCTTGCTGCCGGAGAGGCGGTAGGTACCATCCGCCTGCTTCTCCGCACGCGTACGCAGCGCGCCGACGTCGGTGCCGGCCTGCGGCTCAGTGAGCTGCATTGTGCCTGGCCAGACGCCGGAGATCAGCTTTTCGAGATAGATTGTCTTCAGTTCCTCGCTGCCGTGAGCCTCGAGGGCGTCGATCGCGCTCAATGTTAGCAGCGGGCAAAGCCCGAACGACATGTTGGCCGCGCTCCAGATTTCATTGACGGCGGAGTGCACGGCCAGCGGCAATCCCTGTCCGCCCCACTGTTCCGGGCCGGACACGGCGTTCCAGCCGGCCTCGGTCCACCGCTTGTAGGCATCGGGCCAGCCCGGTGCGGTGACCACGCCCTTGTCGGTGAGCTTGATGCCTTCACGGTCGCCAATCTGGTTCAGTGGATCGAGGATATCCGTGGCGAATTTGCCCGCTTCCTCGATCACCGAAGCGGAAAACTCCGCCTCATAGCCATCATAGTGACCAGCCTCGATGGCCGCCAAAAGCCCGGCGCCGTGGTTGAGGGAGAGCAGCATGTCGTTGATGGGAGCGCGATAGGTCATAACCTTGAACTTTCCTCTGCGGGCAGGGCCGAGCACGCCTCAATTCGGGAAAATGGCGGATTCTCAAAGCCTGCGGGCTGTGTTTAGGCCAAGGTTAGCGGCGAAATGGGCTTCGCGAAATGGCTGATTTGCCTGTTGAAACTCCCGAATCCGGTCTATAGACCAGCGTTGCCACGGGTTATCGGCGCGGCTATGGTCCCGCCACTTCCCAGACAGAGTGGAATTCGGCAGGGGGGCGGAAACGCCTCCAACGTGTGCTGAAAACGCTCGGCGCTGTTGGGGCGTCGCCAAGTGGTAAGGCAGTGGATTTTGATTCCACCATGCGGAGGTTCGAACCCTCCCGCCCCAGCCAGAAAATTGCATCTGACTGAAATTGCTAACGAATTTCTCCTGGGTGGGGCGCCGATCCACGGCGTGCGGCACATGACTGGTGCACAGGGGGCCGATCGTGCCAGCCGCAACTCATCTCTACCGTCGAAAAGCCGTGTACTACTGGCGCCGAAGACTTCCGCCAGCACTCGGGAGCTGGTTTCATAAACGCCATCTCTTCATGAGCTTGCAGACACCGGACCCCTCCTTTGCGCGGCGCCTTGTGGTCTTGCTCGATGCCAAACTGGAGGAGGTCGTGACGGCCTTCGAGACTGCCGAAATGCATCTGACGCCGCATCAGCTAGACGGGTTGCTGCGTGACGTCGTGACGAAGCACCTCAACAAGCTGGAGCGACTTTCGGCATCCGCAAAATCTTTTCCTGGCTTCGACGCCTCGCAGGCCGACTGTGATGATCGACGCGTTGCGTGGACATATCGATTGCTTTCTGCCCAAGGCCCAGCGGCCATCGTCAGACCCGTCGACGAGAGCCAAATGCTGGCGGATGGGTTGACCGCTGCAGACATCGTTGCCGTTCAGGGTCATCTGACGATGTTGAAGTCAAACAACCTCGTTCCGACGCGGCGCGGGATCCTCGAAGACCTTCTCATCGACAACGGCGCCGTGGCGAGTTCGACCAACCTGGCCTTGGCCCAGGATGTCTATTTCCGCGGAATGTGGATCGCCCTGGCTCAAACCGAACGCCGCTATGGCGGCAAGTTCGTCGAGGCAGACGACTTTGCCGATCAGATCTTTCGAGATCGCATTCAACCTGCGCCGCGAACCGTTCAGCAGCCACAAGTGTACGTCGACACAGTGGAGGAGTTGGAGCCGGCGCCGCAGTTCGATGAAGCTGGACCTAAAGACGATCCCGATGCGGTCGATGACAGATTCAAAGCTGACCTGCTCCCGCCAAATTAGGCCAGTTTGAACTGGAATTTTCCATTTATGATCCCCTGACGGGACGAGGAGAGTTCCATGAAGGCTTCGAAGTTTTCAGAGGCGCAGATCGCCTTCGTTTTGCAGCAGGCTGAGGCCGGCACGCCGATCGCGGAGGTGTGCCGCAAGGCGGGCATCAGTGACGCGACGTTCTACAACTGGCGGAAGAAGTACGCCGGGTTGATGCCATCGGAGATGAAGCGGTTGCGTCAGCTCGAAGACGAGAATGCCAAACTGAAACGGATTGTCGCGGACCTGTCCCTCGACAAGGCGATGCTGCAGGACGTGCTTTCAAAAAAGCTTTGAGGTCTGGCCGCAAGCGCGAACTTGTCGACAAGGCCCGGTCGGAATGGAAGGTGTCGATCAGGCGCGCCTGTGCGACCCTGCGGATTGATCGGTCCCTCTATGTCTACAAGTCGAAGCGCGGCGACCAGGCCGATCTCAAGCAGCGGATCAGGGACATTTGCCAGACGCGGGTTCGCTACGGCTACCAGCGTGTGCATGTCCTGTTGCGGCGTGACGGCTGGGCCGTCAATGCCAAGCGCGTCTATCGCCTCTATCGCGAGTTAGGCCTGCAATTGCGCAACAGAACGCCAAAGCGCCGGGTCAAGGCCAAGCTGCGCGAAGGCCGGACCGACGCACGCCAGGTCAACGAGACCTGGGCGATGGATTTTGTCCACGACCGGCTCGCCACCGGCCGCAAGATCCGAATTCTGACCATTGTCGACATCTTCTCGCGCTTCGCGCCGGCAATCGATCCGCGCTTCAGCTACAAGGGAGAGGACGTTGTTCAAACGCTGGAGCAGGTTTGTCGGATCGTCGGATATCCGAAGGCGATCAGGGTTGATCAGGGATCGGAGTTCATTTCGCGCGATCTGGATCTGTGGGCCTATCAACGGGATGTCATTCTCGACTTCTCGCGGCCGGGCAAGCCGACCGACAACAGCTTCATCGAGTCGTTCAACGGCAAGCTCCGCGCAGAATGTTTGAACACCCACTGGTTCATGAGTCTTGACGACGCGCGGATGAAGCTGGAGGATTGGCGTAGAGACTACAATGAAATCCGGCCACACAGTGCGATCGGCAACAAGGCGCCGATATCGCTGTTGAATGGCTCATCGGCGCCTTCGCCGGCATGAGCCAAAACCCCGGAAAATTCCAGCATCAGCTGGCCTAAATTCGGGTAGCACTTCAACAACAGCCAGAAGCGAACTCAGAACTGGATAAAACCTGGGGGCAAGGTCAAAGCGTCCGTTCGCGCGCAGGGCAACTGATCAACAGGTTCCGGCCAGCGGGATTCGCGGAATGACGCGTTATGGAATTTCGAGCCAAGGTTTCAAAAGCAAACCAGCGTTTATGTTTTACGAACTGGCATAGCTATCCCGTATCATCACTTGTTTGACCTTCTCAATCTTAGGATGCGCTAAAATGCGATGTCCGTTATTGAGGGCAGAGCAGACGCCACGTTACCTTGTCTCGACGCCTGCTGCTGGACCCATCTCGGACATCTAGCTCGATCCCTGAGGCATCTACTGCCTGATCACGCGCTGATCTGCTAATCCAGCCGAATGCACACGCCCTTGGCTCCATTCAGTAATCGTTTGAGATGAAAATTTGCCAGCGCGTCTTCCGAATGCATCCCCACGTGCGATGCAAAGGCTGACATCGCAGCGGGGTCTCCTGCCGCGAGCTTTGCAAATGCCGCGTCATACGTTTTCAACCACGATTGTTCGGTAGCGTCGTTAGACAAGGGATCGAATGCACGAAGCGGTTGGCGTCGTCCGCGCAACATTAAATCCCCGACGGGACGCCCCCGAAAAGCCCGGGCGCTTTCGGCGACGGCAGCGCTGACACAAATGCGCGTACCAAGCTGCTTGTTCGCCGCCTCCAGGCGCGCCGCGGTATTAATGGTGTCGCCGTACGCTGTGTAATCAAAGAAATGACCGCCGCCAAAATTCCCCACGAGGACCGGTCCGGCGTGAACGCCGATGCGGGTCACTCCAAAATCCACGCCCTTGGCTTTCCAGCGCTCACGAAAGTCCTGAGCCCACGCATCAAGGTCGCGGGCACACGCAATCGCGCGCGTTGCGTAGTCGGGTTGATCCCCGGGCGCATTGAAAAGAATGTGAAGCGCATCCCCGATAATCTTGGCAACGGTACCTTCATGGGCGAAGACCACATCGGTCATGCCGCCCATATATTCATTCAAAAGCAGTCCTAACGTCTCTGGTGCCGTCGTCTCCACGAGAGACGTGAACCCTGCGATATCAGTGAAGAGGGCCCCCACGTCGCGCCAATGCACTTCCATGCTTCCGCCGCCATCCGACGCAAGCTTGGCCGCTATCTGAGGAGAAAAATACCGCGACAGCGAGGCCCGGGCGCGCTCGGCCTCGTTCTGCCGACGGCGCGATTCTCGTAGCATTTCGACATGGCGGATCGTCCTGTCGATGGTCATTTCAAGGTCGCCGAAATCTATTGGCTTGGTCAGGAAATCGAACGCGCCACGGTTCATCGCGGTTCGGATATTGCTCATATCGCCGTACGCCGAGACGATGACCGTCGACTTCTTGTCGTCGGTTTCCTGTAGTTTTTGCAAAAGCGTGAGGCCATCCATTCGTGGCATGTTGATGTCGGAAACAACGAGGTCAACCTGAGGGTATGTTTCAAGCGACTGCAGCGCCTCGATGCCATCATGGGCAAACAGAAACGTCACAGAGCCATCGTGAATTCGCCTGCGGAATTTTTGCAGGACCAAAATTTCAAGATCGGGCTCGTCATCAACGACGAGGATGGTCGACATTATGCCGCTCGCTCAAGCCGCGCATCGATCTCCTCACGCAGGACCGTGAAGTCGATCGGTTTCGTCAACAAGCCCACAGCACCTCTCTCCATGGCCCTTCGCCTGGTTTCTGGGTCGCCATAGGCCGTGATCATGATCACCCGGAACATCCGGGCGCATTTCCCTCACCTTGGGCAGCATGTCGAGGCCCGTCATGCCCGGCATATTGATGTCCGAAAGAATAAGGATCAGCGATGTGTCGCCAAAACTCGCGATGCGCGTCAATGCGTCCGTCGCGGAAAACGCAAAATCCATTCCGAAGCGCTGAGCTCGGAGGTCACGCCGGAACTGTTGGCGAAACAATGCCTCGACGTCGGGTTCGTCATCGACAACAAGAATAAACACAGTCAATGTGCGCCTCCGGCTTATGTCTGCGCGACTGCTGCGCGCGGTAGAGTAATGATAAACTCGGTAAACGCACCGGGCTTGGTATTTATATCGATCTTGCCACCGTGTTGCTTGACGACGATGTCGTGACTTATCGACAGGCCAAGTCCTGTACCTTCGCCGGCCGGTTTGGTGGTGAAAAACGGGTTAAACAGCTTTTCTCTCACTTCGGGCGGGATACCGTTGCCATTGTCGCGAATGCGGATTTCCACTTTGTGGCCGAGGTTTTTGGTTGTCGCGCTCAGGGTCGGCTCAAAATTCGTATCATCGACTTCCGTCTTGCGCTTGGCGGCTGCGTAAAATCCGTTTGAAATCAGATTGAGAAAGACCCGCGTGATTTCCTGCGGATACAAATCAATCATGCCGGCCTCCGGATCGAGATCGCGCTGCAATGTGATGTAGAATCCGGGTCTCTCAGCGCGGGCGCCGTGATAGGCGAGATTGAGGCTTTCCTCCACGATCGCGTTGATGTCCGCGAGCCGATGTCCGCCCGAGCCCTGGCGCGAATGTTGCAACATGTTCTTGACGATCGAATCGGCGCGGTTGCCGTGCTGGACGACCTTTTCAAGGTTGCTCTTCAATATATGGAGTAGGTCGTCGACCTCCTCCTTGGTCTTCTCGCTAAGAGCGGAGGGAGCAAGCACTTCTTTCAATTCGTCGATGAGCTCCGCTGAAAGCGCGGAGAAATTGTTGACGAAATTGAGCGGGTTCTTGATTTCATGTGCGATGCCGGCGGTGAGTTGACCGAGTGAGGCCAGTTTCTCGGTTTGAACGAGCCGGTCCTGCGCAGTGCGCAACTCGTCGAGCGACTGTGAGAGTTCCTTTGTCCGCTCCTGGACCTCCTCGAACAGTCTGGAATTCTCGATAGCAATGGCTGCCTGGTCAGCAAAAGTGGTGACCAGTTCGATCTGCTTGTCGGTGAACGGCCGGGCTTCGGTGCGTGTCAGGGTAACGACGCCGATGGGTTTGCCCTCGCGCAACATCGGAACGCCGAGAGTGGTGCGGAATTCGTCCAATTCTGTTACCGCCGTAGGAAAGGTATATTCGGAATCGGCCGACACGTCGGGAATGTGAACGACCTTGCCTTCAAGAAGCGCGCGCCCGGCGGCAGAGCCCCGGCTTGGCGTCACCGGCATCTTCCTGACGACATCCAAAAATTCGGGTGAAAATCCGTACGCCTCGGCGCGAAAGAAAACACCGTTCTCCTCCTGCCGCGTGATCGTACCGTGATCCGCCTCGCACAATCGCGCTGCGGATTCGACAAGTGTATGCAGCACCGATTTCAGGTCGAACGCCGAGCGGCTGATGACCTTCAACACATCGGCAGTCGCCGTCCGTTGCTGCAGCAATTCACTCAGATCATCGGTGCGTTGCTGCAGTTCGTTGAACAGCCGGACATTTTCGATCGCGATGGCGGCCTGATCGGCGAAAGTCTTCAGCAGGGCAATATGCTTGTCGGCAAACGGCCGGACCTCGGTCCGCCGTATGAGGATGGTGCCGAGCGCGCGGCCGTCCCGGAGCAGCGGCACGCCGAGGATCGTGCGGTGCCCGTACCTGAGCGCGAGCCGCTGCCCGAGCGGATATTCATCCCCGGCGTTCTGCAAGTCCGTAACGTGGATAGTCGTCCGGTCGCAAATAGACCTCCCCATCACGGTCGTACGGTCAAGCGGCATCGCTTCCCGGGGGCCGCCGAGGTCGCCGAAGCTGGCGCAAATGCGGATCATGTCGCCTTCGGCGATGGCGATGTCGACAAACTGAGCGTCGCAGATGCGAGCCGCGCGCTGGGTGACGGTGTCGAACACAGGTTTCACATCGCTCCGCGAGCTCGATATGACGCGCAGGATGTCGCTGATCGCGGTCTGCTGCTCCAGCGACTCCGAGAGATCGAGCGTTCTCGCCTGGACCTCGTCGAACAGCCGCACATTCTCGATTGCGATGACCGCTTGGTCGGCAAAGGTCGTGACCAGTTCGATCTGTTTCTCTGTAAACGGCTGCGGGACGGTCTTCGCCACAAAGATTACGCCTACAACATTTCCCTCGCGCAAGAGCGGCACGCCGAGTGCGGCTCGATAGCCGCCGATCTTTGAGCCTCGCCCCAGGTATATTCCGGGTCCGCCAGCACATCGGGAACGTGGACCACTCGCGCCTCGAGCGCGCTTCGCCCGGTGATACTGCCTCGATCCATCGGTACTTCCCGATGCATAAAGTATCCCCTGATGCGGGTGTGCACCTCGGTCGCGTGACCGAAGCTGGCGGTCCAGCGGAAAATGTCGCCCTCTCGCAGGAATAGCCAGGCATGATCGGCGCCGCACAGCCGCGTCGCCAACTCAACCAGTGTATCGAGCACGGTCTGCAGGTCGAAGGCCGAGCGGCTGATGACCTTGAGGACTTCCGATGTCGCTGTCTGCTGTTCGAGCGACGCGGTGAGTTCGCGCGTCCTAAATTGAACCTGCTCGAACAACCGGACGTTTTCGATGGCGATGACAGCTTGGTCGGCGAAGGTCTCGACGAGCTCGATCTGGCGCTGCGTGAATGGCCGCACGACCTGCCGCGTCAGCGTAAAGACGCCGATCGTTTCGCCGTGGCGCCGAAGTGGAACGCCAAGATTGGTTCGATGGTCGCCGAGCCGCTGGTATTCGCGGGCAAGATCGCTTTAGTCTTGTCGGCAAGCACGTCGGCGCATTGAACTGCGGCGCCCGATGCCGCAGCACGGGCCGTCGTGCTGGCGCTCCCGATGGGAAGCGGATGAGCCCTTGCGAATGCCTCGAGCTCCGGCGAGAAGCCGTAATTGGACGCCATGCGGTATTGGTCGCCCTCCCGAAGAAAAATTATGCCTCTCTCGGCTTCACAGAGGTTAGCGGCGGAAGCCACCAGTGTTGCGAGTACTGTGTCCAGGTTGAGGGCCGAGCGGCTGATAACCTTGAGCACCTCGGCAGTGGCCGTTTGCTGGCGCAATGACTCCTGCAAATCTTCGGTTCTAGCCTGGACCTCGTCGAACAGCCGCACATTTTCGATAGCGATGACAGCCTGATTGGCGAATGTGGTGACAAGTTCAATCTGTCTGTCGGTGAACGGCTTCACGATGGTCCGCATAAGCCCGATCACACCGATCGGGACGCCCGCGCGAAGCAACGGCACCCCGAGGATGGTGCGGTACTTGCCGCTTTTCTGGTACTCGAGAGCCTTATACTCCGGATCAGCGAGGCAATCGGGAAGGTGAACGGCCTTTCGCTCAAGTGCCGTGCGGCCTATCAGCGAGCTACGTCCAGGTTCGAGCGGATGCGCAGCTGCAAATCTGACAAAAGCGGTGGTGGCGTTGTTGGCGGCGGCCAGTTCGTATTTGCCATGATTGAATCTGTAGATCAGGGCGAACTCGGCTTCGCAGAGTCTGCTCGCTGTTTGAACGATGGTTTCAAGAATAGGTTGAAGTTCGAACGTCGTTTTGTTGATAACATTGAGGATGTCGCTCGTCGCCTTCTGCCGCTCCAAGGCCTCGGCTAGTTCGCGCCGCAGATTTTCTGTTTCTTTTGCCGAGCCCATGTTGGATGGGGCGCGCTTGCTCGCCGCCGGGGACTTGCGCCTTGCCAAAGGCTTAGGCACGATCTGTCCGTGCTTCGTCATCTATGCGTCCCCGCCGGGAAAGTCGCAATGAACTCGAGAAGCCGGTCAATACTACTCAATGTAAGAGCATCCGTATAGTCGGCTGGATGCTTGCCCGAGAAGTTGGAGCCGGTAGGAGAGGCGATCGAGATCGATCACAAAGCAGCGTAAATACTTAGCAAGGGCTAGATGCGTGCGGGCGCCATTGTAACACTTCATGCACGACAGCAGTGGGTGACGGAGGTGGCACTTGCCGAACACAACAACGTGGTCGAGGCATTCCCGTCGGATCGAACCGATCAGCCGTTCGGCATATCCGTTTTGCCATGGAGAACGTGGCGACGTCGGTCGATCGCGGGGCATGCCCCATAATTGACCGCCATCTCAAAAGGTATACCGGTGAGGACGTTTACAGGCCCGCCATTGCTTGAAAATTATCGATCTTCCGCAACTCGTGTCGGGTTTCGGGATAGATAGGGAGGCGTTTGCAATGCAGCTTGCCTCACTCACATTCAAGTCCATCAAGGCGCGTGCGGTTGTGCTCAAGCTGAAGCGCCCGGTGGTCGCGCGGATCGCCACCATCTCCGACTGGCCGCTGATCCTCATCGATCTCATTACAGAAGAAGGCGTCGTCGGGCGGAGTTATCTGGAGCCCTACACCGCCAAGACGATGCGCTATCTGGTCCCGGCATTGCAAGATCTCGGCGATATGCTCAAGGGCCGACGCGTCGCGCCCGTCGAACTTTACGATCTCGCACGCAAGTCGCTGCATTTTGTGGGCTACCAAGGGCTATCCATGATTGCGGTCTCCGGACTGGATATGGCGGCCTGGGATGCCTTGGCAAAAGCGAGTGGCGTGCCGCTTTGCGTTCTGTTGGGCGGTTCGGTGGGCCCGGTGAAGGCGTACAATAGCAACGGATTGTGGCTTCAGGCGCCGGAACTGGTGGCTGCGGAAGCGATCACGTTGCGCGATGAAGGAGGCTTCACTGCACTGAAGCTGCGGCTTGGCCGCGATCGTGCGCGCGACGATCTGGCCGCCGTTCATGCAATCAGGGCCGCTGTTGGCGGTGACATGGAGCTGATGGCCGATTTCAACCAGGGCTTACATCTCGGAGAAGCCCTGGAGCGCTGTCATATGATCGACGATGAGGGTCTCGCGTGGATCGAGGAGCCGATCGTTTACGACAATCTCGATGGCTACGCGCAGCTGGCCGCCGAGCTAAAGACTCCGATCCAGATCGGTGAGAATTTCTACGGTCCCCGCGATCTCCACACCGCGCTGCAGAGAAAGGCGTGCGACCTTGTCATGCCGGATTTTATGCGCATCGGCGGTGTGACCGGCTGGATGAGAGCGGCGGCCATCGCAGCAGCGGCGGGCATACCGATGTCTACCCATCTTTACCCGGAGGTGGCCGCTCATGTGATGCGCGTCACGGAGACCGCGCATTGGCTGGAATGGCAGGATTGGGCCGATCCTGTTTTACAGCAGCCCTATGAAATTATCGACGGACTGCTTCACATTCCTGACGTGCCGGGGGTTGGCCTTGAGTGGAACGAGGAAGCAGTCACGGCCAACCAAGCCAATCTGTAGCCAAAAGGTTCGTTTAATGGGGCCTCTTGTTTGGCAACTCCCATGGCCGCTTTTGGCACCTTCCGGAAGAGATAGATGGAGTTGATAGAGTCCGCTCTTTGGGGTGAAGCAGACTCAATGACGACGCGACGCGACCGCCGAGTTTGACCTCCTGGCTGCGTGAAAACGAGCTGTCTGCTATGATTCGCTTGGCGATTTGCCGGGGGCAATTCATGAAGCGCTTCGTTGAGGGGGCCGATCGCGGACAATCGACGCTGCTGCCGGAATGCCTCGATGAGTGGGTCGAGGAGAGCAATTCCGTTCGTGTGGTGGATTGCTTTGTCGACGGGCTCGATCTGGCCGATCTCGGCTTCGAAGGCGTCGAGCCTGCAGCGACAGGCCGGCCTGCCTACCACCCCTCGGTTCTTCTGAAGCTTTACATCTACGGCTATCTCAACCGGGTGCAGTCGAGCCGCCGGCTTGAGCGCGAGGCCGGCCGAAACTTGGAAGTGATTTGGCTACTCGGGCGGCTCGTTCCCGATGACAAGGTGATTGCCGATTTCCGCAAGGACAATGGCCCCGCGATCCGCAGGGTGTGCGCGAGCTTCGTCAATCTCTGTCGCCAGATGGGTCTACTGGCGAAGGCGAGCGTCGCGATCGACGGCAGCAAGTTCAAGGCGGTCAATAATCGAGATCGCAATTTTACAAGAGGGAAGATCGATCGCCGGCGCGCGCAGCTCGAGGAGAGTGTGGCGCGGTATCTCTCCCAGCTCGATACGGCGGATAGGCAGGAACCGCGACGTGCTCGTGCTCAAGACGACGCGGCTCAAGGAGAAGCTCGACAAGCTGAAAGAGGAAATGGGCAAGCTCGCAGCCTACGAGAAGCAAATGTTGGCCTCGCCCGACAGCCAAATCTCGCTCACTGATCCCGACAGCCGCTCGATGGCAACGAGTGGGCGTGGCTCGGGCGTCGTCGGCTACAATGTGCAGGTCGCGGTCGATACCGTGAACCATCTGATCGTGACGCACGAAGTGACGAATACCGGCTCGGATCGCTCACAACTTGCGAACGTGGCGCGGGAAGCCAAGGCCGTTTTGCAAGTCGATAAACTCGAAGCCGTCGCCGATCGCGGCTACTTCAATGGTGAGGAGATCCTGGCCTGTGAGCAGGCAGGCATCTGCGTGACGCTGCCCAAGCCGATGACGTCGGGCGCGAAGTCGGAAGGCCGCTTCGGCAAGCAGGACTTCGTCTATATGCCGGAGGAGGTGTCTATCGCTGCCCCGCGGGCGAGAAGCTCAAATTCTATTATGCCAACGAGGAACACGGGCAGAAGCTGCGACGCTACTGGACGAACACCTGCAAGACCTGCGCAATCAAGGATCAGTGCACCACAGGCAAAGAACGCCGCATCACGCGATGGGAGCATGAGCACGTTCTCGAAATTGTGCAGCAGCGGCTGGATCAAGATCCCCAGGCCATGCGCCGCCGGCGCGAGACGGTTGAGCATCCCTTCGGCACGCTCAAGATGCGGATGGGCGCGACGCACTTCCTGATGAAAACGCTGCCGAAGGTCGCGAGCGAGATGGCGCTCAGCGTACTCGCCTACAACCTGACGCGCGTCATGAATATCGTCGGTACAAGGGCGTTGCTGGCAGCGATCAGAGCGTGAGTGTGGAGACCCCATTGCGTGCTGATCTCGAGCCAGACCTTGCCCAGCTTTCCCCACGATGCCTCAGAGGTGGTCCCTGATCGTCCAACAGGAAAAATTGCTCAGATCGGCCGTGTCGGACGACATTGACCGGATCGCGGACTGCGTCAACGCGTTATCACGCAACCAAGACCCAAAGGGGACGTGACAAGGCTGTCGGAACTTACGTAATATCAAGCTAACTTGACCGCCCAGAGTGTGACATGGGACGGCGGAGCATGACACGGGTTTCCATTCGAAGACATTTCAGCGATGACCATCGAACCACTCTCTGCCGAATATGGCTCTTGGCATCCAGGGTTAGAATCGGAAATACCGCGAGAGTACCTTCCTCTCTCGACAACGTTCAGAATTCGAAAATGTTTCGACGAGCATTTCAAAAGCGTACGAATTAAGCGACTACTGTAGCCTGCCGCCTACTGAACTAGTAGCATTTCGCGCCGAGCGATTGATTATACATGAACTGCTGATACACGTGACTACCACCATTTCTGTCCCCGATGGCCGGGATTACGAGGATTTGGGCCGAAACTTTCGTGAGATAACCTCAACTATTCTCGAACGGTATATTGCCCCTCATCGAGCGGAACTGGCAGAACGTTTCAATCGCTTTAGACACGCAGCGTCTGTCAGCATCGAGCGCGAGATTGCAAAGAGCTTCGCAGAGCCGAGATCGTCTGGTGAACAGCGATCAAGCCATTGGCGCCACCGCCTATTCGGCACTGACAAACAGCAAAACCGGACCCGCTTTCCGGAGAATGATCCAGTGGAGCGCGACCGTTCGATAGCTTTTGGATGGCGGAAACAAGCAAAAGCGGCAACCGATCCGTTGGATGCTGTCTGTTTCGATGCATTACACAGAGTTGCAACGGGAATCATGGACCGACATGATCGGCTCGTGGGCGATAGGGCGCTGCTCGCCGAACTTGCTCTCACGTTGGTCTCTAATGGATATGGCAGCGAAGTTATTGGCGATGCAATCACCCCATTCATTCAAGAAGCGATTTCACGGGAGGGTTACAGGCAACTGCCATGGCAACAACAACCGGTCGTCATGAACGTTAAGGGTGCATCTGCGTCAGGCAAAAGCACGATGCGTCCTTTACAGCGAACGCTTGCATGCAAGTTAAATTTTCGTTGGGAAGAGTTCGCCTTGATCAGTCCGGACATTTGGCGGAAATTTCTTCTGGACTACACGTCGCTGGGTGGCGCTTACAAATACGCAGCAATGCTAACAGGTCACGAGCTTGAGATCATCGATCAGAAGCTTGACCGTCGAATGAAGGCCAAAGCTGCCAGCGGGGAGATTTCGCACTTACTGATCGACCGGTTTCGCTTTGACAGTTTTGTACCTGAGTTCGGGGGAAAAGGGTCCAATCGGCTGCTGACGCGTTTCGGTAACTTAGTTTACATGTTTTTCTTGATTACACCGCCAGAAATGACCGTCGAGCGAGCTTGGAAACGAGGATTGAAGGTCGGTAGATATAAAGCCGTTGAGGACCTCCTAGCGCACAATGTCGAAGCGTTTACTGGTATGCCTGATTTGTTCTTTACTTGGGCACTGGCTGTCGGAAAGCGCGTTCACTACGAGTTTCTCGACAACAGTGTACCCGAGGGCCAGCCTCCGCGAACCGTTGCATTTGGTTGGAATGGCGAAATGACCATCCTCGATGTTAAGAGCATGTTGGATATTGAAAGGTTCAGAAAGATAAACATCCGCGCTAAGGGACCAGAAGAAGTGTACCGTGGAAAGAATTTTGCACCTGAATGTAACACCGAGTTTTTGAGGCGGTGTGTTCGCTGGATTCCAGTTATCAATTTCGCCAGTTACAAGACAGGTGCAGTCTACGCGCGAGTAGAACATGGGAAGTGGGTATGGCGTGACGATCACGATCTTGCCTGCGCGCTGAATGATCCTGATACGCGAGTCGGCCTTGACGTAATCGCTCCAAAGATCAATGACTCGGAGTCTGACGTGAAAGGGTATCCGACAAATCTGGAACTTGAGAAAGTGCACACCATCGGCTCTTGGGCCGAGGCTATTTACGGCTCAACCGTAGGCGCGGGATAGGTGGCTGTGCCTGTCGTAAATTAAATCCGGGCATATTGGTGATGCAGCCCGCCCAGAATTGGGCGACAAAGAATGTGCCCGGCGCGATCGACGGCGCGCGAGACCGGTGCATCCTTCTCCAGGGATAGATGCGTGCGGGCCCCATTGTAATATTTCATGTACGACAGCAGTAGGTGACGGAGGTGGCGCTCGCTGAACACAACAACGTGGTCAAGGCATTCCCTGCGGATCGAACCGATCAGCCTTTCAACATATCCATTTTCCCAAGGAGAGCGCGGCGATGTCGGTCGATCGCGAATGCCCATTGATCGAAGCCTTCGGATGAAGACCTCATAGGCCCCGTCCCGGTCACGAATGAGATAGCGGGGAGCTTGTTCCCAGCCGCAGGCTTCCGTGATCTGATTTGCGATCCATTCTGCGGTCGGATGCGCTGTGACGCCAAACCATAAAATCTGCCGTCGACCATGCCCCACAATCAACAAGCCGTAGAGCAGACGAAATGAGATTGTCGGTACGACGAACAGATCCATCGCGGCGATGCCGTCGGCATGATTGCGAAGGAACGTCCTCCAGCCTTGGGATGGCGGGTCTCTTCGCTTGGCCATGTACTTGGCCACGCTGGTCTGTCCGATTTCGATGCCGAGCTTGAGCAGTTCGCCGTGGATGCGCGGTGTCGCCCGCCAGCCGCTTCCTGCCGGCTTCGAGAAACTCCTTCGACCAATTGTAATACAGGCTCTCCGCGATCCCTTCTCGCCGGCACAGCGCCGCGATCGACTCCTCGCCACGCAATCCATCCAGCACGATGCGGATCTTCTCCTCCGCGCCATACTGTTTGCGAGTCACCCGGCGAATGCCCTTGATGACCTTCTCCGCCGACGGCTTGGTCGCTTCCATTTTCTGTCTCATCGTCGTTCCTTTGAAAGGCTACGATGAACCAGAAATCCTCCCCTCTCAATCAGCCCAATTCTGTCTCATTGCTGCTGACGCCGGACATGCTGGACCCAATTCAGCGCCGCGAGCCGGTTACGTGTTATTCAAATAATACTTTAATTTTTCATAGTATTTGTGTGGGATTATCGTTGCCTTTTATCGATATTTACCTGAAATTTTATCCTTAACCAAAGATTAAACTGCACGTTTACATCTAAATTTCTCTGTTTACCCTGTTCTCTCAATCGAATGCGGGGAAAACACGGAAATGACCGGCCGCCAGTCCATCCTTTGTGCTGCGTTGCTTTTGCTATTGGCGGAATACGCGCGCTCCGATGCGGGTGCCATGAAGTCCTCAAATGACTTTGGCGTGCTCATGTCCCAAGGTGTGGCGAGATGCCCTGCGTTTGGCCCCTCTTTGGAGCCCACCGATTCTCCGGCCACGTCCGCACTTCCGCAAGTCGAACAGTTTTTGGCGAGAGAGCATTTCAAGGAGACCGCCTCATCGCTTGCCAAAATCAAAATTTCCTGGCTCGGCGCCACATTCAGGCATCGCTTCCTGCAAAAGGTTGAAGACGGCCGCGGGGCCGTTCTCCGAACCTTTGTCTTGCGTAAATCATCACGTGATGCGGAGATCATCGCGGAGCTCAACATCCGCCACGAGACAAAGCTCAGCGATTTGTGGTGTCTGCTTACACTTCAGCCCAACGGGGAAACCGGAACGCTGCTGACCGATGGTGTGCCGAATATATTCTACATTCGAGACAGCGATGGAGTTCTCGGCGCCGTTGACGCGGTCTGGGGCGGCGCGGGCTGGGAAATCGGGGCCAACTCAGTTGAAGGGCCAAGCCAGTGGTTGACGGGACGACAGGTGATTTCCCGCTAGCCGTGATATCTTGCTCGAGGTTGAGTGCATGTGCGAAAAGTTCTGGTGCCCCTCGTCGCTCTTGTCGTTAAAATCATATTTTTTTCTCGCGTGTCTAACCTGCAATAAAACGGCGCGAGTTCATTACGCTTGTTGGGAGAAAAAAAGGGACTTCATCGAAGCATAATTGCCGTTACCACCCTGGTTCTTGCATCGACCCCGTCACTTGCTGAAAGTTGCAGCACGATGAGAGGAAAATGTATGGGCAGTTACGGCGGAACGGACCAAGTTGGTAGTGTAAAGAAATGCACTGATGCGGAGAATGTGTGCATTGCATCATGTAAGAAGGGACAAAAATACTTCGTTGGTCCCTTTAACGGGGCATTACATCCGGTTGATACTTGCAGCTGAACACTATGAGACAGAACGGGAAGCCTATCATCTTGAGGCGCTCGGGTCTCATCAGCCGGTGAAAATCAAATCCGACATGGATGGCCGCGTAATCCACAGATAATCAGGTTTGAATTAAAGAGCCGCTTCCGGGCCGCTTTTTCTTTTGCGCGGCTTGTGTCCGCCACTTCCGGTTTTGGGCACTTTTCGGACATCGCGCGATGTCCGACTTAAGTCAGAAATGCGCCACCAAGCGGACGTTCGCTATCACACCCACGCATTTGGGTTAGCCGAACACGGCTAGAGAGCGGATCCCGTTTTTCCGGCGCTTTTTAACACCCGAAGAATGCCGGTAGGTTAGATCGATGCTTACCGCGTAAATGGCGAGAGAACGGTGATCGTGCGTCAATGATGTTTCGCTCCATGGTCGTCGGATATTGACACTACGCTTGTTTTTTTGCCTGATCGGCAACTTCAGAAATTTCTCGGGGGCGTGGGGATGAAGGTTTATAAGGCTGGGCCTTTGGAGTTCTCAATATGCTGCAACAAGCGGGGCATAACTGCCGATGCGTGTAGCTCGTGCAAGTACATCGGAAATCCCCGATGAACTAGGGCCTGTTGACAAAAGATGGCAGCCAGAGCTTTGCGGCAGCGAGGCATAGGAAGCCGATGAATGAGAGAGCGGTCTTGTCGTAGCGCGTTGCGATGCGACGGAATTGCTTCAGCCGGTTGAACATGCGCTCGATGCGATTGCGATCCTTGTAGGCCTTGAAGTCGCAAGCGATGGGCTGCTTGCGGTTCGCCTTCGGCGGGATGACCGGCAAGATGCCGTGCATCAAGAGCGACGAGCGTACATCGTCACCGTCATATCCCTTGTCAGCGAGCATCATTTTCGGCGAGGTGATCGGCAAATCGAGAAGCGCCGGAACAGCCTTGTAATCCGAGACTTCTCCGCCGGTCAGGACAAAGCCAAGAGGGCGTCCCTGACCGTCTGCACGGGCGTGGATTTTGGTCGTAAAGCCGCCGCGGCTTCGACCAAAACCCTCCTTATGAGTCCCCCTTTAGCGCCAGCTGCCTGCGAGTGGCCCCGGATCGTCGTCGTGTCGATCATGTGTTGCCAGTTGTCGGTGAGGCCCAGCTCGACCAGGGTTTCCAGGAGCGCATCCCACACCCCTTGTTCGGCCCAACGCCGGAAGCGCACATAAACGGAGTTCCATTTGCCGTAGCGTTCGTGCATGTCGCGCCAGGGGCAGCCGACGCGCAGGACATAGAGCATGCCATTCAGAAAACGCCGGTTGTCCTGCGCCGGTCTCGCCCAGCGCCCCCGCTCAGGCGGCAACAACGGTGAAATTATCGCCCACTCCGCGTCTGCTCAGATCGCCTCGCGCCAATCCTGCCTCCTCTCGAAAGGCAGTCTTGAATCATCGATCACACTGATTTGGGAATCCCTTTTGTCAACAGGCCCTAGATTATATCATTTTCTTGTATAACCAACGTCGCATTGAATGTTGCCCGCGTCTTTGCAAACACCAAGGGGCAATAAAGCAATGAAACTAAAATCAACCGGGAGATGATCCGATGAGGTTCGTGCTGGCTATCGGCGCATGTTTGCTGTTTCAGTCCCCTGCGCTGGCCCAGGAATATCCGATGCGGCCCATCACGTTGCTGGTGCCGTTTGCTGCAGGCGGTGCAACCGACACAGTCGCGCGGGTGACCGCTCAATCAATGTCCAAGTTGCTCGGCCAGCCGATCGTTATCGAGAACGCCTTAGGTGCCGGAGGTACGATCGCGGCGACGAGGGCCTCCCGTGCCGATCCTGATGGCTATACACTGCTCATCCACCACATCGGCATATCCACCGCCGCGACGCTCTATCGAAACTTAGCTTACGATACCAAAACGGCGTTTTCGCCGATTGAACTCGTGACGTTTGCGCCCATGACAATCATCGGCCGTCCCGATCTTGCTCCGAATGATTTGCGTGAACTTATCGCTTACATCAAAGCGAATGGCGACAAGATGAGTTTCGGCAATGCCGGTATTGGTGCTGCCTCTCATCTTTGTGGCATGCTTTTCATGATCGCCGTCGATAAACCAATTCTGGCTATTCCATATAAAGGTAACGCGCCGGTCATGAACGATCTCATCGCCAAACAAATTGATCTAACTTGCGATCAAACAACCAATACCACGCAACCAATCTTGTCCAGGCTAGTCAAAAGCTATGCCATCACAACAAAAAAGCGTTTGTCATCAATTCCGGATTTGCCAACGGCCGACGAGGCGGGATTGCAGGGTTTCGAGGTCAGTGCTTGGCACGGCATTTATGCTCCGAAGGGCACTCCAGATGCGATCGTGCAAAAGCTCTCACAGGCGCTTCAAGCAGCTTTAAAAGATCCAGACTTGGTAAAGCGCTTCGCGGACATTAACACTGAGCCGGTTAGTCAGGAAGAGGCAACTCCTAAAGCTTTAAAAACCTTATTGGATAGCGAGGTTGATCGTTGGGCGCCGATCATCAGATCGACGGGACAGTTCGCGGACTAATAACGATGGCGACACTGAATCATATTTTCCTCGGCGCTTCACGACGTCAATTCATCATCCGGCCAAGGACGTTGAAGCTTCATCGCCTCTTCGGCGGGCGCGTTCAACTATCTGTCCCAATCGTCTTCGCGCAAGCGGCCGTGCACCGGACTGTGGTGTATTTGGCAGCTTAAGCCCAGTAAGCGGACCCGCAGCATCGTTAAATGTCGAGCAATAAATATCTGTCGTGAGTGTCTGGGCATAAGTAGCCAGCCGCTCACCCACTTCGCGTTGCAACACAGCGCGTAGTGGGCCGCCCAGCTCGCTTCAACCCGATTGCTTCTTAACGCGAATTTTAATTCGGCCTGTCAGTGTCGGCGCTTCTTGGGAGGCGCGGGGCATGCTGAGTGTCTGGTACAAGGCGTTAACGCAGAATTACCTCGACCTCAATCTGCGGCCGACGTCCGGCGTGACGGCTCGCATCGTGGAAAGGCCTGGGCTGTGGATGCCGCAGCAGGAGATTGATGCGCTCCTCGGCGACCTCCGGCGGATTGCTCGGACGACGCTTCCGGACGGAGATCTCAACTATGGAATCTTGACTGGCGATCGCGACCGGCTCGCCAAATCCATCGTCACCATTCTGCATGATCGCAAGACCCGGGCGCCGGTGGCGTTCAACGCTCTGGCCGTCATGGATGTCGACCTCCATGCGAAGCCTGCCGAGGTCCTGCACATGGGGCTGGTTATGGTCGATCCGGGCGTTCGTAGCCAGGGGTTCTCCTGGGTGCTCTACGGCCTCACGTGTCTCGTTTTGTTTTTTCGCAACCAGATGCGGCCGTTGTGGCTCTCGAATGTCACGCAGGTGCCGGCCATAGTCGGCATGGTGACCGAGACGTTCTCAAACGTGTTTCCAAGCCCGAAGGCCGAAGCGCGCCGCAGCTTCGAGCATGTTTTGCTTGCGCGCGCGATCATGTCCCGCCACCGGCATGTATTCGGCGTCGGGACGGACGCCGGATTCGACGAGAAGCGGTTCGTGATCACCAATGCCTATACCGGCGGCTCCGATGATCTCAAAAAGACGTTCGACAGTGCACCCAAGCACCGCGATCAAGTCTACAACGAGTTCTGTCGACGCGAGCTGGACTACGACCGAGGCGACGATGTCCTGCAATTGTGTCAGCTCTCGCTCGAAACGGCGCGCCGATTTGTGCTGAAGGACGTGCCTCGGCGGTCATTGCCGGCCGTGCTTGGTGCACTCGGCTTCGTTGCCCTGAATAAACTCGTCCTCCCAGTTGCTTACTGGCTTACGCCCGATCGCCCGTGGGGGATCCTCAGGCCCTGCGCGACCACCACGATGAGGGGGACATGAAGCAGCTCTTTGACTATCAAACATTCACCACGCGCAACATCGGGTTCGTGACTGAATCCGAGCAAGCGAAATTGCGCACGGCGAAGGTATTCGTCTGTGGAACAGGCGGCATGGGCGGAGCGGCGCTGATGGCTCTCGCACGCGCCGGCGTCGGTCATTTTGTTATTGCCGATCTCGACGAATTCGAGGTCTCGAACCTAAATCGACAAGTGTTTGCCTTCACCGACACGGTCGGGCGGCACAAAGCCGAAGCGAGCGCGGAGATTCTGCAACGCATCAATCCCGAGATCGTCGTCCAGGTGCTGAAGACCGACTGGCCAACCGCGATCGATCGTATCGCGAAGGACGTGCAGGTGATCGTCAACGGCACCGACGATCTTGCTGCGAGCCTGCTGCTCTATCGAACAGCGCGTGCCGCGGGACTTGCAGTCGTCGATGCTTATGCCTCGCCGTTACCGTCGGTCTACGTGACGCGGCCGCACGAGCCGATGCCCGAGGAAAGGCTCGGCTATCCGACGCGAGAGAAGGCCTGGAACGCAGTTACGAAGGAAGATCGGGCGGCGGCATTCCAGGCTGAGGCTGTCCACGTTCTAGTGCATTCCACATCGCGCAAGCATATCGATCTCGACGCGGCCGGCGAAGTCGCAGCTGGTAAGCGCAGCCGCATGTCGTTCGCGCCCATGGTCATCTCGACGGGCATGATGATGGCCTATGAGGTGGTCGCACTGATTCTCAACAAGCCAACGGGCACGGATTGTCGCGGTTACTTCTTCAATCCGTATCGTCCCGCAGTAGAGCGCCCCAAACCCTGGATCATCGAGGCTTCGATGAAACCAGTGGTCCGACGCTTCCTCGAACGTATGATGAGGGGGGCGTGACACTCGATCCTACCATCGTCGCAGATGCGCTCGCCAACGTCTTTGGCGCGGCGGGCGCGTTTGCGCTCTCCCGCGAGATCCACCGCGCGGAGCCGTTTGGCTCGGTGGTGCGGCGCATCGTTTTCGCCCTCCGTTTCGTCGCAGTGTTCTTCTTGCTGCGCGCCGTGTCCTGGACAACCGGCGATCGGGTCGCTTCGCTTGTTGTTGATTTGCTGGCTGCCGCAACGCCGCTCGTGTCGCTGGTCGTCGCCGAAGGCCTCATGCGTCGCCACGCGCCGCGCATACTGAAGTTCTTCGTGGTTGGGGCGCCTGTTCTGCTGCTGCTTGCAGGGGCTCTGCCAGGCGTACCTGCCGACGTTGTCAGTGGGTTATTGCTGACCAGCGTCATAGGCGGCTACCTCGGCATTGCCGGCTTCCTGTGGCGCCGGGACACGGCAAGCCTAACTGGCGCCGAAAATGCCAACATCCGGCGCGTGATCCTCGCACTCTTGGTACTTTCCCCACTGATCCTGACCGACTTCCGCTCGGTCTGGCCCGATGTGCCAGTGCGCCTCGGAGCCGTGGGAGCCTTGCTGTTGCTCTATCTCAGCTTCGGAACTGGCAATCTGCAGGCAAGCACTGCAAACCGCGTGGGGACGATCGTAGTCTTCGCAATCATCGCAGCCATTTTTGCGTTCGGTTACTCCGCAACCGACAGCGTCGGCGGCAGCGCACACATCGTCCGCGTATTCATGGTCGGATTTTCGGGGCTGCTCCTAGCTGCGATCATCTCCGAAGCGCGCGGAGCATCGAGCGAAAGGGCCGGCTCGAACCTGTCGTTGCTGAGCGCTGTATCTCCGCAGACCTTCGAAGCCGGTTTGCGCGCGCATCCCCTGCTGGGCAGCGCGCGGCTCCTCTCTGGCGAGGCGCTCGATCACGTGCGCGACACTGCATTCGATGCGCTTCTTGCAAACAATTCGGTGTTGCGCCGGTCCGAAGCGCCTTGGGGGCGACCGCCGGGCGACGATGGCGTCGAGCGCGCGCTCTCTCTTATGACCGCCTACGACTCGACCGATCTTGCAGTTCTCACTCGGTCGCCGTTGCGATTAATGCTGTTCTCGTTACCGGCGGTGTCGCGCGACGCCAAGAGCGAGGCCGACATACAATTGGCTCGCCTCGTCGGCGAACTCGCATTCATGAAGGCAGAAAGCGTATGATCGAGATCAGGAAAGGTGATCGACGAGCGGCGTTCGAAGCCGGCCTCATAGCCAATGCGGGACACCCCCTCTACGTTTCGCCGATGTGGTCGGATTTCGTCCGACTGCTCGATCCGGCGCGTAATCCGCTCTGCCGTGACGGGCCGTGGCCACTTTGAACTTTTCACCGCACATGCGGATGGCAAGCCTGTTGGTCGGATTGTCGCAACGATGCACGATGCATCGAATGTGCGGCATTCGACCCTGCGAGGGCAGTTCGGCTTCTTCGACTGCGTTGACGATGCAGGCGTGGCTGATGCGCTGTTAGCGGCGGCCGAGGCTTGGGTCCGGGCGTGCGGCGCCAACGAGATCGTCGGAAATTTCAATCTGACGGCCATGCAAATGGTTGGCGTCATGACCAGTGGTTTCGAGAACGCAGCATATACCGACATGATGTGGACCGCACCTCATGTCGTCGCGCACTTGGAACGGCGGGGCTATGCCGGCCGTTTTCCGATGACCACCTTCGAGACCGATCTGACGGTGCTCAATCCGTCTGTGCTCGATGACCCACGTCATGCGGCGGTCGAACGCGACCGATCATATACATGGCACGGGATCACGCGACGGACGTTCAAGGCCAGGCTCGATGACGCACGGATCGCGCTCAACGCGGGGTTCGACAAGAATCCCATGTTCGTGCCGGTCAGCGCCGAGGAATACGAATTCCAGGCGGGAGAAATGATGTGGATCTTGGATCCACGGATTTCCGTTGTCGTGCATCACGAAGGCAAGCCTGCTGGCGTCATTGTCTGCATTCCGGATCTCAATCCGTTCGTTAAGGCGTGCGGCAGCCGTTTGTCGTACTCAACGCCTTGGCACTTTTTACGCCATCGGTTGACCCGCGACCGGGCTGTGATCATCTATTATTCGGTCGTTCCGCATCTGCATGGTCGGGGTCTCAATCGCATTATGCTGAAACGAGTTGTGACGGCTGCGAAGGCGGCCGGTTATCGCCGACTCGGCACGACATGGATTGCCGATGTCAATGGCGCGAGCCTCAAGCAGATGCAGCTCATCGGCGCAAAGCCGTTGCATCGGTTGACGTTGTTCTCGAAATCCTTGGATGCGCGGCCATGATCGAGCTTTCCAACGGCGATTTTCTCGCTGTGATCGCGGAAGCACGCCTCGCACCTAGCGTTCACAACGTGCAGCCGACCCGCTGGCGGTTGCGGGGGCGTGGTCGAGTTGCTGGGTGACCCGGCGCGATCGATCCCCGTCGCCGATCCGGAGTCGCGTGACTGGCGACTGTCGCATGGTGCGGCGTTCGAGGGCCTCTCAATTGCATTTGCACGCCGAGGATTGAGCGTCGATCTGGAACTGATCCCGACCGGAAAATCCGCTGGCAGTGACGGCCAATTGCAGCGGGTTGCTGTCGCGAAAATCGTATCCGGCGCGACCTCTGTAGGGGACCATCCCGTCGCAACGAGAACCAGCTGGCGGGGGCGTTTTCAGGTTGTTGATGCCGAAACCGAAATCCATCTCGACCAACTGGCGGCGTCGCGCCCGGATCTACATCTTATCCGAGGTCGGACCGACATCGCCAACACAGCTCGGCTGGCAGACGCCGCAAGCCTATATTTTCTTCGTGATCCGGCCCATCGGCGCGAACTGTTGCATTGGATGCGACTCTCTCGTCGTCATCCGCAGTTCAATCGCGACGGCCTCAATGCCACCGCGATGAATCTGAGTGCATTGGAGGCATGGAGCGCGAACTTCGTACTCGGTCCGCTGTTCAGTGTCCTCGACAAGTCCGGTGTCGCAGCGTCATTGACGAGCGAATACGCCAAGACCAACACCGCGGCAGCAATCGCCGTCTTCCATCGCCCGGCAGGTGAGGATCCGTTCCTCTCCGGGCGAGCCTTCTACGGCGCTTGGCTCGCCATGGAGGCTGCGGGCTTCAAAGCGTGCCCGATGTCCGTGCTCTCCGACTGGACTGAGGCGCGCACAGCCCTGCACCAACGATGCACGCTCGGAGCGGACCGCTACATCGTAAATGCGTTTAGGATCGGACGTCCGGAAACGATGCCGCAGGCCGCCCATTTTCGCCTGCCTGTCAGCGAGCTGATCGTCTAAAGCAGCTTCAGATACTCGATCAGGTTCGTGCGATCGTCGACCGTCAGTCCGCGCACCTCGATCTCGTGTCCCCGATTCGAAAAACCGGGTTTTTGGGTATCGATCAGCGCAGGTTTCGAATAGGGCACAAAATCCGCTGGATAGGCCCAGGTACCGTCTGGAGAAAGTACGCCGGCAACGCCTACTCGGTCGAGATCCAGCCGATGCCCGCCCGTCATGAACCTGACCGGCCGCGTCTCAGGTTCAAGCAGGTGCCTCAGCGTCGGCACCGAGCCGTTGATGAAATAGGGGGCCGAGGCCCACAAACCCGACAACAGTGGTGCCGCGATCACGCCGGTGGCCGCAGCATCCAAGTATCGCTCGCCGTGGTTGGTCTTGTCGACTGCTGCTTTCAGCGCCGGGGTGAATGCCTCTACGCGGCTCATGTCTGTTCCCACGTTTCCTGCCCAGTTTGGAAACGAAAGCAGCTTCGGCGACGTGAGGCTGTCGTCGTATGTTCCATGGCAAGACGCACACGCTCGCGCGTAGACATCCTTGCCACTGGTTGCACGGTTCCGATCAATTGGCCCCGGGAATGACGGCGCGCGCGCACGCGCCAGATACGCCATGACCGCCGTCAGCTCCGGATTGGCAACCTCAGCGCGCTCGGATGTGAGGCCCATTGTCGGCACCATGAAGAATGAGGCAATTGACGCAAGCGTTTCCGGGCGTCGCGCCTCGGCTTCTGCCTGTGTGACCCGATGAAAGCGGGTGTCGCTCTTTGGTGCGTAAGCACCGTCAGCCAGCAATGCCGAGCGATAGTTGCGATCAGCGAGATCAGGGATGGAAACAAAACCAGCTCCGTCCACGAAGCTGTTGCGCGACACGAGACCAAGCTGAAGCTTCAATGCGGCGACGCCATTGGTCAGTCCGGGAGCGCCATTCCTGAAGGGCAGAGGTCTATCTATCCCGTTCGCAAGTTCGACGATCCGGCGTCGAAGCTTCGGCAGCGCAATCCATCTGAGGGTCAGCTGCTCACGCAATGTCATGTCGGGAAACAGCCGCTGTATCGCATTCAAAAGCACGGGCTCGTTCTTCAGCGCCTGCTTGACCGCGATGTAGCCCTCCACGGAGAACGCCTCGAAATCGATCGCCGAGTTCGGGCGGCCGAGGACGGCGACCTCAGGGTCCGGCGTCCCATCCTTCCGATAGGCGGGACCGGCGTGACAAGCTGCACAGCCAAGTGTCATGGCGGTCACGCGGAGCGGCGGCAATGAGCGCTCAATTACGCCGATCGACAGGCCCAGTGGAGCGATGTCCGAAGGCCTCAAGTCGGGATGCCCCAAGATCGACTTGGGAAAGAGAAATCCAAATCGCCTGAGTGCCGCCCGAACCGTTGCCATTTCGACCTGATCCGGGCGCCCGTCGGCTTCGCGCAAGGCGAGCGCCGTCGCTAGAAACGGCCAAGGCACGGCCGACGTCTCGAGTGTGTCGAGATCCAGTGCGCCGAAATTGCCGAACGCAAGAAGCGCCGCGCCACGATCGGCTTGCGGTCCGACCGTGACGAGCCACCGCTGGTAAAGTTGCGATGGTGCGGGTCGCGTCGCCGTCAACTGCCAGCCGCCGATGGCGCCGATCAGTGCCAACGCAACTGCAATGCCCGCCCACGCCCTCGATCTTTTGGCGAAAGTCATCGTCTGCCACACGGTGCAATGGAGCACTTCATCCACAAAAACTCTCGATCGCCTTTGCGAACAAATCAGGATGCTCCCACTGCGGATAGTGGCCGCATCGGTCAATGAGTAGCACTTCCGACCTTGGCAGCAGGCTCGCTGCGCATTCAGCTTGGGCCACAGGGAACACGCGATCCTGCCGTCCCCACACAATCAGTGCCGGTGCCGCAAATTGGCGCGCGATCTGTTCGACGGCATTTCGATCCCGGCTTCCAAATAGCCCGACGCCAGCTTGAAGCGTCCGCACGAAAGACATGCTGCTGCCCGGGATGGACGCATAGCGGTTGGTCAGCGCCACCAATTCCGATGTAACATTTGACTTATCGTGGATTGCAAGGCGAAGCGTGAGCTTATTGTTGTACGGCGTCGGGCGTCCCAGCCAGCTGCCGATGATCGGCAGGGCAGGAAGCCGCATCGCCAGATTTGTCTTGCGTCCGAAACCGCCAGGAGCGGCCAATACTGCCTTCTCGATCCGGCCAGGCGCTAATGCGGAGAGCCGCAAGATGATACTTGCTCCGAGTGAATTGCCGACGAGAATTGGGCGTTTGAGGTCAAGCGCGTCAAGGAGCGCTCGGAGTTGGGTCGCAAAGAAGAGACCGTTATAGGCCGCGTCGGGGCGGCTAGCGTGGCCAAATCCGGGGAGATCGAATGTGATTACACGAAAGCTCCGGGCGAGCCTGTCACGGACGCGGTCCCAAATTTCGAGCGAGTTGGCTAAACCGTGGACTAGGACGAGCGCCGACTGGCTACCGCCGCTGTCTGACATCCGGGTGGTCTCCCCAGTCACGAGCGTCAGGGTCTTGTGTTTCATGCCGCTCCAATAGCATCGGAACGTTAGGGAAGAATTTACCCGTAGGTCGAATCCAGCTGCAGCAGGTGAATCAAGCCAGCGGAAGCCCGCACCGGCATTCGTGATCATTTCGGACAATGGCTGGTCGACCTCGTGAGCAATCGTGGCTGCCTGCACCGCTCAATAGAAGGCGTGGATCAGAAATCGCGTTCGATGGCGGGCCGGGCGCGCCGCGCGAAAGGGGCGATTGTGCCTCGTTGTCCCGTCGACGCTACGACCGTCGCTCGCTCTAAATCCAATGTCTTGAACTGCGCAACGCCGATCTTGAGAATTGCAACGGCAATATCTGGCTTTGAATTGCCAATCTCGATTTGTGTATCAGAATTGCGCAACTGCTTTGACGTTGTCGGTCACCTGTATCAACGTTCGAAACAGAGCAGCCCGATCATTCCGCCAGCTTAGGCGATTTCATCACGTCATCAACGCGGATAAGGTTTTCGGTACCAACAGTTGCGCTCCCGCCTATTCGAGGGAAGCATCATGTCCCAGTCTCAACGCCTGTCGCCCGTCATTCCATTCGTTGCAATTGAGCGCCCCGCTTGTCCGAAGTGCAAGGCCCGAATGATGCAAGTCAGTATCGAGCTAGCACGCCCGGGCGTCGACTTGCATACGTTTGAATGTGCTATCTGCAATCACGTACTTAAGACCCTTGCCGCGTATGAAGACCCTATGAAGGCCAAGGGTCTTGGACGCTGGCTTCAAGGCGATTTGCACTCACCGAAGTAAGGCGCGCTGGCGTGAACCGGCGGATTTTGTAAATTCCTTGAAATGAGTCGCGCCATCCACCAGGGATGGATCTGGACGAGAACAACCAGCGTCCGCGTTGCCAAGTTCGGTGTGGTCGAACCAAATGTGCCGCATCGCCACCACGACGCGATCGAATTTTCCGATGGAAGCAATGTCCTGGTGACGCTGCTCACCGAAGGCCAGCGAGCGACTGTGCTGCAATTGCCAGTTGCCCATCAGATATCGGAGCGCACCACAAAAGCTGAGGAGCATGGAAGCACACCGGCATCAGCGGCTTCGGCCGCCGGCAGGTCCTGCGAAGTCCCGGCCATGCCTTCCGGCGTCAGCGCGACGAAGCCGGAGGCCTCGGCGGTCACTTTCTTCAGGCCGGGAACTGCGGTAGTCCTTGGACAGATCGTCGGCTGATTGCCCAGCGTCATGAGCGAGCCCGGGCATTGCCCAGACTGAGGGCGGCGATCCGGAAACGGTTGATGTCAAGCGGCGTGGTCGTGAGGTGGTCCTCGGAGAGTCCATATCGGCAGAAACTGGCGTGAATCAGCAACCTGCGCCGCCGCCCCCCAAAGTCACGATTGGACGCCGATTTCCGAACAAGTCACCGGGATTGTGCTATATTTGGGCTTGGAGCGAAAGAACAGCGACGATGCAAGGCATCCGCAGTACCGCTCCACCACAAACCACATCATATGGGAGGTACGCCATGACACAGGTGATTGCTCTCTCGTTGAGTATCGCCGTTCTCGGAGGCATTTGGGCATTTCTCGCGCTCGGGCCCTTGAGTGGTTTCGTCCTCGTGTGGGCGGGCTTCATTGGCTGGGGGTGCTTCTTCCACAGCGGCGCCAATAACAATGCACTCGTTAAGACGATCGTCGGCAATGCCTATGGTGCGCTGGTCGCATGGGTCGCTCTGTTGATCATCGTCAACGTCCCGGTCCCTGATTTGGGAGCGGTCTGGCCAGCGATCGTCGTCGGCGTCACTGTGTTCTTCCTGGTCATCGTCGCCTCGATCGATCTGCTGTCCGTGGTACCGGCCAACGTCTACGGTTACGCTGCGCTTGTGGCGTACTCGCTGCACCAGCCATCCGCCGCGCCAGCCACCGGCCCATTGCAGAACCTGGTCTCGCCCTCCTTCGCCAACCCGCTGGTCTTGATCATTGTCTCGATGGTGATCGGAGCCCTGTTTGGCTATGCCTCCGACCAGCTCGCGAAGGTGCTGCCCACAAAACAGCCGACCATGGCGGCGCACGCATAACGGAAGCACGGCGTTTTGTGCCCGGTCCCAATTCCGGCATCAACTCGGTCCCAAGGTCGATGGAACCGATCGCGGCGACCCGTCGATTTCCGATACATGGCTAGCGCCCGCAAAGCGCCCCCTGATTGATATCGCAATGTCCGCGATCGCAGCGCCAACGGGGTTGGTTTGGAAACCTGACGCGGAAGGTTCGCCATCCCTGGCTGGGCAGCCCCTATCGTTTGACCATGTCCTTGGCGAGCTCGGCTGCCGATCTCAAACCCTAGCTTGAGCAGTTCGCCGTGGATGCGTGGCGCGCCCCCCCTGTGGATGCAACGGTTGTTCCCGATTAGCGCGGAGTGAATTGCGCCAGATCGTTGATCCCGATGGTCAGCTCTAGCAACTGCAACACCTGTGCCTTCGAATTCCTGAAACCGGCGTTCTAGGCCATCGATTGAAAGAGCAATTTGAGATGGTTGCGTGTCTCCGCAACCAGGTCGCTTTGGAAACCGCGCTTCTAACAGATCATTTCGGTCGAGATCGATTTGGAGATGACTTCCGCTTTGGTTTCGGAGAAGCTCTCGCAGCCTCTATTTCGCGCTCTATCGATCCCAAGCTTTTATAGATTTCCCGAAAGACGACCTTGAGGCGAGAGACCTCATCATCAGAGAAGTTGGACACAGCCACATCTTCAAATGGACTGCAATGGGCATCAATTCTTCCACAAGGAATCTGCCCTTCGATGTGAGATTGATTGCGACTGTCCGTCCGTTGTCTTCCAACCTGCTGCGCGTGACCAAACCCTTGCGTTTAATCTCGCCGAACGGCAAGGCGTGACTTCGGCCATGGTAGTCACCCTGTACAGGTCTGAATCTTCCGCGTGTGCAAGCGTTCGACCACGGCTTCCATCAGTTCGCAGAGGCTGCGCAGAAGGCCATACGTGAGGCTGATCGCGCCGAGGCCGAAGCGTGGTCAATTCAGATGGCAGGCTATGGCGGTCCCGCGCAGCCGTCGCCAACGATTGCCCAACGCCTCAACGGCGGCTAATGGCTGGCTCGAAGTCGAATGCCACCGCTGCAAGACGCGCGCGAGCCTCCCGCTCGATGCGATCCGGCGACCACGCAATACGCCGATCTGGATACTTGAAGCGGCTTATGAATGCCGATCATGCGGAACACGGCGCTACGCCGCCCGTTCACATGGTGAAGCTGACGATGAAGCGCGAGATCACGCCTTACGTGTGGGTTCATCCGGATGAGGAGCGGTGAGCACCAATCATGTCGGCGGGTCAGGTCGAATTGCTCTAACGACCGCAATGAGTTCACCGAATAATGCGCCCATGCGGCCATACTGCTCGCGCATACTTTTCTCGTTCCAGATAACGGGATCAACCTTCGAGCCCTTGTGCAATTCCCAGCGGCCTTCCTCGATACGCGCCACGCTGACGGCTTCTCGGATGCGGCCATTTTCCGTCCGAACATTAATCTGGATCGCCATCGGCTTGCGCTGTTTTTCCGTGGCTGGTGTTGCAGCCACCGCTTCCTGCTCGAGATGTGAGGCGGGGGCGATCTGCTGCGTTCCGGTTCGTGCAGTTTCCGGCCTCGCGTTTTTCGGCGGCGCGGGACCGGGAACATCTTACTTCTTGCCGAGCCCCTTCGCCTGCTTCTGTAAGGCGACAGCATCAGCGAGAATTTTCTTGATACTCTCCGGCAGCGCATCGTGCGTTCGCTTGCCATCCTCGCTGAGCTGCATCTCGAACGCCTCGATCCAGCTATCGATCAAGGCGTCAACGTCGCTGACGTGTTCTTTCATCTGCTCGACAAGCTCAAACGCTTGATCGCGTTCGGCCCGCATTTCGGCGACGCGCCGCTCGGCCTCCTTCAACGCATCCTCAAGCTCTCGGATGCGATCCGGCTCTGGTTTCTCTTGTGGCATGTGATCGGCTTTCTTCGCGGAGAGGCGTCAGGTCCGCCGATCTGGCGGCTCTTTGCGTCAAGTATTCGCGGCGGAAAACATATGGCGGAGCCCGCCCGAAGTGGAGCACGGCCCCGCCTTGGGGGGGGCAAGGTGAGACGGATGCCGTGCCGGTTCGCCGTCACCGTGTTCGGCGGAACCGGATTTCTCGGCCGCCGCATCGTTCGGCATCTGCGCTCTCGCGAATTTCCCGTCTTATGCCGACAGCAAACGCATTAGTTCTTTCCGGCCGGCAGTTCGTTCGCTACTTCCTTTGCCAGTAGCTTTAAATGTTTCTCCTGCCGCGCGTCAGCTTTCGCTGCCGCCGCTTCCGATGCAGCCACGAGACTGCGATAGAGCTTAAGGTTTTGCTGGCGAATGAAAAATTGATGTTCCATAGCTGCCTCCTTGAGGGCATGGATAGGATCGCACATTGCGCCCAAGAGGGGGCAGGTCGAGGAATTATCTGCCGGAACGATCGAGGAAGACGACAACAAGCTAGCAAGCCGTCACCAGCATTGCACTGACCTCGCTCGAGCGGTTAGTCGAGCGGCGAGCAGTTATTAAGACGGGCACAAGCAGGAAATGCCGTCTGGGCGCTCAATAAAGAGCGCGCTTTGCATCGAGGCTAGCGCGATTCGGTTCACGTATTTCGGATGACTGCTCCATCACCAAACCGATCCTTAGAGTCAGGAACGAAAGTATCCGCTACGAAGTTTTTATCGACCGCACCAAACCGGATAACAGTGTGTGTATAAATCCAGCTGCCAGGCACCCTGAAACGAAATATGGTTTCATCGTACTGACCGGTGACATGATCTTTAAACACTTCTTCGTGGGTGTGAAGCTTTTGCTCAGGCATAAACATCTTTCGAGTGCCGCTGCCGACAACCGCCAAAATCAACTGACTTGCCACGTTTTAAAGACAGAGCTGCGAGGCGGTAGACTTGCTCACCGTTCGACAGACGAAGCGAGCAGTTCGTTTCCATTCGCGTTGCGGATCTCTTTGTTAGCCGCCGCTTTGCTGGCCGCCCTGGTTTGAATTTTGCGTCTGTTGGTTAGGCGTCTGATTCGGGTTCTGGCCGGACTTGGCGGACTAATCGCCCTGTCAATTCTGCTGACCATGCCTGTGGGGATCATTCTGTTTGTCATCACGTCTCCCTAATGGCCGGGAACATACAACAACCGGGCATACGGGTAGCTCGTTCCGGCAAATCAAAAAGAAAGCCGCTCAATTCAAATGTGGCAGACTACTTGCTAGGACAGCTCCAGACTGGCGCTCCGCGAGTGTCGGATCGATCTCCGGCCTCGCATTCTGGCCGCAGAGATGCTGCTAAGCTGATCGGCGCCCCAAAACGTTGCGCTTCAGCATGCCCTCGGAAAAGTTATATAGCATTTCAATGACATAAGAGTTCGTAGTTTTATTCCGGATGGCGCGCCACTCAGTACTCATCTGCGAACCCGGAGCCCCACCGTTCCGGGCGGCCAACACGGCCCGTTCGAGAACATCCTTGCTGCCTTTGATCCGGATTTGGGCGTCGTCGACCTCGACTACGCTGATGAGGACTGCAGGTAGGCTTTCCGGAACGGAGTTGACCCGGACGCGAAGTTCTCGCGCATGGTTCGGCCGAACTGCTCAAGCAATGCGGGGTCGATCTGGATCGCATGCGACGAGTTTGACTTGGCACGTTCGAGGCCAGCCTTCGCGCGACCCCGATCAGCCTTCAAAACATTCAGGCGGTCCTTCAGGACGTCATCGACTTCGGCGACACCGTCTTCGATGAGTTTGTAGAGGCGCTTGGCTCCCGCTCACGGCATCTAGGTGCCAAGGTGTGAAGCCGTCAGGCGTTCACGAGCAAAAAGGGAGCCATCCGAGGGACGAGAATACGTTTTGCTCCTTCAAACAGGATATTGTGCGCTCCAGCGCATTGGCAGCGTACCGCAACGGCTCTAGGTAAACTGGTGATACTGTGACGATCGTCGAGAAGCGGGAGACAAGGCAATGATACGGGATGAGAAGCTCCAAAGGATCATCGAACGCGCTATTCAATCAGCTTTCGTTGATTTTCCGGACGCGGGAAACGGGACGGTGTGGCCGAAAACTTACAAAGAGCCCAAAGAATGCAAGACTATCGCAACAGCCGTCCTCTCCGCTCTCAAAAATGCAGGCTACAAAATTTCGCTCGATGCAAACTGAGGCATCACGGGAAGCCGGCATGGGCGATCTTCGCGAAGGTGCAAAGATCCGCCGCACTTCCTGCTGCGCATCGAAGCGGTAGGATGCACCCCTATCGCGCAATGTTAAGAGGGCAGGGCGTATTCTTTGCCGTCCAATCCTCGGCGGACTGCATCACAAATATGTCCGGATTTGATTTGCGGCAGGCACAGCCGTCACTCTCTTATCAGAGGGGCGCGATTTTTCGCCTTATCGAAATTCTTGGCCTGGTCGAGGCCGATGGTCGCGCGGAACTTCGTCGAAGCGAGATCGGCGCCGTCGAAATCGGTGCCGATGATGGTGACGCCGGTAAGGTCAGCGCCGCCGAGTTGGGCGCCCTTGAGGGAAGCGTCGGTTAGGTCGGCGCCTTTCAGGGAAGCGAATTCGAGGTCGACACGGGACAGATCGGCGCCGCGCGCGTCCAGCCGTTCCAGATTGGCGGATTTCAGCACCGCGCGCATGAGGCCCATCGATTGGTTGCGCATGTCGGCGCCCAAGTTCGCACCTGCGATCGAAGCTCCGACGAGGCTCGCGCCGGTAAGGTCGGCCGTAACGCGCGCCTGCGAGAGATCGGCGCCGTCGAGCCGGGCACGAAGCATCTGCGAGGCGAACAGGTTTGCGCCCTTCAGGCTTGCACCCGTGAGGTCCGCTTCGAGCAGCCATGCCTGGTCGAGGACCGCACGATCGAGCTTCGCGCCGGCAAGCTTCGTCTTGTTGAGCCGTGCCGCGCGAAAGATCGCACCAGACAAGTCGAGCCCGGACAGGTCGAGGTTAGACAATCTCTTGCCGGTGAAATCGGCGGGCGCGGCGACGGTCGCCGCAGCAAGCGCAGCCTCGACGTCCGCGCGGGTCATCTCCGCCGAGACCATGTCGGGCGACGTCAAATCGACGTGACGCATCATGTTCTGCGCCGTCGCAGTCACGGCGAGTAGACTGAGGCCGAGCGCAGCAGCTCTGAACATCCGTTTCATCGCCAACTCCGCGATGAGTACTTTAACATGCGACACAAGCGCTGCCTATGAGGCATCTCGCGTGGCGCCGGTGCGATTGCCATTGGTCTGCCGCGCGATCATGGCCTTGATCGCGGTAATCTCGTTCTCGCTACGCGCAATGCGCGGCGTCGCGATCGGCACCTCAGCTTCAACGTGCGCCGGGCGCGACGACATGAGGAAGATGCGGTCGCCGAGCCGCACTGCGTCGTTGACATCGTGAGTGACCAGGAGCGTCGTCACGGGCCGGCTGTCGACCAGCGCCATGAGTTCGTCGCGCAGGTGAGCGGCGAGCGCATCATCCAGCGACACCAGCGGCTCGTCGAGGATGAGGACATCAGGGTCGATCGCGAATGCCCGTGCGAGCGCGACGCGTCGGGCGAGGCCGAGCGACAACTCGCCGGGATAGTGCGTACGGTGTTGGGTCAACTCCAGAATGGCGAACAGAGCCGCCAGCCTTGCCTCGTCGGCATTCGGCGCAGCAAGCCGTACATTATCTTCGACCGAACGCCAGGGAAGAAGCCGCGGCTCCTCGAACACCATTCCGACGCGAGCGCCGGGCGGGCGCACGACGCGGCCACGATAATCACGGTCGAGACCGGCGATGATCCGGAGCATCGTGGTCTTGCCGCAGCCAGACGGGCCGACGAACACGGCCACCTCGCCACGGCCGAGCACGAAGTCGATATCGCGCAGCACCTCCAGCCGCTCGCCGGCGGCAGTTACGAAGGTTTTCTGCTCGATCTCGACATCAAGCAGCGCGCTGCCGCCAGCGGGACGCATGTCGTTCAAAGGGCTGCACCAGAAATGTTTCGATCGTCAGCACAACGGCTGCGAGGGCGTCGAACAGACAGCCTACATCAAGGGTTCAGATCCTCAGTGGTCACTACAACACCGCGGTCAGAGTGGCCCTCCCGCTGCAACTTCGCGAGAGCGAGACATTCGATCTCGGCTCGGTGCCTTACAAAGATAGCGATGAGCTGTGCGTGGCCTGCATCCTTTTTGCTCAAGCGTTCTCTGTTCAGAAGGGCGGTCTCCGTTACCCGGCACTTTTCAATTTTGCCGCCGTACTCCACAACGAAATGGACGTAATCGCCGCCAGCGCCAACCATGAGAATGGTCCTCAGACGGGGGGAGCCTTACAGATGGTGGTTTATCCAGTCCCCTACAAGCGAGGGCTGCATGAGCGCATCAATCTGCCAGCGCCCATCTTCCATAGACCGACGCGATAAGCGTTTGGGCAATGGCCACGCCCGCTCGCGTCGGCATCGGATCAAGCGCGCCGTAGGTCCAATTCGGCCCTGTTCCTTTAGGGTACAGGCGAATTATCTCGACGCGCTTAATGGCTCGCGTGTGCGGATCCATCGCCAGAAGCCGAAGGCACTCGGCCTCAAGTTCGGCTGCGGATTTACGCGGCATCTCTTCCATCAAGGTTCTCCGGCTTCGGAATATCGACCTCTGGAGGTGGTGCTGTTACCGCGCAAGCTCAAGCCGGGACCCGCTCATTCGATCACCTCGTTGGCGCGGGCGAGCAAGCGTTGGCGAGGTGATCGAATGAGACGGAGGTTGCCGCCCAGTGCTCGGTCATCAGTGATGTCGGCAGCCATTTTCGAGACAGGCTCTAAGGCGACGACCACCCCTGTTGCGCCGGCCGTCCCGCGGGTGTTTGCTTTTTCCATGCAGGCGGAGCAGTCAATCGTCGTTGATCCAAAAAGTCCTGGCGGCATCAACTCGCCGCACGGCCTGATCCTGTTCGACGGCGTATGCGTCCTATGCTCGCGCGGCTGCCGCTTCGTGAGCAAACGTGATCGCCGCGGCTATTTTCGCTTCGTTCCGATCCAGTTGGCCGAGGGACGTCCGCTCGCTGAGCAGCTCGGCATCGATCCTGATCGCCCGGATTCCTTTGCGTTCGTGGCGAACGGCCAGGCCTATGTAAAATCCGAAGCCGCGCTGCGCATTGCGCGCGAGCTTCCGCGCTGGCAGTGGACATGGGTCTTCCACTTCATCCCACGGGTGATCCGCGACGCGATCTATGACTTGGTCGCGCGCAACCGCTATCGCTGGTTCGGCCGTCGTGACGCTTGCATCCTGCCGAATTCGGATCGTTCGTGGCCATCGTGAACCGCCCCGAGACTGCGGGACGATGGCGCCTGGCGCTGGTTGGCTGCGGCCGGCATGACGAAGAGAAGCGGCGTTGCTGCTTTTCAACTCAGTCCATGTCACCGTAAGCACAATCTGCCGGATCAGCTTCGTGTGCGCCCAAGCTCGGATCGAAACGGAATAGCGTAGAGCAATAGGGGCAGACGATCTCACTGGCATCGCCCATATTGAGGTAGATGTGTGGGTGATCTTGCGGCGGTTTATCCCCAATGCACTTGAACTCGCGGCAGCCAATGCGCACGATCGGCACCCCGACTTCATTATGAAACTTCGGATAACTTTCCATCTGCAGCGCGCGGCTTAGGCGCCCGATCGATGACGCAAAGTGCCGTGCATGGATCGTCGAGCGAGGGCTCGATCAGCACCCGGTGAGCGGCGCCCCTCTCGCGTCGTTCGGTTGCCGTAAAACGTACCCATAGCGACACGTCCATCGTCAGTTTCTCCCACCACGGGAGAGGGTTGGAAGCTAACGCACCTGCAGAGGCGCCGGGGTCCCCATCGCCGCGACGCGGTGCTTCACTGCGTTCTGCACCTTCTCGAAGGCGCTCACCTCGATCTGGCGCACGCGCTCGCGCGAGACGCCGAATTCCTCGGCCAGCTCCGCGAGCGTGATCTGTTCCTCGGCGAGCCGGCGCGTCTCGAAGATGCGCCGCTCGCGCTCGTTGAGCACGGTGAGCGCATCGGACAGCGTCTTGCGGCGGTTATCGAACTCCTCGCTCGCGGCGAGCGTCGTCTCCTGGTCCGGGGATTCGTCCACCAGCCAGTCCTGCCACTCGCCGGAATCGCCGTCCTCGCGGATCGCGGCGTTGAGCGAGGCGTCGCCGCCGAGCCGCCGGTTCATGTAGATCACGTCCGTTTCGGTGACGCCGATCCGCCGGGCGATGATCTTCACCTGGTCCAGCCGCATATCGCCATCGTCGAGGATGGAGATTTTGCTCTGGGCCTTGCGCAGGTTGAAGAACACCTTCTTCTGGTTGGCCGTGGTGCCCATCTTCACCAGCGACCACGAGCGCAGGATGTATTCCTGGATCGCCGCCTTGATCCACCACACGGCGTAGGTGGCGAGCCGGAAGCCCTTCTCCGGCTCGAAGCGCTCGACCGCCTGCATCAGGCCGACATTGCCCTCGGAGATCGCCTCGGAGATCGGCAGGCCGTAGCCGCGATAGTCCCTGGCGATCTTGGTCACGAGCCGCAGATGGCTGGTGACGAGCTTGTGCGCCGCGTCGCGATCGCCGTGCTCGCGCCAGCGCTTGGCTAGCATGTATTCTTCCTGGCGCTCCAACATCGGGAACCGCCGGATTTCCTCAAGATAATGGGTGAGGCCGGGTTCGGCCGTAAGGATCGGCAGGGCCGCGGTGCGGGCCATGATCAAGCCCTCCAACTAGTTTCGAAACAAAATTATCTGCATCCGATCGGTTGTCAAGTTGATTTCGAAACACTATTATATTTTCGAAGAGGCAATCATGTCAGCGCGCGAAACGGCGGAACTCCTGCTGCTGGTGGGACGGCTCGTGCAAGCCGAGGGCTATGACGGCGAACTCAGTCCGGCCCAATGGATGGCGCTCCGCTTCTTCGCCCGCGCCAACTCGTTCTCGCGGACCCCGTCGGCATTCGCGGAATTTCAAGCGACAACCCGCGGCACCGCAACACAAGCCATTAAGGCGCTTGAGGCGGGTGGGTACTTGGTCCGACAGCCATTCGAGACGGACGGGCGAAGCGTAAGTCTGCGACTGACGAGCAAGGGCAAAAAAGCGCTTGCACGCGATCCGTTCGAAGTTCTGGTGCGCGCCGTGGATTCGCTCGACGCGACAGAGCGAACTGCGATGCGTCGCGCCCTGCACCAAGTGCTGTCCACTCTAGCTACGAGTGGGGCGCATCGGCGCATCGGTGTTTGCCAGGACTGCACGCACTTCGGCGGAGAGATGTGCGGCAACCTGCCGAGCACGAGCCCCTCGGCCCTGAATGCCTGCTCCTCGGTGTTCCGATTCAGCCAGAGGACGTAGGTCTTCTGTGCGTCCATTTTCAACCAATGAACGAGCACCGCGAGGACGGACGGACACCATGAATGAGTTCACCACTGCGATCTGCTGAAAGGACGCTTAATTGACCTTCGTCGTCAACGAGAGCTGTATTCGCTGCAAAATCATGGACTGCGTCGACGTGTGCCCCGTGGACTGCTTCTACGAGGGCGAGAACATGCTCGTCATCCACCCGGACGAATGCATCGATTGCGGGGTCTGCGTGCCGGAATGCCCGGTCGACGCGATCAAGCCTGACACCGAGCCGGGGCTTGAGAAATGGCTGTCGCTGAATGCGGAATACGCGAAAATCTGGCCAAATATTACGGTCAAAAAAGCGCCCCCGCCCGACTGTAAGGAGTGGGAGGGGAAGCCGGACAAACTCCAATACTTCTCACCAAATCCCGGCGCGGGTGATTGAGGCGGACAGCGCCCGCGCCGTATGGGTGCCGGACCCGAGATCGGTCCAACTGATCCAACCGGGCGCAGCAGCGGCCGTGATCACAGTCCCTTCAATTGGTTCGCGGAGATCGCAACATCACTTTCGCAGTTTGCCAGCCTTAGTGCGGGCGACGGTTGACACGAGGGGCAAGCAACATGACCGAAGCTCTTGCTAGCAAAACCTGTAGCTCCCTGTCGCGGGGGAATACCTCCACTCACGCGCGAGCAAGCTGAGCTCTTTCACGCACAGGCCCCAGACTGGCAACTGGCGGAGGAAGCTCACCGCATCGAGCGGAGCTTCCGGTTTCGCAATTTCCGCGAGGCGCTTACCTTTGTTCAGGAGATTGGTGAACTCGCGGAAGCTGAAGGCCATCATCCGAATATCAGCTTCGGTTGGGGCAATGCGACGGTCTCTCTGCAGACCAAGAAGATCAAGCGCGTTCTTCGAGGTGCAGCAGATGGCCGAATTGGTCAAGCTGGCAGGCAACGTCGTTAAAATAGTTGGTGACGATGGCCAG
>CAVVWF010000003.1:0-506047 GCA_963751855.1 uncultured Alphaproteobacteria bacterium | reverse complement strand
ATCATCAATCCGAACGGCGTGAAGGCGCAGATCGAAGGCAATGTCATTCAGACCGTCAGCCGCGTGCTGAAGGAAGAAGTCACCTTCGACCGCAGCATGGTCACGTCGCTCGACTGGGCGAGCTATCCGATCCTGAGATTCCCGGAATTGCCGGAGATCGAAATCGAACTGATCGATCGGCCGACGGAAAAGCCGTGGGGCGCGGGCGAGCCGACCGCTGCTGTCATTCCCTCGGCGATCTCGAACGCGATCTTTGATGCGACCGGCGCGCGTCTGCGCTCAGTGCCGTTCAAGCGGGACAAGGTGAAGGCCGCCCTGCGTTCGGTCTAGTGCGAGAAGCGACTTCGGCGAGGTTACTGATCGCGATCAGCACAAGAGCCAAAAGCTTTGTGCGGCAACGCGCCGCAGGTCAGGAATTCCTAGCCGCGCAAGACACTCGGTTCTAAAAAAACCAAGGTTCTAAAAAAGACGGTTCTTAAAAATTTTGAAGCGAAAGTCAGAAAGCGAACGGAAGCCCGGGCGCTGGTCAGTCATATCTTGGTCAGGCGGGTGCGAGGCGGTTATCCGCGCCGCACCTCACCACGGAGGAAGTTGGGACATGGTTCTCGACTTCGTTTCTGGGTGCCTCGGAAGTCCCGGGCACATCGAAGTGCTGTTGATGGCAGTTTCGCTTGAAAGGATGAAAACCCGTGAAGAATGCCAGTGTGAACGTCGACGTGAATACCAATCCGCCGAATGCAAAGGTCCACACCAACGTGCAAGGTTTTGATATGACGCTTTTCCCGATGCCTGGAATGTTCCGCGGGCTCGCCGAGCAGAGCGTCGGGCGGGTGAAAGACAACTGCGAGAAGATGAAGGTCGCCTCGGGGAGATCGCCGACAGTCTCCGGGAAGCCTATGCGAGCAACGCGAAGGGCGCGACGGACTACGGGGCCAAAGTCATCGAGATCTCGAGCGCCAACACGCACTCCGCTTTCGATTTTCTCAGCAGTCTCATGACCACCAAGTCGCTGTCGGACATTATGAACCTGTCAGCCGCGCAGAGCCGCAAGAACCTCGAAGTCGCGTCCGCGCAGAACAGGGAGCTTTGGGAACTGCTCCAGAAAACAGCGACCGAGACTGCCGAGCCGATCAAGAAGAGCTTCACCAGAGCCCTCCAACCAGTTTCCTGAATCCAATTTTTGCAGACCACCAAGAGCGGTTGGACCAAGCGCCTCCGACAAGAAGAGGTGCGGTTCAGCCGAGGGTGGCGAACGGAAACGTTGCCGCGACACAAAGGCGAAACAGGGAGCATCAGGATGGGCGTCGTTATGATCAAATGCCCTCAAACGGGACGCGAGATCCCGACGGGCATCAAAGCGGACCGGGAGAGGTTTCGATGCAGTGCGGTGTTCTTCGCGAGCACCTACTGCTCAATCTGCCAGACCAATCACGAATGGTTCGCCAGGGAAGCCTGGGTTCACGAACCGCGCTCGATAGCAGCGAGGAGACGCTGAGGGCTGCACGCGATGGCCTTTCGCTATGCCGTTAATAGCCTCTCGATGACCTCTTGGCCGCTGGCCCGTGGTCCCTTGGGTCCGCGGCTATCGCCCGGTTTTATCCACCTTGGATAAAAGGGAATCTGGCGTGCGGGGAATCCTGTGCGCCGGCGGGGTGGGAACGGGAGGCTTCATGCCTTCGGACGAAATAATTCGATCGATTCTGCGGCGCATGACCTCGTAGCACTCGCATGCCGCAGCTTCGAGCCGCGGTCTGTCAATCTCGATCGAGCCGCGCTGATTGGATCGGATCGCCCCCGACTTGCGCAGCTTGGACACGACCTGCGTGACAGTCGGCCGTCGTACACCAATCAACTCGGAGAGCACCTCCTGCGTCAGCGGCAGGGTGTCACTGTGAGTTCGATCGTGGATGTGGAGCAACCACCGGGCCAAACGCGCCTCAACCGAGTGAAGGGCATTGCAGGCAGCCACATGCTGGAATTGCGCCAGCACCGCGATGGTGTGGATCTGGACCGCATGTTTGAGGGCCCTGCTGTGCCTGAACGCCGAAAAAAAATGTGCTGGAGAAATTTGCAACGCGGTCCCGGCCACGAGCACAAGCGCCGTTATCGGAGAGCGGGAGGGCCCCAGCGCGGACAGGATGCCCATGGCGCCGTCATTCCCGACCACGGCCGTTGCAACCGTTTGTCCATTCGGCATGTCCTGCATGAACGAAATCGCCCCGGTGCGGGGGAAATAGATTTGCTCAATGCTATCTCCCGATCGAACCAGCACGGTATCGCGTACAAGCTTTACTTTCCGGAGGTGCGGCGCGAGCAGATCAAAATCTGCCGGCGGCAACGCAGCTAGCAGGCGATTACCCAGCTTGTGTTCCATCATGGGAAAGCTCCTTCCCTCGACGGATGGGTGGCTCCTCTCTGCAAAGTATTCCGGGCGCCAAACGGATCGGGTCTAAACATCAAAACCCGCCGCGTCGCATAACGTTCCATCGGATGCGTGTGAGCAGGTTAAATATCAGTCACCCGCGGCAGATATCTGTCGCCGGACGGTCGCGATGGCGAAAGGGTCGTCCCCCCTGACCGGTTCAAGCGGGGGAAGGTGAAGGCTGGCTGTCCTTGGTCCCGCGCAGGGAAGCGACGTCAGATCAGCGGACGAGGAAAAGCCTGTCGTGCCGGATAATGACAGCAACGATCTCGCTCGGTGGTCTTCTGCCTAAACCTATCTCGAACGGCGACGGAAGTTCAGGTAAGCCTCATTCATTGGCCGGATGGCGGCGCCGGCAAGGGCAACCGCTGGATCGTCACGTGAGCGGTGCCGCTGTTGTTGTTGTAGAAACGCTCGAACGGCCCGAAGAACGGGAAGACCTGTATCGCGTCGTTGACATAGAGAAACACTTCGCCGGAGACAGGGGCGACGAAGTCCGCGACCATCAAGTCGGCGAGACCTTGTTTGCGCCAGACGTCTTGCGCCGCAGGCAGTGCGGCCTCCGGGATCCGCTCGAATGTGTCGGACTTGGGCCAGGAGCGGCGCAGCGCCCCGTTGGAATTGAGAATTCCGCCGTGTCCTCGACACGAACGGGATGCCTCGCATCTCCATTGTTACCCGCTTTGCGGGGAAGATCATCAGCGGGCATCACGTTGACCGCTTCGAGCGGCAGTTCGTCCGCGCCCCGATCGCCCACGCGCAGCACAGGCCGGAACCAATCGGCCCCGTACGAACGGCGGCTCGGCAACGCGCCGAGATGGAGGGTGTCCGCGAGCTTGAATCCATTTGCGCCGGACATGATGGTGCGGTCGAACCACGGATCCTTCACGCGGACCCAAATGCGATATTTGCGGCCTTCCTCAACTGTAAGGCTGCTCGGCCAGCACAGTTTGCTGATGTTGAACAGCGTCCCTGCGTCAGTCGGCCGTTCGCTGACCGGCGTGACAAACTCGGATTTGACGCAGATCTGTCCGGTCCCCGCGCGCCAGTTGAAATAGCTGCGGCTCATAGCAAGGAGTGCCACACTGAAAAGAGCGAAGAGGAAAATGACCGGAAGCAGGACTTTCGTGAAGGCGATGCGCAGCGGCCATGCGTACAGCCGCATGACGCGGGCGACCGACAATAGCCAACTGGCGTTGCCGATGTTTGCCACCATGCGACGGGGCCTGTTCCAGGCAAGCCGCGCGCGTTCCTGAATCCGGTCGCGCAAGAAGCTATTCATGCGCCACGCGATGACGGCGATGCCGACAACGATCGTCGTCGCGACAGGATAATAGATTGCAACCTTCAACCATGGTCCGGCGTAGGACGGCAAAAACCCTTGCAGCAGGCTCGCGGTCGATCCAACGACGGCGGCCAAGCCGTAGTCCAGCTCGCTAATCGTATTAAGAAGGCCAAGCTTTTTCGTGGGGCCGATCAGTTTCGCGATCAGTGGCTCGGCGATCCATGGCCACGCAACCAGTAGCGCGCTCATGCCGAGCAGGGAAAAATAGCAGAACTGCCGCCACCACACTGTGTCGAGCGCCTGTTCCACCATTTCGCTATCGGGGCGGGCCATCTTCTCGAAGGCGTTGGCGGCAGCGTCGGCCTGAGCGCCCTGAGCCGCGGTCGACGTCTGGTAAGCAGACTTCATCGCCTTCCGCGTTGTCTCTTCGGTCAATGCCATCACGCCGCCGTTCGGCATCATTACTTTTGCGCTGGCGGGAAGCGTGACGGGCGCATAGTCGTCGCAGCCGTGCATCATGCGTTCAACAACGCCGAGGTGCACGACCGGTGGTCCGCCATCGGCCTTGCCTTCGCCGATTGGACGCGGGCCGTAACGGTACATGACCGCTGCTCCGCTTCGCGAGTCGTGTATTGGACCGATCGCGGACTGATAGGTCCTGAAGTGATCGATCTGACCCGGCTGGAAGCGAAGGTCCTGTTCGACCTGTTCAGCCATCCAAACCAGCGGCACATAAGAAAGCGTGCCGTCCGGGTAGCCACCACCGATGTCGGAGTGCACGCCGGCGAACCACACTTCCTCGATCCGCTCTTGATCGTTCTGGCGGCTTTGATCGAACCTGATCGGATGAAAGGTGGTGCGCTCGTCGTCGAGCGAGAGCGCATGCCGTGCACGCTTGACACTGCCTGACATCACGCGATTGCGAAAAGAGATGGGCCAGATTGCCCAGTCGATCGCGGTGCGAAGCTCTTCCACTGGAACGCCAAAGGCTTCCACCGTGTCGAACAGTCCGAGGAATTCGATTTCAATTCTGCTCCGGCCATCCATGGCTTTGCGAACGTCGGCATAGGTCCGGTGCCGCATGATGAAGTGATAAACCGCAAGCACAATGTCGCGGATGAAACGCGCGAGCCAGATTGTCGGCAAACTCTTGAACCACGGCACTGAAGCCCGGCGGTATTCACGCCAGGCTGCCATGGCGTTGCGCAGCATCTCATCGCGTGAAACCGGGACGCCATCAATCGTCGCCGGCACCAGGCCTTGCGATGCGATCATGGCCGCAAGCGTCCGCGCGGTGAAAGAACCGCGGCTGAAACCGAAGATGTAGATCTTGTCACCCGGCTGCCAATTCCAGCAGAGGAAGCGATAGAGCTTGCGCACGTTGGACGGCACGCCGACGCCGGTGGCGCCGTCCAGTGCGGCGAAGGGGCGCCACCCCGATGTGCCGACGCCTTTGATGTAGTAGGCGACCTGATCAGGCTTGGTCCGGTCGAGGGCTTCGTAGAGCCGCCACACATTAGATTCTCTGCGTGGTGAAGGCATTGCCCGTTCCGTCCGCGAAGAGGACGTACTTACGCGGCAGGCGTGGCGACCCGCCGTTGCTTTCTTCAGCGTGGCTGTCGCCTTGAGGTGAATGTTCGACAGGCGTTTCGCGATTGCTTTCGAGCATCAGTCCGCTCCGTTTCAAGAGAGCATCCCGCCTCAACCGTGATTTTCGACCTGAGGCCGTTAAAGCCGCTAGTTAATTTCCACTGTTTGGTGTATTTTTTCCAGACGCAATTTTATTGTAGTTTAATACTTTAAATAATGCACCTTTTGGTTGTGAAAAAACATGTGCGGGGTTGGGTTTTCAACAGCACAGCCAGCAATTTTTCGAGCGTCAAGCTGTGCCTATTTTTCGGCCGGGCGAAATAACGAAGGGCAACTGAGCAACTGCCGCCCAGCTCGACTGGCTGCGGCTTCATCATTTGCGCTCGTGTCTTCCACTTTCGTCCGTGTTTTCACTTGCGAACGTTCGGTCTCGCGCCGCTGGAGCGGCTGCTCGCCTCGCATGCGGCCAACAACTCCCGCTATCGGACCAACCGAAACTCAAGGTGCCGCATGCGTTCGAAACTTCGACAGTCAGCCAAGAGGAAATCGATAACACCGCAGGACAAATCCAGGGGACGGCCAATGATGACTCAAATCGGCAGGTCGACGGACAGTGCTACCGCAGGGCATCGCGATGATGTCTCGGGAAACGAGGTCGCATCATTCCGCTACTACAATCCCGGCGCACAATATCCGAGCGCGCGCGCAGCGCGGTTCGGCCAAACCGGATACGGGATCATCGGGGGCGGCCACAAGATCGCGCGCTTTCCATCTCCGGTGAACGGCGCGGCGGCGAATTTTGATCTTCTGTCGCGCAGCTATGTCGGCATGACGATTGGTGAGGCCGGGACCAAATGGACCGGGGCGCATGGGTTCGGCGTGCCTGGCTACAACTCGGACGCCATCCTGACAAAAGCAATGGTCGAGGTCCCCACGCAGGCGATCCCGCTTCTGAAGGCGATCGCAAATCGCGAGTCCGGCAAGGGCAACAACCTCACGGAAGAACAATGGCGCCAGGCGCACAGGATGTTCAAAGCCGGAAGCGCTGATGCATATCTCGACGGGCTGTCGGCGCAGGTGGAAATCGCGTTGCCTGCGGATGGCAAACCGACCGGCGCGGGTCTGCTCTCACGTGCGCGCCAGCACATCGGTGAGCCTTACATCAATACGCAGGTTCCGAAAAACGATCCAGACTGGCATGGTCCCTGGGACTGTGCCGAGTTCATCTCATGGCTCGTGTTTCAAGAGGCCGGCATTCTCTATGGATGCGTGGACGACAAAGCTGATCCCGCCAAAGCCGACGCCTATACGGGAGCCTGGAAGGCGGACCTTGAACGCGAGCATCTCAGGCGCGTGTCGGTGGAGGAAGCGGCCGCGACCGTGGGCGGCATCCTGCTCCGCTATCCGCCTGGACCGGGCAAGATGGGCCACATCGCACTGTGCGACGGCAAGGGCGGCACTGTCGAAGCGAAGGGACGGCGCTATGGCGTTGTCGCCGATACGGTGGATGGCCGCGAATGGCACACCGGCGTCCTCATCCCGGAGATCAACTACGGAGCGATGCCGCCGTCACCGATCAAGGTGACGCCGCCTGCGATCATCTATCAGATGAACGCGCCCAACATGTCGAAAGCCACCATCATACGGATACAGGAAGCGTTGGCCGCGAAGGGATTCGACCCCGGCGACACCGACGGTGAATTCGGACCCAACACCCAGGCCGCGCTCATCCGCTTTCAGGAAGCCGAAGGGATGGTCGTCGATGGCGCGGTTGGATCGGAAACGGCGTCGGCACTTGGCATATCGCTCGTTGGCGAGAGCACCGACGCTGCTGTTGGTCTCTTGTCCGGGGCTTCCATCGCCGGGTCTTCCACGACCCCGCTTCCAGGAGACGGGCAGCAGCTACTCCCTCTCATACTCATGATGCTTTTAAAGGAGAAACCGATGGCCGATGCAAAGCCGGGCCAGGGCCTTGAGCTGCTTCTGCCGCTGCTCCTGCAGTCGGCACTTACCGGTAAGCAGATCGATATTGCGCAGATCCTTGCCATGCTCTCGACCGGCAAGCCATTGCTGGCGCAGCCAATCAACACTCTGCCGGCCTCGGCCGTGCAGACGCCGATCAACACCGTACCGGCGCAGGTCGCGCAACCGGTGACGCAGACTACCAACGCATCGGCCGACTTGATTCAACTCCTGGTGCCGGTGCTTTACGAACGGATCACCAACAAGCCTTGGCCGGGCACCGAGCAGAAGACTGACACTCCCACCAACGCGAACGTGCCGGTTCTGTCGCGGCCGAGTGTCCAGCTCAGCGCCGGTGCGCTTGGCATCGTCACACTGCTGCAGGCGTTCGGAAAGGTCGGAATGCCATTTAACCTGGGAGACGGCGCGATACACACGCCGACGACGACCGGGACGCTTTCGACGCTGATCCCGCTCATCGCTGGAGCGGTCGGTGCCACCGGCGGCTGGGGCGCGCTGGCCGGTGTCGCCGCCAAGCTGCTTGGCGGAATTGTCGGTGCGATCGGAAAGAAGGCCTAAGTGATCGGCGAAGCGTCGTGATCACAAGTCAACGAAATGTTCTCGACAGATCCGTTGTCGGATTTCGTAGCCTGATGTTCTGATTTAGTGCCCCACGCGCTTCTGCCGAGCCGTTTCTTGGGTTGTGTCGTTTGTTGAGTTGCGTATCGACCTCAGGCCGCGTGCGGCTTCCCGATGGCCCTGTCGCTGAATATTTCGAGCCGGCGAAGGCTGCCTAAAACGTGCAAGATTTTATCGGGAACCAATTCGCTTTGTCTGCGTTTGTTCGGCCTAACGAAAGGGGACCGAATGAACGAGGTTGTGGAACGCTGTCTGAATACGTTCGGAATGATGCACGGCCTGACGAAGGAGGACCTTGAAAAGAAGCGAGCCGAACTCATCGGCTACATCGAGAAGTTGCATGCCGAGGGAGAAGGCGACGCAGACCGGCTGGCCGTCAGCGGCTTGACGTTCCTGCGCAAGAACATGAACCGGGCGAGCATCGGCTCCGTAGCCTGATTTTGATAAATTCGCTTTTCCGAGATTGGGGACCGCTGAAATTTCCTATCGCCGCCGGGCGACGGTCACGCCGAGAAGGAAAGCCACCAGAAGAGAACCCAGAGGTGCCTCCCGCGCGATGTTGCTGAGAATGCTCAGCGGCATGCCCGGCTGCTTGGCAGTGTCGATGGCATTCTGCATCGCATGAATGGCGCGTGAGACCGACTCGTTGACGGATGCTGATTTCGGCTTCTCGTCGGCAATGCTGTCCACACCTTCGTAGATGAAGGGTGGGTCTGGAATGTCAGACATCGACGGATTCCTTTCAGATGCCGCTGCGGCGGCTACCTGTAGAGAACGTCGATTGATCGGGCATGTTCCGCTCGCCCTGCGTCTTCGCCTGCAGCGCGCCGGCCGGCGCGACAAGAGCGCAGCTGTTGCTGCCTTCAAGTCCGGTAGAGTCATGTGCGACGACCGGCGGGAGCCTCGCGCGATCGCGAGGCGCTAGCTCTCTCGTGGCCTGAACACCCGTGAGACGTCGTCAACAAAGGTCCCGGCCCACACACCAACCAGCACGCCGGCATTCTTGACGGCGGCATCGTGAAGCGTGGCGTGCCGTCCGGCGAACAGCATCTGCATCAGTTCAAAAACGGCGACGGCGCATATCAGGAAGGCTGCGATCGGGATGACGCGCTTCGGATAGGCGATCACGAACAGCGCGGCGACAACGCACAGCGCCGCGAACCGCTCCAGGTTCGGCGAAAAGTGCGTGACGGGGCGCAGCCAGATGGGAGCGTCGGTGAACAGGAAGATCGCGAAAAGCGAGGCCCATGCGAGGACGCGAAAGGTTCTTTGATGCATTCCGTGCTTCTGAAACTGCGTTGTGAGTGATGTGTCGAGAGGCATTGCGGCGAGGCGGTCGGGCTCAATCCAGAAACTTCACGCCGGTCATCGATCCATTGCGCCAGACCATCTCGCATGTCTTGCCTGAGGGCGCCGCGTTCCACGACAGGTTGAAGGTACGGGGCAGGGTGCTTTCGCGGGGAACAACCAGCCGCGCACCGTTCGCCGACAGGTCAACGATCTTGCATTGCGTCCTCTGTTCATTGCCCGACGAGATCCGCGCTTCCATGGCGCGAATCATCCGGCGTCCGTTTCGTTTCGATTTGGTGTCGAGCATGTCTTACCTGAGCATGTCAGGCTTAATTTAGGCATCACTCGATCGTTAAAAATTTTGATGATTGGGAGTGGCCAGGAACTTGGCCAGAACTTGGCAAAGAAATCGACAAAGACGTCGCTCAAAACATCGGCCAAGAAAGAGGCCAGCCAATGGGGCTGGCCGAGGTCCTATTGGGAGGAAATCGCTACTGAAACAGATTTTGGTCCCGTCAATAATGCAATCAAAGCATGCGGCGTTGAGCGAGTTTGTAGCTCCGGGAGCACACCGTGATTGTTCCTGATGGGAACTGTCATGTCTCTGCTTTCCGTTTCGGTTGCTGAATGTCGCGAAGGTGTTCGAGACGGCCTTTAAGCATGGCGAAGGATCGCAATCGGCAAATTCACGCATGCGATAACAACTCGATCCGCGATATTTCCGGTGACAATCTCGGTGCAGCCAATTCTCTTTCGCAGGACGATACCCGCAAGGTACGATCCTCTCAGGCCGGGGACTGCCTTCGTTGCAAAGAGCGCAACCATCCCGGGCTCGGGATTATCGGTATCGGCGGCTTGGGCCCAACCTGTCCAGCTGTTGTATGCAGCCGCGGACGACGGCGGATCGAGGTTCGACTGCTTGATGACCCACGTCAGGAATGCTCCACCCCATGGCCCCAAATTGTCCGGCGTAATGCCGTTCAGCTGACGAAGGATTGGAATGACGCTCCAGTAGCTATAGATCCGCTCCCTACTTGTGCTGTCGCCGCGTTCGTTGGTCCCGATTTCGCGAAGGGCAGTCGTCAATATCGTTCTGGCTTCCTTCGTTCTGGCGGCGGATATCTGATCGAGATCGGAAGCTGCGACGGACCATCGGACTTCACTCAAGACGCCGCTTCCGGATCTGGAAGTGTCCGGCGATTGAATTTCCGCGACGCTTCTTTGCAGGATCTCCGGGCGCGACCACTTGCTGTCAGCGGTATCGATCGGGGGATTTTCGTCGCGCTTCAGCCTCAGGATAGTAGGCAGGATACTCTTGTCTGGTTTGCTGAACGTAACGGAATAATCGCCCGGATCACCGGTCAATTCGATGTATAGAGAAGTGGCAGCTATGATTTTAATATCTCGCCTTTCTCTGAACGGTAACGGCCTGAAAGAAGCCTGCTTGGTGTCGATCTCAACAGGAACAGTAAAGGTAACCATGTAGGTTGGAGGCCAGAAATAGTCGCTGATCGCGTTGCTGACCTTCGGGATGACCCCGCCCGTCAGATGATCGATGACACCGAAAACCAACGTACTGCAAAGTGAGAAGACCGCCAGCCAGAGCCCGCCTTCTCGAAATGACTTCCAAATCTTTTCCGATTGGATGCTCATCAATATTTCTCTAAGGAATGAATTTTCTAAGAATGCTCCAGCTTGTCGTAATTCCGGCTGAGATGCCAGTGCGGAAACAATCGCTTGAGTTTATAGTTATCTCAAGCCGGTCACCATGAATGCTAGCGCTCGAGTATTGAGGTGCCGCGGAGTTTTCAGCCCGCGCCACCTTCCGCTTTTGCATCAAGGTGCGCCGATCTGTGCGCTGCGGGGGCGGGGCGAAAACCGGAAGCCGCAGTATCTGCAGACCTTCGCTGCGAATTGAATGCTCTCGGCACAATCCGGGCAGGCTTTCTTTCTCGGGGCTTTCTCTTCAAAGCCCCAGATGATCAGCGGGACGAGCGGGATCCATCCCAGGAATAACGCGCCGATGATTGAACTTCGCCAATCGTAGCCCTTTATCCGGCAGGTCCATATCGTCGCGGCGATGCTCAACACAGGTACCGCTATCAATATTGCGATCAACGCCATCGTGTCACCATATCATCCGATCCCTTTGATCATTCCGCGGGGTGAGCAGTTAGAAAAATTCCAGCCGGCTGTCTTTGTTATTCGAACATGCCGAGGTGCAGGTACGGCTCGAAGGCAACAATAAACCCGAGTACCAAAGGCACGACCATTGAGAACCGTAAACAGCCGCTCATGAGTCGCCGGTTGTCCTGTTGCGCGTCCTGCTCGTTGAAGAATTTCTGCATTTCGGAATGTTCCAGACATCTTCCAAGGCCTTCAATTTGGCGCGCGCTTTCTGTGCGGAGGACGAATAAATGTTATCGACGTGAAACCAGATCAATGACAGAGCGCATACGGCCACGCCGATGACGTGTCGCCAGACGGTGTCTACCAAAGATTCCGACAGTGCTCCGTTGAGTGCGACGAACGCTGCCGCGAGATAAATCGAACCCATGGTCCAGGTGACCGTGTTCACCATTTTGAGCCAGTCGGCCGCCTGCTGATAGGTCACGATCTCCGCCTGGGGCGGTGCAGGGATTTTCGTCTCCTTGATCCTGGCTTGCAGCAGCTCACACTGCTTCTCCAGCTCCTCGTGTTTCTTCTCGATCGGATGACGACTGTATTGGATTGGTGCTGTGGCTATCGGCGGTTTTCGATAGGACAACGCATCGGACATTCTTTCCCATAAGGATGTCTTGCTCACAACGATCGTGGCGAGCAAGTCCAACGATGAAATCCGAAAACAAAAATAGGCTGCAGGATAATGTGTTGCATGGCTGACCTCGTATGTGGGCAGACATTGAAAAACTCAGGCAAGTGACGGAAAAAATTCAGGCAAGTCACGAAAAAATCGGAAGTGAATGGTCGCGACCGGGTAATAGTCACGCCTGAAAACGGAGCGAGTATATCTTCCCGGGCCTTTTCGACAATCGCCGTCTTGCGGGTATTGGCGCGAAAAGGTGCTGGTGCGCAGCGCGTTGCCGCTTCATCGCCCATGGTCTTCGGCGCGCCGGTCTCGCGCTCTCGTCGCAAGCGATGGTATGCTTCGAGAAAAGCAGGAGGCGAGAATGGCAATCTCGACATGTATCAAGTGCGGCGGGCATAGTTTCGAACTTGCACTCGCCACGCCAATCGGCGACAGCCGCAAACTCTCGATCGTTCAGTGCGCCGGCTGTGGAACGCCCATCGGTGTGCTGGACCCTGTCTCCGGGCCGCTGATCGAGGCTCTCAGCAGCCGGATCGCGGCAATCGACGACAAGCTGACGCGAATTGCGAAAGCGATCACGGCTTGATCGCCGGGGTTATCAGCGCTGCTTAATTACGTCGTCTCGGGAGCATTCGATTCAGCAGGCTGCAGAATGCGCGCGCGGCCCGCTCGGGAAGAGACGTCAGGTATTGTGTGCCGACTTCCGCGAAATCGCCTTCATCGTTGTCCCAGACCATCCAGTTGTCACAAGGGTCAGGAAACGCCTCGAATTGCTTATCAGAGCCTTCCAAAGAACCGCGCCTCTTTTAAATAAGGAGCTTATGGTCAAAACAGCGAGCAAAATTGGCAAGAATTTGGCGAGCACGCGTATGTGAAAACGTGTGCTCACGCGAACCACGCGTGGGATATGGTGACGTTTTAACGAACAGTGAAAAGATGGAACCGCATGACGAAAATGTCATGTGTGAGTCTCGCGCGCTTGTCCAGTCGGCGCGAACATAATCTGCGAATATGACAGGCCGCATGATGCGCACGGCACTTGCCGCACGTGTGATCGTCTGTCGCAGAGTTGTGTTTTCACGTTATTCAGAATGGGGCGGCATCGTTTTCGTTTACGCGATGGTGCGAATGGCCTAGTGTCGTAAGTGGATATTGACAAGTTGCGCCCGCCGGACACCCCCGAGCGGGCGCTTTTGTTTTTAAGATGAATTTGAGATGGCAACGCGCGGAGCACGAACAGGCACGGCGCGAAGATAATCTGCGAATATGACCGGCCGCATGATGTGCACGGCACTTGCCGCACGTGTGATCGGTTGTCGCAGAGATGTGTTTTCACGTTATTCAGAATCGAGCGGCGTCGTTGTCGTTTACGCGATGGCGCGAATGACCTATTGTCATAAGTGGATCATGACAAGTTGGTTCGACGGCAAAACGATCTGGTCGCGGGCTGATTGCGCTGCGGCATTGGCTGGCGACATGGGACCTTTGAGTTTTCGAGCCTCGCCAAGGTGAAGCTGTCTCAAAATGAATTCGATGCGCCGGCCGGGCGGCTTCAGATGGCTTATCGCGAACTGGTGCAGGTAAAGCAGTGATACCAACCCAGCACGTTCGCAAACATTCGAAGAACCGGACCGCCGGGCTTCAAGGATTTCCCGACCACGGGAAGATAATTTTGAACAAAACCACGCTTCTCATACCGCTTGACGCTGAAGCCAGCGCTGGAAAGAAGTTTTTCTACCTCAGCCCTCGATCTTATTTTGATCGTGACCGGGGTCCCGAGCTGGGAGAGCTCAGCAACGTGACTGCGCCAGTCATCGAATGAGTTCTTCATTCGATTCCTGACGATCCATGTCGCGAACAAGTAAGCATTGAAGAAGCTGTATTTCGAATAGACCCCGATCCGCAGTTCTCCATCTGGTTTGAGAAGGGTGCGAAGCCTTTCGAGATAGTCGCGCTCATGCGAAATGTGATGGAGCACGCCGAACGAGTAAATCACGTCGAATTTGCCGCTTAACTCAGTTGAGAGAAGATCGCCGTGCCTTAAATCTTCGACCTTAGAACTGAGTCCTTCAAGTTCGACGTATTGGCGCGTGAGATCGAGATGATTCTTGGTGATGTCCAATCCAGTATAGATCGCGCCGTGCTTCATCATTTCGATGGCATCAATCCCGTTGCCGACACCGATCTCAAGAACACGCTTATCACTGAGAGATGCGAAGTTGAAAGTTTGCGGGATGAAAGGAGTTTCGTACCCATATCGGTAAGATCTAATGCGCTGGAAATACGCAAGTGAGCCTTTGTCGGCACCCTTCGCTCGATCGTTCCCGACAGCTTTGTTCTCCCAAAGCAATCGGGCTGCGTCGTTACTTTCTTGTGCCGATGTGCCCATCATGCGCTCCTCTTGTGTCTATCTATGGCGTCGGTCCATGACGGCGGCGGTTTGATCTTTCGCCAATGCCACGGGCGTTGGTCCGGGTTGTAATCCGGGTCGGCCCAACGCGAACCGCTGCGGCGGCCTTCTATCATCAAAAACAGTCCCAGATTGGGGGTAAAGTTCCGGAACAAACTTCGCGGCCACACGCGCCGAGCGAAGTTTAAAAGCTTCCCCTGGTGGCGCTGACCGGCTTTGCTCTCCAGCAAGTCACTGTGACAGAGTTTCACCTTCGTTCTGATGCTATCAAAGCCTGCTCGTCTGCAAAGCAATTCGGCTTCGCGAACGGTGTAAGCTTTAGTTCCAGGACTTTCTAGATATCGCGAGAGCGTCTCGGAAAGGGACAGACGGTCTGCTAACCCGTATCGAAGCCAAAGCATCAAGCCGGTCAACGACCACTTGTGATAGATCATAATCCGGGCAACGCCATCTCTTGCAAGCACGCGATATGCTTCATCGAATGCTTTTTGGGTGTTCGGTGAGTGATGTAGGACGCCCCAGCTGTAGACGATATCGAAGGAAAAATCGGGGAAGGGCAGACTTTCGGCGTCTGCCTGTTGGAGTTCTGAAGCCAAGCCCGCCAAGCCGAGCCGGGTGGAGGTGAGGTTGATTGCGCGTTCCGTGAGATCGACGCCGCAAAGTCGTTTCGGTTTCGCGCGTGCCCACATTTCGTGATCGGCGCCCATTCCAACGCCGACCTCTAGGACAGATTTCTCAGCCCCCTCCGTAAAACGAGCGAAATCTAAAATATAGGGTTCCAGTGAGTAACGGGTCTCTGCCTGCGCCGCCAGGCGGGTCCGATCGTCGGCGCCTATGGCATAGGCTTGTTCGCCACACGCGGCGGCGTCCCAAAACTTTCTGACGTCTTCCTTTGCGTCCGCCTTAGCCATCCTAAGTGCCTCCCGCTAGGAGCCGCATTATTGCACGGCCTATGGGAGGGCAATCAACTCAAATTGCCCCTCGGCGGAGCGTCCACATGCCGCCCACATAGAGAATATGAATGACAGACCGACATTCGCGGGCACCGCCGATAACCGCGGTTGTGGGCGGTCTCGCGCAGCGCGCGAAAGCGCTTGAGGATGCCATGGGAGTAGTCTCGTCAGCTTGAGCCGAGAGATCGCTAAGACCGAGGTTTTTCATAGGAGCCGGGGCTAGACAGCGCCATTGAAGTGGTCTGACGTCCTGCCAATTTCATGACGGCGTTGATACCAATCAAAAGTACCCACCAAGCCGCTCCAGCTTCGGAAATAAGGACGGCTTCGACAGGCAGCTGCGTTAGAAGATACGCGGCCGGAACTCCCATCACGAATACGGTAGCGAATGTGTCTCGGTCGCGCGCAAAGTAACACGCGGTATAAAAACCCAAGACAATTGAGCCGAGAACAAGAGCGATCACCGCGCCTGTCCATCCGCTTCTAGCGTATTCGTATATTTGATGCGAGGCAGGCGCAGTTCCACGACCGTTAAATCCATCGTCCGGGAACATCTTGGAATAAACGAAGATCGAAGGATGGCAAGAATCAGGCTTCCTGAAAACAACGCGGTCAAAGAAACTTCCACAAGCTGGGCCATCAGTGGTGAAGATGTCGTAGTAGAAAGGGGTGGCCATGGCCATTCGATTGATAGCTACCACTGCTAAGCTAATCACGTCTGCGTTCGGCCGAGCGGTTTGTGTAGTGTTTGATCGTGCGGCTTCCGTGGCAGGAGTTCGCAGCAGTGCAAAGGAGACAGCAAAATAGGTAGCGATACTGATCGCGAACACCAGTGTGGATGCGAGAACGTAGCGTTTTGGGACGCAAACGAAAGCCGCGGCAGCTAGCGTGATCTCGAACAGGACCAGCGGCCATTTCATATTCATGAGCACGAAAAATGTGCTCATTAGCGCAACATTGATTGCTGCAGATGTGATCCAGAACCGTTCCTTAGATCTGAGAGCCTTTATCGTCGCATAGACCGACAGGAATTGAAGTGTCGACATAAGGACAAATCGTGGCACCAAGCCGAGCTCTCGTTGCAGGTCGAATCTATATCGAACTGCATCTATCGAGTCTTTGCCAGCAAAAAGCTTATCGAGTGCGTCAGCATGATAAAGGCTGTACGCGACGTAAATCAGACAGGCTGTGTTCATCCAAATGAACAGTGTCCGTGAAAATTCAGGAATTAATGTTTCTGCATGCCCGACGATCGGTCGGAAGAATTTCGCGAAGAACCAAGAGAGGGGCGGTGTGACGACTAGTGGGCAAAGCAAGAGTAGCCAGTACCCAGGGCCAAACGTTTGATGGAACTGCGTCCAGCTGAAATAGGGCATCGACCGCATTGGAAGGTCGCGCCCGAACGAGAACAGATAGATAATGTTGCCAAGCACAGTCGTGAAAAAGTAGGCCGAGATGCACACGGCTATTGGGAGCAGGACTGTAAACCGCTCTCTTGTTGAAGCTCCGGTCACGTCGTTGATATTTTGGTCTAGTTGGTTGCCCATATTCTCCCCGCCCAGCGGCAACCTAAGGCAAATAGTCGCGCAACCGCAACTTGAAACCCGGTTGAAATGTAACAATCGATATCATTGTGTCGTGGGCACATCAGCTCTCTTGGATCGCTCTGACCGATGGGCATTTAGCCGCGACGCCGCAACCTCAAACAGCCCGCATAGCGTGGCGACGTCCATGGTCGTATTCCACACCACGTGGAGCTAATGACGATCAGACTTACGTCTGAAGCAATGCGCTTGCTATTTCCGCTGCGCTGCAGCTGTTGTGACCGAGGTTGGGATCCATTTGACCTCCGATATCCCGGCTTATTTCAATATCGAGCACGAGTGTGACGGATTCACCAACGCAGCCTGACCGAAACCACCACGTACACGTCTGAGCGGAATGGCGGTTCGGCTGAATTGCTTTAGTTCGGCGGCAGCCTGTCTCGTGCACTCTGAGGCGGCCACCTAATCCCCAAATTTGAACCTGTGCCACAGCAGCGTCCTGGTGATAGGCATTCCAGGATTCCGTCGGCCAGATTTCGATCAGGAAGTGGGCGCGCCAGAGGGGCCAAACCAGGAAATAAGCCGCGACAACTGAAAATCCAACCAGATAAATGATACTTCGGACACGATCGCTCGTCAGCGTTCGGCCAGCCGCAATTGGCGGCGCCAATAATATTGTCAAACCTCAGCCTCCCCAGACCGCGCGGATATATAGCAAGCCGGCAGGTGAGGGCAATGTCACCGAGCGCAAACGGGCTGAATATAAAGCTAGATCTTCGCGTTTCTGTCGCGGAGGGCTACGCGGCAGAGGCCTGATAAATAGAAGCGCAACGCCGGTAGCACTGGTGGAGCATCAGCAAGCAGCGCGGGCGTGGTTTGAAGTATCGGCATGCCGCTGCAGCACGACGGACTACACCGGATTTCGAGGTTCAGTGATACACCAGTGGCCGGTCGGGACCCGGTATCGTGCACCGATCCGGCCGGCTTCGATCGGAAAGGCCACCACTGTTTCGGATGCGTGTCCGCCGACATCCGCCGTCATGGCAGAGGCGCAGGCCTCCCAATGGGCGCCATTGCGACGCGGTTTGCTGACCTTGAGGTCTGTCGGCTCTCCGATGAAAACGCTTTTCGGATCGGATCTCACGAGCTGCGCGACATCCGGCTCCGGATCGATCGGCGGCTGGTAGGTGTCCTTCGACCGAAGAACAAACGGGATGAACTTATCCGTCGTGTCACTGACGCCGCAGCCGGTTAAGCCCCCACTGAAGATGCATAGAATGATCGCGACCTGAATTCTCATGCGCGGCAAATAGTCCGAAATTTCAACTTCCGCAACGCACGCCCTCGCGAGCCGCTTCACACAACACGGAGAAAACGAATGCCTGACCTCGCATCCCTGCGAGCGCGGAATGCTGCGCGCTGGCAGGCGGCCAAGCTGACGCGCGCTGCGGAGTTCGGTCCCGTCGCGGCGCGGCTCGCGGCACCCGCGGCCAAGGCGCGGTATCAGGCCATCGAGGCGAAGACCGGCGTGCCGTGGGTCTTCATTGCCGTGGCGCATCAGCGCGAGTCCTCGCAAGACTGGTCGCGCAGCCTCGCGCAGGGCGATCCATGGAATCGCAAATCGACCCACGTGCCGGCGGGGCGGGGGCCGTTCAAGTCGTTCGAAGACGCTGCCGTCGATGCGCTGGTGAACTGCGCGCCATATGCCGCGCGCAACAAGGACTGGAGCACCGGCGGATTGCTGACCATGCTCGAGCAATACAACGGGCTTGGCTATTTCAACAGGGGACTGCCGAGCACCTACATCTGGTCGGGCACCGATCAGTACGTCAAAGGCAAATACATTGCTGATGGGAAGTTCGACGCCAACACCGTGGAAAAGCAGCTCGGTTGCGCGGGATTGATCCTCGCCATGCAGCAGCTCGATCCGTCGATCACATTCGGATCGGTGTCCGGGACTGTCGTGCCTGCGCCAAAGCCTGCACCACCATCACCTTCAAATCCCGCGAAAGGCAGCATCGGCGCGCTGATCACGGGCTTCCTGTCATCCATTTTCAAACGCGCGGCATAAGGAAAGGCTCAATGCTTGCAATCGTGCTTCTCGCTCTCACCGCATTGATCACGGTCCACTTCTTCATCGTCCGTCCGATCCTGAAGAACCGGCCTGCGTTCTCGGATGCGTTCAAGGCGGAAGCCTCCTTCCTCGATAAGGCGCGGGCCAAGCTTGTGGGCTGGCGCACGCGCATTGCCGCGCGGATCACGATGCTCGCGGGCTTCTTTGTGGGCTTCTATGACCAGGCGCTGCCGATCATCACCGGGCAAGACTGGACGCCGCTCACCGCCAAGATCCCGGCATGGGCGTTGCCGGTGGGCATGGTCGGCGTCGGTCTGCTGTTCGCTTACCTGCGCAAGATCACCGACAACCCGCCCGAGATCATCACGCAGAAGGACGACAACGGCACGGCGCGTGTCATTCAAGTCATCAGGCCGGGCCTGATCATGTTCTGGTCATGGCTCGGAAACTTCCTCGCAGGGCCGCTGCTCGGCAAGGCGCTCGATGCGTACAAGGCGAAGCTTGCGGCGGGCAACACCGACGCGGGCATCGCGGCCGATCTCGCGACGAAAGAAGTTTTGTTGCAGCAGCGCGAAGCGGAATTGCAGACGCAATACCGTATCGCCGAGATCGGCCACTGGTACGAGCCCGACAAGATCGTGGGTTCCGCGGTGGCAATCTATTTCGCCAAGCTGCTCATCATCGACAAGGTGATGGGCTGGGGCGTGACGGACCCGCTAACCGGTTTCGCGGAGACGACGGCCAATCTCATTGTTGCGTTCTATTTTGCCAAGCGCGGGTTCGAGGACATAGCGCGCATCATCAAGCGATAGGCCGGAGGCGACCATGCAGGATCATGAAGTCAAGGCGATTATCGCCGAGGTCCTCGCCGAACAGAAGCGGCTCTACGGCGGGGAGACGGAGGAGGCCGTTCAGCGCACCATCTCCACGATCCTGACGTCGTTCGGTATCGAGGAGGAGGACAGGGCGGAGCTGCGCGCGGATTTCATTCATCTGCGCAAGTGGCGCAAGAGCGTCGAGCAGGCGCAAAGCCTGACCATCAAGGCGATGATCACGGTCATCGTTGCCGCCGCCGCCGGGGCGCTGTGGCTTGGCATCAAAGACATTGCTGCAGGCGAAGAGTTGATGGCGTGCCTGACCTCACATGATGGCGCGGACGATCTTGGCTCTCCTGCTGATCGGTTTTGCCGCATGGCTCATGCTGGCGCGCCGGAGATGACTGTGCCGTCACTCCGATAATTGGTTCCGCGAGACTAACCGCCGCGCTCCTTAACCGGGGGCGTGGCTTTTTTTGTTGCCAGGAGCCGGCCCTGCACCGACGTAATTCGCCTGCGGGCCGGGAGGATAAGCCGAATAGGTGAGTTGAACCGATGCCGACGGTTTGATTAGGTTGAGGCATTGACCGTGCGTTCTTTTTAACCGCCGAGCATATTGTTATCTGATTTTAGAACCGGCTGATTAGAACACGCATGCTGAAGGTCGGATGTAAACCTTCAGCGCAAGACCCTGTCGCTCGCGCGCCGGGGTCTTGGTCGTTGAATGATGGCCACTCTTGTCGACTGCCCGAACTGCCGCTCAGTCCCTTACTCAGTCCTTCCGGCTTGGCGGCTTTTCGTCGGTCATAACCTGTCGCCCCACAGACCGCCATCTCTGCGGATTTTCGCGATCAGGAGCGCGCCCGTCACGAGAAACGCGCCGACAAAAATGAGGTAAACAAGAACAATCGGAAGAATACCGATGTCGAGGAAAATTTCCATGCGGCCGACAAAGTGGGATGCATCACATTGCGGCCTTGCGCGCGATCCGCATCAGAGAAATTCCAGCCACGTCGCCACCATAGCAACCGTGAGTCCGCTCGGCTTGGACAAAACGGTAATTTCCTTGGACTCAACGATACTCTCGATAATTTGAATGACGTATCGTATGACTACGAAGTGGCTGACTACGTAATCCAGCGCATGGACGGCGCTCGCGTATTCGCCGAAACCCGGCGCATGCCAAGCGTTGTCCAGCTTTATCGATACCCTGTCAAAGGTCTGTCCCCGGAGGCGTTGCAGTCTCTGTCCTTGAGCCGCGATCGAGGCCTCGATTGGGACCGTGAGTTCGCGGTCGCCCTCGGCACCACGGTATTCGACGAAGCCATTCCCGAGCCCCTCGATAAAGGATACTTCCTGATGCTCCGCAGCAATGCAGAGCTTGCTGCGCTCGCAACACGTTTCGATCCCGCCTCGGGCATGCTGACGATCGAGAAGGACGGACATGCCGTTGAAGCAAATATTCAAACCGAGCTTGGACGCGCGGCCATCGAAGATTTCTTCGTCTCCTATCTGGGCCCCGCCACGAAAGGCAGGCCAAGGGTCGTCCGCTCGAACGGGCATAAGTTTACGGACGCCAGCGTGATGTCGCCGGTGATGATGCGCGCCGTGTCGGTGATCAACATGGCTTCAGTGCGCGCGCTGGAGCAGGCGATCGGCGAGGCGGTGCATCCGCTTCGCTTTCGCGGCAACATCTATCTCGAGGGGCTCGATCCCTGGGACGAACTGTCCTGGAAGGATGAGGTCGTTACCATTGGCGGAGTGCGTTTCAAGGGGCTAGAGCGAACGCCGCGTTGCGGCGCGGTCAATGTCAATCCGGTCACCGCCGAGCGCGATCTCAATCTGCCCAAATCACTCATGCAGACGTTTGGCCATATGGATCTTGGGATTTATCTGCAGGTGCTGTCTGACGGCGAACTGGCCTTGGGCGATGCGGTTGTTGTCAGGGCAGGCTGGGACTGACGTGCCGACGGCATACGCGGGGTCGCGATGATAGTCGTCCCGACGCTGCAGTACGCGGGGCGGATGTTTGCAGGCTCGTGACGTTGCACCATCGGTGCTTAAGCGTTGTCAGACTGCCACTGTGCGTAAATCTTCCGGTGGTCCTCGAACTCCTGCGCCGTCAAAGCGCGGTATTCCCAATTCCCGTTCAGCTTTCGGCGTCTGTAAACCGGGACCCCCGGGACATACTTCGAGCCGTCGGGCAGGACCACAGGGTTCAGGAGCCGGCCCAAGAATCCGGGCGTGTGGATATGCCATCGGTCGTCATTTTTTGGAGCAGGCATGGGTCCGCGCGTCGAATGTTGTCGTTTGCCGGATCTTCATTCTCAACTTTGTTCTCTTAATGATTGCTTAGCAGACGCCCTTGCCGCACGGGCTGGTTGTGTCGATCGATGCGAGCCGGACTCGGCGGCAGCGGGAAAATCAATCAGTTTGCCCGTCTTTCTCGTAATTTAACCCGCCAAATGGCTTGGCCGTGGTCGATTTTCGAGGGAACCAAACTCCGACCTCTGCGTTCTCTTGTTGAGGCAGGAGAGATACATGGACACAGTTTTCGAACGCATTTTTACGATTTACGCGCAGATGATCGGCACCGATCAGATCAGCGACGATCTCAAAACACAGAGCACCAACCACGTCATGGAATTGTTCGAAGCCGGCGAAACCGACCAGGAGCGCCTCACTGTTCAGGGATTGATTTTTCTGAAGCAATCCGACGGAAGTCGCCCGGTCAACGTCCACGCTGATTGAGGGGCAGGGTTTGCGCGCGCGGTCATCTTGATCAATGCTGCAAGTTGGTTGTGGCTCAGTTTTATGGCGAGCCATCGCGTTGTCGTGTCATCTCGTCAATCGAGCGTGATCCACACCGGGGCGTGGTCGCTTGCGCCGTCCGAGCCGCGGACCTTGCGATCGACGCCCGCGTCGGAGAGCCGCGCGGCGAGGTCGTGGCTCAACAGCAGGTGATCGAGCCGCAAGCCATGATCTTTCTCATAGCGCTCGCGCCAATAGGTCCAGAACGTATAGACGCGCTTTTCCCCAGCGACGTGGCGCAACGCGTCGGTCCAGCCTTTGTCGAGCAGACGGACAAAGGCCTGCCGGGGCTCGGGCTGGATGAGCGCATCCTTGTCCCATGACCTGGTGGGATAGATGTCGATCTCCGTGGGCGCGACGTTGTAGTCGCCGGCCAGCACCACGGGCACACGCTTCTTCTGCAGCGCGGCGGCATGGCGCACCAGCCGCGCGAACCACTGCATCTTGTAAGTGAATTTCGGCCCCGGCTGCGGATTGCCATTCGGCATGTAGAGGGATGCGACAATCAGGCCGCCGGCGGCGGCTTCGATGTAGCGCGCTTGGCGATCTTTCGGGTCGCCCGGAAGTCCGCGGCGGGTCACGATGGGCTCGGTGTTACGCGCGAGAATGGCCACACCATTCCAGCTTCGTTCGCCCTCCCAAACGGCGCCGTATCCCGCGCGCTGCAACGCCGCTTCCGGAAAGGCGGAGGTCTCGCACTTCAGCTCCTGAAGGCAAACGACATCCGGCTTGGCCTTCTTCAGCCACGCGAGAAGATGAGGCAGGCGCGCGTTGATGTTGTTGACGTTGAACGTCGCGATCTTCATGCAGGCAGCGTGAGGCGTTCAGGCCTTCACAGCACCAGCTTGAACAACAAAATAATGAGTGCTGTGGCCACGGCTGAACAAAGCAGGCGGTCCTCAGCGATTGCCTCGATGATTTTCATGTGCAGCCCCAAAATGTACAGCCCCGAACGAATTGGGCAATTCGGTGGCGGCCATTTTGTTCCGGATGCATCACCAATTAGTGCAATATCAATCGGCAGGTCTCTATCAAGGAAATTGTAAATATTATAGCTCGCTTGGTCTCGCCACGGAGCTGACGTTGAACCGGCCTGAACGGTCAACATCGCAGGCCACGCCGCCACTGCGGACGCAGGCGACGTTACGTTTCCAATACCGGCAGCCCTAAGAATTTGCGAACGGCCGCTTCCTTGCGCCGCCGCTCACTCTTCGCGTCACGGCTGTCCGGGAACGGAAAGCCGGAGACTTTCGCGTGCAGTTTGACGGCGTCGGTGGAGCGCTTGAAAATGACCGAGGCGCGCAGCGGGGAGACGCCGCTCGCGACCAGATTCTTCAAGTGCGCCGTTTGTTCGGGCTTCCAGGTGAGACTCGTGATGTGCGTCATCGTGGTGGCCTCTTAAAGACGTGTTGGCGGACACAACACTCAAAGGCGCAGCAATGTTCCGGAGCCGTTGCCTGCCGGTGCATGAGTTTTCGGTGCCGGCGTTTTGCACCACAGCAATTTCCGGGTTGAGCGCCATCGTCCGACTCGGTGATGACACTGATCGTTGTCACGCCGTATGCGGAGGATCGAGGCTCTTCGGCGTTTTCTTCTCCCGCTGCGGTGTCATTCTGGCCGGATCCGGCGCTCCAGGCACGCCACGAGGACCGAGCTCTGCCCGCTGAATATCGTCTTCAGTCAGCCTGGGCTTCCCATCGTCGATTTGCCCGCTGCCGGCATGGCCAGGCTCTGGCATAACGCGATCTCCTCAACGTGAAGCGTGGAGGCAATCATCCATCCGCACAAATGTTCCGCCGGTTCCGAGGAACAGAAGCGCTTAACCGCAGTTTTATGCGCATGAGCAACGAGCACGATTTTGACCGCGACATCAACGAACCGACCGACTGGGCCGTTGCCTTGGGCGGAACGGTGGTTGCTATCGCCATAGTGTGGTTCGCGCTTCTGTAGCCGCGCGGGACTGTCGAAGAACGGTGACGTCTTCCGGCAAAGAAGATTTATGATCGAACCACATACGCCTGTTCAAGCCGCTCAGTCCTGACAGACCGGGCGGCCTTTTTGTTTTAGGCGCTTACGCCGCTGTTTGCGTGCGCGGACATTGTATGTCCGATTTGTAATGGAACGATTTCGAACCGGGAACTCCATCTGCCGCAACCAATGTCGGTAACCATTGTGGTTCAATGGAGGACCGACATGAAGCGCTATGTTATCGCCGCCTTGCTGCTCACAGCGTCAGGGATCGCGGCCCACGCCGATACTTCAATCTATGACGATATCCGAAAACAGCATCGCGGCGACGATGCCCTTCATGTTGATACGGAATATTGCGATCAGCGGTTCGGAGCCATACAGAACGGTGACGTTACGCCACCACAATACAAAAAATGCATGTTGAGCCGCGGCTGGAGATACCGGCGCACGGATCGTCAGCGAACATGGATCGATTCCGACACAGGCCTGCGCTGCAGGGATATCGGCGACGATACGTCGTGGTGCTCAAATTTCTGAGCAGGCTTCCAGCGGCGGCTCGTGGCTTGTTTAGGTGTCCGGAACGCGGCCCTGGCAGGGTTTCAGACCCGGTGAGGAGAGCCAGTTCTTGAGCTCTTCCACCTTTTTCATCTTTTCGGCTTTTGCGGTGGCGCTGTCTTTTGCCATGCCGGGCGGAAGATAATCCGCATCCGTATGGAGGCTCTCTGCAATCTTGTCCCAGTCGCTTTCGTTTTGGCTCGGGTTGCGCTTCATCTGCCCGCTCCCAATACGCAAACTCTCGGGCCAAAAGCTTTGTGCGTTCGCCGGAAATTCAAGACCAGCGGCAGGGATAGCGAGTGATTTAATGTGAGGCGTCGCATCAAGTTGGGATCGCTCGCGCGGCCGAGCGATTGCCGCACAAGCGATAAACAGGCGGGCCGGCAAATGCCGGCCGCCTAATCAATCGAGTAATAGACCGCGAACGCCTAGCAGCCAGGGTCTCGGACGCCCCTGCCGCCACTGGAGTTCGCAACGGCCGGAGAGCTCAGCGATGTTGAGAGCAACAGCGTCACTGCCGGCGGTGTCACGACAGCGAACTTTCCGCACGCTGCCAGGAATTTCCTGCGGTCTTCATTCTCTTCCGTGAAGATTCTTCTGTGCGAGGCGCGATGTTTTTTTCGGACATTTGGGATCCCCTTTAATGTCCATTCGCGGCCAGGTCGGGTCTTTACCGCCTGCGCCCTACAAAGATGGTGCGGGTCAAGCCATCGAAACAGGTGTTGTTCCATACCTCAATAGGATGATCCTTGAAGGCGCTGCGGCTCGGCGAACGCTGCGTTCGTCCGCACCCACTGTCGCTGCCTGTTCAGGAGTCGCCATTATTGTCGTGATGGCCATCAACGCCGCGCCCGAAGATGCCGTAGTTGCTGGACTTCGATCCGTCGCCAACGACGACGCCCGCTGACGCCAGGCCCATCTTCAGGAGCTCACGGACAGCAGCGGCGCGGGTCGGCATGCGGTGCTTGAAGCGGAAATCATCGATCACGGCCAATTCAGCCGGCGACAGCATGATCTGGAGACGTTCCTCACGAGCGGTGTTCATGTCAGCCTCGGAAATCCTCAAATTGAGTAATCAACCAACGTTACTCAATTTGATAAGTTCCATGCGGGTGAGGAAAAGACCCAAAGTGAGTATAAAACACACGTAAAATCAATGTGTTAGGTGACTTTTATGCTTCAGGTTTTGCGTGTACAGGCGTACGCTGGTGCCATGAAGGAAAAACCTGACGATTCGAAATCAGAGAACAAACCCAAGCCGACCAAGCGCATTTCCTCGGAAGAAGAGGCGCGGCGGTGGGCGGAGAGTCCTGGCCTGCAACCCCCGAAGCGGTGGTGAGATTCTAGGCGAGCCGGGCGATGACGCCTCGCTTGGATCAAAATGTTCTGCAGGGTTGCGCGGGGTGTCACGGTGCGCCCAGCGTGCTCCGAGTTTCGAAACGTCTGGGAGCTGACGAGCAAGCTGTAACGCGCGGCATCGCGGATGCTAGAAAAAACGATGAAGAACGCGAAGAAGGCATGAGAAAAAAATGGCCCCTCAGCGGGGCCATTTTGTTTAGTCGTAATGACGACCATGCTTGATGACGACGACCTTCTTACCATGGCCGCGATGCCAACCGCGATCCATGTGGCTGTGATGCCAGCCGCGGTCCATGTGGTGATGTCCACCCTTCTTGATGACAACCGTCTCCGCCGACGCGAACGACGGCAAGGTCACGGCGAGAGCAGAAACGGCAGCAACAGCCAAAGCAATTTTCTTCATGCATGATCTCCTCTGTTCAATGCAGAGAGAAAACATTTCGCCTTGCGCTCCGTTCCTGCGGTGTATTCGGGAATTTTCTGAACAGCTGTTCAGATTGAGCGCATCGTCGTTTGACGCGCAGACTAAAGATCGGGCCACCAAGACGAAGATGGCGGGGGCACTTTTCCTTTATCGCGAATATCACTCAGCGCCTTTTCTTCACCGCCGCGTAAGCTCTCATCAAACCACGCTCGCCATGCTTTGCCCTGACGGCTGTAAATGAAGAAAAGACAGGCGGCGGCATAGACAATGCCGAGCAAGATTGCTGCAAGGATCTCATTCTCGCTTATCCTTCCGGCGTCGACCTTCCGGAAGTAAGCAACGATAAGCGCGCCGCCCACGCATCCGCCGGTCAACAGATACAAAACACGATCCATCAGGTACCCACGATTCCAAGGCGATGATGATCATCAAGGCAGGAGCCATCGTCAACACCCCCGAGATCAAAGCGGCGGCTTCTTGAGATGAAGATAGCGCGGATTGAAGCGTCCGGTTCACGGTAGCGATGCCGAGCGTCTAAACGGACGAGGCTCTTCGAATGGAAAAAAATGAGGGGCTTATTGCGCCGGCTGAATCTCGCGCACGTTGTGTTCGCGCAGAGCGGTGAGGCCGCGATGCTGACGGATCATTCGGTCGCGGCCTTGACGCGAAGTTCAAGCAGGACGGCTTTTGCCAATCATAACTTGTCGCCCCACGGCTCCCGGCCTCTGCGAACCTTCGTGATCAACACAATAGCGGTCGCGGAAAATGCACCCACAAAACCGAGGTAAGCCATCGTGATCGGAAGAATGGTGAGGTCGAGGAAACTTTTCATGCGGGTCAACTAACAGAGGTTGATGACATTTTGAGCGAGCGATCAGAGGGCATGCAGTTTTGTCGCGTTCAGCGAACATCCGGTTCACACGGCCAGATCGCAATTTCCATCACCGGCGTAGTTAAGCGCGCGTGCTCCGCTCTGCCGTACGTCCTCAACGGGCATGATTGCATCCGCCGAGAACGTGAGAGGCGGCTTGGCCAACGCGAGGTCAGGGGGCGTTTACCGCGTCGGTCTCAACCGGAAGGCGCGGGTTTCCCTGCCGAACGAAAAAAGCCCGGCGCGAGGCCGGGCTTGAGTTTGACTGGAGATAGATTGCAGATCAGTACCGAGCGACAGCGACGACAAGTATGCGTTTTATCGTTCGCTTCTCTCGGTAGCCACAGCATTTCGTCGTACGGATGCAGGTCCCGGTTCATGGAAGGACGATGACAAATTGGAAATGTTGCCGTGCCTCAAGGCGATCGGATAAGACTACAAAGCACGATGGCGCGCGTGTGGCTTGGACAGGGTGATACTCGATTGGGACAATACAATATCGTCTGACAGCAGCGCGCCTTTCTGCCTGGCACTAACAAAAGCGCGTGCGCGGGCGGGTGCAATCGCCGGACATCATTTCCGGTTCGACAGGTGGTCCACGAAGACGCGCAGATAGATTGCCCGCCGCGCGGTCTCGCGATTGTTGCACTGTGCAATCATCGGATAGGCCATCGAGCCCTGAAAGAAGTCGTACCAGAAGTTGCAGGTCAGATCGCGGGTCTGAATCCATGATCGCTGCATGGCCCTCAGCTTTTCCTGCTGCTCCGGTTCGATGCCGTCCATGATCGTCTTGTAGGAATTGTTGACGATCTTGTCCCAGACCATGCGTTCGCGGTCGAAGCATTCGATCTGCTTCCTGTCGCGGCCCTCGTCACCATTGATGCAGGGATCGGCGACCTTGGAGACACAGGCTTCATACGCCTCCTGCGAAGCGCCGGCTTTATCGAATGACTGAAGGCAAGCCGTGATCTTCCTGACGTCCCGTGCGTCCGGCGTTTCCGCGACGGCGGCATGGGAGATCAAAAAGCTCAAAACAACGAGACAACCGAACGTGACGCCGCGGATCATGGGTTTAGGTCCTGAATGGATGAAGCCTCATCTTGATGAGTATCACTGGGGGCGCAGCAGGTTCGAGGGCGGCCACAAGGGCGTTTTGGCGCAACAAGTGGCCTGTTGCCTAAATGCATCGCACCGCGATGAATTACCGTTACTTCCGCTGGAGGCAAGAACAGTACGGTCCAGGCCAAGCGCCCGCCCGAGCGGCAATGTAAGCATCACCCCAGCACGATGATTTCAAATATGCGCGGGGAGAGAATATGAAGCGGTTATTGGTTGTTGCGGCGTTGGTCGCGACGGTGGGCGCTCCGGCATTTGCGGCGGATTTGTCGCCACGCATGTACACGAAAGCGGCCCCTGTCGTCGCGCCGGTTTACAACTGGACAGGCTGGTACGCCGGCATCAACGGCGGCTATTCGTGGCAGGACTCCTCGGCCGGATTCAGTCCTGGAAACGTGGCGACGGCGAACTTCTTCAACAATATTCTCCCTGCGGGTGTCACCCCGCGCTCGGTGGGTGTTGATCCGAAGGGCGGCCTGATCGGCGGCCAGATTGGCTACAACTGGCAGACCGGCGTCTGGGTTTTGGGCCTCGAAGCCGACCTCGACTGGGCCGACATCAAATCAAGCGGCGCGACGACCGGTCCGGTGTTCGCCCGCCGCGGCCTCGATTCCTACACTGCTATGGCGACGCAAAAGATGGACGCCTTCGGCACCTTGCGCGCGCGTGTCGGCATCACGCCCACGGATCGCGTTCTGCTGTTTGCAACGGGCGGTCTCGCCTATGGGCATACCAAGCTCGATACTAACTATAGCGACGTGGCTTGCGAGCTCTGCGCGTCAGGCTCCAGCAATTCGTGGAAGACCGGCTGGACAGCCGGTGCCGGTGTCGAGTGGGCGTTCCAGAACAACTGGACGCTGCGCGGCGAGTACCTCTACTACGATCTCGGCTCCGTCGATCACGTCCTGACCGACCCCGCCGCGCCGGGTGCGGCAGTGAACGCTCACGCGGAGTATCACGGCAACATCGTCCGCGCAGCGGTGAATTACAAATTCGCTCCGTAGGACTGTTTCGGCGACCAAGAGTTGCCTTCAAGGTTGCCTTGGGGTTTCATTACCTAGCAATTTACAGCCCGGCCTTGTGCCGGGCTTTTCTTTTCCAAGGGTGCTGGTGCAGAGATCAGCGGGCATCCGAAAGAGGTATGAGGCTGCTGATCGGCCGTCCGGAACAAAGCGGCGCATCGGGAATTTGCAAGCTGGTGTGTTGGCGTGTGTTGCGTGTGTTCCGGTGTCAAAATGCCTGTCTTCCGCTATTTCGCGTATGTCGGCGGAGCGCTTCTCGCGCTTATCGTGATGGTGAACGCCTATCTGCCGAAACCAGCGGAGCAACACGCCAGGCGTGACGTCGATCATCCGACGATCAGGATCACCTCGCAGGAAGTCAAACAGCCTCCGATCTTCATCGATACCAGCCAGCCGACCATCGTTCTTCCGGCTCCCGCACTGCCGATCCGTGTCGAACCTACGCCGCCGAAGGACAACGCGTCCGTGAAGCTGGCGCAGGCGGGCGAGGCGTTGGCGCAAATGAAGCCGGAAGGAAAACGCGCGGCACGAAAGCCGGCGCTTAGGAAGTATGCCGCCCGCCGCATGCAGAGTTGCACCGCGATGGTCCAGCCGTTCTTTTTCCCAAGCTTCTTTGGAGGCTGGTGAGTTCTAATTTCGGCGCATCAGAAACAGCAACGCTCCCGGCGTATGATCGGTCTCTGGCCCCTGAGTTGTCTTATGCGCAAGATTGAATTGATGAAGTGTCTGGTTGCCGCGACAACTCTTGCCTTGACCAGCATCATCGCGGTGCCGGCCCATGCAATGCCGCGTGCGATGCATCAGGGCTCCATCCTCAAAGCTGGGGCATCCACACACAATAGCCTGCAGCAGGTTGACGTGCGGAGCGGCGTGTATTCCGGAATCCGTCCGGGGATACAGACCGGCATTCGGCCGGGATTTCAGCAAGGCTACGCGGGAACAGGCGCGCGTCCCGGCGGTTATGGATGGGGGCCGGACAGCGCGATTGCATCGGGCGTCGCGCGGGGTGTTGTCCCGGCGTCAAAAGCAAGCTCGCTGGCAGGGCCGCAGCCTGCGCCTGGATATTGCTGGTTCTACACCAACAAGCCGCGTACCGAGGGCTTCTGGGATGTCTGTCCCGATCGGGCGCTGCGTCGCGACTAAGGCGGGAGCGTGATCATTTCGCGCTTAGGCTTCGGGGGTTAGCGGATCACGAATTGACACATCTTCCGCGTGCCGCCGGTCGCTTGTCCACTCTTCAATGTTCTTGTCGGCGTGACCGGACTTACCGTAACCAGAGGCCAGTGAAGACACTTTGCTGGAATTAACGACATGGCTCTTCATTCCACTGATCTCCCAAAGACCGGGTTTGCACTCGAGATCGATGGTCGCATCAAGACCGAGTTCACCACCCGGGAAGGCGCGGAGCAGGGCGCCATCGAATTGAAGCGCCGTTTTCCGACGCTCCGGATTCGCGTGTATGACGCACAGACGCAATCGCGGCACGAGGTTCGTGCGTAGGTCTTACGGCGAACGCTTTCATGGGCGATTGCTGCAGCGCGGTCTATGCTGGAATCGTTGCCGGTGGTGCGCCTTCCGCCTGCGCGACGGTCGGCAGCGCAGACAGTCATTTCAAAAACGCCGCGCCGCACAATGATGCTTTCAAGGAACGCTTCGGCGAGGCCGGCGTTGAGCAGCATCAGCGAGGGTGCCTTCACATGCGGCGATTGGTGTGGTGGTTCAGGGCTTTCTTCGGCTTTGGGGACACGCGTCCCGTCGCCGAGAATTTGCCATTCACGACAGAAGAGTTTGCCCGCCTGATTGCGAGCGGCAAACCGGAAGACATGAAAATGCTCGCGCGAGGCCTCTCGCGCGTTGATCCATCATCCCGCATCGAAGTGGAATTGTCCTGATCCGAGGCAGCGTCCTGGCGAAGGGCGTCCTTCGATCAGGACTTCCGGTCAGGTCTTCTCCACCATGGTGCGGAACGTGATCGAGTAGCGCGGGGCTTCGACGCCGGGAATGCTGTGCTCCCACACCTGCCGCGACGGACCAGCCATCATGTAGATCGAGCGTGGTGTGGCATCGAGGGTGAAGCGTTGCCACCTGCTGCCATCGGCCTTTCGGAAACGAAATTTACAGGGCGAGCCGAGCGACAGACCAAAGATCCTGTCGAAGTGCGGCTTGTCGCGATGCCAGCCGATGCCGACGCCGGTGTCGTACTCCGTACAGAGAACCTGTCCAATCCGCGTGCCGTCGCCGCCGAAAGCTTCGACCTGTGCGATGAGCGGAGCGAGCCAGTCGGGAATGGGCTCCGCTTCCTGCAGCCGTCGTAACGTATAGTCGTAGCTATAACCGAACGACGCCACCCGGCGCTTTCCCTCATAGGCGCCGAACTGAAAGGGCTGCAGCGGCAACGCCGAAATGCGCGCGATCAGATCCCGCTCCGTCGCGGGCGAGATGAAATCGGCGGCAGTACGCAGGCCTTCCGGCGCGTGGGACTTGTCTGCAAAGAGAGCGAGCTGTTCGGACAAGCCGATATCCTTTTGAGTCATAGGTGAGTGAACGAATATAGGGAGTGAACGAATATAGGATTGCCGCGAGATCAAAGAAGGACCGGGCGTTCGCTCGGACCAACTCAGTGCCGCCGCTTCGGAGGTGAACGCACGATCAGCGCGGGCGCGCGCGGACGTTACGCTTTCGACGGATCCGAAGTTTTCGATGAGTTCGAAGACACGCCATCGAGCCAGTCCTGCTCTTCGGCGAGCGCCTTCCATGCTTCCGCCATGCGCAAGTATCGCTTGCGCTGCGGCTCATCCAAGGCGCTCTCCGCTAGCCTGCGGCAGTTATCTGAATTGTCGCGATACGCGTCTGATTGGTTCATGCATAGCAGCTAGGCATAAAACGCGGCATCACAAGAGCAAAGGAAACTGATGGTGTTTGCATCGTTGGTCCTGCGTCCTAGCTCGCCGTTCGTATCTTGCTAGCGCCTGTTCTTTTTCGGTTTGTTGCGGTCGGCATCATCAAGCGCGGCGGGTCCATCGGTTGGCTGTGGCGGCTTCTTCTGGATACGGGCCCGCTCGCTTGGCGGTGAAGGCTCTTCGCGATCGGTATCCGGGGTGACGAGTTTGAGGCCCGAAGGCCGCCAGTTGCGATGCTCCTGCTTCCAGCGGTCGATACCCATCAGCTGGCCTTCCTGCCGCGAGCGGTGGAGCGTTGCGGCTTCTCGGCCTGCTTTTCTGCTTGCTTCTCTGCTTTCGTGCGGTCGCCGCCTTTGCCGCTGATCGGCAGCAGCATTTCGCGCTGGCCTTCGACGCGCTTCTTCGCTCGCTTCGGTTTTGCCGCTGGTGCGGCTTGCTTCGCCGCTGACGCGGATGGCTTGCCGCCCGCAAGGCTCTTGCGCAGCGCGTCCATCAGATCCACCACGTTACCGGATGTGCGCGACTTGGCCGGAGCCTCGATGCGCTGACCGTTCTTCTTTTTGTTGATCAGCTCGACCAGGGCCGTCTCGTAGTGATCCTCGAATTTCTCCGGCTCGAACTCGCCGGATTTTCCTTCAACGATATGCTGTGCGAGGTCGAGCATGTCCTTGGTGATCTTCACGTCCTGAATGTCGTCGAAATATTCGTTCTCGTCGCGCACCTCATAAGGATAGCGGAGCAGGTTGCCCATCAGTCCCTTGCCGAGTGGTTCAAGCGCGATGATGTGCTCGCGGTTGGTCAACACCACGCGGCCCAGCGCCACCATGTCCATTTTGCGGATGGTCTCGCGGATCACGCCGAAGGCGTCGTGACCGATCTTGCCGTCCGGCACCAGATAATAGGGGCGGATTAGATAGCGTGTATCGATGTCGTCCTTGGGCACGAACTCGTCGATGTCGATGGTGCGGGTGGATTCCAGCGCGATGTTGTCGAGTTCATCCTTGGTGACCTGCACATAGGTGTCGGTATCGACCTTGTAGCCCTTGATGATGTCGTCGCTCTCGACCTCCTCGCCGGTCTCTGCATCCACCTTCGTGTACTTGATGCGGTGGCCGGTGTTCTTGTTGATCTGGTTGAAGCTGATCTTCTCGGAATCCGAGGTGGCCGGATAAAGCGCGACCGGACAGGTCACCAGGGACAGACGCAGGAAGCCTTTCCAATTGGCGCGTGGTGCCATGCCAAATACTCCGGGGACGCAACACAACTAGTGTGGTGGTTCAGAAGTTCGCCCGATTTTTCTGCGGGTCCTTCCAGCGAACTTCTGAACCTCAACCACACTAGAATCATGGAATTACTAGTGTCCTCTCGAATCCAAAGTCCGCTACGGAGCGCGCAGCACGATGGGGCGGACTTTGGATTCGGGACACTGGATTCAAGTCCGACAGCCACACCGGGTTCCATCCGGGCGTCAGTTTCGCGGTTTGTTCCCTTGTCGTTCATTGTTAGGCCGGGAAAACGCGCAGAAAGCTTTCGACAGGCAATGCAGTCAGGGCATAGCGAAGGGGCGGGGCCACGAGTTATGGGGTTTTACTTGGCGGCCTCACTTTATGTGTCCAGCCAATAGATCAGGAATGCCTATGCCCAATTCGTTGTTGCTGATGATCCTCGCGGTCGGGTCCGGCGCGAGCATCGTTCTTCAGCAGGCGTTGAACGCCAATCTGCGCACCGCTCTGAACTCCGCGGCATGGTCTGGCTTCATGAGCTACTTTGTCGGCCTCGTGTGCATGATTGCTCTTGCCGTCGCGCTGCGCGATCCTATTCCGTCAGTCACTGTCGCGGCGCGCATTCCATGGTGGGCATGGAGCGGTGGTCTGTTCGGCGCAATCTTCATCGGTCTTGCGGTGGTGCTGGTGCCGAATCTTGGCGCGGCGACGTTCTTCGCGCTGCTGATCACGGGACAATTGCTGGCCTCGGTGGCGTTCGATCACTTCGGCCTGCTTGGTCTCGCGCAACGCTCCATCGACCTGCCGCGCCTGATCGGCGTTGCGTTGTTGATCGGCGGCGTTGTTCTGATCCGGCGCTAGACTGAGGCAGGGGACAACTCCAGCTGGCGCGTGATGCCGATCGCTTCAAGGAATGCGTTGTCGTGGGTGACCACGAGCAGCGCGCCGTCATAGGCGCGCAGTCCCGCTTCCACCGCTTCGATCGCGTCGATATCCAGGTGATTGGTCGGCTCATCGAGGATCAGCAAATGCGGCGGTGTTGCTCCGCCGAGCGCGCAGGCAAGGCCAGCGCGCAGCATCTGTCCGCCGCTCAATGTGGAGACGATCTGCAGCGCTGCGTCGGCGCGAAACATGAAACGGGCCAGCGCTGCGCGGCAGGCGTTTTCATCGGCCTCGGGATTGATGCGCTTGAAATTGTCGCGGATCGACAGCGACGGATCGAGCAGGCTGACGCGCTGATCCAGCAGGGCGAAATCGGTCATGACGCGGACCGCGCCCGAGAAGGGCTGCAATTGTCCGATGATGAGCGCGAGCAGTGTCGTCTTGCCCGCACCGTTCGGCCCGGTCACGGCGATGCGCTCGGGCCCGGTGATGGTGAAGGATAGATCGCGGATGATCGCCCGGTCCGTCGCGTAGCCTGCGGTCACCGCATCGATCGTCATCACCATCTTGCTGGCGGGCAGGCGGGTTGGCGGCAACACGACCGAGAGTGGCTGAAGGATTTCGATACGCTCGCGTGCGCTAGCAACGGCTTCAAGCGCTTGCGCGCGACGCCGGTCCGCGAGGCGGGCATTCTCGCCGCCGGTGGCCTCGCTGCGGTCCTGCAGCCTGCCGAGATTGATGCGCGGCATGCCTCCCTTGTTGCCTTGCTTTTTTCCGGCACTGTCCTTGCGCGCTTTCCGCTCGGCGGTGGCCTGGGCATTGCGCGCCACCTCGGCCACGCGCTTCTCGGCATCTGCGAGATCATGACGCGCAGCGGTCAACTCAAGTGCCTTGTGTTCGCGATAATGACTCCAGTTGCCGCCATAGCGCGTGGCGCCGAGCGACGTCAGCTCGACTATGGCGTCCATGGTCTCGAGCAGTTCGCGGTCATGGCTCACGACGATCGCACCCGCCCGCCAGTTGGCAAGAAGATCGATCACAGCCGCGCGGCCGGCCTGATCGAGGTTGTTGGTCGGCTCATCCAGCAGAAGGAAATCAGGCTGCGCGAAAGAAAGCGCCGCGAGGCTGGCGCGGGTACGTTGTCCGCCTGACAATACAGCAAGATGCGTCTCGGGCGTTGCATTCAATCCGGCCTCACTGAGAGCGGAATCGATCCGCGCCTCCAGCGTCCAGTCGGCGTTGGCAAGGTCTTCGTTGCTGGCTTCACCGGCTTCCGCGCGGCGGAGCACGGCCAGTGCTTCTCTTGCACTGAACAGGTCGGCGATCGTCTCGTCCGGCTTGATTTGCACGCTCTGGCGAAGCACGCCAAGCGTGCCGCTGACGGAGATCGTTCCTGCGTGAGGACGCAACTCTCCCGTCATTAGCTTGATGAGTGTGGTCTTGCCCACGCCGTTGCGGCCGACGAGGCCGGCGCGCTCGGCGCTGAAACTTAAGCTGAGATCGGAAAAAAGTTGCCGGCCGTCAGGCGCGGACCAAGCAAGGCGAGACAGTGTGATGGATGCAGACATGGATATGGATTTCCCCGGTGGCAAGGCGAACTGGCATTGCGGTCGGGTTGAAATCCATTGCTGCACATCCTGTCGGTGTTGATGCTTTCACATAGGCCTGAAGCGTTCGGCATGCAAGATCATCTTGGTTTCGCCTGTGCAAGCGAAATGCCGGGCTTAGCTCTTGGGTGCCTCGATCTTCGGATAACGCCGGTCAACCCACCATTCCAGGCTGAGCACCACAGCAAACATTGCCGCGATCGTGATGACCGTCCAATGAAGCGACAGCGCCCTCTGCGAATACGCCAGTGCAACGATTGAGAAGATCGTCATCCAGCACCCGCCGCTGATCCAGTGCCAGATGATCAGCCAAATATTCCGCGCGGGCAGGCGGCCATCGATCCGGGGAGCAAATGCGATCTGCCCCAGGGTGAAGATGACGACGAAAATCCAGACCAGAATAGCGTTGGGAAGTAGCCCCGAGAAATCCATGATATCAGCTCCACTCCTTTGGCGTTCCGGTGGCACCAAAGGTTCAATAGCCTGCGGGAATTTCGACCTTCACGCGAGGAAAGTGACATCCAACGCCCCTCCATTGCTGCGGTAGCGAACGCGGGACGCGCTTTCTTGGCGGACGGCTTCCATTTTTTAACCAAAGTACAAAGGTGGCTTTGCCTTCGGGAATAATCCTGTGCAACAAATTCGCATTGGCCCGGTGGCGGAATGTCTACGCGGGAGCGTCGCAAACGCTTCAGATCCTGGTTCAAGTCCAGGCTGGGCCTCCAATCATTCAGGCTTGAATTGCAGGCTTGCAATTCAAGCCCGCAATTCAAGCCCGGTGGCCTTACGGCTGCTGGGCTTTTTCGTTGTCGTTTTCAATTCGGGGAGGCGTCCGGTCGATGCCGAGCGTGAGCACGGCGTAGCCGGCGATGGCCATGAATGCGAGATTAAGCCAGAACATCGTTCCCCCTGCCGACCCGGGAGAAACACAATCTCGTTTGCGCTTTCCAAGAACAGCTTGATGGCAGGAGGACGTCTGATCTCCAACCGCGCAGATGCTTTTTCCAACAGGCCGGACGCTGTTTGCTTACTTTCCGGTAATCGAAGAGAGGACAATTAAGTTCAAGTTTGAACGAGCTGATCCTTCAGGGAAAGTGCTGCCCTTTTGATGGGATGAGAAGGATCGGGCAAAGCTATTTGCGCCCTGTGCGCTAGTGCCAGATGAACCAAGCGAGCGGCGCGCAGACCATCAGGAGAGCTGTGGTCATCAAAAGCAGACGGCCGACTTTCCCCGCAAAGGACAGTTCGGCAAATTCCCGGTCCGGCAGCTGATCGATCCTGCGCCTGAAACGTTTCAGCAGCCAGCCAAAGCAAAAATTGAAAAGCTTGCCGACGATGTAGGCCAAGCCCGCTGCCGCTTCGTCCATCATCGTGGTTGCTAAAGTCTCGACACGCAATCATCGCAGCCGAACAGGCCGACGATGCCGCTGAGCGCTGCCGCCACAAGGGTCGCTGTGGCTAGACATCCGATGGCGACGAGCGAGCCAGTCTCCATTTGATTGTCATCCTGCACGATGGCTTCGCAGAAAACACAGAACGCCAGGACGAGAAGCAGCGCCGTGACGATCTGAAACCGCCGCTTTCCGGAGCGCGGTTGCGCACCCAGTCGCAAGGTACTCATCAACCCGCCAAGACGGCAGGTACAGGGTGAAGAGGATTCCATCTTTGCCCCCACAGCAAGTGCCGCAATCTCACGACGGCACTCGGCACATCGCTGTGAGTGAACCATGGATTTTAGGAACCCAAAAGTCATTGTGGTGGGGAGGGCAGGCGGTAAGCGCTGTTAAGACTACGGCCTAACGGCTCATATTATTATTGTGCAGTGCGGCAACTTTCCGGCTGGAGGAATGTTGGTAGTCTCTCTCACAAAGGAACTGCCGTGTCCCTTGCAAAAAACATCGAGTTTCTTCGACACCTTCCCAAGCTGGATAAAATAGCAGGCTTGCGTGGATTCCATCGATCCTCGGGAGCCGGTGTTGCCCATAGTCCATTGATCGAAACATCAAGCTTCGGATCTAACCCCGGCAACTTGCGAATGTATTCGTTTGTGCCCGAAGGTATTTCTTCAAAAAGCGGGCTGGTTGTCGTTCTCCACGGGTGTACGCAAAATGCTCGGGGGTACGACGCTGGAGCCGGATGGTCGACGCTGGCGGAGCGTTACGGATTTGCGCTCCTCATGCCGGAGCAGAAGACGCAGAACAACGCCAACGGTTGCTTCAACTGGTTTAACCCCGAAGACACCACACGTGGCAGCGGAGAAGCGCTCTCAATTCGTCACATGATCGATCACATCGTCCGCAAGCACCGCATCGATCCACATCGCATTTTTGTCACTGGGCTTTCCGCTGGTGGCGCCATGACGTCCGTCATGCTTGCAACGTATCCCGAGGTATTTGCAGGTGGGGCGATCATTGCAGGTCTTCCGTACGGCATCGCCACCAACTTGAAGGAAGCGTTAAACGGAATGTTCCAGGCCCCGTATCGTTCGCGACGTGAATTGGGCGATCTGGTTCGGCGAGCTTCACCTCATAAAGGTCCTTGGCCGAAATTATCGATTTGGCACGGAAGTGCAGATCGGACAGTCAGTCCGGTCAACGCAGATGAGATCATCAAGCAATGGCTTGATGTCCACGGGCTTCCGCTATCTCCCATGTCGGAAGACGTGATCGATGGCCATCCACACAAGACGTGGCGCAACTCCGAGGGGCAGACGGCTGTTGAATTGTTCACGATCACCAATATGGCTCACGGCACGCCGCTCGGCATTGCAGAAAGCGGCGAGCGATTTGGTGCCGAGGGCGCGTTTCTTATTGAAGCAGGAATATCTTCATCGTTTCATATTGCGAACTTTTTCGGTCTGACTGGAGAAATTCACAAGGCCCGAGAGACCTCAGCGACAACAAAGGCGGCGGCGCTCGAAGGAGTTCGGAGTAATCAAAAGAAACAATCGAGCGCAGGCGGATTTGGACCAAGAAGTCGGGGGCGCGTTGGCGGCATCGATGTTAATGCAGTGATTACTCGCGCTCTTACAGCTGCTGGTTTGATGAAGTGATGATGCTGGCATTAAGCGGCACCTCCCTCCGAGGTGGTTGCGGTAGCGTGCGAATGTTGCGTAAGTCGCCAGTGCATTAGATTTGGTTTCCCCACGTCGCGTTTGTAGGAGGTGACTGGCCATGTGCGGGACCTCGACGATGTTGAAAGGCCGCGGTGTCAGGCGCGCATTCTTGGCACAGCGCGGCGGGTTGATCCCAAAACTTGTCGTCCTGCTTGGTTTTACCGGCCTGTCTTGCATAGCTCTCGAGACCGCAGCACAGGACGTCATCAAGCAGCAGGGCAGATCCGGGTCCATCGCACTCACGGCCGATGAAGAGAAAGCGATAGCTGCGAAGCCGGGCTCGGATTTCATGGAATGCGCGAAGGGCTGCCCGGTGATGGTCGTGGTCCCCGCAGGCAAATTCATCATGGGCTCGCCTGACAATGAGTTGGACCGAACGGACAGCGAAGGCCCCCAGCACGAGGTGACCGTCGCAAAGTCATTCGCCGTCTCCAGGTTCGAGGTCACATTCGACGACTGGGATGCGTGCACGGCCGCGTTTGTGTGCGCACAAGTCCCCGAGCATTGGGGACGAGGAAAGATGCCAGTCATCAACGTCAGCTGGGACGATGCCAGGCAGTATGCCGGCTGGCTCTCGCAGGTGACCGGCAAGGAGTATCGTCTGCTGACAGAGGCGGAATGGGAATACGCCGCGCGAGCAGGCACCAACACCCGCTATTATTGGGGCGATGATCCCGCAACGGGCGACGCCAATTGCGACGGCTGCGGTGGTCAGTGGAAGCTCCAGCAAACCGCGCCTGTCGGATCATTCAAGCCGAACGCATTCGGGCTCCACGACATGCACGGCAATGTCTGGGAATGGGTCGAGGATAGCTGGCATGAGACTTACAATCATGCGCCAATCGACGCATCGGCATGGCTCCAGGATAGCGACCAAAACTATCGCATGATCCGAGGCGGCTCATGGCGCAATGAGAGCGAAAAGGTCCGTGCGGCCTTCCGCGTCAGGCGTAACCATAACGTCGAGTTCGATACACTCGGCTTCCGGGTCGCCAGAACGTTAAGTCCGTAAGCAGCTACAGGAAGCCGGCTGCGTTCCTGCCGCGGGCGTGCTACGGTATCGGGCTCAGGGTCAATGCGGAGAATTCATCCCATGATGTCGCGCCGCGCTTTTCTCTTTATGCTGACAGCCGCTTGCGCCGTCGGTGTCGTCACACCGGTTCTCGCAACATCACGCCGACTGGATCCCATTCGTCTGTTCGATACGGACAATGACGGCACTGTCGATCTCGATGAAGTGAAGAAAGCTGCATCAGCCGTGTTCGACCGTCTGGAGAAGGACAACGACGGCACGCTCGATGCACGCGAACTGAGAGGCCGGCTCAGCGCCACGGAGTTGGCGGCCGCCGATCCCGACAATGACGGCACGCTGACGAAGGACGAATACCTCGCCGTCGTCACGCAGCGCTTCAACGCCGCCAATCCCGATAAGGACGGCACGCTGGACGCGAAGGAATTCCGCACCAAGGCCGGGCAGTCGCTGTTGCGGCTGTTGCGGTAACCGACTGGAGCGCCGCCTCAGCTATGAGAGGGCTCAGTTAAATTTGTAACTGACGCCTGCGCGCGCGACGTTCCGGCAAGCTGGACAAGGTCATGATCGACCTGACGTGATTGCCGAATGCCAAAACGTCAGCGGCGTTCGCCTGCCGCGTTGCCTTATTTCAAGCTGTCATCTGCGTTCGATCGTTTGTTTGTGTAGCTATCGGCATTGGAAAGGCGCACACTTCATGAGCATCCAGCCCTCGGGATGATCCGGAGCATGTCCATGACGACGAGAACGCGACGGGAAATGGTCACCTTTAAGCATCCAGCGAGGATCAACGGTGTCGAGCGCCTGCTTCCCGCCGGAAATTACGAAGTGATCACCGACGAAGAAATGATCGAGGGAATTTCCTTCCCTTGCTACCGGCGCGTTGCCACGATGATCATGGTGCCGGGCGCGCATTCCCATCAAGCGTCGATGGAGATGATCTCGATCGGTTCGGTCGACCTGGCAGATGCACAGCGAATCGACGCGAGCACGTCTCATGAGTGATAATCCAGTCGAACTCGACACTCACCGCGGAATGGCCGCGCAGAAGGCCACGGATCTTCGCCGGGTGTTGGCCGACGCTGAAACGCACTCAGCACTCCTGCGTGAGCGGCATGCACAGATCGAAACGCAGCTTTTGGACACACCGGCAACAACATGGCCTGGAGGCGGCTGCCAAGGCGCGCTACGTGCTGAATTTGTATGCAGCTTCATTGGGCACACAAGATACGCAACACCGCGATCTTATTGCAGCCGTGCTCGCGGATTTCTCTCGTCTTACGCTTGAGGGTGACGAGCGCGACGCCTGATACCGGGATCGCTGCACGGCGCGCGGAAAGAAACAACTATCCGCACTTGGCGTTCAGCAGCGTCGCAAAATCAATTCCTTTGAAAGGAATGCCCGGATTAAAGGCGTTGCCGGGGCCGATAAGAACATTGCCATCCGGACCAGGAATCGCGATCTGTCTAATTGGGGTCCACGAGCCATTCGGAACCCGCTGGAAGTCTGCACAATTCAATTCCTGAGCGTCTGCGCCAACAGTCATCAGAACCGCCATGACTGCGAAGGAAAGAAATTTGGTCACAGTAATTGAGTGCGCTTTCCCGCGGCAAACAGTGTCGAGCATTTTCTTTTCCGGATTTGCGTTTCAGCCAATCGGACTTGTTCGCGCAGATGATTTAATTCTACCAGCTCGGAAGTCAGGCTGCGATGAGGGTCGCATGTCACTTTAGCAAGAGGGACTCTGCGGGTATTTATTCTGTAAGAAATCATTTGTGCTGCCTCCTCTTTGAATGGGGCGGAGGGGGGATGCTTTGGTTTGGCGAAAGCATCGAATAGTCGTGAGCCTAGGCCTTCTCATCGGCAAATGCGACTCAAATCAAAAATCGAAGATGGTTCCGTCACGTTCGCCAATTGAAGTTGGCAGGGCGCCACGGGAACATGTTTCCATGGCCATCGGTCGTCATTACGAATGCAGACGCCCGAGGCGGGAGCGTGCTTTGATCAACACGGAAGGTCCGATGCAGAGACGCCGGCAACGGTACTTCGCGGTGTATCCACGTTTAAGTCCGGTGCTCATCACGCCATTTCCTGAGCTTCAGGAGCGAGCGTTGCGCGTGGCGAAGCCCCAGGTCGCGGAGGTTTTCAATCTGCGTATCCGCAATCATTTTCCGAAATTTCAGGCAATTCTCAAGCAGGTGCTTTCTCGACGTAGCGATGTGCTGGCTGATCGGAATGGCATCCGATGTCCGTTGAATGCGTGCAATCTCCTTGTCGCTGCGATCTCCGTCATCATCATCTGTCATTCCGGAAGTCCGATATTGTCGTTGGCAATCGAATGCTCATTTTCAAACCAATGTTGCCGCAGCAAATGCGTTTCATCCGCCCAAAGGCGATGCGACATTTTACTGCGAGTGTCTCGTTACGATTGAGGAAGCTGCGGCAGTCATGACGTGCAACTGCAACAAGGAATAATTCAGATTTGCGCCACGCAGCTCTCAGCTTTGAGAATTCGGGCCGTGAATTATGACTTGGATATTATCGTTGGCGGTCACTATCTCGCCGTCGAGCCAATCCTGCTCGTCGGCCAAAGCGCTCCATGCGCGTGCCATACGGCGATATCGCAGGGACGTTTGGTTGGTTGCCGCCCGTTCTGCGAGCCGCATGCAGTTTTCGGCATTCTCTCTGAAGGTGTTCGATTGTTTCATGGTTCTGGCTCCATGTAAGGTCGGCGGTGAGCTACCGAACGTTTACGATTGCAACCACATCGAAGCGAGAAATCAGCACGGTGTACGGCAGGCAACAGAATCGGCGACACCAATGAGTGTGGGCGATAAAGTAATCGAATAACAGGCCTTGAATGCCTGGCACAAGTACAGGTCTCACTGTCCAAGAATTGTCCAAGCATTGTCCAAGAGTAGCGGGGCTACTTGTCCCGTTCTTGACGATTTGCGCGGAGTGTTTGAAATTCGTCCGGTCCCTTGATCAATCTCCGCTTGCGATAGACTTTGTCTTCAGTCGTCGCCGACTTGTCAATCATCGCATCGATAGCTGCGCCGGCCATTTCGGAGGCGCGGGTTCGTTGGCTCGATCCGCTTTTTGGTTTGCTCGATGTGCTTTTGGAGGCCGGATGTTTGGAGGCTAATCCCAATTCAACCAAACGGCGGACGGCTTCCGGAATCTCGGGCGTATCCTGTTGATTCTCTGCCCATTTGATAATCGCTCCGCGCAATTTTGTCGGAAACCGAATGGCCATTTTGAGATCGCGTCCTGCCGCTGGACGATTGCTCTTCTTTTTCGAGAGGAGTTGTCCCATCAAAGCTCCATCGGTTTAAAGCAAGAGGCCCAACGCGCTGCTTGTCAAAGAGCGGGGCTGTTTGTGCAGTTGTGAGCCGGATGTCCCGGCGGCAGACCGGCGCCAGGACGCCGATCCTGTTCTTCTGATCAATCGGAGCCCGAAGACTCAACAGGAAACGATCGTGTCTTTTCATCGCCCGATTAGTATGGGGCGCATGCAAATAGGATGCGTGTGAATATCAACGTCGCTGAAAGCAGCCCGTTCCCTTCGAAGACGCCCGAAAACCCAGAACCAGTTCATGAACACGCGTAAGCCGTGGGACTACCTGTGGGTCTCGCTATGGGTCTATGAGGGGCAAACGCCAGCCGCTGTGAGAGATTGCTCACAGAGTCTTGTGTGGACAAGAAGGGGCCTTGGGACAGGCGTAACTTTCACGGGTAGGGCTCTGGAATGTCTTCGGATTTGCTTTGACTTGCCTCGCTGTATCGGGGACAAGGCCTCCATGGCAAAGAAACCCGGCACTAATCCTAAAGGCGAATTCGCCTTTTTCGACGTCGTTTATGAGGATGGCTCACAGCGTTCAAACCGACGCGTGCCGGCAGATTTGCTCGGCGGTCTGGACGGGGATGAGGCGGCCCGCGGCTTTATTATGGAGCAGGATCGCGAGATCGCAGAGAAATCTGGCCGTCCGCCGCTCGCAATCAAGAGCCTGGCGCGTGTTGGCGGCAAGAAGAAGTAACTGAACCGCGGCCCGGACCGGCTGCCCCAATGCTCAAGGTGATCGGGCGTTGCCGTGGCGGCGTTTATGGTCGGCTTTCCGTATCAGGAAGCCGCCCCTGGCAAGGCTTTAGTCCTTGCGAGGATAGCCAGTTTCCAATTTGTGCGACTTTCGACGTGGGCGCCGTCCCGACAACGCGGATCAGAAGCTTCAGCGCACGCGTTACGGCGAAGATTGGATCGCCAAACGCGTGCACATAGAGCCGACATGCCGGCGAGGGGGCTTAGTCCACCTTGGCGCCTGCGAACTTGACCACCTTGCCCCACTTCTCGGTTTCGTCCGAAAGAAGCTTTCCGAACTCGGCGGATGAACCCGGGAGCAGGAATGCGCCAAGCTCTGTCAGCTTCACCTTGGCCTTTGGATCCTTGAGGATCTCGTTGACCTCTTTGTTCAGCTTGTCCTTGATCTCGGCTGGCGTGTTCTTGGGTGCGCCGATGCCGTACCACGCGCTCGCCTCGTAACCCGGCAGGAAATCGGCCACGACGGGAAGCTCTGGCAGTTGCTCCGATCTTACGGTGCTGGTCACGGCCAGTCCGCGCAGCGAGCCGGATCTGACGTGCTCGATGGATGTCGGAATGTTGTCGAACATCACCTGCACCTGTCCACCCATCAGGTCAGTGAGCGCGGGCGCTCCACCACGGTACGGCACGTGGACCATGTTGATGCCCGTCATCATCTTGAACAGTTCGCCGGACATATGGATCGTTGAGCCGTTGCCGGATGACGCCATGTTGAGCTTGCCGGGGTTGGCCTTGGCATAGGCGATCAATTCGGGAATCGACTTGATCGGGAGCTGCGGATTGACCACCACGACGTTGGGAAAGCGGATGATTCCGGCGACCGGCTCGATGTCGCGGAGGAAATTGAAATTGAGTTTGTCATAAAGCGACGCATTGATGGCGTTGGCCGGCGCGATGAGAAGCAGTGAGTAGCCATCCGGATCCGCACGCACGACCGCCTCGGTGGCGATATTGGTGCCGCCGCCCGGCCGGTTCTCGATGATGAACGGCTGGCCAAGTCTGTCCGACAGCCATTGGCCCATCAGGCGCGCGGTGATGTCCGCTGCGCCGCCAGGCGGATAGCCGACGATGAAGCGAACCGGACGTGTCGGATAGCCTTCCGCTCTTGCGATTTTTGAGAAGGCCGGAAGTGCGACAGCACCCGCAGCCAACGGCAGAAATTGACGACGCGATAGTTTCATAAGTCCTCCCAAATCGAACCGTCTTCGCGGTTCTGCAAGGAGGCTACACTGACTTCTCTCTGCGCGTTAAAGACCAAACACTTCATCTGACAAAAGGCAGCGTGCTGCGCCGCACACTTGTTTCGTTTGCAGCTTCGCAGTGCTTGGTTGCAACACCTTCGATGTTGTCCAGCCCAGGCCATGGTCTGGATTATGTTGTTCCGATAACAAGGCGGCGCGCGATGTGGCGCGTTGTTAACTGACCATTCAGCGACTTTGCCAACGGCAGCTTTACCGGATGTCGGTTACCGTTCCGATCATAAAAACAATAGAACACGGGTAAGGCAGTGCTGCGGCTCCAGAACACCATTCTCGAGATGATCGCGCGAGGCGAAACATTCCGTGCGACGGTTGACAGGCTGTGCCTTGAGATCGAACAGCGCATGCCCGGCGTCAGGTCGTCCGCCATGACGATCGAGCGCAACAATTGCATCGGGACCGTCATTTGCTCCGAGCTTCCCAGAAGCTCTCAACGAGCGTTATGAGGGCGTGCTCGTCGGCCCCGAAGTCGGATCATGTGGATCTGCCGCGTATCTGAGAACTCAGGTGCTCGTCCACGACATCGAGCACGATCCGAAATTTGCGAAGTTCAGGGACATCTTCCTGTCCATCGGCATCAATGCTTGCTGGTCGGTTCCAATCTGCGACGAGAGCGGATCCGCTTTCGGCGTGCTGGCCTTCTGCTATCCGGAGGTGCGAGGTCCCAACGCCCGCGAGCGCCGTCTCATGGAGATCTTCCATCAGCTGTTCGTGATCGCCTTGCAGCGGCATCAGCGCTTTGTTGCTCGCGAGCGGCGTGCGGTCGTTGACGCTCTCACCGGGCTTGCGAACCGCGCTGCTTTCGACGCCGCTCTTTCCCGCGTGCCGTGCGATGCGCCCGGGAGCTGGGCGTTGCTGATGATCGATCTCGATAACCTCAAGGTGGTCAATGACACATTCGGTCATCAGGCGGGCGACGCATTGCTTCAGGCCGTCGCTTGCCGCATCTCAGCGGCGATGTCGCCGGATGTGACGTTCCGGCTTGGCGGTGACGAGTTCGCCGTGATCATTCAGAATCAAGATGCGCTTCGTGACCTTGAGGCTGCGGCCTCGCACGTTCTCTCGTCGATTGCCGAGCCCATGGATTTCTGCGGGCAGGTCATCGTTCCGCAGGCAACGATCGGCAGTGCGGTGCTCTCACCTCAGGATGCCGATGCGGATGTCGTGCGGCAGAACGCCGACTTCGCCCTCTATCACGCCAAGGAAACCGGCCGCGGCGGCTACGTGCGCTACTGGCCCGGGATCGACAGCCGCATCAGTCACCGTCGCACTGCAATTCACGATTTGACGGAAGCCATCGGCGACAACCGGATTGACGCTTACTACCAGCCGGTGGTTCGGCTCGACAGCCGCGAGATCGTTGGCCTTGAAGCGCTTTGCCGATTGAGAACCAGGAGCGGCACGATTGTGTCGGCTTATGCCTTCCAGGACGCAACATCTGACGTGCGTGTTGCCGCTGCGTTGACCAGCCGGATGCTGTCGATCGTCAGTGCCGATATGCGTCGATGGCTCGACGATGGATTATGTTTCCAGAAAATCGGCGTGAACATCACCACGGCTGATCTTCATGCAGGCGATCTGCTCGACAAGATCGCGGCGACCTTTGGCAGGAACGAAGTCCCTCTCAATCTCATCACGCTGGAGATCAACGAGAGCGTCTATATGGGCCATCACGACCGTGTCGTGGCGCGAGAGATTCAGAGGCTGCGCGACTTCGGTCTCAGCATATCCCTCGACGATTTCGGCACCGGGTATGCGTCGCTCACCCACCTGAGGTCCATCCCGGCGAACAACATCAAGATTGATCGGTCTTTCGTGGCCGATATGGCTCCCGGTAATCCCAGTATGGCGATTGTCGAAGCGCTTGTCGGCCTGGCCGCCAAACTTGGCATGCGCGTCGTTGCTGAAGGTATCGAGACCGAAGAGCAAGCCGATCAGCTCGAGGCGGTGGGATGCGCGTTGGGACAGGGCTTTCTGTTCTCGAAGGCTGTCGACCGCGAGGCCACCGCTGTGCTCCTGCGTCGCCATGCGCAAGGTGCTATCGGCGTGACGCCGATGATGATCGATCGAAGCGTCCAGTTCGCCGATACGCACAAGCCTCTGGTTGCCTGAAGCTCGGTATTCGGGTTGAGGCCGTGGCTAGCGGGATTCAACGCGCCGACGCAGAAGCCCGACATCAGGCGCGCAATTGCAAGACCTCGCCAGCCTGGTTTGCCGTTTGCCTCCAGCAGGCTGATTTTGCCGGAATAGACGACAACCCTGGTTACGGCCGGCCCGTTTGGCTTCGTACAAGGCGGCGTCGGCTTCGCGCAGAAGCTCCTGCGAGATCGGATTGATCGTCCGCGCTGTGTGAAATACCCGCACTGACCGTGCTGGTAGAACGCCCGAGCGGGAGAATTGAAAATGCCAATCCGCGAAACTCTGGCGCATGCGCTCAGCCACCAGTGATCGCGGCCACCATCGTCGCGCCGGGCAGGATAACCGCGAATTCCTCACCGCCCAGACGCGCGGCGATATCGCCGTCCCGGATGCTGGCCACCAGCAAGGCGCCGAACCTCTGCAGAACGACGTCGCCGATCTCATGTCCGTAGCGATCGTTCACCGGCTTGAAGTGATCGATGTCGAAGATGATGGCGGCGACGGGAGCGGGAAGGCGCTGGGCGCGGTCGAACAGCGCCCGCCGGTTGGACAATCCGGTCAGAACATCGGTTTCTGCATCCCGCTTGTGGCGTCGTGCATCACGCACCTGATTGAGGCCGAGCGACAGCGCGCCCATGGAGGCGATGCTGGCGAGCGAGACGCCGAGGTTGACGTTCTCCGCCCAGGTTTCAGGTGCATGACCCATCACCCAGCTGCCGTCATGGATCAGGACGACTCGCGCAAAGCACGAACGACAGGCCGGTGAGCGTATAGAGCCCGGAGAGTGTCACGATCAGCAGCGGAGATTCCGAACGCCAGCGCCAGTAATCCCAGCCGGTGTAAAACAAGATCGCGGCTGCGCCGCAGTTGAACACGATATAGGAAATGCCGTCATATCCCTGCAGCATGGGGACGGCCATGGCGGCGGTCGTCACGGTCGCGACGACGGCCATGGTCCCGAGCGGCAACTCGCCGGTCCTGAACTGGTGGCCCGCGCCCAGCAGGAAGGTCAGGCCGGCCAGCAATGTGCCAAAGGCCAGCACGCCGACAGGCGGGGAGAATTGCCTGACGAATTCGCTATAGATGAGAAGGCTGATCACGATCAGCAGCGCGCCGATGGCCCAGGTCATCAGCACGCGGTCGCTGCGGGAGACCAGCCAGCTCACAAAGAATGTGAACGCCAGTCCGGCGCTGCAAAAACTCAGCGCGACAAGCAGGGAATTGTAGTCGATGACGATCATTTCCCAGCCGTACGCGAAGAGCTTAAAACATCAGTGAAGACAAGCGATTAAGGAGGGTTTAATTACCCGTACCGGTCTTTGTCGTCTTGTCAACCTTGCGCGTGCGTACGTCCACAGGTCGTAGCGAGAATTCAGAGCGCGGATGTCCGTGGCTGGCAGTGGCTATTCACTGGATCGGCGCGTCAATCGCGACGCGGAGTTTGATCATCGCGCGACGGCGCGGTGCCTTCGGGACCGTTGCGGTCGTCGAACAGAATCCGTTCAGATGCTCCGGCGAGATCGTCATACTGACCGCTTCGCAGCGACCACATGAACGCGCCGAGACCAACAGCTCCCAGGGCCAGCGCGATGGGGATCAGGTAGAAGAAATCCGTCATCGGGCTTTCTCCACCGTGAGCGCCTGCGTGGAGACGTGGACAACGGGCTGGCTCCTGCGCAGTGGATTGCCGGGACGCCAACCGTTCAATCGCAAGGCATTGGCGATCACCAGCAGCGACGATGCCGACATGGCTACGGCTGCCACCAGCGGCGTCACATATCCGAGAATGGCGATCGGCACCGCAATGGCGTTGTAGCCGACCGCGAGGATGAGATTCTGGCGCACGAGTTGCCGCGCATCGCGGGCAACGGCGATGGCCTGCGGCACGGCCAGAAGGCTGTCGTGCAGGAACACCAGATCGGCGGCATTGCGGCCGACATCGGCGGCGGTGGCCGGCGCCATGGATGCGTGTGCGGCGACGAGGGCAGGCGTGTCGTTGAGACCGTCGCCGACCATCAGCACGCGCCGTCCTGTCGCCGTCAGTTCGACGATATGCTTGGTTTTGTCGCCCGGCGAGACGCCTGCGCGATAGGGAAGGCCGAGATCGGAGGCGAGACGGCGCACCGGTTCGTCGCGGTCGCCGGACATGATCTCGACTTTGCATCCCTGACCGGTGATGGCCATGCACGGCCTCGCGGACATCCGGGCGCAGGTCGCTGTCGAAATGGAAGGCGTCGCGCAGCCGTCCGTTCTCTGACAGCACCACGCCTGCGGTGGTGGTTGCGGACTCTTCGGCGGCATCGGTCAGCGCCCAGTCCGGCCGGCCGAGCCTGTAGATTGTCGCGCCGATGGAGGCTTGCAGTCCCGCGCCCGGGTGCTCGGAAACGTCGTTCAGTGTCAGCGGCGTGACGGCTTCATCTCGGCCCGCAGCTGCCAGCGCCTTTGAGTAGGGATGCCGGGAATGTGCGGCGATGGACGCTGCAATGGTCAGCGCTGCGCGATCGACAGTGTTGCGATCCACCAGCCGCAGACGATCCATGGTCAGCGTGCCGGTCTTGTCGAAAATCACGGTGTCGATTTCCGCGATGCGCTCCAGCGCGCCACCGTCCTTGACCATGACGCCGCTCTCGAACAGGCGCCGGGCCGCAACGACCTGCACCATGGGCACGGCAAGGCCGAGCGCGCAGGGGCAGGTGATGATCAGCACCGCGATGGCGATGGTTGCCGCGCGATGCAGATCACCGGCCACGATCATCCAGCCGATGAACGTCAGCAGCGCCGTCAGATGCACGACCGGCGCATAGAGCCGCGAAGCGCGGTCTGCGATGCGCCGGTAGACCGAGCGCCCAGCCTCGGCCGCTTCCATCATCCGCACCATTTCGGCGAGGAATGAATCCTTCGCGGCAGCCGTCGCGACGATGGTGAGGGGACCGGTCAGGTTCAGCGTGCCCGCGGACAGCATCGCGCCCGGTGCGGCCGGCTGCGGCAGGCTCTCGCCGGACACCAGCGCGCAGTCGATCTCGGAGTGTCCTGTTTCGACTCTGGCATCGACCGGAACGCGCTCGCCGGCGGCCAGCAGGATGTTCATGCCCGGCTGGATTTCGGCAACCGGCAGATAGGCATGTGTGCCGTCGTCCTGCACCACGAGAGCGCCGCGCGCGGAGAGGCGGGCCAGGCCTCTGACCGCGGTTCGTGCGCGCGCGCGCATCATGTGATCGAGCGTGCGGCCGATCAGCAGGAAGAACAGCAGCGAGATCGCGGCGTCGAAATAGGCGTGGGCTTCGTGATGGAACGTCTCGTAAAGGCTCATGCCGAAGGCGAGCAGCACGCCGATGGAGATCGGCACATCCATGTTGGTCTGGCCGTGGCGTCAGGCTGCGCCAGGCGGAGGAGAAGAACACGCGGCCCGAATAGATCAGCGCAGGGAAGGCGATCAGCGCGGAAATCCAGTGAAACATGTTGCGTGTGGCGGGCTCGGCGCCGGACCACACCGACACCGACAGCAGCATGATGTTGCTGGCGGCGAAGCCCGCCACCGCGAGCGCGCGGATCAGCTCCATCACGGTTTCATCTTTGGTCATCCGCGCCGGTGTCGTGGAGATGGGCGTCGTAGCCGATCTTGCTCGAGTGTCTCGATGAAAGGCGCGGGCGATTTGTCCGCCTGCCAGTGGATTGCGACGCGCTTGGTCGACAGATTGACGCGCGCTTTCTCGACGCCGGGAAGCGCGCTCAGCGCCGCCTCGACCTTCTGGATGCAGCCGCCGCAATGAATGCCCGGCACCGACAGGTCAGTCTGGCGAAGCCGTCGCCGACGATGCGGCTTGCAAGCAGCAGTTCTTCATTCGCGTTGTGTGGATCAGACATCGCGAGAGCCAGTTCAGCGCCGGGCGCACAACAACTCATCGGCACTCCATTTCTGCACGTCGCCGGCATTCCGCCGGCGGCGTGTCGTTACACTGCTGCTTCGTCCGCCACCGCGCGGTAGGCGTGCCATGTGCCGTGCCCCAGCACTGGAAACACAACGATCAGGCCCACATTCCGGTGGCGAGGCAGAGCAGGAACAGTGCCAGCACGATGACGCCCCATGTCAGCATCACGGGCAGATTGTTCCAGACCAGCGCCGTGCTCGTTCCCATGGCGGTGAGAGCATCGACGCGCTTGTCGAGCATCATGGGAATTGAAAACGCACTGATCGCAAACGAGAACGCCGCGAACAGTCCGCCGATCGCGCCGCCGACAATCAGCATGGCCCAGCCGACCGGCGTGGTGAACAGCATCGGCGCGATGTGACTCGAGACCGGGAAACGGCAGCAGGCCGAAGAACAATGCGTAGATGATCACGGCTGCGCGCATCCAGGTGATCACCAGGAGGCACAGGAGCACGCCCGCGAACAGGATCTGTCCGCCGGATCTGCGGCCTGACGAAGATCATCTGCGTCGAGGTTGACGGGCAGGCCGGCGGCGAGACGCCGGCTTTTTTCATAGAGGCCAACCGCGAGGATCGGACCCACCACCATGAAGCCAGCGAACGCCGGAAACAGGATGTAGTCCCAGCCCAGGCGAAACAGGCCGCCGACGATGGCGACCGAGACCAGGAAGATCAGCAGGCCATAGCTCAGGCTCGTCATCGGCTGCACGGTCAGGTCCTGCCAGCCCTTCGCGAGCCACGTGAATGCGTCGGATGGTGCAAGCGAACGGTGCCAGCGGTTCTTCGTGGGAAGCGGAGGCACGACAGTCGGGATCATGGTCATGGTCGATCACTCCACCTGCGCTTTGGCTTTCGGCCGGCGTTTCGACCGAGCACGACGAGGTCGCCGCGCTGAAGCTGGTCGTTCCGTTGCCTTCGCCGTGCCGGAGATGAACGACGCATTCCGGCTGCGAGGACACGGCCACGTACAAAAGATGAGCATTGGCGGCGACCAGCACGATCAGCCCGAGGCCGACCGACAGCCAGACGAGGGACTTCGTCTTCCATCCGTCATGCGATGCCGCCGTGCCGTTCATTGGTTGGGCATCCTCTGATCGACCAGATACAGCGCAAGGATCTTGCGATCGAGCGGCGTCAGGCGGCCTTCCCATGTCGGCATGCGGCCCTGCCGTCCGCTCCAGACGGTGTTGATGATGGTCTGCGTGTCGCTGCCATAGATCCAGAACTTGTCGGTCAGGTTCGGTGCGCCCATGTCGGTCTTGCCCTTGGCGTCCTCGCCATGACATGCGGCGCAGTTGGCCGCGAAAATCTCCTTGCCGGCTTCGACCTCGTCGGGCTTGGCATCTTTTGCGGTGGAAGGATCGGACAGCGACCGCACGAAGGCCACCACCTTGTCGACGTCGGCGGGCTTGATGATCTGGTCATGGCCGAAGGCGGGCATCTGCGAGGTGCGGCTGTCGGGATGCGGATGAATTGATGCCGACGCGGATGGTCTCGGCAATGGCCTCCGGATCGCCGCCCCACAGCCAGGAGGTGGTGGTCAGATTCGGAAAGCCGTGCGCCGCCCTTCGCGTTGAAGCCATGGCACGCGGCGCAATTGTCGCCGAACAGCGTGCGGCCGGTTTGGCGCACGATCTTCATCAGCGCAGCATCGGCCTGAATGTCCTGATAGCTTTTGGTCTCGATCTGTTTGGTCCATGCGCTGCGATCAAGCGCCGCCTGCTTCAGCGAATCCTGCACGAGTATCGCGCTGGTCGAGGCCGAGCAGTCCCTTGGTGTAGGTGACGCCGATGGGCCACGCGGGCATCAAGATCCAGTAGACGACCGAATAGAGAAATGCCGCCAGCAGGAAAAAATACACCGCGCGCGGGACCGGCGTGTTCAATTCCTTGATGCCGTTCCACTCGTGCCCGGTGGTGAGATAGCCGGTGTGGTTGTCGCGTTCTTCTACCGCCATGGCCCATCCTCATTGCGCAGGATCGACTTCGCAGCGCGATCGAACTGCTTTCTTGTTCGACGGCCAGTAGGCATAGACGAGCACGATGATCGCGAGCGCGATCAGATAGAACAATCCGAACGACTTCGAAAACCACACCAGCGTATCGTGTTCGATATCCATGATCACCTCGCAGCGTCGGCGACGGGTTGATGGGCGGCATCGGTCAGGTGGCCGAGGATCTGGAGATACGCGACCAGCGCGTCCATCTCCGTCAGGTCGCCGGGCTTGCCGTCAAAGGCGCGGACCGTGGTGGCCTTGCCGTAGCGCTTGGTGACGCCATCGGCGAAGGGCGAATCCGGCGCGGCCTGGCCGTACGCATCCTTGGCTGCATTGGCGATCATGTCGTCGGTATAGGGAACGCCGACGGCGCGCTGGGCTTTAAGGTGCGATCCGAGATCGTCGGTGCGCAGCGCCGTGCGCAGCAGCCACGCGTAAGCCGGCATGACGGAGACGGAAATGACGTCGCGCGGATTGTTCAGGTGGGCGACGTGCCATTCGTCGGAATACTTGGCACCGACGCGCGCGAGATCGGGTCCCGTTCGTTTCGATCCCCACAGCATCGGATGGTCGTATTTCGAATTCAACCGCGAGCGAGTAGGGGCCGTAGCGCTCGACCTCGTCACGCAGCGTGCGGATCATCTGCGAGTGGCAGGCGTAGCAGCCCTCGCGGATGTAGATGTTGCGGCCCGCAAGCTCCAGCGGCGTGTAGACGCGCATGTCGGGCGCATCTTCCACCGTCTGGTGGATGGTGAAGAGCGGCGCGATTTCCACGAGGCCGCCGATGCTCGCCACAATGATGATGCCGAGGGTGAGGCCGATGGCTTTGCGTTCCAGCCGATAGTGCAATCCGAACATCGGCTTACTCTCCCGGTTGAAGGACGGTCGTGCCGCCGAGCACAGGCGATGGCATGTCGGTCGCGGATTCGTGCACCTCGCGGACCCCGGTCCTGATCGTCATCCAGATGTTGTACGCGCCGACGATGGCGCCGATCAGAAACAGCAGGCCGCCGATGGCGCGTGCGATGTAATAGGGACGCATCGCGATCAGCGAATCCACGAAGGAATAGGCCAGCGTGCCGCTCTCGTTATAAGTCCGCCACATCAGCCCCTGGATGATGCCGGAATTCCACATCGCGAAGACGTAGACGATGGTGCCGGCAAGGGAGAGCCAGAAATGGACCTCGACAAGTTTCGCGGAATACATCCGCTCGCGTTTCCACAGCCATGGCACGATGGCATAGATCGATCCGAATGTGATCAACGCGACCCAGCCGAGCGCGCCGGCGTGAACATGGCCGACGGTCCAGTCAGTGTAGTGCGAGAGCGCATTGACCGGGCGGATGGCGAGGAACGATCCCTCGAACGTGGTCAGGCCATAGAACACCGCGGCCACCATCATGAAGCGCAGCGTGGCATCGTCCCGCACCTTGTCCCACGCGCCGTTCAGCGTCAGCAGGGCATTGGCGGCCGACGCCCAGGAGGGGATCAAGCAGCATCAGCGAGAACGTCATGCCCAGCGTCTGCACCCACTGCGGCAGCGCCGTGTAGTGCAGGTGGTGCGAGCCCGCCCACATGTAGAAGAAGGTGATGCCCCAGAAGCTGATGATCGACATGCGGTAGGAATAGATCGGCCGGCCCGCGCGTATCGGCAGGAAGTAGTACATCATCCCCAGGAAGCCGGCGGTGAGGAAGAACGCGACCGCGTTATGGCCGTACCACCATTGGGTCATGGCATCCTGCACGCCGGAGAACAGCGAGTAGCTCTTGGCGCTGCCGAAGGAGACGGGGACGGCGAGGTTGTTGACGATGTGCAGGATCGCGACAACCAGAATGAAGGCCATATAGTACCAGTTGGCCACGTAGATGTGCGGCTCCTTGCGCCGCGCGAGCGTGCGCAGATAGATTCCGAAATAGGTCACCCAGACGATCACCAGCCAGATGTCCGCGTACCATTCCGGCTCGGCGTATTCCTTGGACTGGGTGATGCCCATCATGTAGCCGGTAACGGCGAGGACGCAGAACAGGTTGTAGCCGAGCAGCACGAACCATGGGCTCAACTGATCGGGCAGGCGCGCGCGCGATGTCCGCTGCAGCACGTAAAAAGATGTCGCAATCAGCCCATTGCCGCCGAAGCCGAAGATGACGCTGGTGGTGTGAACGGGCCGCAGCCGTCCGAAGCTCGCCCAGCCGGCATCGAAGGTGAGGTCGGGCTTCACCAGCAGCCACGCCACCCAGTCGCCGATGAAGAGGCCGAACACGGCCCACACCATCGCCAGAATGATGCCGAGCCTTGTCGGATCGTCGTAATACTGACTGAGACGATCGTCGCCGGGCTCCGGATCGTAATAGACGGAAATGACCTTGAAGATCCCCGCGAGCGCCGCCACCCCGATCAGCGCGCCATGGATGCCGAGCGGATCGTCTTTTCCGGCCACGCCCAATGTCAGGCCGCAGAGCGCTAAGATAAGCAGGATCAACAGCGCGTATTGACGTTCAGCCTTCGTCAGTTGTCCGATCATGTTTCGCCGCCCCGTTCAGCGCTCATGCCGCAACCAGAATTCATTGGTCACGCGGCCCGCATTAAAAATCAAACGTCAGGTCAAATCGATTGGACGATAAGTCCCAGCCTATGTTCGTTATTTGAAACCCGAAAGTCATTTCATTTCGAACCGAATTATTTCCACCTACCTTCCTTGCGCTGATGTTCTTGATCCAGCGCAAAGACAGGTGGGTGAAGGCCCACCGCGTCTCTCAACGAACGCAAGAATTTTCGGAAAGTCCTCGCCATCTCCTTGCTAAAAGAAGTATTTTATATATATCTTTATTCGGCTACCGATGCAATCCGAAAAGGACAGGGTAATGCGACTGACCAACTTTTCCGATTATGCCTTGCGCGTACTGCTGTATGCGGCCGCCCGCCACGACGAGCTGATCACGATCGAAGAGACCGCGAAGGTGTACGGAATCTCGAAGGCTCACCTGATGAAGGTGGTCAATCAGCTCACCCGCGCGGGCTATCTCAAGGCCGTGCGCGGGCGGTCCGGTGGGCTCATATTGGCGATGCGCCCGAACAAGATAAGCCTCGGCGATGTGGTGCGCGCGACCGAGCCGGACTTTGCGCTGGTCGAATGCTTTTCGCCCGACAATCGCTGTCTGATCACGCCCCGTTGCCGCCTGCGTGGCGTGCTGAAGGAGGCGCTGGGCGCTTTCATCGCGACGCTCGATCGCTACACGTTGGCCGACCTCGTGCTGCGTCCGGAGGATTTCGGAATTCGTCCCGCGGCGTGAGCCGCATGTGATTGAGGATAGAAAGATGACTGTTGCCGCAGAAGGTGGACCCGAGCGCCGCGCCCGCATCACGGCCGAACTGATGAGCAAGACCGGAATCGATGAGCCGATGATCGAGCGTCTGGTCAGGGAGTTCTATCGGCACATCCAAACCGAGCCGGTGCTGGGACCGATCTTCGCCTCGAAAATCGACGACTGGGAGCATCACATCGGAAAGCTCTGCGCATTCTGGTCTTCGGTCGCGTTGATGTCCGGCCGCTATCATGGGCAGCCGATGCGGGTGCATCTCGGCCTGCCGGTCGATCGCTCGCATTTCGACCGCTGGCTTGCGTTGTTCGAGCGAACAGCTATCGAGATTTGTCCGCCGGTGGCGGCGGCGCATTTTGTCGAACGCGCGCGGCGGATCGCGGACAGCCTTGAAATGGGAATTGCGACGGCGCAGGGCAGGATCGAAGCGCCACGGCACGTGTAGAACGGTTGGACGATATTTCGTGAGGCTTGGATGACATCGCTGCATGTCTTGAGGCTCACGAAATGTCTTGAGGCTCACGAAGCAGTGCGCGAGGCAGAACCAATAACGGTCGCTGCCGTTATGCTGTTATGTGGAAACGTGAACCGCTGATCGAGGCAGAGCACCAGCACGAAATCGCCCGGCTGGAAACCATACGATCAGTTGCTTGAGCGCGCCGCGTTCATGCCGTGATGAGCTGCCTTCCGAAAGTTGATCGCAGTGTCAGCGTGGGCAACTCACAACTTGCGTTCAGCCCCCTCGATGTCGCGCGACATGATGGTGATGGATGAACATGTTCTGGACAATGAAAAACATGAGAAGCTGGTGATTGTCGAACTGCGGACGCCGCATCGCCGCAAAGCGGACACCAAGCTAAGCGAAATGCAATCTGGAAAGTCGGCCCGACCGGCCCGTCAGGGTTGAAGGACCCGTACCGGTCGGGCCTTAGCTAACGGACTGTCCCGCTCCGTTGGCAAGTATCAATTACTAATGTGATCAATCGGTTCCTTCACTCAAACGAGAGGAAACTTCGTCTCGCCTGAAAGGCGACTGGGCCAGGCGTTTATCGCTCACAGGTTGTGCGTGGCCCGAAAGCTTTCACGAAAAGAGCTGGAACGTACAGGTTTGATCCAAGTTGGGGTGCGTGACACGTGAAGGAGAATTTCAGCCGGGAGATCGTTCGATGAAAGTCTGTGACGCAATGACCAAAGACGTAAGAATAATGAATGCTGGAGAAACAGTCCGGCAGGCCGCTGAAGCGATGGCGGATCTCGATATCGGTCTCTTGCCTGTCGAGGAAAACGGCAAGCTCGTCGGCATGATTTCGGATCGCGACATTGCGGTTCGTGGAATAGCGATGGGACGCGGCCCTGAAGCCAAAGTCAGAGATGTCATGACGTCCGAGGTGAAATATTGCTTCGATGATCAGGACACCGACGAAATCACGAGGAACATGGGAGATATCCAGGTCCGGCGGCTGCCAGTGCTTAACCGCGACAAACGGCTCGTGGGGATTATTTCGCTGGGAGACGTTTCACAAGCCGGCGTCATCGCGGCAGAAGCATTGAGTCAGATTTCGCGGCCCGGCGGACAACATTCGCAGGCCCGTTCAGTCGGACGAGCGTAGCCGCTTCATGGTGAATTCGATTTCGTCGGTGGGCAATTCGCGCCAGCTTTCGACTTCGCTCATGTATGCCGCCTTGGGATAGCGGGCGAAGAACGCCTCGGCCTTTGCACGCGCCTCCGGCCGGGGAAGGGTGAAGGTTTCGCGAACGAACCCGTCATCCGCCCTCTCGCGATCGCGTCGATCGCGCATGCGGTTGGCGAGGTCGCGAGGCGTTTTCATCGGGATGAGACTACTGGTCAGCCATCGCCTTAAGGCAGGACTTGCTGAGCTTGGCCCGGTTCTCCTTCAGGCATCCAGCAATGATGGCGTCGCTCTCTTTCATCACCGAGCGGCAATGGCGCGAGACGTCCTTTGAACAGGCCTGCTGTTGCTCCGATGTCCCGCGTTGGGCGTCCTGAGCGAAGGCGCACTGCGCAATGATTACAAGCGTGGCAGCAACGAGCATCCTGCGGATCATGGTCGTGCTCCTTATCAAAAGGACTGACTACGATGTGCTTGCTATGACGTGTTGGCTTCGCGCTGGGGATCATTTTCCCCTGACATGACCTTCTCCTGCAACACCGCTTGGCCGCTGGCATGATTTGGCTCCGCGACCCGTGGCGTTGGGGAGCGGGGCGGGTGCCTTAGCTGCTACGTTGGTGCCCGGTCCCGGCGAATTCTGACACTCAAATTCCAGGGTTGTGCTGCTGACGTTTTCGCTGGAAGACTGGATGACGATGCTGGCCGTCACGCTGTGCTTGTGTCTGGAGAGATTTTGGGGATTCCGGAAATCGTACCAGCTTCCACACGTCGGACACTGTGCGAAGTAGTCGAATTCGTTGTGCGCGATCCAGCCGCGCGACTTCTTGGCCTCCAAAATCGCCAGCAGCTTGATCAAGTTGTCCGTCGGGTCCATCGCCGTACTTTCTTCGTGAGGGATTGGGGCGCCGGCTTGCGGTGTCTCGACTGACGTACACCGGCTTGCGTGCGCGATACTTCGGTGGCCATCCTCGCCGGTTCGCTGCATTGTCTGCTTTCAAAAAAATTGGAGAGGACTCTCCGCGCAGCGGGTCGCGTCTTGAACGACTTCCCGCTCGGCACCCCGACAGGCAGTTGACACTGCGCGGACCAAGACACGACGCAAAAAACTCCACACGACGCGCCCCTTGACCAGATTCAAGCGCGGAGAGGCGAGTTGGTTCCGGGTGGCTAGCGGGATTGTTTGGAACCCGTCCGCAATTCGGTGTCATTGGCGGCGCCGAGAGCGCCGGATGCTCGACGGTCACGCAATTACTTGTCGGCAACGTCCGTTAATCACACCCTGTTCCGTTGCCTGGAACAAGGAACGTGATGGAGCGGGCAGACTTGATGTATCGGCGGGAAGCGCCAGCAAGACGGGTAAGTAAAAGCTGTTTCGAGCGGACCTGGTCGTCATGGGTGGCCGGGCACACGCTGCCCATCCGCGATCGTCCCTGTGCTCTTTGCCGTGGACATTCCAATATGAAGAAGCCCAGTAAAACAGCCGGAGAGCTGGAAGCGTCTATCAAGGTTGAGATGGAAGATATCTGTGAGTGGCCCACGGATTTGGCGATTTCTGTTCGGCCTGACGGTGACAGCTGGCGCGTGGTCATCATGCAAAGCGAACCGAGCGATAGTGACGCCGGCCGGTGCGAGATGATTTTGATGATCGCCGAGCGGCTTCGGTGCGAGTTTGATTTGAAGGGCTGATATGGAGGCAAACGATGGCGGACAATCCAAACATTGCAGAGCGAGCTTCCGATAGATTGATGGACGTCAGGCAATCGGTGGATGAAGCGAGCGACAAGGCCGTGGAAGCTGGCCGCCGGTTTGCGGAAGCGGTGAGGGCGGGACATTCCAAACCGATCCTCGATTCCATCGAAGACTTTACCCGAAAGGCTCCGCTGGCCATGATCGCCATCGCGTTTCTCGCCGGCGCAATGTTTGCAGCCGGACGCCGCCGCTAAGGCGAGTGCAGCGGACTGGCGTTTCAGCGCTGATGGATGACGCGGTACTGATCGGCACCACATCATCCGTAGATTTCAATGAGCCGCAGATTTCAGTGAGCCGTTTTGGGTCTCACATCGGGCTTGTTGTGGGTGCCGAAACGCTCGACCATGGTCGCGCTGGCTTGGTTGAGACCCACAACTTCGACTTGGGCCCCGTGACGACGGAGCTTCAGCACGATGTCGTCCAGTGCACCAATCGCACTAATATCCCAGAAATGGGCGTCACTCACATCGATGCGAACACGTGCAGGGACGTCCTGGTAATCGAACGCATCAACCAGACTGTTGGATGACGCAAAGAACACCTGCCCGGTGATGCGGTAAGTCATCTCCATTCCATCCGCCGTTCGTTCAGTCGCGACGCCGAGCAGCCGGGCGACCTTGGCCGCGAAGAAGACGCCGCTGAGAACCACACCGGTGAGGACTCCCATCGACAGATCGCGGGTGACCACGACCACCACAACGGTCGACACCATCACAACGCTCGAGCTGAGTGGATGAGACCGCAAATTGATGATGGAGGACCAGTTAAACGTGCTGATCGAAACCATGATCATCACGGCGACGAGCGCTGCCATCGGGATTTGCTTGACCCATTCGCCGAGGAAAACGATCAGGACCAGCAGGAAGCCGCCTGCAAAGAACGTGGAAAGCCTGGTTCGCGCGCCGGCAGTGACGTTGATCACCGACTGTCCAATCATGGCGCAGCCGCCCATCGCGCCGAGGAAGCCCGTAATGAAATTCGCTATGCCTTGGCCGATACACTCCCGGTTCTTGTTGCTGCCGGTGTCAGTCATGTCGTCGACGATCGAGGCGGTCAGCAGAGACTCCAGCAGTCCGACCGCGGCCATCGCCAGCGAGTACGGCAATATGATCCTGAGCGTCTCCAGGTTGAACGGTACCTGCGGAATGGCAAAGAACGGCAGGCTCGACGGCAATTCACCCATGTCGCCGACAGTGCGCAGCTTAAAGCCGAAGAAGAGTGTGAAGCCGGTCAGAACGAGTATGCTGATCAGCGCTGACGGCACGCGCTTCGTGACGTAGGGAAAAAGATAGATGATCGCCAGACCGGCGGCCACCATGGCGTAAGTTTCCCAGCCGACGTGAGTGAGTTGCGGCAACTGCGCCAGAAAAATCAGGATGGCGAGTGCATTGACGAAGCCCGTCATCACCGAGCGCGATACGAATTTCATCAGCAGGCCGAGCCGCAGAGCTCCGGCCGCGATCTGAATCAGTCCCATCAGGACAGTCGCCGCGAACAAATATTGCAGACCATGGTCGCGCACCAGCGTGATCATGAGAACTGCGGTGGATGCGGTTGCTGCGGAGATCATTGCGGGCCGGCCGCCCACGATCGCGGTGACACAGGCGATGGAGAAGGACGCGTAGAGTCCGACTTTGGGATCGACACCGGCGACGATCGAAAAGCCGATCGCTTCAGGGATAAGGGCCAATGCGACGAGCAGGCCTGACAACAATTCCGTGGGGACGTTCGTCAGCCATTCACGGCGAAACGTTTGGAAGAACCTCATTGCTAAACCAGTATTGACCAGCGAGACGACGGGCGGAGCCGGTCGGCGTCAATTCGGCAGACATGTCGATAATCGCTGAGGGTTTCCGGGGGATAGGCGCCCGGCCGAGCCACCCGATGACTCGGGTCCGACGAAGGCTTCAATATGCCTTCGCTGCACTGCGACATCAAGGCTTATCGCGAGGGCTGGTCTTTCAGACCGCGACAAACACAAATCAGCTGTCTTGCGTCATTTCGGTGAGCACTTCGCGCGTGCCCGACATGAATTGGCGCACCGCGTCCGTCACCACGGTATGACGCTGTTCTTCCTGCGGCACCGGCAGGCCGTAAACGAATTTGCGGAGCGCCAAATAGAAGATGCGTCCGTGCAGGCCCCAGAATAATTCCTGCTCGCGCCAGCCTATCGGCGCCTTGAGAGAAGAGTTGAACCCGAGCTCCTGACGCGCCTCATGAAGCGCGGGTGTGCCGACGGTCTTCATCACCATGGCGAGATAGCGTTCGTTGATATCAAACGATTTCAGTCCCGCGAAAATAAAGATACGAACCCATTCGAAACTGAAGATCTGATCGACGTACTCGCAATAGAAGCGGATGAGCCGTGCCTCCAGCGGTTGGGATCTGTCCTGAATCAACTCGCCCCAATGCTTCTGCCAACTCCCCAGATAGACGTGTTCATAGACGCGCTCGACCAGCGCTTCCTTGCTTGGGAAGTGCCGGTAGATCGCGGAGTGAGTGATGCCGATGCGCTTGGCGAGTTCGCGGGTCTGTCCCTCGAAGCCGTGTTCCGCAAAAAAGCGGATGGCCGATTCCAGAATGACTTTTTCCCGCTCCGCGGCGGGCATGTTCTTTCGGGTGCGAACCCCCTTCTTTTTTGCCGCGCCGGCCTTCTTCGGGCGCGGGGTCCTTATCTGCTTTTTTGCACTGCTTCGCATCGCTGGCATCCGGTCGGCAAAATGATGGCGGCATTGTATCAATTTAAGTCGTTTCGATAGGTAAACGCCAACGGACCAATTGGTAATTTATATTGACAGGGGATCGATCCGGTCCCAGTAGTAATTTGAGACCATTTGGTCACAAGTCGTTGTTTGGAGATTGGGCGTGAAGGCTCGGGCTTTCAAATATGTTCGGGCGGAAACCCTCGAAAGCGCCTTCGACGCCTACGCCGAGGCCGGCGGCGACTGCTGTTATCTGGCTGGCGGGCAGAGCCTGGTGCCGTCCTTGTCGCTTCGGTTGCAGGCCCCTGAAGTCCTCATCGATATTTCACGCATCGAGGCGATGACCGGCATATCGATATCCGGGAATGTTCTCCGTGTCGGCGCGCTGACCCGGCATGCCGAAATGCTGACGTCGCCCGAGATTGCGCGTCATGCGCCGTTGCTGCGCCGCACGGCGCCGTTCGTGGCTCATCCCGCCATCAGAAACAAGGGAACGTTCGGAGGAACGATTGCGCTGGCCGATCCGTCGGCGGAGTTTCCGGCCATGACACTCGCCCTCGATGCCGAATTCGAGATCGCCGGTCCCGACGGCACCAGAACGATCAAGGCGGATGGATTTTTCAAGGACCTATTCGACACAGGGCTGGAGCCGGGAGAAATTCTGGTCGCGATCCATATCCCGGTGTTCGGCGAAAACGACCGTTGCGTGTTCGACGAACTGGCGCGCCGTCGCGGTGACTACGCGATGGTGGGCGCGGGGATACAGGGTACGTTTGACGGCGAGCAGGTGGTTTCCGCGCGCATTGCTTTCCTCTCCGTTGCCTCCACGCCGGTGCGCGCGCGTCATGCGGAAGCGGCCATCGCAAATCAGGTCTTGTCTCCGGAAGTGATTGCAGGGGCGCAGGCGGCCCTCAGTGACGATCTTGATCCGGAAGACAATGAAGAAACCAGCGCGGCCATGCGCATGCATCTGGCTCGCGTGCTGCTCGGGCGGTTGCTGGGGCGGCTCGGCAGCGCCGACTGCATGCTTGAAGGAGCTCACCCATGAGCGAGCACTTTCCCATCGCACTTGAAGTCAACGGCGAAACCGTGGCCCGATACATCGAGCCGCGCATGTCCCTGGCGGATTTCCTGCGCGAAGAACTTGAGCTGACGGGCACGCACCTCGGTTGCGAGATGGGGGTGTGCGGAGCATGCCTCGTGTTGTTGAACGGCAAGGCAGTCCATGCCTGCCTGATGTTCGCGGTGCAGGCGCATGGCGAACGTGTTGAAACCGTGGAAGGGCTCACCCAGCGCAAGGTCATCGCCGACATTCAGGAGGCCTTCCATAACAACAATGCGCTGCAGTGTGGATTCTGCACCGCCGGCATGCTCGTCACGGCCCACGAGATGCTGAGCCGTGGTGAGACATTGAGCCGCGAGGTCATTCGCGACGGCCTGTCCGGAAACTATTGCCGGTGCACGGGCTATCAGGCCATCGTCAACTCGATCGAGTCGGTCGCCGAGGCGCGCGCGAACGGCAGCGCTGTCCAGTCAAAGCCGGAATAAGGTCGCGCCGCGATGGATAAGACGCTCAGCAAGCTTGATCGCCCGAACAGCTATATCGGCCGTTCGGTGACGCGCCCGAACGCCAAGCGGTTGCTGGCGGGCAAGGGGCGGTACGTCACCGACATGAAGTTGCCGCGCATGCTGTATGCGGCTTTCGTGCGCAGTCCCTATGCGCATGCAAAGATCCTGTCCGTCGACACCAGCGCCGCCCTTGAGATTGAAGGTGTTCATCTGGTCGCGACCGGCGAGGATCTGGCGAAGCTGTGCAAGCCTTGGGTCGGCACGCTCGACCACTTCCACGGCATGAAATCGTCTCCGCAATTGCCGTTGGCGACTGAAAAGGTCGTGTGGGCCGGGCAGGCGGTAGCGGCGATCGTTGCGCGAACGCGCGCGATTGCCGAAGACGCGGCTGAGCTTGTCAATGTGAAGTACGAAGAACTCCCGGTGGTCGCTGACATTGATGCCGCGCGGGAAGAGGGCGCGGACATCATCAACCCGGAGCTCGGCAGCAACGTCTCATTCTCGCTGAAGATCGAGAGCGGCGATGTCGAAACCGTATTTAAGGATTGCGACGTCGTGGTGGAGGATACGTTCCGCTTCGGCAGGCATACCGCGGTGACGCTGGAGCCTCGCGCCATTATCGCGGATTACAATCCCTCGGAAGAACAGCTCACGGTCTATCACGCCACCCAGACGCCCTTTCAGTTTCAGGATCTTTACAGCCGCCATTACGGCATCGCGGAGTCGCGCGTGCGGGTGGTTGCTCCCGACATCGGTGGCTCCTTCGGCATGAAGCTTCATGTCTATCATGAGGACATGGCAGTCGTCGGCCTCAGCATGATGGCGGGCAGGCCGGTGAAATACTCAGCCGACCGGATGGAATCCTTTCTCTCGGACATTCATGCGCGCGATCATCGCGTTCACGCCAGCCTCGCATCTGATGCCTCCGGCAATATTCTCGGCATGAAGGTCGACGACGTGACGGCTATCGGCGCGTTTTCGAGCTTCCCGCGGACGAGCGTGGTCGAGGGCAATCAGGTGGTGCGCCTGATGGGCGCGCCATACCGGTTCAGGAATTATCGCGGCGACCTGAATGTCGTGTTTCAGAACAAGGTGCAGACCAGTCAGTATCGCGCCGTCGGACATCCGATTGCGTGCTCGGTCACCGAAGGCCTGATGGACGACGTCGCGCGGCGCGTCGGTCTCGATCCGTTCGAGATCCGGCGGCGGAACATCATCACGCAGGATATGTATCCGTACACATCGCCGACGGGATACAAGTTCGAGCGTCTGTCCCATGAGCAATGCCTCGACAAGCTTCATGATATGATGGATTACCCGCGGCTCGTGAAAGAGCAGCACGAGCTGCGTAAAAAGGGCATCTATCGCGGTATCGGGATCGCGATGTTCGTCGAGATCACCAATCCGTCGCCGGCCTTCTACGGCGTCGGCGGTGCGCGCATATCCTCGCAGGACGGCGCCATTGTGAAGATCACGCCGTCGGGCGAAGTGCAGTGTCTCATCAGCGTCGGAGAACACGGGCAGGGCACTGAGACCATCGTCGGCCAGATCGTCGCCGAAAATCTGGGTGTCGACCGTGAGACGGTGCACGTCATCACCGGAGACACCGACGTCACGCCGCAGGGCGGGGCCAACTGGGCCTGTCGCGGTGCCGGGATCGGCGGCGAGACCGCATTTCAGGCCGCGAAGAAACTGAAGAACAATGTTCTTCAGGTCGCCGCCGCCATCCTGCAGGCGAAGCCCGCCGATCTGGATGTGCAGAACGCGCAGATCGTTGATGCCGGAACCGGAAATATCCGCATGTCGCTCGCGGATGTTGCCCGCATTTCCTACTACCGCTCCGACACGCTGCCGGCCGATATCTCGCCGCAGCTCACGGTGGCTCATCACTATTCGCCGAAGGGCTATCCGTTCGCCTTCACCAATGGCGTCCAGGGATGTCACGTGGAAGTGGACGTCGAGACCGGCTTCACGAAGATTCTCGATGTCTGGGTGGCCGAAGATTGCGGGCGCATCATCAATCCCATGCTGGTGGATGAGCAGGTCCGCGGCGGCGCCATCCAGGGCCTGGGTGCTGCATTCTTCGAGGAGTGCCGCTACAGCGAGACCGGGCAGCTCGAGAACGGTTCGCTGGCGGACTATCTGGTCCCGATGGCGGTGGAGATGCCTGACGTCAAGGTCGCGCATGTAGAGACCCCGACGCGCGACACGGAGCTTGGCGCAAAGGGTTGCGGTGAGGCGGGGACAGCTGCGGCATCGGCGGCTGCGATGAATGCGGTGAACGACGCGATCGCCCCGCTGGGCGCACGCATCACGCAAATCCCCATGACGCCGCAGCGGTGCTGCGTGCGCTCGGGCATGCGTAATCTGTCGGTTATCCCGGCGGACGATCAGGCGCTATAAACGCACTTGCTCTTGCACTTGCCCTTGGACAGTTGGTCCCATCGCGATATTCATATGGAGTATCGCGAATGTCGTGTAGCGCTTTGGCGCATTGCACAAAATCCCGCGCATCGTTTTGGCTGCTTGAACTCGATTCCGTTGCACTGGCCTACAGCGCAGCCGACTTGAACCTGACTCTTTCGTTCGTTCTGGAGGATATCAATGGACTACGTGAAATTCGGATCTACAGGTTTGGGCGTTTCCCGCATCTGTCTCGGTTGCATGACGTTTGGCGAACCCGATCGCGGCGCGCATAGCTGGACCTTGAAGGAAGATGCCAGCCGGCCGTCTGATCCAGCAGGCCATCGACCTCGGCATCAATTTCTTCGACACCGCGAACGTCTATTCGGACGGCACGTCCGAGGAGATCGTCGGGCGCGCGCTGAAGGATTTCGCCAAGCGCGACGAGATCGTACTGGCGACGAAGGTCTACAACCGCATGCGCCCCGGCCCGAATGGCGCGGGTCTGTCCCGCAAGGCGATCTTCGCCGAAATCGATGCCAGCCTGAAGCGGCTCGGGACTGATTATGTCGATCTGTACCAGACCCATCGCTGGGATTACGGAACGCCGATCGAGGAGACGTTAGAGGCGCTCCATGATGTCGTGAAGGCGGGCAAGGCACGTTACATCGGCGCATCGTCGATGCACGCATGGCAATTCGCCAAGGCGCTATACACTTCGCGGCTGAATGGCTGGACCGAGTTCGTCAGTATGCAGGACCATCTCAGCCTGCTGTATCGCGAAGAGGAGCGCGACATGCTTCCGCTTTGCGTCGATCAGGGCGTTGCGGTGATTCCATGGAGCCCGCTCGCGCGGGGGCGTTTGACGCGCGACTGGGACGAAACGAGCGAGCGTCAGGAAACCGACGAGTTTGGCAAGAAGTTATACGGGCATGCGTCCGACTCGGACCGACTCGTCGTGGAGCAGGTTACGGCAATCGCGAAAGCACGAGGCGTTCCACGTGCACAGGTCGCGTTGGCCTGGGTGCTCCAGCAGGACGGCATCACCGCGCCGATCATTGGTGCCTCGAAAGCCAACCACCTGACTGATGCGGTGGCCGCGCTCTCCGTCAAGCTGACGTCGGAAGAGATCGCGTCGCTCGAAGCGCCGTACGTTCCGCATCACGTTGCTGGTTTCGAGTGAACTCTGTATCTTGATTTTGTAGCGAGAGCGGCCTCGAACATGGACATGTTCGAGGCCGTTCTTTTTACGCTTTTGATCAGGCGGCGTTGAAGCCGGCGATCGCCTTCACTTCGAGATATTCTTCGAGGCCGAATTTGCCCCATTCGCGGCCGTTGCCGGATTGCTTGTAGCCGCCGAATGGCGCGGTCCGCTCGTTCGGAACGCCATTCAGATTGACGTTACCCGCGCGCAATTGACGGCCGACCTTGCGGGCGCGCTCCACGCTGCCGGCCGAGACGTAACCGGCGAGCCCGTAAGGCGGTATCGTTCGCGATCTTCACCGCATCGTCCTCGTCCTTCGCGCCCATGATTGCGATCACGGGTCCGAAGATTTCCTCGCGCGCGATGGTCATGTCGTTGGTGACATCGGCGAACACGGTCGGGCGAACGTAGAAGCCCTTGTTGACGCCATCGGGAAGGCCGAGGCCGCCGGCGACCAGCGTTGCGCCTTCATCGATGCCCTTCTTGATCAGCCCCTGAATCTTGTCCCACTGAATGCGGGACACCACAGGGCCGATGGTGGTGTCCGCCGCGCGCGGATCGCCAGCCTTGGTCTTGTCGGCAACGGTCTTCGCGATGGCGGCGATTTCCTTCATCTTCGACTGAGGTACGATCATCCGGGTTGGTGCGTTGCAGGACTGGCCGGAATTGTTGAAGACGTGCGCCACGCCGCCTGTCACGGCCTTGTTGAAATCGGCGTCATCAAGAATGATGTTCGGCGACTTTCCGCCAAGCTCCTGGCTGACACGCTTCACGGTCGGTGCCGCACGCTTGGCGACATCGATGCCGGCGCGGGTCGATCCCGTGAACGAGATCATGTCGATGTCCGGATGTTCGCTCATCGCGGCGCCGACCTCGGGGCCCAATCCGTTGAGCAGGTTGAATACGCCCTTCGGCACGCCCGCTTCATGCAGGATCTCGGCGAAGATCAACGCGGAGGTGGGGGTGAATTCCGAAGGCTTGAGGATCATGGTGCAGCCGGCAGCCAGGGCAGGGGCGACCTTGCAGGCGATCTGGTTGAGCGGCCAGTTCCAGGGCGTGATCATGCCGATCACGCCGACCGGCTCGCGCACAACCATGGCCGATCCGATCGGCTCTTCGAACTGATAGTTTTTCAGGACTTCGAGCGTCGAGTTGAGGTGGCCAAGACCGGCACCTGCCTGCAGTTTCTCTGCCATCGGGAGCGGTGCGCCCATCTCGTCGGATACCGCAGCGCCGATATCCTTGATGCGGGTTTTGTAGACCTCTATGACGCGGGTGAGCAAAGCGACGCGCTCTTCACGGCTGCTCTGGGAAAATGTCTCGAATGCACGGCGCGCGGCTGCGACCGCCTTGTCTACATCGGCTTTTGAACCCAGTGCGATCTCGTACATCGCTTCCTCAGTCGCCGGGTTGACGACCGGGATGGATTTCTTCGCGACGGGATCGACCCACGCGCCGTCAATGTAGAACTGCAGACGATTAACCATGACATTTCCTCTCGTTTTGACCGGTCTTCACCGGATGGGCATTCAACGGGACGGGCAGGGAAAATCAACCCCATTGGGGTGTGGCGTATCCAGCCGGCGCGGTCGAGCACCGGGGAAAGCAGCCCCAGGTCCTCGAATGCAACGTGAAGAAGTACAACCGCTGATGGCCGGTGGCGCATGAAGTGCCTTTCTTCCGAGCGCTGTCGTGACCTCGTTATATTTTAAATAATATAACGATCAATACCCGTTTCGGCAGAGCAGGATCGCTGGCGGCGCCGCCGGTTTAATGATCGTTAGCGGGAATTCATCGACGCCGGGAGGGAGCGGTTGCTTTGCCTGCGATACGGGGTAATGTCGGAGATGTTCGACTCTCGTACCAGCAACAGGCGATGTGCTGGCCGTATATGCGGCGGTGTCGAGCAGCGGTCATGACCAAGAGCAAGCTGACAATGCGTAAGCCCTGCCCGAAGGCGCTCCCTTCATTGAGTTTGCGAATTGACCTCGATTCAGAGGCGAGGATCGGTCCCGGCAAAATACAATTGCTGGAGAGCATTCAGGCGTGCGGCTCGATCTCTGCAGCCGGCAGGGCGATGGACATGTCTTACAAGCGGGCCTGGGATCTCGTGGATGAGATCAATACGATATGCGGGCGCACGGCCGTCGATCGGCAGACCGGCGGTAAACACGGTGGCGGGGCAGTGTTGACGCCGTTCGGTGTATCTCTCGTCGAGCGTTACCGGCGAATTGAGCGGGCAGCGGAAGCCGCCGTGCGCAAGGATCTCATGGCGCTGAAATCCGATATCGGACGCTCCCGGCGCGCGGGCTGAGGTTTCAGCCGAAGGCGCGTCGATCCCTAGTTCACCAGTTGCGATATGTCCTGTGCCGGATACGTCACGAGCGCTTCTCCGAGTTCGTGCTGCTGACGTTGGCGTAGCGAAAAGCTCACACTGAAACCGTCCGTGGTGCTGAGCGTCACGATGCCTTGCGACTTGTTGCGGGCGTGTTCAAATTTCCATGATCCAGAGGGTAGGTATACCGCAGGCTTTCGTCGCGGAAATTGACCCGCAGCAAATTGCGATGTGACCGCGCGTCGCTTGATGGGTGGTGGCGAACGGTTTCCAAGCGCGGCGGCGATCTTTCAGACCGCCATCATCAAACCGTTTGCGAAGCCTTCAAGTAAAGGTGCCTTATGCAGGCCCGACGACGGACCGGCCCGAAAGAGTTTGTTCGACCCTGAGCGGCAGGCCATAAAGTCTCGATAGCTCATCCGACGTCATCGTTGTCTGCACGGGGCCGGTCACGAAACGGTCGCGCCCGAGAATTGCGACCTGGTCGGCGACAACGAAAGCGTGTTCGGGTTCATGGGTCGACAGCACGATCGTCAGTCCGTTGGCGGACAGGCTGCGGATGGTGTCGAGGACGAGATTGCGGTTGCCGAGATCCAGACTGGCGGTCGGCTCGTCCATCATGACAATGTTGGCCTTCTGAGCGAGCGCTCTGGCGATCAGCGCCAGTTGTCGTTGCCCGCCGGAGATGCGCGTCGAATCCCGATGCGCCAGCGCGCTGATCCCGAGCAGATCAAGAGCGGCCATGGCCTCTTCGTAATCGGACTTTTTCGGCGTGCCGAACGCGCCGAGATAAGCGGTTCGTCCCATCATGACCAGATCGAGCACCGTGTAGGTGAACTCGGTCGGATGAGCCTGCGGCACATAGGCGATACGGCGGGCGATTTTCTCCCGGCTGATGTGCCTGATGTCGGCGCCGTCCACGAGAACCGTCCCTGCCATAGCGGGGATCAACCCAAGCAGCGTCTTGAACAGTGTTGTCTTGCCGACGCCGTTTGGACCGAGCAGACACGTCACTGTGCCTGACTCGAGCGCCAGGTTCAGGCTGCCGGCAACAGTTCGTGAGCCGTATCCGATGGACAGGTTTTTCGCTTCGAGCGGCCTCATGTCAGAAGCTTTCTGCGGCTGCGTGCGAGTAGCCACACAAAGAGAGGCCCGCCGATGGCCGCCGTCAGGACGCCCAGCGGAATCTCGATGCGGGCTCCTGAACGCGCCAGCGTATCAACACCGATCATGAATGCGGCGCCGAGCGGGATGGCGGCCAGCAGCAAGCGATCGAAGCGCGGACCAACAAGTATCCTGGCCATATGCGGGATCATCAGGCCCACCCAACCAATCACACCGGAGATAGCAACAACGCTCGCAGTCACGAGTGTCGCCGACGCGATGACAATCGCTCGCAAGCGTTCCACATTGACGCCCAGCGCACGCGCGTCGTCATCGCCCAGCGACAGAACGCCGATCCGCCAGCGGAACAGGATCAGCGGCACCAGGCCGAGCAGGACGATTGGGGCCGTTGCCGCGACATCGTTCAACTTCACGCCGGCAAGGCTGCCGAGCAGCCAGAACGTAATCGCGGGCAATTGGTCGTAAGGATCGGCAAGCACTTTGACGAGTGAGATTGCAGCGCCAGCCAAAGCGCCGACGACAATGCCGGCAAGAACGAGCACCAGCACATCACCGCTTCCTCGCAGTGCACGTGCGAGCGCCGCTACGATGAAGACGGTGACAAGGCCGCCCGCGAAGCCGAGCAACTGGATCAAGACCACAGGCAGTCCAAGCAGGATGCCGACCACTGCGCCCAGGCCGGCGCCCGTCGAGACGCCGAGAATATCGGGAGAGACCAGCGGATTACGGAACAGGCTTTGATAGGCGGCGCCGGCGGCGGCAAGGGCTGCTCCGACAAGGCCGGCAGCGACAACGCGAGGGAGGCGGATATTTAAAAGTACGGTCGTTGCCGTCGGATCAACGTCTGTCCCGAAAACACGATGCACAAGCACATTCAGAACTGTCTGTGGTGCAATCGGGTATGGGCCGATGCCTGACGCCACCAATGAGACAATGATGAGGAGAATAAATAAGACGACGATTGTTGTTGTTGTGCGCAAGGTCGAGGTTCAGCCTCCGGAGCCGTTGAGCAGTTTGTCGAGATCGGCGTCTGTCAGATCCGACTGATAAAACAAACGATAAAACGAACGGATGTCGTCGCGAAGATTACCATGAATCTTGTCTGGATATAGTTTGTACAACAGCCATGTCAGACCGGCCAGACGATTGACCGATGGCGGAGAGTTGATGAAGCCGAAGGGCAAATTAGGCGCCAGAAAGATATGGTCCGAGGCCACGGCGGGGACCGGCTGCCATTCTGCTTTTCCGCGAACAGCCTGCCGGAAGTTGCGATCGAGCGTAACGATCGTGTCCGGCGCCCATGCGATCACCTGTTCGGGTGAGACATTGACGATGCCGCCTTTCTCGCGAAGCCCTTCGACAACGTTGATGCCGCCGACACGTTCAATGATCTCTGTATTGATGGAGCCGCGAGAACCGCTCTCGAGTCCCTCGGGACCTCTGGCGAGATAAACCCGCGGGCGTTTTTCAGCGGGGACTTGGGCAACCGTCTGGTCAACGCGCGCGAAGATGTCTTCTGCTGCGTGTGCCAGCTCCTCGCCGCGATCCTTGACGCCCAGCACATCGGCAAGCAGGCGCAGGGCCGCGGGGGTGTTTGCAAAACGGCCATCGATCAGCAGGTAGGGAATGCCTGTCTGTTCCTGCACGCGATCGGCGAGGGAACGATAGGTGTCGTTGATGGTGCCGAAGTCGATGACGATATCGGGCTTGGCTGTCAGCAGCCGTTCAAGGTTCAGTGTGTCGCCACGGCCGGTCAGCCGTCCCAACTCGGGAAGCGCGCGTACGGAAGGCAGCAGGAATGGTATTTCTGCTTCGCGGGGCGGGCGCACCCAGCCGATCATTTTCTGCGGCGCGAGCACATAAAGAAGGGTCGAGGCCGGTGGGCCTGCCGCGAAGACGCGTGATATCGTGTCGGGGATGTTGACTTGCCGTCCGGCGGAATCGGTGACGGTGCGCGCGAGCGCCGGTGCTGTGCATAGGACTGATGCGATGCAGAGACTGATGAAGAGCGCGAGCGAAATGCGTTTGATGGCCTGGATCATGGCTTGATCTTCTGCCTCGGGTAAACGTGAGCGTGCCACCAAATCAGACACTGGCACCCCAAATCATACCGGGAGCGGCGCCATCCCGCAATTTTTGATCCACGTTTCGATATATACCATCGGATATGACGCAGGCGGCCCACGACGGCGCAGTTCCGTGAAATCCCGTGCGGGATCAACCGGTTCGGGGCCTCCGTTTAGGCGGTCGTTGACCGGATGGCAGGCGCGACCTGCTCGCCGAGCAATGTGATGGCCGCGGTCATCGCTTCGTGATCGGTAGATGCGGTGCTCATCTGGAAAGTCACGCGCGACAGGCCGCCGAGAATGTCGTTGGCGCGGATTAGTTTGGAAGCCACTTCGCTCGGGTCTCCGATGAGGAATGTACCCCTGTCGCTGCACATCGCATCAAAGTCGCGGCGGGTCGGCGCTGACCAGCCGCGCTCCCGGCCGACGGTAGACATCAGCTGGGCCCAGCCGGGATAGAAGATGTCCGCCGCTGCCGTGGACGTGGTGGCGACGAAGCCGACTGTGTGCAACCCCACGCGGAGCGTTTCCGGCGCATGTCCGGCACGCAAGCCGCTCTCGCGGTAAAGATCGACGAGCGGGCGAAACTGTTCGTATCGTCCGCCGATCACCGCCAGCATCAGCGGCAGGCCGAGCATGCCGGCGCGCACAAAGGACTGAGGCGTTCCGCCGACGCCAAGCCAGACGGGAAGCCGCTGCTGATAGGGGCGGGGATAAATGCCTTGCCCTTGCAGCGCGGGCCGAAAGCGCCCCGACCATTCGATATTGGTGGTTTCTCGTACCTTCAACAACAGATCGAGCTTTTCGACGAACAGGTCGTCGTAATCGTTCAAGCTGTATCCGAAGAGAGGATAGGCCTCGATGGACGAGCCGCGCCCGACGACGATTTCAGCGCGGCCTTTCGAGATCAGGTCCAGCGTTGCAAATTGCTGGAAGACGCGCACCGGGTCCGCCGCGCCCAACACTGTCACAGCACTGGTGAGACGGATCGATTTGGTCCGGGCTGCCGCCGCGGCGAGAATGATCGCCGGTGCGGAGTCCAGGAATTCCGGCCTGTGATGTTCTCCGATGCCGAAAATGTCGAGACCGACGCGGTCGGCCGTCTCGATCTCGGCGAGCAATTGCTCCATGCGGCCGGCTGCGGCGTGTCCTTGTCCTGCCGACGATGAACCCTGTGGCAGAATGGCGAAGCTGTCGATTCCGATTTCCATCGCAGGCATGTCAGCAAGTCCGATCCGTGATGCTTGAATCGAGACGCAGCAATCTCATCGCGCACGCCTCGTATATTGGTGAATTGACGGCTTAGATGTCAGAAACAGGACTGCGTGCAAGTACGCACACCCGTGTCACCCGAGCACACGGGTGTTACCGTCCCTCGACGGATGCCGTGTGGGTGGCTGCTACACTGAGGGCCAGCTTAAGGCTGCTTTAAGGTGAGGTTGGTCGGTATCGCGTGTCGACGCCGTCAGGCGAGAGCGCCAGCGGTGCGACATCACATCAACTGATCATGATCGCTGGATTTTCGCATGAACGCTCTCATCGCACGCTATTTCGCTCGGATGGCTTCCTTCCAATCAGCCTGGTATCCAATCCCGCTTCGATTGATCGTCGGCTTCGGGTTCATGCAGCACGGATATGCCAAGCTCGCTCGCGGGCCTGAGGACTTTACGAGCATTTTGCATGCTCTGCACATGCCCATGGCACCATTGCTGGCGTGGCTCACAATCCTGATCGAGATTGTCGGAGGCTTCGCGGTTTTTGTGGGGGCATTGATTCCGCTCGTCAGCGTTCCGATGGCGGTGGTCTTGCTGGTGGCCATTGTCACTGTGCATCTTCCGTATGGCTTCAGCTCCATCAAGCTGCAGTCGGTGACGGCAGCCGGTGCGCATTTCGGACAGCCGGGATATGAGACCGATCTGCTTTACCTCGCGGCACTCGTCGCGCTGGTGCTCGGAGGAAGCGGACCGCTGTCGGTTGACCGCCTTCTTTTGCGCTATCGCAAGAACGGTCAACAAGCGTGAGACTGCGGCGTCTCAGCGGGCCTGAATATCGTCTTTTGAAACTGCGCCAATCACGCGCGACGAAGGCGCAGTGCTGCCTGATCGGAATTGTGAAGTTTGGATCCTTCGAATGCGCGGGGTTGCGGCTGAACGATTCCGGCGGGCCATACGATCCGCGCGCGCAAACCTGACCTGTCGGTTCTGTTGCTCAAGCTCAGCCGGGCTCCGTTCGCTTTCAAGGCAAGATCCACGATCGACAATCCCAGGCCGCTTCCCGCGGTGCTTTTGTGGCGGCCGCGGAAGAAACGATTTGTCACCAGAGCCATCTCTTCATCGGGAATCCCCGGGCCTTGGTCCTCGACGGAAACGACCAAACCTTCATCGGTTGTTTCCACCGACCATCGAATGGCTCCTGCGTCCGGCATGTGGTGAACGGCGTTCTCATGCAGATTGCGCATCGCCAGGATGAGGAGTTCCCGGTTGGCATTCAGGACGGTGCGTCGAAGCGAGGGCTCGATGATCACCTGAAGTCCTGCATCAGGAGCGGGGAGTGTCCCGACGACTTCGTCCAGCAGGGAGCCGATATTGACGTTGGTGTTGTGTTCGATCTCGCCGGCGGAGTCGAGTTTGGCGACCACGAGAAGCTGACGGACGAGCCGGGAGGTCCGGTCAACCGCAACCATGATCTGTCGCAAAGCTGCGTCTCGGGTCGCCTTGTCGGTTGCCGCCATCGAAATCTGGGCCTGCATCCTGAGGCCCGCCAAAGGTGTGCGAAGCTCATGAGCGGCGAACGCCGTGATTTCGCGTTCATGCTGCCGGGCCGCTTGCACCTTTGCGAACAGTCCATTTAGCGATGTAACGACCGGATGAATTTCCTTCGGGATACGTCCGACATCTACCGGACTCATGTCGTCGGCGTCTCTCGCCCGCAGCCCATCGGCCATGATCCGCAACGGCTTCAATCCGCGATTGAGGCTCACCCAGATCAGGAAGCCGAGCAGGGGGATGATCAGCAATGTCGGCGCAAGAAGCCCTTTGATCAGCTCGGCGACGAGGTGATCCCTCAATCCCAACCGATCGCCCACGAGGACACGGATGCCTTTTGCGTGATCCTCGATGGTGTAGACGCGCCAGGTTTCGCCATCGATGTCCCGTTCGGAAAAGCCGGCGCGGGTGTCGGTAAATTTGGTGCCGGGCGCGCCGCTGGACTTCGCCACCAGCCGGCCATCGATGGACCAGATCTGGCAGGACAATTGCCGCTCGTAACTCGGAATGTCGATGACGTGGCTTGAATTCGCGTCTTGCTGCGACAGCGCAATGCCCCCGCTGGGGACGAGGGAGGACACCATGCGCGCTGCTTCCTGCAGGCGCGCATCGAGAACGCTCTCAACTTCTCGCTTTGCGCCGATGTAAATCCAGCAGACTGCGAACAGCCAAATCAGACCGGTGGTCGCCACAAGAATGACGAAAAGCCTGCTGCGTAAGGAATTCATGCTGCGTCCAGTTTCATGCGATAGCCGAGGCCGCGAATGGTCTCGATCTTATGTTTGCCGATCTTTGCGCGCAGCTTGTGGATGTGAACCTCGACCGTGTTGCTCTCGATCTCTTCCTGCCACCCGTAGAGACGGGCCTCGAGATCGTCCTTCGAGATGACTGTGCCGGGCCGCTGCATCAGTGCCCCGAGGATCGCAAACTCCCGGCGCGAGAGCTTAATGTGTTCACCGTCTGCGTTGACCGTCATCTGCGCCGGGTCGAGGACAACACCGTTGTGCGTGAGACAGGGAGTGGCACGGCCTGCCTGGCGGCGGCTGATGGCGCGGACCCGGGCCGCAAGCTCATTCAGATCGAATGGCTTGCCGAGGTAGTCATCGGCACCGGCATCCAGTCCCTTGATGCGATCCGCGATCTCGTCCTGCGCGCTCAACAGCAACACCGGGGTTTTGTCGCCGCCCGTGCGCATCTCCGTCAGCAGATCAAGTCCTGATCCGTCCGGCAGCATCAGGTCGAGAACGAGCGCGTCGAATTCGCTGGATGCGACCGCCGCCCGGCCATCCGCGCAATTCGACACCACGTCGAGAGTGGCGCCAAACAGGCCGAGACCGGCGCGCAGCCCGTCAGACAGAACGGGATCATCTTCAACGACGAGAATTCGCATGGATTGTGGTCCCCGATCGGACGTGGAGGTCACTCACCAGGCTTAAGGCTGCCTTAAGGTGGGCAATTCACATGGCGCCCGTTGTTCACAGAAGGTACGCCATGCAATACGTGCGCACGCTGCGGTTTGTTACATTCATTCTCCTGATTATTGGCCTTGTCTCCGGAGCCGCGATCGCTGCCGGGCCGCGACCGGCAGACGAGGTTTTCAGGCTGGCCGTTCAACTGGATGATGAGGTGGGGATCGAACTCAACTGGTCGATCGCACCGGGCCACTATCTGTATCGCGAGCGAATTGCGGCCACGCTCAACGGCAAGCCTCTCAAGATCACCCCCGCTCACGGCGAAGTGAAGGACGACCCGACCTTCGGATTGACGGAGGTCTATCACGCAAGCGGCATGGCAACCATTGCTGCGGGGGACATTCCCACCCACGGGACGATTCAGGTGACCTATCAGGGCTGCGCAGAAAATGTTCTCTGCTATCCGCCGATCACGAAGTCGATTGATCTTGAAACCTTGGCCGTCACTGACCCGGACGAGGCGGGTGAACGCAATGGCGTCGCCGCCAGCCCCGCCATCAATTATGAGGTGAAGGAGACGACATCGCCTCCAGCGGCCGGTCATGATGCGGAGAGCGTCAGCCTCGACGGTGGCTACATCCCGATGCTGGCGGCATTCTTCGGCTTCGGTCTGCTGCTGTCGTTCACGCCGTGTGTGTTTCCGATGATTCCGATTTTGTCGGGCATGCTGGCGCGCTCCGGCGGCGGACTATCGCTTGGCCGAAGCTTGGTATTGTCCGGAACGTATGTGCTCGCGATGGCGGCTGCTTACAGCGTGCTGGGAGTCTTCGCCGCATGGTCCGGTGAAAATCTGCAGGCTGTGCTGCAGACGCCATGGGCGGTCTTGCTCATGAGCGCTAGCTTTATCGTGCTGGCACTGTCCATGTTCGGCCTGTTCGAACTGCAGCTTCCGCAACACTGGAGTTCGAAACTTGCCGGCGCAGCCGGCAATCGCGGGTCGATCGGCGGTGCCGGACTGTTGGGATTTGGCTCCGCGTTGATCGTGGGTCCTTGTGTGACCCCGCCGCTGGCTGCCGCACTGATCTATGTTGCACAGACCGGAGACACCCTCCGAGGTTCGTCCGCGCTGTTTGCGCTTGGGCTCGGAATGGGAATTCCGTTGCTGGCGTTTGGTATTCTCGGAGCAAAGGTGTTGCCGCGCTCCGGGCCGTGGCTCGCGAAGATCAAATACGTTTTCGGTTTTATCTTCATCGGCCTGGCGATCTGGATGGCGGCTCGCGTTCTGCCGATCGCAATCGTCGCGGCTGCCTGGGGCGTTCTATTTGTCGGGATGGGATACGCGCTCGGCGCGTTGAGAATCTTCAAGTCGACGCGGATGTCACCTCGCATGGCCATTCAGGCATTTGGCGTGCTTGCGATGATGTATGGCTGTGTCGTTCTTGTCGGTGCAGCCAGTGCTCAGTACGCGCCATTGCGGCCTCTCGATGCTGTTGGCCTGCTCACGCGCCCGGTGACTTCGGGCGACGAAGAGCAGCTTCCAGACAGTCTCCAGCGAGAAGGATCTCGATGATGCGATCGCAACTCGCGAGCAAGCAGGGCCGGGTGGTGCTGATCGATTTTTCCGCCGAGTGGTGCACGGAATGCAAGGTCATGGAACGCGGCGTGCTGTCGGAACCGGTCGTGCTCCAGCAGCTTCGCGGCGTGGTCTTGATACGCGCGGACCTGACGCACGTCGATCAATCCAGCAAAAGATTGATGCAGCGATTTGAAGTCGTCGGGCCGCCGACGATCGTTTTCCTCAACCCGGAAGGCGCGGAAATTTCGAACACGCGCATCGTCGGTGCTGTCGGCGTCGATGCGTTCCTTAGCAAGGTCGCCAAAGCATTGCGCGCCTGAACCTGATTGACTTGGAGAGATACTATGGAAAAATTGCTTTCACGCGCATCGTTTCTTCGGCTGGCCGCGACATCCACATCGCTGTTGATCATGCCGTCGCTCGCGCGCGCGGACGACAACGAAATTTCGCGCGACGACATCCTGCACGATCCCGATGCGCCGACGGCGGGAAATCCCGATGGCGATCTCACGATCGTGGATTTCTTCGATTACAATTGTCCGTTCTGCAAAAAGGCCGCGCCGAATCTCGAGCGCATCGTGAAGACCGACGGGAAGATCAGCCTCGTTTACAAGGACTGGCCGATCCTTGGGCCGACGTCGATCATCGGCGCGCGGCTGGCACTGGCAGCAAAATATCAGGACAAATATCTCGAGGTCCATCATGCGCTGATGAACATTCCCGGCGAAGGTGTTCCGCAGGAGAAGATGATCGAGGAGGTTCGGAAGGCGGGGGTCGATATGGACCGGCTCGATGCGGATTTAAACGGGCGTGCGGATGACATCGCCAAGCTCATCAAGCGCAATCTCACCATCGCCGCCGCCATTGGCCTGCAGGGAACGCCCGGTTTTCTGGTTGGTCCGTACAAGGTCAACCAGGCGCTGACCTATGACGGCTTTGTGCACGTGGTGGCGGATGCTCGTGCGCGTATCAAGAAAAGTAAATGAACGCCTGCATATGGCAAATCGGAACGCCAGCTGTGCCTAACAGGCGGCGTCGTGCACGGCTTGGACCGGGCGAAAGCGAGTAGGACTGGACGATACTTCCCATGGATTTTGCGGAGGTGTCGCCGCCAGGCCACAAATCGGTAGGAAGAACGTGGGCGGGATACGCAGCGATGGGCGGATGCGATCATTCTCCCTTGCTTGACCTCAAACCATCGGCAGGAATAACCGGTAACCGCTTGCGAGCCGGCCCAGGCCAGCGCGGCCGGGGATTGAGAGCAAATCGCGCCCGATATATAATGTCAGTCCCGCCGAAGGACTATATTCCGTCGGGGGGCCGTTCCGTACCTTGACCTTCGGCGTGGCCCACAGTAGATAACGACACCTGCTGTCGGCCCGTCTTGACGGATATCCAGCGCGGCATTAAATCCCCGGACAATCGAGCCCGCTTGGCGGCTCATCCTTCAAAAGAGGTTGGGCGCACGAGAGGGCTGTCCGGATTCCTGACATTGACTGACGCCCGGAACCGTTCCGGGCATACGAATGCGGATCACAGACGATGGCTTTCAGCCCGTTCAAATTCCTGCAGGAAGTGCGCTCCGAGACCGCCAAGGTGGTCTGGCCGAGCCGTCGCGAAACCATGATCACGACCATCATGGTCTTCATCATGGTCGCGGTGTCGTCGGTGTTCTTCTTTGTAGCCGATCAGATCATTCGCGTTCCTGTCACCTATGTTCTTGGCATTCAAGCCTGACGCGCGCGGGACCTGAAACAATGAGCATGCGCTGGTACATCGTTCACGCCTATTCGAACTTCGAGAAGAAGGTCGCCGAGTCCATTCGCGAGCAGGCCAAGCAGCGTGGGCTGGAAGAGCTGTTCGAGCTGGTGCTCGTTCCGACCGAAAAGATCACGGAAGTGCGCCGCGGCCGCAAGGTCGATGCCGAGCGCAAGTTCTTTCCCGGCTACGTGCTGGTCAAGATGAACCTGACCGACGAGGCGTTTCATCTCATCAAGAACACGCCCGAAGGTGACAGGCTTCCTCGGCGCGGAAAACAAGCCGATGCCGATTTCGGAAGCCTGAAGCCATGCGGATCCTGCATCAGGTGCAGGAAGGCGTGGAACGCCCGAAGACCTCGGTGACGTTCGAGATCGGCGAGAACGTGCGCGTGGCCGATGGCCCGTTCGCATCGTTCTCGGGTGTGGTGGAAGAAGTCGACGAGTCGCGTTCGCGCGTGAAGGTCGCGGTGTCGATCTTCGGTCGCGCGACCCCGGTCGAACTGGAATTCGGTCAGGTCGAGAAGGTCTGATCTGTTTCGCATGACCGGAAACTGCGGTCTGCAAAGAGCGGGGAAATACCCGTGGGAGGAGGCCGATGACCGCCAGTCGTCCGCCGAACCGCACCACGGTCCCTGAAAGGTCCGGAATGGTCCGGATCGCTTAGAGGAGTGAAGTATGGCGAAGAAAGTGACCGGATACCTGAAGCTTCAGGTGCCGGCCGGTGCGGCGAACCCGTCGCCACCGATCGGCCCCGCGCTTGGTCAGCGCGGCCTCAACATCATGGAATTCTGCAAGGCGTTCAACGCCCAGACGCAGAAGGAAGAAAAGAACACCCCGATTCCGGTGGTCATTACCATTTACGCGGATCGTTCTTTCACCTTCGAAATGAAGACCCCGCCGATGTCCTACTTCTTGAAGCAGGCAGCGAAGATCCAGTCCGGCTCCAAGGCTCCTGGCCGCGATAAGGCGGGCCAGGTGACCTCAGCGCAGGTGCGCGAGATCGCCGAGAAGAAGATGAAGGATCTCAATTGTGATTCCGTCGAGTCGGCCATGAGTATGGTCGAGGGCTCTGCCCGTTCGATGGGTCTGGAAGTGGCGGGGTAACGATCATGGCTGTTGGCAAGAAACTGGTCAAAGCCCGCGAGGGTATCGACCGCGAAAAGCTCTATACGATCGTTGACGCGGTGAAGATGGTCAAGGAACGCGCCACGGCGAAGTTCGACGAGACCATCGAAATCGCAATGAACCTCGGTGTTGATCCGCGTCACGCCGACCAGATGGTCCGTGGCGTTGTCACGCTGCCGAACGGCACCGGCCGCACTCTGCGCGTCGGCGTGTTCGCACGCGGCGCCAAGGCTGAAGAAGCGAAGGCTGCGGGTGCTGACGTTGTCGGCGCTGAAGAACTCGTCGAGAAGGTGCAGGGCGGCACGATCGATTTCGATCGTTGTATCGCAACTCCCGACATGATGCCGCTGGTCGGTCGTCTCGGTAAGGTGCTCGGCCCGCGTGGCATGATGCCGAACCCGAAGATCGGCACCGTCACCATGGATATCGCCAACGCCGTCAAGGGCGCCAAGGGCGGCTCCGTCGAGTTCCGTGTCGAGAAGGCCGGCATCTTGCAGGCCGGTATCGGCAAGGCCTCGTTCTCGGAAGAGAAGCTCATCGAGAACATCAAGGCATTGGCTGACGCCGTCGTTAAGGCCAAGCCGGCTGGTTCCAAGGGCACCTATGTCCAGCGCGTGGCGGTTTCCTCCACCATGGGTCCTGGCGTGAAGGTCGAACCAAGCAGCGTGAATGTAAGCGATACGCGCAGGTGAATGATGCAGAAGGCGGAGCGGGCTAAAACCTGTTCCGCCTTTTTCTTTTAAAGTTCTGCTGGAAGTTGAGACATGTCTGAGCAAGTCCTGATCTATTCACGGTTTCCCAAGGCCCAATTGGCGCGCATCGGTGAGCATTACGACCTGCTGGATGGGGCGGGAAAGCCACCCATTGAGACCTTCTCCGCCGCGGAACTCGCGCCGATCCGCGCGATGATCACGGCCGGCGGTCAGGTCATTCCGTCAGCAGTGCTCGACTCGCTGCCGTCACTCGGCGCGATCATCTGCTACGGCACGGGGTATGACGGCGTTGATTTCAACGAGACGAAGAAGCGCAACATCGTCGTCGGCAACAGCCCGGCGGCGAACGCAGCCTCGGTCGCTGATCTCGCGATGACGCTGATGCTGGCGACCACGCGTCGCCTGCTGCCGGCGGACGAGTATGTTCGTAACGGCGGCTGGTTCGAGAAGAAGCCGTCGCCGCTGATGCGTCCGCAGCCCGGCATGACCGGACGCAAGATCGGCGTCTATGGCATGGGCGAGATCGGCCGCAAGATCGCGGTGCGATGCGCGGCGTTCGAGACCGAGGTCGCGTATCACAGCCGTAGCCGGCACGACGTGCCGTATGCGTATCACGCGAGCCTCGCATCGCTCGCCGAGTGGGCCGACATCCTGATGGTGGCGGTGCGCGCCGGCGCCGACACCAAGCACATCATCAATGCGGACATTCTCAAGTTGCTTGGCCCGCAGGGGACCATCGTCAATATCTCGCGCGGATCGGTGATCGATCAGCAAGGCGTTGGTCTCGGCGCTCGAAAACAACGCGATCGCAGGCGCGGGCCTTGATGTCTACGAGACCGAACCGCACGCACCGGATGCGCTGACGAAATTTCCAACCGTCGTGCTGACGCCGCATGTCGGCGGCCACACACTCGAGTCGCACACCGCGATGCAGAGCTGCGTGCTCGCCAACCTCGATGCCTTCTTTGCAGGCAAGACGCTGCGTCATCCCGTCAACGTCTGAGCGGGCTCAATGTCCCGGATCTGCCGGGACATGGCGCTCGCCGTCGGCCGGGCCGGGGCGAAAAATTCCGCCTGGAGGGCGGAGAAGGGAGGCGGGGTGGCCCGAAACCTGCTTTCGGAACCCAGAATCCTCTTGGCAAAGCCGTTCAGACTCGTTAAACAACCCTTTCCGGGCGTGCTGGCTGTCGCTGGCGCGTCCGTGCTCGCTTTCCGAAAATCAAGCCAATAGGAGTCCATTCCTCGTCGATCATTCCGCATGGAACGCTCGACAGGAACGGAAAACCTTGTCTTGAAAGAAGAAAATGAGCGGGGAGTCCCTCGGTTGAACAAGCCGGGACGGCTCCAATCCTGTCCAAGACTGCAGGTGCCGTCCTTCATCCCTCGGGATCGAAGGTCAGCTTAATTCCCTGCACAGACGGGTGAAAACCGGATTTCGTGACCCCGCCTCTTGTTGCGGCGGGCTGCGGATTTGGTTCGAACCTCGACACCTCGTTCAGGCGTGCCGGAAGGCGGGCTGGTTCGAGAGGGCAGGCTTCCGAAATGTCGTCGTGCCCGACGTGTTGAGAGATGAGAGTCTCGAGATCAGGCGGGTAGGACGATCGGTGCAACCCGGCGGTCCTGCCTTAAGGTAGATCGCCAACCGGAAAGAGCTTGCTGTGGAACGAGCGGCAAAAAAAGAGGCGGTCGAGTCGCTGAACGAGGCCTTCAAGGCCACCAGCGTCGCGGTCGTCGCTCATTATTCCGGCCTGACCGTTGCCCAGATGCAGAAGCTGCGTTCGCAGATGAAGCAGGCTGGCGCCTCGGTAAAGGTCTCGAAGAACCGTCTCGCCAAAATTGCTCTTGAAGGCACGGACGTCGTGTCCATCGGCTCCCTGTTGAAGGGGCCGACCGTGATCGCAACTTCAAACGATCCGGTCGCGGCGCCGAAGGTTGCCGTCGAATTCGCCAAGGCGAACGAAAAGTTCGTCATCCTCGGCGGTGCGATGGGAACCACTGTCTTGAATCCCGACGCTGTGAAGGCGCTTGCCTCGCTGCCGTCGCTTGATGAACTGCGCGCGAAGATCGTCGGCCTCCTTGTGGCGCCTGCGACCAAGATCGCTCAGCTCTCGACCGCGCCTGCTGCGAAGCTGGCCCGTGTGGTTCAGGCATATGCCTCAAAGAGTGAAGCGGCGTGACGCCATTCTCTATCTCAACTGGTTCGAACTAATACGCTGAAGGAAAGTTAAAATGGCTGATTTGCAGAAGATTGTAGACGACCTCTCGAGCCTCACGGTTCTCGAAGCTGCTGAACTCGCGAAGCTTCTCGAAGAGAAGTGGGGCGTTTCGGCTGCTGCCGCTGTTGCGGTTGCTGCTGCTCCGGGTGCTGCTGCTGCCGCAGTTGAAGAAAAGACCGAATTCACTGTCGTTCTCACTTCGGCTGGCGACAAGAAGATCGAAGTCATCAAGGAAGTCCGTGCGATCACGGGTCTCGGCCTCAAGGAAGCCAAGGACCTCGTCGAAGGCGCGCCGAAGCCCCTCAAGGAAGGCGTTTCCAAGGACGAAGCCGAAAAGGTCAAGGCTCAGCTCGAGAAGGCTGGCGCCAAGGTCGAGCTCAAGTAAGACGATATTTGTTCCGGCCGGTCTATCGAGACCGGCCGGACACATTAATGTGTGTGACAATTCGATGATTGAACCCCTCGAATTGTTGGGATTGCCGCCCATATAGGCGGAGGCACGAAAGGACGGATCGCCCTTTGAAACCGGGACCGAGTTCAAGGCGGGACGTTGGGAGACGAGCAATTTCGGGCTTTTGCAGTCCGTAGAATTTGTTTTGACGGGCAGGGCGCACACAGCGCCCCGCGCGTCATTTTGCGTCTTGGGATTCGGATCGGAACATTACGCCGCCTGAACCCGAAGATGCCTGAAGTTTGGACGATTTGAAAATTCAACCCGGGGGGCGGTGCCCATCGCGCTCCGGAAGATGCCGCCAGTCAAGGGCGGCGAAATGAGAGGCCACGATGGCGCAGCAGACGTTCACCGGTCGCAAACGCGTTCGCAAGTTCTTCGGACACATTCGGGAAGTCGCCGAGATGCCGAACCTCATCGAGGTTCAAAAGGCATCATATGACCAGTTCCTGATGGTTCAGGAACCCCAGGGCGGGCGGCTGGACGAAGGCTTGCAGGCCGTTTTCCGTTCGGTGTTCCCGATCAACGATTTTTCCGGAACGTCGCAGCTTGAATTCGTTCGCTACGAATTCGAACAGCCGAAGTATGACGTCGACGAGTGCCGCCAGCGCGGCATGACCTTTGCTGCGCCGCTGAAGGTGACGCTGCGCCTCATCGTGTTCGATATCGACGAAGAAACCGGCGCCAAGTCCGTCAAGGACATCAAGGAGCAGGACGTCTACATGGGCGACATTCCGCTCATGACGATGAACGGCACCTTCGTGGTCAACGGCACCGAGCGTGTCATCGTTTCCCAGATGCACCGTTCGCCGGGCGTGTTCTTCGATCACGACAAGGGCAAGACCCATTCGTCCGGCAAGCTGCTGTTTGCCGCGCGCGTGATTCCGTATCGCGGCTCGTGGCTCGACATCGAGTTCGACGCCAAGGACATCGTGTTTGCGCGTATCGACCGTCGCCGCAAGATTCCGGTGACGTCGCTGATGTTCGCCCTCGGTCTCGACGGCGAAGAAATCCTGTCCACGTTCTACAAGAAGATCCAGTACAAGCGCACCAAGGACGGCTGGCGCGTTCCGTTCGACGCCAACCGTTTCCGCGGCTACAGCACGATCAACGACTTGGTCGATGCCGATACCGGCAAGGTGGTGCTCGAGGCCGGCAAGAAGCTCACCGTGCGTGCGGCCCGCCAGTTCCAGGAAAAGGGCCTCAAGGCTCTGCGCATGATCGATGACGAACTCGTCGGCATGTATCTGGCCGAAGACCTCGTCAATCCGAAGACCGGTGAAATTTACGCCGAAGCCGGCGAGGAGATCACCGAGAAGTCGCTGAAGGCGCTGAACGAGGAGGGCTACAAGGAACTGCCGCTGCTCGACATCGACCATGTCAACATCGGCCCCTACATCCGCAACACGCTCTCCGCCGACAAGAACGTGACGCGTGAAGACGCGCTGTTCGACATCTATCGCGTGATGCGTCCGGGTGAGCCGCCGACGATCGACTCGGCGCAGAACATGTTCCAGTCGCTGTTCTTCGACTCAGAGCGCTACGACCTCTCGGCCGTCGGCCGCGTGAAGATGAACATGCGTCTCGAACTCGATGCGCCGGACACCATGCGCACGCTGCGCAAGGAGGACATCCTCTCGGTCATCAAGACGCTGGTCGATCTGCGCGACGGCAAGGGTGAAATCGACGACATCGACCATCTCGGCAACCGCCGTGTCCGTTCGGTCGGTGAGTTGATGGAGAACCAGTACCGCGTCGGTCTGCTGCGCATGGAGCGTGCGATCAAGGAGCGCATGTCGAGTGTCGATATCGACACCGTCATGCCGCAGGACCTGATCAACGCCAAGCCTGCCGCCGCAGCCGTGCGCGAGTTCTTCGGCTCGTCGCAGCTCTCGCAGTTCATGGACCAGACCAACCCGCTGTCGGAAATCACCCACAAGCGTCGTCTCTCGGCGCTTGGACCGGGCGGTCTGACGCGCGAACGCGCGGGCTTCGAAGTCCGCGACGTGCATCCGACGCACTATGGCCGTATCTGCCCGATTGAAACGCCGGAAGGCCCGAACATCGGTCTGATCAACTCGCTCGCGACCTTCGCGCGCGTGAACAAGTACGGCTTTGTCGAAACGCCTTACCGCAAGGTGAAGGATGGTCGCGTCACTGACGACGTCGTCTATCTGTCGGCGATGGAAGAAGGACGGCACTATGTCGCGCAGGCGAACGTGCCGCTGGATAACCGTGGCCGCTTCACCGACGACCTCGTGATCTGCCGTCACGCCGGCGAAGTGCTTCAAGTCTCGCCGGATCGCGTTGACTACATGGACGTGTCGCCGAAGCAGCTCGTTTCGGTCGCCGCGGCGCTGATCCCGTTCCTTGAGAACGACGACGCCAACCGCGCGCTGATGGGCTCGAACATGCAGCGTCAGGCTGTGCCGCTGGTCCGTGCCGAGGCGCCGTTCGTCGGCACCGGCATGGAAGGCGTCGTGGCTCGTGACTCGGGTGCTGCGATCGCTGCACGCCGCACCGGCGTCATCGACCAGATCGACGCAACCCGTATCGTTATCCGCGCGACGGAAGATCTCGATCCGACCAAGTCGGGCGTCGATATCTACCGCCTGATGAAGTATCAGCGCTCCAACCAGTCGACCTGCATCAATCAGCGTCCGCTGGTGAAGGTGGGCGATCAGGTCAAGAAGGGCGACATCATCGCTGACGGTCCGTCGACCGATCTCGGTGAACTCGCGCTCGGCCGGAACGTGCTCGTCGCGTTCATGCCTTGGAACGGCTACAACTTCGAAGACTTCGATCCTGCTCTCCGAGCGGATCGTGAAGGAAGACGTCTTCACCTCGATCCACATCGAGGAATTCGAAGTGATGGCCCGCGACACCAAGCTGGGTCCTGAGGAAATCACGCGCGACATTCCGAACGTTTCGGAAGAAGCGCTGAAGAACCTCGACGAAGCCGGCATCGTGTACATTGGTGCGGAAGTTCGCGCCGGTGACATTCTTTGCGGCAAGATCACGCCAAAGGGCGAAAGCCCGATGACGCCGGAAGAAAAGCTGCTCCGCGCCATCTTCGGTGAAAAGGCGTCGGACGTTCGCGATACCTCGCTGCGCGTGCCTCCGGGCGTGCAGGGCACCATCGTCGAAGTGCGCGTCTTCAACCGTCACGGCGTCGACAAGGACGAACGTGCCTTGGCGATCGAACGGGAAGAGATCGAGCGTCTTGCCAAGGACCGCGACGACGAACAGGCGATCCTCGACCGCAACGTCTTTGGCCGTCTGGCCGAGTTGCTCGAGGGCCGTCAGGGTATTGCCGGTCCGAAGGGCTTCAAGAAGGACACCAAGATCACGCGTGCGGTGCTCGATGAGTATCCGAAGTCGCAGTGGTGGCAGTTCGCTTCGCCGAACGACAAGCTGATGTCCGAAATCGAAGCGATGCGGAAGCAGTACGACGAGTCGAAGAAGGGGCTTGAACAGCGCTTCCTCGACAAGGTCGAAAAGCTGCAGCGCGGCGATGAACTTCCGCCCGGCGTGATGAAGATGGTCAAGGTCTTCGTCGCGGTGAAGCGTAAGATTCAGCCGGGCGACAAGATGGCCGGCCGTCACGGCAACAAGGGCGTTGTGTCGAGGATCGTGCCGATCGAAGACATGCCGTTCCTTGAAGACGGTACGCATGCGGACATCGTGCTCAACCCGCTGGGCGTGCCTTCGCGCATGAACGTCGGTCAGATTCTCGAAACGCATCTCGGCTGGGCCTGCGCAGGCCTCGGCAAGCGGATCGGGCAGGCGGTCGATGCGTATTACCATGGCAAGAGCGAAGGCAAGGCCGACATCAAGCCGCTCAAGGAGACCTTGAAGAAGGTCTATGGTGAAGACGAGACCATCAAGACGCTCAACGATGCGGAGTTGATGGAACTCGGCCGTAACCTGCGGGCCGGTGTGCCGATTGCGACGCCGGTGTTCGATGGTGCCAAGGAAGCGGACATCGAGCAGATGCTCGAACTGGCCGGCCTGAACAAGTCGGGTCAGTCGACCGTTTACGACGGACGTACTGGCGACCAGTTCGATCGCAACGTGACGGTGGGCTACATCTACATGCTCAAGCTGCACCATCTCGTGGACGACAAGATCCACGCGCGTTCGATCGGTCCGTACTCGCTCGTTACCCAGCAGCCGCTGGGCGGCAAGGCGCAGTTCGGCGGACAGCGTTTCGGCGAAATGGAAGTGTGGGCGCTCGAAGCTTACGGCGCAGCGTACACGCTCCAGGAAATGCTGACCGTGAAGTCGGACGACGTGGCCGGCCGTACCAAGGTGTACGAGGCCATCGTGCGCGGCGACGACACGTTCGAAGCGGGTATTCCGGAATTGTTCAACGTTCTGGTCAAGGAAATGCGTTCACTCGGCCTCAACGTCGACCTGCACAATTCCAAGCTGGGTCCGGCGACGACTTCCGAGGCTGCTGAGTAATCAAGACTCCATGCCCGGCTCTTGAGCCGGGCAATCCACCCTGCGGAAACGTTGCGCAGGTGTGAGACCACAGGCGAATTTCGAATTTGCTGCCGATGACGATCGGCACGCGAGGAGAAGACGATGAACCAAGAAATTATGAATCTCTTCAATCCGACGACCCCGGCTCAGGTCTTCGACCAGATCCGTATTTCGATCGCGAGCCCTGAGAAGATTCTGTCGTGGTCGTACGGCGAAATCAAAAAGCCCGAAACCATCAACTACCGCACGTTCAAGCCGGAGCGTGACGGCCTGTTCTGCGCGCGCATCTTTGGACCGATCAAGGACTACGAATGTCTTTGCGGCAAGTACAAGCGCATGAAGTACAAGGGCATCATCTGCGAGAAGTGCTCGGTCGAAGTGACCCTGTCGCGCGTCCGGCGCGAGCGCATGGGCCACATCGAGCTGGCGGCACCCGTTGCTCACATCTGGTTCCTGAAGTCGCTGCCTTCGCGTATCGGCCTTCTGCTCGATATGACGCTGAAGGATCTCGAGCGCATTCTGTACTTCGAATACTACGTCGTCCTCGAGCCGGGTCTGACCGCGCTCAAGGACCGTCAGCTGCTGTCGGAAGAAGAGTATCTCCGCGCGCAGGACGAGTACGGCCAGGACAGCTTCACTGCCATGATCGGCGCTGAAGCGATCCGCGAGCTGTTGAAGGGTCTTGAGCTGGAGAAGATCGAGCTCCATCTCCGTGCCGAGATGCAGGAGACCGACTCCGACATCAAGCACAAGAAGCTCGCCAAGCGTCTGAAGATCGTCGAAGCATTCCGCTATTCCGGCAACAAGCCGGAGTGGATGATCATGACGGTGGTGCCGGTGATTCCGCCGGACCTGCGTCCGCTGGTGCCGCTCGACGGTGGTCGCTTTGCGACCTCCGACCTCAACGATCTCTATCGCCGCGTCATCAACCGCAACAATCGTTTGAAGCGGCTGATGGAACTGCGTGCGCCGGACATCATCATCCGCAACGAAAAGCGCATGCTGCAGGAAGCTGTCGACGCGCTGTTCGACAACGGCCGCCGTGGCCGCGTCATCACGGGCGCCAACAAGCGCCCGCTGAAGTCGCTCGCCGACATGTTGAAGGGCAAGCAGGGCCGGTTCCGTCAGAACCTGCTCGGCAAGCGCGTCGACTATTCGGGCCGTTCGGTGATCGTGGTCGGTCCGGAATTGCGTCTGCATCAGTGCGGCCTGCCGAAGAAGATGGCGCTCGAACTGTTCAAGCCGTTCATCTATTCGCGGCTCGACGCCAAGGGTCTGTCCACCACCGTGAAGCAGGCGAAGAAGCTGGTTGAGAAGGAGCGTCCCGAGGTTTGGGATATTCTCGACGAGGTTATTCGCGAGCATCCGGTGCTGCTGAACCGCGCGCCGACGCTGCATCGTCTCGGCATTCAGGCGTTCGAGCCGGTGCTGATCGAGGGCAAGGCGATCCAGCTTCATCCGCTGGTCTGCTCCGCGTTCAACGCTGACTTCGACGGCGACCAGATGGCCGTGCACGTTCCGCTGTCGCTCGAAGCGCAGTTGGAATCGCGCGTCCTGATGATGTCGACCAACAACATCCTGCACCCCGCGAACGGTCAGCCGATCATCGTGCCGTCGCAGGACATCGTGCTTGGTCTTTATTATCTCTCGATCATGCGCAACGGCCTGCAAGGCGAAGGCAAGGTCTACGGCGAAATGGCCGAGATCGAGCACGCGCTGTTCTCGAAGGTCATCCACCTGCACACCAAGATCAAGTACCGGTGGGAAGGCCTCGACGAGAACAGCAAGCCTGTCACCCGTTGGTACGACACCACGGCCGGCCGTGTCATGCTTGGTCAGGTGCTGCCGAAGCACGCCAGGATGCCGTTCGATGTCATCAACAAGCTGATGACCAAGCGCGAAATCTCCGGCGTGATCGATCAGGTGTATCGTCACTGCGGTCAGAAGGAGACGGTGATCTTCTGCGATCGCATCATGGCGCTCGGTTTCCACAACGCCTTCAAGGCGGGCATTTCGTTCGGCAAGGACGACATGGTCGTGCCGCACAGCAAGTGGAAGATCGTCGACGATACGCGTTCGATGGCGAAGGAGTTCGAGCAGCAGTACAACGACGGCCTGATCACGCAGGGCGAGAAGTACAACAAGGTGGTCGATGCCTGGTCGAAGGCCAGCGAGAAGATCGCCGACGAGATGATGAAGGAAATTTCCTCCGTCAAAAAGAACTCGCAAGGCGCGGACTCGCAGATCAACTCGATCTACATGATGGCTCACTCCGGTGCGCGTGGTTCGCCGGCGCAGATGCGTCAGCTTGCCGGTATGCGCGGCCTGATGGCCAAGCCGGACGGCTCGATCATCGAAACGCCGATCGTCTCGAACTTCAAAGAAGGCCTGACGGTGATGGAGTACTTCAACTCCACCCACGGTGCCCGTAAGGGTCTCGCGGATACGGCGTTGAAGACCGCGAACTCGGGCTATCTCACGCGACGTCTGGTGGACGTGGCGCAGGATTGCATCATCAATGCGGATGACTGCGGCACTAAGCTCGGCATCAAGATGCGTGCGATCATCGACGCAGGTACGGTTGTTGCCTCGCTCGGCTCGCGCATTCTCGGCCGTACCGCGGGCGAGGATCTGCGTGATGCGGCAACTAACAAGATCGTCGTCAAGCGTGGCACGCTGATGGAAGAGTCGCATATCGACGCCATCCATCAGGCCGGCATCCAGGAAGTGAAGATCCGTTCGGCGCTGACCTGCGAACTGGTCAACGGCATCTGCGCTCAGTGCTACGGCCGCGACCTGGCTCGCGGTACGCCGGTCAACCACGGTGAAGCTGTCGGCGTTATCGCCGCGCAGTCGATCGGTGAACCCGGCACGCAGCTCACGATGCGTACGTTCCACATCGGCGGCGCCGCTCAGATTAACGAGCAGTCGTTCGTCGACTCGAACTTCGACGGTAAGATCGTCATCAAGAACCGTGCGATCGCCACCAACAGCGAAAAAGCCAATGTTGCGATGGTTCGCAACATGGTTGTTGCGGTTGTCGATGCCGACGGCACCGAGCGTGCGACGCACCGTATTCAGTACGGCGCGCGTATGCGGGTCGATGAAGGCGATATGATCAAGCGCGGCCAGCGCATCACGGAATGGGATCCGTACACACGCCCCATCCTGACCGAAGTCGAAGGCACGATCGGTTTCGAGGATCTGGTCGAAGGCCAGTCGATCACGGAAACGCTCGACGAGTCGACCGGTATCGCCAAGCGCGTGGTCATCGACTGGCGCACGACGGGCCGCGGTGCGGACCTGCGTCCAGCCATCGTGGTCAAGGGCAAGGACGGCAAGGTGTTGAAACTCGCACGTGGCGGCGATGCCCGCTACATGCTGTCACCCGATGCCATTCTGTCGGTCGACGTCGGTGCAACGGTCAACACGGGCGACATTCTTGCGCGTATCTCGACCGAGAGCGCCAAGACCCGCGACATCACCGGCGGTCTGCCGCGCGTTGCGGAATTGTTCGAGGCTCGCAAGCCGAAGGATGCCGCGATCATCGCGGAAATCGCCGGTACGATCCGCTTCGGCCGTGACTACAAGAACAAGCGCCGTCTCTCGATCGAGCCGCTCGACAAGAATGAGGAGACTCGCGAGTACCTCATTCCGAAGGGCAAGCACATCCATCTGCAGGATGGTGATATCGTCGAAAAGGGCGATTTCATCGTCGAAGGTAACCCGGCGCCGCACGACATTCTGGCGATCAAGGGCATCGAGGAACTCGCTGCCTATCTGGTCAACGAAATCCAGGAAGTTTACCGGTTGCAGGGCGTGCTCATCAACGACAAGCACATCGAAGTGATTGTTCGTCAGATGCTGCAGAAGGTTGAGGTCACCGATCAGGGTGAGACCGACATGATCTCGGGCGAGCAGATCGACAAGATCGAGTTCGACGCGATCAACGTCAAGGCGAAGGACGAGGGCAAGAAGCCCGCGACCGGAACCCCGGTGCTGCTCGGCATCACCAAGGCGAGCCTGCAGACGCGGTCGTTCTTCTCGGCGGCATCGTTCCAGGAGACCACGCGCGTGCTCACCGAAGCTGCCGTCAACGGCAAGGTGGATCCGCTCGAAGGCCTCAAGGAAAACGTCATCGTTGGTCGCCTGATACCGGCGGGTACCGGTGCATCGATGGCGAAGATCCGCGAAGTCGCAGCCAAGCGCGACCGGCTGATCCTCGACGAGCGCGAGAAGCAGGCGGCGATCGTGCCGTCGGCTCCGGAGCCGGAACCGCTGGCACTTCCACCCGCGGAATAGTTCCTTCGTTTGAAGCGCATCACTTATGCTGAAAAGGCCGTCCCTCGGGACGGCCTTTTTTGTTGATATGGCAAACCTAATGGGAATGCCTGCGTCGTTCCCCGTAGTTGCCCGAGGTCACGGCGCCAGGTCGTCATGCTATTTCTGTAGCTTCGATTGGTCTTTCGTCACGAACTTGGGGATCACTTGCAAAACCACGGCCGTCTCGTCGCAGCGATTGAATCGATCTACATCGCGGCAGCCAATCCATCCCATTGGCCCTCCACGCTGCAGTTCATTGCGGATTGCTTCGACGACGTCGGGGCCATTCTCATTTATGGAAGAGACGATGGCAGCTTTGGCGTCATCGAATCTCCTTCGCTCGAACCAGTGAGCGCTGAATACGCGTTGCACTGGAGCAATCGCGATATCCGCGCTCTCCGTTCGCGCGAGCGCGGATATTTTCTCAAGCGCGATGTCATCACCGATCGCGATGTTCTTTCGCCGGTCGAGATGGAGACTGATCCATTCTACAGCGATCTGCTGCGGCGGCATGGGCTGAAGTATTTTGCAGCCGCGGTCGTATCGCCGGACCCGCGTATCGAGGTCGCATTGAGTATCCAGCGCGCGCTCGGCAGGGCTGAATATTCCGATGAAGAACTAAAGACCCTTGAACAGCTGGCGCCGCATGTCGAGCGTGCGCTGCGGCTCAGCATTCGCCTCATGGACGCCCAGTCCGTTCAGGCCGGGCTCGCCACCGCGCTGGCTCGTATCGGCATTGGCGTCTTTGCGCTCGAACTCGCTTGGACGCATCATTTTCTCCAACGCGGCATCCGAAGCGTTGCTCGGCGATGGACTTAACATCATGCAGGATCGACTCGTGCTGGCGAATCCGCAGACGAGTGCGGCCGCCGTTGCGGCCATCCGCCAGGCATTGGATGGAAGGCCGGAAACGCTCGTGTGGGACGCGAAGCCGGTCCTGGTTCATCGCCAGCCACCGAAACGGCCGCTGGTCCTTCACGTCCTGCCGCTTCCGGAGTCCAAACATTCTGAAAATCAGTTTCTGATCAACGCGCGTGCCATAATTCTCTTGAGCGATCCGGTTGCGTCTGGCTTTGCCGATCCCGCCCTGATCCGGGATGTCTTGGGAGTGACCCTCGGCGAAGCGCGGGTCGCATCGCTGATCGGTTCCGGAATCTCTCCCAAGGAGGCTGCGGAAAGACTAGGGATCGCCGAGGAAACCGCTCGGTCAGTCCTGAAACGTGTTTTCTCGAAAGCCGGTGTATCGCGCCAGAGCGAACTGGCTGCTCTGATCGCCAGGCTCGCAACCAAATAGCAGGCAAGTGGACAAGTTGTCGCAGTGAGCGCGTGCGCTGCATCATCACCCATATGGGGGATGTGACTTTTTCACGTCTTTTGTATGATGGAGGTATTGTTTGACCTGGTAATATTTCCGGACGCATTGGGGCAGGCCATTAAAACTCAAGCGATAGTATGAGGTCATAGGGCACTATCGTCTCGCGGCGATCATTTTGGTGTTCGTGGCTTGGATTGGCGGAAACACCTCCGGCAGGTCGGCGCAAGCTGGCCTGTTTTTTTATGGAGTGCACGGCGAGCCCGGTTCCAGGCTGATCAACTTGGAAGCGTTATTGTAGCTGTTCTGCAACCTGGATTAAATTAAGTGAAACCTTCGAAGACGTTCCAGGGTGGCGGCCCGTGACGAACTTGTTCGATGACGCGCTGGCAGATCGCATTTATGAAGCGGCGGTCGTGCCCGAGAAGTGGCCGAATGTTCTCAGCGAGATGTCTGTTGCCGCCGACGGTGCGGGCGGACTTTTGTTCACGTCCAACGCGAGTCACGTCATCGGGATCGCATCGCCAGACCTCAAACCCATCTTCGATGAGTTCGTGCGCGATGGTTGGGCGGAGATAAACATACGTCCCGCGCGGCTCGCGGCAGCAAACTATCCCGGCTTCGTAAGTGACCATGATTTCTTCACGGACCAGGAACTGGATAACGATCCGGTATATCGCGATTTTTATCGGAAGCGTGGTTTGGGCTGGGCGACGGGAACGATGCTGGACACGCCGTCGGGAGACTCGATCGTTTTCTCTTTCGAGCGCGCCTACAACAAGGGACCGGTCCCGGCCGCAACGGTGAAGCAGTTCGATCTGTTGCGTCCGCATCTTGTGCGCGCCGCTCTGCTGTCGTCGCGGCTCGGCATCGAGCGCGCCAAGGCAACGGCCAACGCACTTCAGTCACTCGGATTGCCGGGCGCCGTGTTGTATCGCGGCGGCAAACTTCTCGCCGCTAACGACCTGTTTGAACAATTGATGCCATCATTCTTTCAAGACCGTCACGAACGATTGAGTCTGGCCGATCTTGCCGCGGATGCACTGCTGGCAGACGCCTTGGGCCGCCGCACGCTCGCAGTTGGCCGGGGCGCGGTGAATTCAATTCCCGTTGCGGCAACGGAAAGCCACCCACCGCTGATCCTGCATCTGTTGCCGGTGTGTGGTGCTGCGCATGATGTGTTTATGCGGGCCACATCCTTGCTGGTGGTGACGCCGGTGGATCGTGCGATCGTGCCGAAGGCGCAGGTGCTGCAGGGGTTGTTCGATCTGACACCGGCCGAGGCACGCGTTGCGCGCGGGATCGGCGAGGCTCAATCCATCGAGACCGTTGCACTGTCCCTCGGTGTTTCAAATGAGACCGTGCGAACCCAACTCAAGGCGGTGCTGTCGAAAACCGGTCTGTCGCGCCAGCAGGAATTGATCAGCCTGCTCGCGGGAAAGGCACTTCCGGCGTCGAAACCTCCCGCGTCCGCCTAGGTCGGGGAACCCGCGCGATGAAGCCGGGGAAAGGCCGATTTTTCGGTATTTTTGACATCTTTCGCTGCCAAATCCCGGTTTGTTCATCTTTCCTTCAGATGAAAAACGCTTTTGTTTAATGTGAGTTAGACCGTGTCTTTGCCCGAACGGGGGACCGGCGGGTGAAGGACAAAATGCTCGATCTTGCGATTGTTGGCGGCGGCCCCGGCGGGCTGATGAGTGCGTGGTATCTCAAGAAGAAGCTTGGGGCGCTTTGCCGTGTCACGATTTATGAAGCGTCCGATCGCGTCGGCGGCAAGGTACTGACCAAAAAGTTCGACACCGCACCGGCGATGTACGAAGCAGGGGTGGCCGAGATCTACGACTACTCGATGACCGGCCCGGATCCTCTGCGTGAGTTGATCCAGCATTTCGGACTCCAGACCATTCCGATGGATGCCGAACAGGTGCAGCTCGACGGTGAGCTGCTTGATGACGTGTCCGGCATGCGCCGCAAATACGGCCCACAGACAGCCAAGGCGATCGAGGATTTCCGCAAGCAGTGCGCCAAAATGGTGTCGCCGATCGAATATTATGAAGGCGTCGGCGCTCACGATAACGAACATCCCTGGGCCTATATCAGTGCCGAGGAATTGCTCGACCGAGAGGTCATGGACCCGGTCGCCAAGCGATTTCTGAAGGTGATGGCGCGTTCGGACATCGCGACCGAGCCGCACAACACCAATGGCCTCAACGCGCTTAAGAACTTCGTGATGGACGTGGAGGGCTATATCGGCCTCTATTCGATCCAGAATGGTAACGAACAGCTCATCTCTAGCCTGCAGAGCGAGATCGACGCCGACATCCAGTTGAACCATCGCGTTCTCAAGGTCGGCAAGGCCGACTCCGGACGCTATGCCATCAACATGATGAACGGCAAAGGGCCGATTACCAAGGAACACGATCTGGTCGTGATGTGCCTGCCGCATTCGTGGCTGACCACCATGCGCTGGGATGGCGAGTTGCTGCGCCATTCGATGGTCAAGCACGTCGCGTACTTTGATCGCCCCGCGCACTACCTGCGGGTCTCGATCCTGTTCGATAAACCATTCTGGGGCGACAAGGTGTCCGGCGCGTGGTGGATGTCTGAAGCATTCGGCGGCTGCTGCGTGTATGTGGAAGGCGCTCGCCACGATGTCGGCAGGAACGGCGTGCTGAACTGGCTGATCCCGGGATCTGACGCACTCGCATTCGCCAATTTGAGCGACAAGGAACTGATCGATGCGGCGCTGAAGTCGTTGCCCCCCTCGTTCGGCAACGCGCGTTCGCACTTCCTCGAAGCCAAGATCCACCGCTGGCTGTCGTCAGTGAACGCAATCCCCGGTGGATTGCCGGCGCGGGATGTGATGACCAACCATCATCCCGAGCCGCATGAGCATCCCGGCCTTGTCGTGGTCGGCGACTATCTGTTCGAACTCGACGTTGAATGGTTTGCTGGATTCCTCAGACGCCGCGACCGACATCATTCTCACGCAGATGATCAAGCTGCGCTATGAGCGCGGCGAGGGCGGCAACGTGCCGTCCGACAAGATCGACCGTGCTTATTTCGAGAACTATCGCAATGTCGGTCCGTATGGCGAGGTCTGGAGCCAGTTCGCCGACCCTGACTATCTGATGAATTTGATCAAGATCGTCTGGAACCGCGCCAAGGGCTACAAGCTGCTGGTCGCGGGTTCGGCGAGCGGCGAACTCGTCGGTGCGCTACGCGAACGCGGTATCGATGCCTGGGGTGTCGAGAACAATCGCTATATCCACGCCAAGACGCCGAAGGCGCTCAAAAAATACAACAAGCTCGGATCGGTGACGAAGCTGCCGTTCAAGAACGGCGAGTTCGACTTCGTGTTCGAGACCAGCCTCTGCCACGTCGCTCCGAAGCAGGTGGTGCGCGCAGTGCGCGAGCTCAACCGCGTGGTGAAGAGCGGCTTCGTGTTCGGTTCAGTCACCAGCGACATGGCGCCGGGCTTGATCGATCGCTACGACCTGCTGCGCGGGGTGAAGAAGCTCGGCACCTGGTGGGAGTGGTCTGAGTTGTTCTTCGGCAATGGCTTCGATCTGTCCATGCATCGTCGTGACACCACGGACGCAGTCTGGGAAGCGACGCTCGCCGCGAAAAAGGGGCCGGGAGACTGGTACGCGGACGCCGACAGCCTGCGCTATTCGTTCTTTGACAAGGTCAATGACGACGACTAACCGCGCGCGAACCGCTGCGTTGCAAGCGGTTTGGCGAAAGGGTCGGGCCCCGTTATAGTGACGGCGTGGTCAGCTATTGATGAACTCGACTTTGCTGGCTGCATTCTGGGGGCGGGGGCGTTTACGGCCATCGCAGTCATTTTCAGCGGCTGTCCTGGCCGTACTAGTGTCCCGGTTCTGACATTCGTTTATTTTGCGGCTAGCTCGTTTACGAATGTCAGAACCTAAGGGACACTAGCAAAAATATGAATCTAGTGCGGTTTTTGATCTGACGTTCGTATAATGGATTCGCGGTTAATTCTGATACGAACGTCAGATCCACCGCACTAGCGATGGTTCCTTCATGCCGACCAATCCGCCACTTTCCAAGAATGACAAAGCCGTGACGGGTAAGCCGCTCGACGAAGAAGAAGCTCATCTGGCCGCTGTCCAGGGCGAGCTGCCTGCGCCGCCTGACATCGACGATCTGGATGATGATGACGACGACGAGGATCTTGTCGCCTTTACCGCAAGCGAGGCAGCAGGGGCGTTTGCGACTGTCTGGCGGTTCACCAAACCGCATCTGCGCAACTACAGAATGTGGTGCGCCTTCGTCGGCATCGGTCTTTTCATCGAGACGTTGTTCAACGTCATCATGCCGCTTAGCCTGAAATATCTGATCGACGACGCGCTCGGTGAGGAAGATTTCCAGGCGCTCTACGTGATCCTGTCGGTGCTTGCAGCTGCCGGTATCATCACATCCATTGTCGCCGTCTGGTACGAGCGCTGGGACGCGCGGCTGTCGGCATCGGTGATCGCGGACGTTCGCACGCGGCTGTTCGATCACGTGCAAAACCTGCCGGCGGCCTATTTTGGACGTGCCAAGCGCGGTGAGATCCTGTCGCGATTTTCCGTGGACATGGCCGGCTATGAATCCTCGGTCAAGCACTTCGCCAACAGCGCGGCGCTGCCTTTCCTCGAACTGATCGCCGGCATCGGCCTGATGATCTGGTTGAACTGGCAACTGGCCGTGGTGGCGCTGCTGGTTTTCCCGATCACCCTGATCGGTCCTCGCATTCTGACGCCGAAAGCCGTGCAGGCGAATTACGACCAGAAGGTCAACGAGGCCGCCATCCTGGGCGTCGTGCAGGAAAACGTCGCGGCGCAGATGGTGGTGAAAGCCTTCGGCCTGCAACGCAAGGCGTTCGGTTGGTTCTCATTCCGCAACAGGGCAGCACGCCACGCGATGGCGGAAGCGACCTTTCTCTCGACCATGGTAGAGCGGACGGTCACGGTGTCCGTACTGCTGCTGCATCTGGTCGTGCTGGCGATCGGCGCGTATCTCGCGACCATCGGCAAGATCACCGTCGGCACGTTCGTGACCTTCGAGAGCGCGTTTTGGGAAATTTCCTACAACATCGCGCATCTCATGCATTTCATTCCGGTGGCCATTCAGGCATCTGCCGCCGTGCGGCACATGGAAGAATTGCTCGACGAGCCGACACGCGGCGCCGACAGAGCCGGAGCGCCGGACCTTCCGCGCATCACCAACGACATCACCTTCGATCGTGTGGTCTTCAAGTATGAAGGCAGCGACGCCTCGGTTCTTGACGGACTCTCGCTCAAGCTCGGCGTCGGCAGGAAGATCGCGATTGTCGGGCCGAGCGGTTCAGGCAAAAGCACGCTGCTCAACCTGATCCTTCGTCTCTACACGCCGAACGAGGGGCGGGTGACGATCGACGGCGTCGATATCCGCAAGGTGACGCGCGATTCCCTGCGCAAGGGCATGGCTGTCGTGTTCCAGGAAAACATGCTGTTCAACATGTCGATCCGCGAAAACATCCGGCTCGGCAAGGAAGGCGCGACTGATGCCGAGGTCGTGGAAGCCGCCAAGAAGGCCGAGATCCATAGTTACATCATGACGCTGCCGCAGAAGTACAACACGGTGGTCGGCGAGCGCGGCGACACACTGTCAGGCGGGCAGCGCCAGCGTATCGCGATCGCGCGTGCCATCGTGCGCAATCCGTCGGTGTTGTTGCTCGACGAGGCGACCTCAGCGCTCGACCAGACCACGGAAGCGGCGATCAATCGCACGCTGTTCAAGGTCGCCGAAGGCCGCACCATGATCTTCTCGACTCATCGGCTGACGTCGGTGGTCGATATGGACGAAATCATTGTGATCAGCGGCGGCAAGGCCACCGAGCGCGGCTCGCATGCCGAGCTGCTCGCCGCCAACGGCATGTATCGCAAGCTGTGGGATGATCAGCTTCACAAGTCGCACGAGCCGGAAAAGGCGGACGACGACGATGACGAAGACGATGATGACGACGAATAAGCCGAACGGCGCCGTTACGGCTGTGCCGTTCGTCTGACCGCCATTGTCCCGCGCAGGCTGCGCAACATGCCGACACCGAGACGTACGGCAAAGCGTGCCCAGCGGCGAGCATGCCATGACAGTCCGGTGTCGATCGACATGGAGCGCAGATTGTAGGCTTCGCGCGTCGAATTCCTCGTCGCAGGCCTGCTTTTCACGATCGTCGTAGAACTGCGAAACCTTGAGCAGGCCCATGCCGGGCGTGGCGAGCCATGCGGGAATGTAGGCGTTGCACAGCCGTTCCACGTCCGTGAACACCTTGCCGGTGCCGGTGCCAGCCGCGGGGCAGGACGTTGCAAATGCGTCTCCGACCAGGACGACGCCGGCCTGCCGATGTCCCTTGGTGATGTAGAGATCCGCTGGACGAATCTTGATATCGCCTTCGACTTTGAAGTCGCCGGTCAGCGCCTGCAGATGCGGCATGATCTCGCGCAGCGCGTCCTCAGGTGTCCGGCGCATGCGTCGCAGCCATGGATCTTCCATGGTGCGGTAGACCATCAGGTTGGCACGCATGACCGAGCCGATCGGAAACAGCGTCAGATATGACATCTGCGCGGCCGAATTTTCAGTGAAGTAGGTCAGTGCCGGGAATTCGAACTTGTCACGGCCGGCCGGCGCGAGATTGAATCCGACAGTGATGGAATGGCATGGGCTGGTGATTTCGCGCTCGATTCCAAGCGAATGACGCAAGCCGATGTTCAACCCGTTCGCCAGCACAACCAGCCGCGCAATGATTTCTTCGCCGTTCGACAGCGTGAGCGTCTGCCGCTCGGTGCTGGTCTTGATGCCCGTAACCTTGGCTTCGATGAATTCGACGCTGCCGGGAATTTCACCGCGCATCGTGTTGACGAGGGTGTCGTAGAAAATTCCGTTCTGGTCGCTGGGGCGATGCTTGTCGAGCAGGCGGCCGAGACGCGCAACCCATACACTGTTGTCGAGCGTTGCTGCACGCAGCACGGGTTCGGCCAAACCTGTCTTGCGCAGAATGCCGACCTGATGGCTGTCGAGTTTCTCGCAGCGAAAATCGGGAGGGTAGACTGTGTGGGGGTCGATCAGGATCGCGGAGATGCCTGCGCGGCCAAGCATGGCCGCAGCCGTCGATCCGGCCAATCCGCCGCCAACGATTGCAATATCCGTCTGTCGCATGAAACGCCTCTTTTTCAACAGCGTACCATTGCGACCGCAAACTCGACTAAAGCTTGAATGAAACAAGGTAAATCGTTGGTGAGGTTAATACTGCGAAAACGCTTCTATTAACGCTTTAAATGGTTGCTTCTTGCCTGCGCCGCTCGGCCAAAGCATTAATGCCTGCGACGCGATTTTTTTGCGCGTCGCATTGCCTTAACGGTACCGCAATCCGACGGCGATAGTTCTGTGTTCTTACAAGGCGTCGCGGGCCCTTCTCATGATTTCGGTTACGATCGCATCGCCGGATAAGGAATTTAAGGCGCAGTGGGATGATCTCATCGCGCGGGCGCCCGGCAATGCGTTCATGAATCCGGTCGCGCTCAAGGCCGCGTTCGACACGATGTTCGCCGTGGTACATGTCCTGCTGGCGTGGGAGGAGGGCGTTGAGCCTGCCCGGCTCGTAGGCATGTGGGCCTTGCAGCAGCGCAGCCTCATGATGTTGTGGCCGGCCCTGCTGGAAGCTCGTCCCTACAATTACGCGTTTCTTTCAACGCCTGTGATCGATCCCGCTTTCGTCAGCGAGGTGATCCCCGCGTTCTTCACTGCGATCCGTGACAATCCCGCGCTCCCCAACGTGATCAATCTCAGGGAGATGGATGCGGAGTCGCAAGCTTACGCAGAAATTCAAAAGACAATCGCCGAGAAGCATCACGCGCATTTGATGCTGACCGAAAGCGCGCGTCCGTTCGTGTCACGCGAACGCGGCGTGAAGAATTCAGGTTCGACGCGCAAAAAGCTGCGGCAGGACTGGAACAGGCTGTCCGCGCTCGGCCGGCTGGAAGTCGTCAATGAGCGCAATAGCGCCAGTGCGCGCGCCGCGTTCGAGCACTTCCTCGATCTCGAGCAGCGAAGCTGGAAAGGCGCGGAGGGAACCGCGATCCTTTGCAACGATCATGATGCGCAGTTCACGCGCCGGCTGATCGGCAGTCTTGCGGACGACGGAAATGCATCGGTGGCATTGTTGCGTCTCGACGACCGGCCGATCGCGGCGCAGGTCGTGATGTATTGCGGGACCATGGCTTACACGTGGAAGACCGCATTCGATTCCGAATTCGCCAAATACTCGCCGGGGTCTTTGCTGATCGACAAGTTGCCTGAACAACTCTTCGGCTCAACCGAAGTGCAGGTGATCAATTCCTGTTCGGCGGAGAGCAGCTTTATGGCGCAGCTCTGGACCGGCCGGAAGACGATGGTCGATCTCGTGGTGGACGTTGGTTCGCGACGGTCGCTGGTGTTCGCATTGGAAGCGGCCCGCCAGTTGGGCTACGAGAAACTGCGAACATTGCGAGACCGGTTGCGTGCGATGTCGCTGCTGCCGGCGAAGCGGCGGCTCGCGCCGTCGCAATAGACCCTGATGCTTTCCGCCAGCTTGCTAGCGGCGGAGCCAGGGATCAGAAGCCGCAGGCGTTTTTGAACATCATTCGTTGACCGCGGCAAAGGTGAGGGGATCGCTATTTGCGGCCCGCACACGCTTGTCCCTTTGAGAGCAAGATTGTCCCTGAAGCTGCCGTCCATTCTGCCTGAGGTCTTGATCCACTGCTTTACCAGCCTCGTCGTCGGTCCATCGTTGGTGTTCGTGCTCGCGGCCTCCATTGTCGGCCAATGGGCGACTCGTCTGGCGCTGCCGTTGGCGGGGATTCGCATGGCGGTTGGGACCAATCGCGTCGTTGGCGCGCTGCATCAGAGGTTTTGTCGCAAGAGAACTTGATGTCGCTCCGCGGGAGCCCTGGCCGCTCCGGATAGAAGTCAAATTCAGATTTCGATATAAGATATTGATTGTATTGTAGAATATTTTTGATGGAAGGCTTGCAGTTCCATCGGGTGGTCCGTGAGGGCGGTTGGCGCGCGTCGCCTGGTCGCGACTGCGCTCCTCCATTCGGTCTCAACGAACCGTTTAGAATCGAGTCGCGACGTCTTGGTGACAATTCGACCGTGCGACGCAAAAAGCGTTGCGGCCGTCACGCGGAGAGTGTCAGAAGTGGCTCTGCCGCTTGTGTTTTTGCAATGTCGTTTAGTCTTGACTTAGTGCGGCGTGGATTATACAACCCGGCCACTTCACGACAGGCGGTGAGCTTCTTCACGTCGGAACGGACCACCATTTCAGCCCTCGGCTCTTTGTCAGGATGAAACGGCACCAACCTCGACGAATGTCGCTCAGACGCTGTCGGCACTAGCCAGGCAATGCCAGGACATTATTGGTCTCAAGAGCAAAGGCTCAAGGGGTCAGTCTCGGATGCATGACCCCGGTCTGTCTCAGGTGAAAACCTGGCAGGCGAGCCGTGGTCCTCTGTGGCGTCCAGCGCTTTCCGTTCAGTGATGAATGGGTGGCGCGATTTCGTTTTGCGTGGCTGTAGCTCGCGAGATGAGGTCGATGGGTCGACGTGAAGCGAGTGGGGCGGTTGCTCCTAACGAATTTGCGGAACCGATGAGGTTTCGCGCGAACAAGGGTGAAGGCGAACGATGCCGACGATCAACCAGCTGATCGCAAAGCCACGCGAAGCGCAGAAATCGCGCAAGAAGGTTCCTGCTCTGCAGCAGTCGCCGCAGAAGCGTGGTGTTTGCACTCGCGTCTATACGACCACTCCGAAGAAGCCGAACTCGGCGCTTCGTAAGGTTGCCAAGGTGCGTCTGACCAACGGTTTCGAGGTCATCGGCTACATTCCGGGTGAAGGCCATAACCTTCAAGAGCACTCGGTGGTCATGATCCGCGGCGGCCGCGTCAAGGATTTGCCCGGCGTTCGTTACCACATTCTCCGCGGCGTTCTCGATACGCAGGGCGTCAAGAACCGTAAGCAGCGTCGTTCGAAGTACGGCGCGAAGCGTCCGAAGTAATCGGGGATCATCGATGTCTCGTCGCCATTCAGCTGAAAAGCGTGAAGTTAACCCGGATCCGAAGTTCGGGAGTGTTGTCATTACGAAGTTCATGAATTCGATCATGTACGACGGCAAGAAGTCTGCCGCCGAAAACATCGTCTATGGCGCGCTTACTACCATTGAAGCCAAGACCAAGCAGAGCCCGATCACGGTGTTCGAGCAGGCGCTGGATAACGTGATGCCAACCATCGAAGTGCGTTCGCGCCGCGTCGGTGGTGCTACGTATCAGGTGCCGGTCGAGGTTCGTACGGTCCGCCGCCAGGCGCTGGGGATCCGCTGGATCATCACGGCTGCGCGTGGCCGCAATGAAAAGACAATGACCGAGCGTCTCTCCGCGGAGCTGCTCGATGCATCGAACAACCGGGGGAACGCGGTCAAGAAGCGCGAAGACGTGCACAAGATGGCGGAAGCCAATCGTGCCTTCTCGCACTATCGCTGGTAACGGCGAACTGAACCGGACATAAGGAACGAACCCCATGGCGCGCCAACATCCCATCGCTGATTACCGTAATTTCGGTATCATGGCGCATATTGACGCCGGCAAGACCACGACCACCGAGCGCATCCTTTATTATACCGGCAAGAGCCACAAAATCGGCGAAGTGCACGAAGGTGCCGCGACGATGGACTGGATGGAGCAGGAGCAGGAGCGCGGCATCACCATTACGTCGGCTGCGACCACCGCGTACTGGAACGGCAAGCGTCTGAACATCATCGACACCCCCGGCCACGTCGACTTCACCATCGAAGTCGAGCGTTCGCTGCGCGTGCTCGACGGCGCCGTTGTCGTTCTCGACGGCAACCAGGGCGTTGAGCCGCAGACCGAAACCGTCTGGCGTCAGGGCGACAAGTACAGGGTTCCGCGCATCGTTTTCGCTAACAAGATGGATAAGACCGGCGCTGACTTCTACAAGTGCCTCGATGACATCGTGAAGCGTCTCGGCGCAAAGCCAATCGCGATCCAGCTTCCGATCGGCGAAGAAAGCAACTTCGTCGGCATGGTCGATCTGGTGACCATGAAGGCCTATACTTGGAACAACGAAGCGCTCGGCGCCAAGTTCGAGACCGTTGATATTCCGGCCGACCTCGTCGACAAGGCCAAGGAATACCGCGAGAAGATGCTGGAAGCCGCCGTCGAACTCGACGACGACGTTCTTGCTGCTTATCTCGATGGCAAGGAGCCCGACGAGGCGACCTTGAAGCGTATGATCCGCAAGGCGGTTCTGACCAGCGCTTTCTATCCCGTGTTGTGTGGCTCGGCCTTCAAGAACAAGGGCGTGCAGCCTTTGCTCGACGCAGTGGTCGATTACCTGCCGTCGCCGCTCGACGTTCCCGCGATCAAGGGCATGGACGAAGACGGCAACGAGATCATCCGCGAGCCGAAGGACGACGCGCCGATGTCGCTGCTCGCCTTCAAGATCATGGACGATCCGTTCGTCGGCACCATCACCTTCTGCCGCATCTATTCGGGCACGCTGACCAGCGGCACCGGCGCGATCAACTCGACCAAAGAGCGCAAAGAGCGCATCGGCCGTATGTTGTTGATGCATGCGAACAATCGCGAAGACATCAAGGAAGCCTTCGCTGGCGACATCGTGGCACTTGCTGGTTTGAAGGAAACTCGCACCGGCGATACGCTGTGCGATCCCGATCATCCGGTCATCCTCGAAAAGATGGAATTCCCGGAGCCGGTCATCGAAATCGCGATCGAGCCGAAGTCGAAGGCCGATCAGGAAAAGCTGGGCGTCGCTTTGGCGAAGCTTGCCGCGGAAGATCCTTCTTTCCGCGTATCGACCGATCACGAGTCAGGCCAGACTATTCTCAAGGGCATGGGCGAACTCCATCTCGACATTAAGGTCGACATTCTGAGGCGCACCTACAAGGTCGATGCGAACATCGGCGCGCCGCAGGTTGCGTTCCGCGAGAAGATGACCAAGCGCGTGGAAGTCGATTACACGCACAAGAAGCAGACCGGCGGTACCGGCCAGTTCGCGCGCGTGAAGTTCATCGTCGAGCCGGGCGAGCCGGGTTCGGGCTTCGTGTTCGAATCGAAGGTCGTCGGTGGTTCGGTGCCGAAGGAATACATCCCGGGTGTCGAAAAGGGCCTCAACAGCGTGCTGACTTCGGGCGTTGTCGCTGGCTTCCCTGTGGTGGACATCCAGGTCCAGCTCGTGGACGGCGCCTACCATGACGTCAACTCGTCGGCGTTGGCCTTCGAAATCGCGTCGCGCGCTGCTTTCCGTGATGCCTTGCAGAAGGGCAAGTCAGTCCTCCTCGAGCCAATCATGAAGGTCGAGGTCGTGACACCAGAAGATTACACCGGTTCTGTGATCGGTGATCTGAACTCACGTCGTGGCCAGATTCAGGGCCAGGACATGCGCGGTAACGCCAACGTCATCAACGCGATGGTGCCGCTCATGAACATGTTCGGTTACGTGAACAATCTGCGCTCGATGAGCCAGGGTCGCGCGACCTTCTCGATGCAGTTCGATCACTACGCTGAAGCACCGGCTAACGTGTCGGCAGAAGTCCAGAAAAAGTTTGCTTGATTTCTTTGACGCAAGTCAAAGTTGAACGGAGAACGTCATGGCTAAAGCGAAATTTGAACGTAATAAACCGCACTGTAACATCGGCACCATCGGTCACGTCGACCACGGCAAGACATCGCTGACCGCAGCGATTACGAAGATTCTCGCCGAAAGTGGTGGTGCTACGTTCACGGCTTATGATCAGATCGACAAGGCGCCAGAAGAGAAGGCGCGCGGCATCACCATCTCGACCGCTCACGTCGAGTACGAGACCGCGAACCGCCACTACGCGCACGTCGATTGCCCAGGCCACGCCGACTACGTGAAGAACATGATCACCGGCGCAGCCCAGATGGACGGCGCGATCCTGGTTGTGTCCGCAGCTGACGGCCCGATGCCGCAGACCCGCGAGCACATCCTGCTGGCCCGTCAGGTCGGCGTTCCTGCGCTCGTCGTGTTCATGAACAAGTGCGACATGGTCGACGATCCGGAACTTCTCGAACTGGTCGAGATGGAAGTCCGTGAATTGCTTTCGAAGTACAACTTCCCAGGCGACGATATTCCGATCATCAAGGGTTCGGCTCTGGCCGCTCTTGAGAACTCGGATCCGAAGCTCGGCCACGACGCCGTTCTGGAGCTGATGAAGGCCGTTGACGCCTACATCCCGCAGCCGGAGCGTCCGATTGATCTGCCGTTCCTGATGCCGGTCGAAGACGTGTTCTCGATCTCGGGCCGTGGCACCGTCGTCACTGGCCGTGTCGAGCGCGGCATCGTCAAGGTCGGCGAAGAAATCGAAATCGTTGGTCTGAAGGACACCCAGAAGACCATCGTGACCGGCGTCGAAATGTTCCGCAAGCTGCTCGATCAGGGCCAGGCTGGCGACAACATCGGTGCTCTTCTCCGCGGCACCAAGCGCGAAGAAGTCGAGCGCGGCCAGGTTCTCTGCAAGCCAGGTTCGGTCAAGCCACACACCAAGTTCAAGGCTGAGGCTTACATCCTCACCAAGGAAGAGGGCGGTCGTCACACCCCGTTCTTCACCAACTATCGTCCGCAGTTCTACTTCCGCACGACAGACGTGACGGGCGTGGTTCACCTGCCAGAAGGCACCGAGATGGTGATGCCGGGCGACAACATTGCGATGGAAGTGCACCTGATTGTGCCGATCGCGATGGAAGAGAAGCTCCGCTTCGCTATCCGTGAAGGCGGCCGCACCGTCGGTGCAGGCGTCGTCGCAAGCATCATTGAGTAAAAAACGATCCGTCGTCATGCCCGGCTTCAAAGCCGGGCATTCACGACCTTCTGAGTAAACGTGGATGGCCGGGCTGACCGGTCGTGACGGATAAGAAAGACAACGGCAATGAACGGCCAGAATATTCGCATTCGTCTCAAGGCGTTCGACCATCGAATTCTCGATACGTCGACCCGCGAGATCGTGAACACGGCAAAGCGCACCGGTGCGCAGGTTCGCGGACCCATTCCGCTGCCTACCCGCATCGAGAAGTTCACCGTCAACCGTTCGCCGCACGTCGACAAGAAGAGCCGCGAGCAGTTCGAGATGCGCACTCACAAGCGTCTTCTCGATATCGTCGATCCGACCCCGCAGACAGTCGATGCTTTGATGAAGCTCGACCTGGCCGCCGGTGTCGACGTCGAGATCAAGCTCTAAGATTTTATAAGTTCGCAATCGCGGACAGAAAGACAGGAAGCACGCCGATGCGCTCCGGAGTGATCGCACAAAAGGTCGGGATGACACGGGTCTTTACGGAGACCGGTGAACATATTCCAGTGACCGTGCTCAAGTTGGGCAATTGCCAGGTTGTTGGCCATCGCACGACCGAGAAGAATGGTTATGTCGCTCTGCAGCTCGGTTCGGGCTCGCGCAAGAGCGTTTACATGCCGAAGGCCGAACGCGGTCAGTTCGCGGTCGCCAAGGTGGAGCCGAAGCGCAAGCTTGCGGAATTCCGCGTCACTGAAGACGCGCTGATTCCGGTTGGCGCCGAGATCCTGGCTGACCACTTCGTCGTCGGCCAGTTCGTCGACGTGACGGGCACCTCGGTCGGTAAGGGTTTCGCCGGCGGTATGAAGCGCTGGAACTTCGGCGGTCTGCGTGCCACGCACGGTGTGTCGGTTTCGCATCGTTCGATCGGTTCGACCGGTGGCCGTCAGGACCCCGGCAAGACCTTCAAGAACAAGAAGATGCCCGGTCACATGGGCGTCGATCGCATCACCACGCTGAACCTGCGCGTCGTGCAGACGGATGTGGAACGCGGCCTGCTGCTCGTCGAAGGCGCCGTTCCCGGCTCCAAGGGCGGCTGGATCACCGTGCGCGATGCAGTGAAGAAGCCGCTGCCGAAGGAAGCAGTGAAGCCAGGCAAGTTCAAGCTTGTTGGCGCGAATGATCAGGCAGCTCCGGCAGTAGAAGCGCCGGCTGAGCAGGAGGGCGCGTGATGGAATTGCAGCGTCACAACCCTTGAAGGCAAGTCGGCTGGGTCGATTCAGCTTTCGGACGAGATCTTCGGTCTCGAGCCGCGCAAGGATATCATTCAGCGTTGCGTCAATTGGCAGCTCGCCAAGCGACAGGCAGGTACGCACAAGACCAAGGGTCGTGCGGAAGTCTGGCGTACCGGCAAGAAGATGTACAAGCAGAAGGGCACCGGCGGTGCGCGTCACGGCTCTGCTCGTGTTCCGCAGTTCCGCGGCGGTGGCCGTGCATTCGGACCAGTTGTGCGCAGCCATGCTCATGACTTGCCGAAGAAGGTCCGCGCGCTCGCGCTGCGTCACGCTCTGTCGGCGAAGGCCAAGGATGGCGGTTTGATCGTCATCGAGAATGCCGAGATGAAGGATGCCAAGACCAAGGCGCTGATCGGTCACTTCTCGAGCCTCGGTCTCACCAGTGCGCTCATCATCGACGGTGCCGAGGTGAACGCCGGTTTCGCGATGGCTGCGCGCAACATTCCGCACATCGACGTGCTGCCGATCCAGGGCATCAACGTCTATGACATTCTGCGCCGTCAGAAGCTTGTTCTGACTAAGGCCGCACTGGATGCGTTGGAGGCGCGCTTCAAATGAAGACTATGGATGCGCGTCACTACGACATCATCGTTGCGCCGGTCATCACCGAAAAGGCGACTGTTGCCTCCGAGCACAACAAGGTTGTGTTCAAGGTAGCGGCGCAAGGCGACCAAGCCGCAGATCAAGGACGCGATTGAGAAGCTGTTCGACGTCAAGGTGAAGAGCGTCAACACGCTGGTTCGCAAGGGCAAGACGAAGGTCTTTCGCGGCCAGTTCGGTTCTCAGTCGGATATCAAGCGCGCTGTCGTGACTCTCGAAGAGGGTCACCGCATCGACGTGACCACCGGCCTGTAAGGTTCAACGACGATGGCATTGAAAACATTCAACCCCACGACGCCAGGCCAGCGCCAGCTGGTGATGGTCGATCGTTCGGCTCTCTACAAGGGCAAGCCGGTCAAGGCGTTGACCGAGGGCAAGCATTCGTCGGGCGGCCGTGGCAACACCGGTCGTATCACCGTGCGCTTCCGTGGCGGTGGCCACAAGAAGACCTATCGCATCGTCGACTTCAAGCGCACCAAGTTTGATGTGCCGGCGAAGGTCGAGCGGCTGGAATACGATCCGAACCGCACCGCGTTCATCGCGCTGATCAAGTACGCCGATGGTGAGCAGGCTTATATCCTGGCACCGCAGCGTCTGGCCGTCGGTGATACCGTGATTGCCGGCAACTATGTCGACGTGAAGCCGGGCAACGTCATGCCGCTCGGCAACATGCCGGTCGGCACCATCGTGCACAACGTCGAGCTGAAGATCGGGAAGGGCGGTCAGATCGCCCGTTCGGCCGGTACCTACGCTCAGATCGTTGGCCGCGACCATGACTTCGTGATCGTTCGTCTGAATTCCGGCGAGCAGCGTTTGGTTCACGGTCGTTGCACCGGCACCATCGGTGCGGTGTCGAACCCGGATCACATGAACATCTCGATCGGCAAGGCCGGTCGTAAGCGTTGGATGGGCCGTCGTCCGCATAACCGCGGCGTCGTCATGAACCCCGTCGATCACCCGCACGGCGGCGGCGAAGGCCGCACCTCGGGCGGCCGTCACCCGGTTACTCCGTGGGGCAAGCCGACCAAGGGCAAGAAGACGCGTTCGAACAAGTCGACCAACAAATTCATTCTCATCAGCCGCCACAAGCGGAAGAAGTAAGGATCGCCGGACATGGTTCGTTCAGTCTGGAAAGGCCCGTTCGTCGAAGGTTCTCTGCTCAAGAAGGCAGATACCGCACGCGCGTCCGGCCGTCACGACGTTATCAAGATCTGGAGCCGCCGCTCGACGATCCTCCCGCAGTTCGTGGGGCTCACCTTCGGCGTCTACAACGGTCAAAAGCACGTTCCGGTCGCCGTGAACGAGGAAATGGTTGGTCACAAGTTCGGCGAGTTTTCGCCGACACGAACCTTCCATGGCCATTCGGGCGACAAGAAAGCCAAGAAGGCTTGAGGACTAAGTCATGAGCAAACCAAAGCGCGAACGGGTTCTCCCGGATAACGAGGCAAAGGCCGTCGCCCGCATGCTTCGGGTCAGCCCTCAGAAGCTGAACCTTGTGGCGCAGCTGATCCGCGGCCGTAAGGCTTCGGCGGCGCTGGCCGACCTGCAGTTTTCGCGCAAGCGGATCGCAGGCGACGTCAAGAAGTGCCTGGAGTCCGCGATTGCGAACGCCGAGAATAATCATGACCTTGATGTCGACGCCCTGGTCGTCGCCGAGGCCCATGTCGGCAACGGTATTGTAATGAAGCGTTTCGCACCGCGTGGCCGTGGCCGTTCGGGTCGTGTTTTTAAGCCGTTCTCGCAGCTGACGATTGTTGTTCGTCAGGTCGAGGCCGAGGCTGGCGCCTAAGGGCGGGAGAGAACGATGGGTCAGAAAATCAATCCAATCGGGCTGCGTCTGGGCATTAACCGGACATGGGATTCCCGTTGGTTCGCCGGCAAGAACGAGTATGCGAAGCTCCTCCACGAGGACATTCGCATCCGCGCCATGCTGATGAAGGAACTTAAGCAGGCGGCGGTTGCTCGCATCGTGATCGAGCGTCCGCACAAGAAGTGCCGCGTGTCGATCCACTCGGCTCGTCCGGGCGTTGTGATCGGCAAGAAGGGCGCGGACATCGACAAGCTTCGCAAGAAGGTTGCCGAGATCACCGACTCCGATGTGGTGATCAACATCATCGAAATCCGCAAGCCGGAGCTCGATGCGACCCTGGTGGCTGAATCAATCGCGCAGCAGCTTGAACGCCGCGTCGCTTTCCGCCGCGCCATGAAGCGCGCCGTACAGTCGGCGATGCGTCTCGGTGCTGAGGGCATTCGTATCAATTGCTCGGGCCGTCTGGGCGGCGCGGAAATCGCGCGCATGGAATGGTATCGTGAAGGCCGCGTGCCGCTGCATACGCTGCGCGCCGACATCGATTACGGTGTGGGAACGGCGTTCACCACGTTCGGCACCTGCGGCGTCAAGGTCTGGATCTTCAAGGGCGAAATCCTTGAGCATGATCCGATGGCCCAGGAAAAGCGGATGGCTGAAGGCGACAGCGGACGTCCGCGTCGCGACGCAGCCTGATAGATTTTTACGAGAAGGTTTGAGGGCGTAAGCCATGATGCAACCAAAGAAGACAAAGTTCCGCAAGGCGCATAAGGGCCGTATCCACGGCGTCGCCTCGTCGGGCGCGACGTTGTCTTTCGGCCAGTTCGGCCTGAAGGCGATGGCGCCAGAGCGCATCACAGCGCGTCAGATCGAAGCCGCTCGCCGTGCGCTGACCCGTCACATGAAGCGCGCCGGCCGCGTCTGGATCCGTATATTCCCGGATCTGCCGGTGTCGAAGAAGCCTGCCGAAGTCCGAATGGGCTCCGGCAAGGGCGCGCCGGAATTGTGGGTGGCGCGGGTGAAGCCCGGCCGCATCCTGTTCGAGATCGACGGTGTCACCGACCAGACGGCGCGTGAAGCGCTGACACTGGCGGCCGCCAAGCTTCCGATCAAGACGCGCTTCGTCGCGCGTATCGCGGAGTAAGAAAGATGGCTGATTTGAAAGTCGAAGATATCCGCGCAATGAGCCCCGATCAGATGGACGAAGCCGTCCTTAATCTGAAGAAGGAGCGCTTTAACCTGCGCTTCCAGCGCGCCACCGGGCAGCTCGAGAACACCTCGCGTCTGCGTGAGGCTCGCCGCGATATCGCACGCATCAAGACCGTCGCTGCGCAGAAACGCGCCGCGCAGACCAAGAAGTAAGGGGCGAAAGATGCCGAAGCGTACTCTCCAGGGCGTCGTCGTCAGCGACAAGCAGGACAAGACTGTTGTCGTGCGTGTTGACCGTCGCTTTACCCATCCGATCTACAAGAAGACGATTCGCCGGTCCAAAAACTACCATGCGCACGACGAGAACAATCAGTTCAAGCCGGGCGACACGGTTTGGATCGAAGAAAGCAAACCACTCTCGAAGTTGAAGCGCTGGACGGTTGTCCAGAGCGACGCAAAGAAAACAGCATAAGCGCAAATAGCGCACAGAAAGAGGACGAGGTGCATCAATGATTCAGATGCAGACCAACCTCGACGTGGCCGATAATTCCGGCGCGCGCCGTGTCATGTGCATCAAGGTTCTTGGAGGTTCCAAGCGCCGGTACGCGACTGTGGGTGATATTATTGTCGTTTCCATCAAGGAAGCCATCCCACGCGGGAAGGTGAAGAAGGGCGACGTCATGAAAGCCGTCGTCGTTCGCGTGAGCAAAGATATTCGCCGCGCCGATGGTTCCGTTATCCGTTTCGATCGCAACGCGGCTGTGTTGATCAACAACCAGTCCGAGCCAATCGGAACGCGTATTTTCGGACCGGTGCCGCGCGAGCTTCGCGCCAAGAACCACATGAAGATCATCTCGCTTGCGCCGGAGGTGCTGTAATGGCTGCCAAGATTCGCAAGGGTGACAAGGTCATCGTGCTGTCGGGCCGTGACAAGGGCCGGACCGGCGAAGTGTTCGAGGTGCGTCCGACCGAGAGCCGCGCGCTTGTGCGTGGCGTCAATCTCGTGAAGCGCCACCAGAAGCAGACGCAGGCCCAGGAAGGCGGCATCATCACGAAAGAGTCGCCGATCCACCTGTCCAACATTGCTGTTGTCGGCAAGGACGGCAAGGCGACCCGCGTTGGTTTCAAGATTCAGGCCGACGGCACCAAGGTGCGTGTCGCCAAGCGTTCGGGAGCAGAGATCGATGGCTGAGACCGCATACGTTCCGCGTCTTCGCACGCAGTTCGATAAGGAAATCCGCGGTAAGCTGGTCGAGCAGTTTGGCTTGACCAACCCGATGCAGGTGCCGGCCCTCGATAAGGTCGTGCTCAACATGGGCGTCGGCGAAGCCGTCAACGACCGCAAGAAGGTTGAACTTGCGGCGAACGACCTTGCCTTGATCGCCGGCCAGAAGCCGATCGTCACGCATTCGCGCATGGCGATCGCGACCTTCAAGCTGCGTGAAGGCCAGGCTATCGGCGCCAAGGTCACGCTGCGCAAGACGAAGATGTACGACTTCATCGATCGTCTTGTGAATATCGCTCTGCCGCGCGTTCGTGACTTCCGCGGCCTCAACCCGAAGAGCTTCGACGGCCGCGGCAACTATTCGCTCGGCCTCAAAGAGCATCTCGTGTTCCCGGAAATCGACTACGACAAGTCGGGCGAGACCTGGGGCATGGACATCACGATCTGCACCACCGCGACTGACGATGAGCAGGCGCGTGCGTTGCTGAACGCTTTCAATTTTCCGTTCCGGCAGTGAGACACTGATTTAGCGTCTCAAACGCGGAAAGGTATGGAGACTACTCGTATGGCGAAGAAAAGTTCAGTCGAGAAGAATAACCGGCGTCAGAGAATGACGAAGAACGCCGCTGAAAAGCGTGCGAATCTGAAGGCGATCATCTCGGACAAGACGAAGCCGATGGAAGAGCGTTTCGCAGCGACGATCAAGCTCGCTGAGATGCCGCGTAATTCGTCGGCGACCCGCATTCGCAACCGTTGCGAAATCAGCGGTCGTCCGCGTTCGGTTTACCGCAAGAACAAGATGAGCCGTATCGCGACTTCGCGAGTACGGTTCGAAGGGGCTTATTCCCGGCCTCGTCAAGTCGAGCTGGTAAGGAGGATCGGGCATGCCTACACACGATCCGATCAGCGATCTCATCACCCGCATCCGCAACGCGCAGATGCGTAACAAGTCCAAGGTTTCGACCCCGGGCTCCAAGATGCGCGCCAACGTGCTCGAGGTGCTCAAGGCTGAAGGTTACATCCGTGGCTTTGCCGCGGTTGAGCATGCCGGCGGCCACAACGAGCTCGAGATCGAACTGAAATATTTCGATGGCGAACCGGTGATCCGCGAGATCGAACGGGTGTCGAAGCCAGGGCGTCGTGTTTACGCCTCGGTGAAGAACCTGCCGCGCGTGCGGAACGGTCTTGGCATTTCGGTGCTGTCGACCCCGAAGGGAATTATGGCTGACCACGACGCGCGTGACGCGAATGTGGGCGGCGAAATTCTCTTCACGGTGTTCTGAGGAAGGAAGAGATATGTCACGCGTAGGCAAACGGCCCGTCGCGATCGCCTCAGGCGTCACCGCGAATATCGAGGGGCAGACCGTCAAGATGAAGGGGCCGAAAGGCGCTCTTCAGTTTGTCGTGCACGACGACGTTTCGGTTGAAATGAAGGATGGCGCGATCAGCGTTGCGCCACGCTTCGAAACCAAGCGTGCGCGTTCGCTGTACGGTACTGCTCGCGCCCAGATCGCGAATCTGGTCGAAGGTGTCACCAAGGGCTTCGAAAAGAAGCTCGAAATCACCGGCGTCGGTTATCGCGCCGCGTTGCAGGGCAAGAACCTGCAGCTCGCGCTCGGTTACAGCCACGACGTGGTCTATCGCGATCCCGGATGGGATCACGATCACCGTGCCGAAGCCGACTGAAATCACGATCGTCGGCAACGACTGCACAGCGCGTAGGTCAGGTGGCTGCCGAGATCCGCAGCTATCGTCCGCCGGAGCCCTATAAGGGCAAGGGTGTGAAGTACGTAGGCGAATTCATCTTCCGCAAGGAAGGCAAGAAGAAGTAACGGAGCCGGTCATGTCGAAACTCAAGGTCACGAATGCCCGGCGCAAGCAGCGCGTACGTCTCTCGCTGCGCCGGACGGCCAACGGGCGTCCACGCCTGTCGGTGTTCCGTTCGTCGAAGCACATCTATGCCCAGGTCATCGACGACCTGAAGGGCGAAACGCTGGCTTCGGCATCTTCGCTGGAGAAGGCGATGCGCGACACCGGCAAGACCGGTGCCGACATCGATGCAGCAAAGGCTGTCGGCAAGTTGCTTGCCGAGCGCGCCGTGAAGAATGGCGTCAAGGACGTGGTTTTCGACCGTGGCGGTTATCTCTACCACGGTCGCGTCAAGGCGCTCGGCGAGGCCGCGCGCGAGAGCGGATTGAATTTCTGATTTAACCGGACACAAGGCAGGGGCCTTAGCCTCTCAAGGATTGGATAAAACAATGGCAGCTGAACGCGAACGCGGTGGACGCGAACGGGGCGGTCGGGAAGAGCGCGATAGCGAGTTCGTCGACAAGCTCGTCCACATCAATCGTGTGGCGAAGGTCGTCAAGGGCGGCAAGCGCTTTGGTTTCGCAGCCCTGGTCGTCATCGGCGATCAGAAGGGCCGGGTCGGTTTCGGCCACGGCAAGGCGCGCGAAGTGCCGGAAGCGATCCGCAAGGCGACAGACTTGGCGAAGCGTAACCTGACGCGCGTTGCTCTGCGCGAAGGCCGCACGCTGCATCACGATATTGCCGGCCGTCACGGCGCGGGCCGCGTTTATCTGCGCGCCGCACCTGCCGGTACCGGCATCATCGCGGGTGGTCCGATGCGCGCCGTGTTCGAAACGCTCGGCATCCAGGACGTCGTTGCGAAGTCGATCGGTTCGTCGAACCCCTACAACATGGTTCGCGCAACCTTCGACGCGCTGAAGCATCAGGATTCGCCACGGTCGGTTGCGGCTCGCCGCAACATCAAGGTGTCCACGTTGCAGTCCCGCCGCGTCGGCGGCGATGCGGAAGCTGTCGCGGAATAATTCACGCGCCGTTTTGGAGTTAAGACAATGGCCAAGGCCGCAACGAAAACCATCAAGGTCGAGCAGACCGGCAGCGCAATCCGCCGCCATCACTCGCAGCGCGAGACGCTGATCGGTCTGCGTCTCAACAAGATCGGTCGCGTCGTCGAGTTGCAGGATTCGCCTGCGGTTCGCGGCATGATCGCCAAGGTTCAGCATCTCGTCCGCATCGTCGACGAGAAGTAAGGAAGAGAACGATGAAGCTCACCGATATCGCCGACAACCCCGGCTCGCGCAAGAAGCGCATGCGGGTTGGCCGTGGCATTGGCTCCGGCAAGGGCAAGCAGGCAGGCCGCGGCGGCAAGGGCCAGACCGCGCGTTCGGGCGTGCGCATCAAGGGCTTTCGAAGGCGGCCAGATGCCGCTGCATCGCCGTCTGCCGAAGCGCGGCTTCAACAATATCTTCCGCCTCGACCTGACGGAGGTCAATCTTGACCGCCTGCAGGAAGCCATCGATGCCAAGAAGCTCGACGCCAAGGCAACGATCAACGCCGAAGTCGCTGGTCAAGTCCGGCCTCCTGCGCCGCGCCAAGGGATGGCGTTCGGTTGCTCGGCCGTGGCGAAATCAAGGCGAAGATCAACATCGAAGTGTACGGCGCGACCAAGACCGCGATCGAAGCGGTCGAGAAGGCCGGCGGTTCGGTGAAGATCCTTGCGCCGCGAAAGACGAAGCCGCGCAGAAGGCTGCTGCCAAGAAGCCGAACAGGAAGCCTCGTAACATTCCGTTCCCGGGCTTGTGACGGGCACTCACGACGTTACTTCCTATATTGAAGTCTCAAAACGTGGATGACCGGATAGCCCGGTCATAAGTGCTAAAGGATCGGAGCCTCGAATGGCCTCTGCAGCGGAACAACTGGCGGCAAATCTCAACTTCTGCGGCATTCGCAAAGGCTGACGAACTCAAAAAGCGCATCTGGTTCACACTGGGTGCGCTGCTTGTTTATCGGCTGGGCACCTACATCCCGCTGCCGGGCATCGACCCGAACATCTGGGATCAGGTCTTCAAGTCGCAGGCCGGCGGTATTCTCGGCATGTTCAACATGTTCGCCGGCGGCGGTATCCACCGCATGGCGATCTTCGCGCTGAACATCATGCCGTACATTTCGGCGTCGATCATCGTTCAGCTGCTGACCAGCGTGTCGCCGCAGCTCGAAGCCCTCAAGAAAGAGGGCGAATCGGGCCGCAAGACACTCAACCAGTACACCCGTTATCTGACCGTCATTCTCGCGGCATTCCAGGCTTACGGTATCGCCGTCGGTCTTGAGGGCGCAGGCAACGTCGTGGCCGACCCGGGCATGTTCTTCCGTCTCTCGACGCTGATCACGCTGACGGGCGGCACCATGTTCCTGATGTGGCTCGGCGAGCAGATCACCTCGCGCGGTATCGGCAACGGCATCTCGCTGATCATTCTGGCGGGCATCGTCGCTGAATTGCCGTCGGCCATCGCCGGCACCCTTGAGCTCGGCCGTCAGGGCGCTCTGTCGACATTCCTGATTCTCGCGATCATCATCATGGCCGATCGGCGTCATCATGCTGATCGTGTTCGTGGAGCGTGCGCAGCGCCGCTTGCTGATCCAGTATCCGAAGCGTCAGGTCGGCAACAAGATGTTCGAGGGCCAGTCCTCGCATCTGCCGCTCAAGCTCAATACCGCCGGCGTCATTCCGCCGATTTTTGCGTCGTCGCTGCTGCTGCTGCCGACCACCATCGCGAGCTTCAACGCCGGCAAGGGGCCGGAATGGTTCCAGTGGCTGACCACGCAGTTGGCCCACGGCCGTCCGCTGTTCCTGGTGCTTTATCTCGCGATGATCGTGTTCTTCGCGTTCTTCTATACGGCGATCGTGTTCAATCCGACCGAGACCGCTGACAATCTCAAGAAGCACGGCGGCTTCATTCCGGGCATTCGGCCGGGCGAACGCACGGCTGAATATATCGATTATGTGCTTTCGCGGATCACGGTGATTGGTGCAATCTATCTCGCGGTCGTCTGTCTGATTCCAGAGATCCTGATTTCCTATGCCTCGGTGCCGTTCTATCTCGGCGGCACATCGCTGCTCATCGTCGTCAGCGTGACGATGGATACGGTGGCGCAGGTGCAGGGCTATCTGCTGGCGCATCAGTATGAAGGACTGATCCGGAAATCGAAATTGAGGGGCCGCCGTAAATGAGATTGATACTTCTCGGGCCGCCGGGGGCGGGCAAGGGAACACAGGCACAACGGCTGGTTCAGAAACACGGTATCGTTCAGCTCTCCACGGGAGATATGCTGCGCGCTGCGGTTGCCGCCGGAACGCCGATCGGTCTCAAGGCGAAGGATATCATGGCGAATGGCGGGCTCGTGCCCGACGACGTCGTTGTCGGTATTATTGCCGAACGCATCGAGCAGCCGGATGCCAAGAAGGGTTTCATCCTCGATGGTTTTCCGCGCACCGTGCCGCAGGCCGAGGCGCTCGACGATCTGCTGAAAAGAAAGCACGCCAAGCTCGATGCTGTCGTCGAGTTGCGCGTCAATGAGAGTGCCTTGATCGAGCGCGTCGAGACGCGGGTCGCGCAGATGCGCGAGCGCGGCGAAGATGTGCGTGTTGACGATACGCCAGAAGTGCTGTCGAAGCGCCTCGCGAGCTACCGCGCCCAGACCGAGCCGTTGGTGCATTACTATTCCGAGAAGCGGAAGCTGATGACCATCGATGGCATGATGACCATCGAGCAGGTGACCGCGGCAATCAACCGTTTGCTGACCGCCCTGGGTGCGACCGAATCGGTGGTGGCGGCCAAGTCGGCTAAGAAATCGGCCAAGAAGACTGCCAAAACGACTGCTAAGGCGACCGCAAAATCCAAAGCGGCCGCTAAAGGCGCCAAGAAGGTTGCTAAGAAAGCTGCCAAAAAGGCTCCAAAGAAGGCCAAAAAGGCCCTCAAAACGGCCCGTAAGGGCAGTTCCAAGGCGTCCAAGACCGCTAAAAAGCGGTCAGGTGGCGTAAAAGGCCGGGGCGGCGAGGCTACGGCCGCGCAGACCCGGAAGGTGGCCAAAAAGGTCACGAAAAAGCGAGCTAAAGCCGTCAAACGGTTGACGAAACGCCGCTGAATACATTAATAAGCCTGCATCCAGTCGGATAAGTTCAGACGATGCCAGGCCCCGAGAGCGAAGTGGGGAGGGCGTCGTGTTCGCGTTTGTGAACACCGCCCGACAAACAGAAATAACCAGCTGATCCGATTGGACGGCGACAGGAGCGAAGATCGTGGCCCGTATTGCAGGCGTCAACATTCCGACCAACAAGCGCGTGCTCATTGCGCTTCAGTACATTCATGGCATCGGCCAGAAAAACGCAGCGGACATCATCGAGAAGGTCAAGATTCCGGCCGATCGCCGCGTCTCGCAGCTGACCGACCAGGAAGTTCTGCAGATCCGCGAAATGATCGACCGCGACTATCTGGTCGAAGGCGACCTGCGTCGCGAAGTCGGCATGAACATCAAGCGCCTGATGGACCTCGGCTGCTATCGCGGTCTGCGCCATCGTCGTGGCCTTCCGGTGCGTGGTCAGCGGACCCACACCAACGCCCGCACCCGCAAGGGTCCGGCGAAGGCTATTGCCGGCAAGAAGAAGTAAGCAAACGAATCGAGCGGAGAGGGCGGGCTGTTTGTCCGCCAATCTCCGGTCTGGTGTAGCCGCTGGCACTACGGCGGCGTTGAGATCATGAGAAGGAACTACAATGGGTAAAGAGACCACTCGCATCCGCCGCCGCGAACGCAAGAACATCGCGTCCGGAATTGCGCATGTGAATTCGTCGTTCAACAACACGACCATCACCATCACCGATGCACAGGGCAACACCATTGCCTGGTCGTCGGCTGGCACGATGGGCTTCAAGGGATCGCGCAAGTCGACACCGTATGCGGCGCAGGTTGCTGCCGAAGACGTGTCGAAGAAGGCGCAGGAGCACGGCATGCGTACCCTCGAAGTCGAGGTCGCAGGTCCGGGTTCGGGCCGTGAATCGGCTCTGCGTGCATTGCAGGCTGCGGGCTTCACCGTGACATCGATCCGTGACGTCACCACGATCCCGCACAACGGTTGCCGTCCGCGCAAGCGTCGGCGCGTCTGATTTTTTACTGCCGCGGGCAACTCTGCTTCGCCCGCGTTTTATTTTGAAATGCGATGACGCGGGTACGCCGCGCCGCCATTCCTCCAACGCCAAGAATTCGAGTGGCATGGGTGAACCAGTGACGATCCAAAAGAATTGGCAAGAACTTATTCGTCCGAACAAGTTGCAGGTAACACCTGGTTCGGATCCGACCCGTTTTGCGACGGTTGTTGCTGAACCGCTCGAGCGCGGTTTCGGCCAGACGCTTGGCAACGCGCTGCGTCGCGTGCTGCTGTCGTCGCTGCAAGGCGCTGCCGTGCAGTCGGTCCATATCGATGGCGTGCTGCACGAGTTCTCCTCGATCGCCGGTGTGCGCGAGGACGTGACCGACATCGTTCTGAACGTGAAGGACATCTCGATCAAGATGCAGGGCGAAGGCCCGAAGCGCATGGTCGTGAAGAAGCAGGGACCGGGCGTCGTCACCGCTGGCGACATCCAGACAGTCGGCGACGTCGTCGTGCTGAACCCTGACCTTCAGATCTGCACCCTCGACGAGGGCGCTGAAATCCGCATGGAGTTCACCGTGAACTCCGGCAAGGGCTACGTTGCTGCCGAGCGCAACCGTCCAGAGGACGCGCCGATCGGCCTCATCCCGGTGGACAGCTTGTTCTCGCCGGTTCGCAAGGTCTCGTACAAGGTCGAGAACACCCGCGAAGGGCAGATCCTCGACTACGACAAGCTGACGCTGACCATTGAGACCAACGGCGCGATCTCGCCGGATGATGCGCTCGCTTACTCCGCGCGCATCCTGCAGGATCAGCTCAACGTGTTCGTCAACTTCGAAGAGCCACGCAAGGAAGTCGCGCAGGAGATCATTCCGGATCTCGCCTTCAACCCTGCGTTCCTCAAGAAGGTCGACGAGCTCGAACTGTCGGTTCGTTCGGCCAACTGCCTGAAGAACGACAACATCGTCTACATCGGCGACCTGGTGCAGAAGTCGGAAGCGGAAATGCTCCGTACCCCGAACTTCGGCCGCAAGTCGCTGAACGAAATCAAGGAAGTGCTGGCCCAGATGGGTCTGCATCTCGGCATGGAAGTGCCGGGCTGGCCGCCTGAGAACATCGACGAGCTGGCCAAGCGCTTCGAAGATCATTACTGAGCGAGATCACGGTTATGGCCGGACGCACGTCCGGCCATAACAGTTTGGGCGAACGCAGGCAGCCCACCTGAGTATTGCGACGAACCGTCGCGACAGATCGAAATTGAGGACTACACAATGCGTCACGGCAAGGTTCATCGTAAACTCAACCGCACTGCAGAGCATCGTCGTGCGATGTTCGCCAACATGTGCGCGTCGCTGATCAAGCACGAGCAGATCATCACCACTTTGCCGAAGGCAAAGGAACTGCGCCCGATCGTCGAGAAGCTCGTCACCCTCGGCAAGAAGGGTGGTCTCTCCATGCGCCGTCAGGCGATCAGCGAGATGCGCGATCTCGAACAGACGAAGAAGCTCTTCAACGTACTCGCTCCGCGCTACAAGGATCGTCAGGGTGGCTACACCCGCATCATCAAGGCCGGCTTCCGTTACGGCGACAACGCGCCGCTCGCGGTGATCGAATTCGTCGATCGCGACGAAGACGCCAAGGGCCTGGATTCGGGTCCGGTGCAGGCGAAGGCCGCCGACGAGGCAGCGTAAGCTTCTCAGCGCAATGATTTCGAAAAAGCGGCGCCCGGTGCGCCGCTTTTTTTGTTTTTGCATCACGCTTTGATTCGCGAAGGCTGATCGCTCGACAGGGATGCACGGTATTTTCTCGGCGATTGAGTTTGACGTGTTGGGCCGAAAACGTGTCCGAAGTCTCACTGCGCGCAGGAAGTCTGCTCAATCGTTGAGCAATGATGCGTTTCGCCACTTGTGAGTGCGTGCATTAAGTTTGCCGTAACCATACGCGTGTTGTTCTTGTTCCGCCGGGGAACTCCAATTATCGACGAACAACATGACGCGTGGCCAACAGGCGATAGCGGCGAATACTGATGATGTGTCCGACATCGGCGCGTTGACCGCGCGCTTGACCGCAGAGGTCAATCAGATCGCTTGCGACAAGACCAAAAACATTCAGCAGATCACCAACCAGATGAAGATGCTGGCCCTCAATGCGCTGATCGAGAGCGCGCGGGCCGGCGAGCAGGGCCGTGGTTTTGCCGTTGTCGCGCAGGAAGTGCGTGATGTCGGCCAGCGGATTGAGAGCATTGCGCGCGAGCTCGAGACGCAGCTCACCAAGCGCACCGGCGATCTCATGCTCTCGATCAGCCAGATGACCGATCGGGCGCTGGGCGATCGCATGGTCGATCTGTCACTCAATGCCGTCGAGTTGATCGACCGGAATCTGTACGAGCGGACCTGCGATGTGCGTTGGTGGGCCACGGACTCCGCGGTCGTGCAATGCGCGGCCGAGCCGATCCAGAGCAATACGTCCTACGCTTCGGAGAGGTTGGCTGTCATCCTCGGTGCTTACACGGTGTATCTCGATCTCTGGCTGTGCAGTCTTGACGGCACGGTGCTGGCGAGCGGGCGGCCGGATCGCTTTAACGTCGCGGGTCAGAATGTTGCCAACACCCGCTGGTTTCGCGAAGCCCTGTCTCTCAAATCGGGCGACGACTACGTCGCAGGCAATGTCGAACGGCAATCCCTTCTCGGTGATGCCCAGGTTGCAACGTATTGTGCCAGCGTGCGCGAGGGCGGCAAGACCAATGGCCGGCCGCTCGGCGTTCTCGCGATCCATTTCGACTGGGAAGCCCAGGCCCGTGCGATCGTGCAGGGCGTGCGTGTCAGCGATGACGACAATGCCCGCGTGCTGCTGGTCGATGCCGATTGCCGCGTGATCGCCTCGTCTGATGGCGTCGGCTTTTTGAGCGAACGCGTGCCGCTTGTCTTGGATAACCGGCGCAGTGGGTATTATCAGGATCAGTCCGGGGCGTTGGTGGCGTTTCATGCCACGCCCGGCTACGAGACCTACAAGGGCCTCGGCTGGTACGGGGTGATCGTTCGCGCCGCCGGCTAAGCCGCGTCGCATCCTTGTGGGTCGAAAGAGTGCGCATCGGGAACGTTTGCGCGCTTCGCCGACTGATGATTCTATCAGTCAGGTTCTGCACGGCGTCATAAATGTTTTTTGTTTTGGTCCTGATGGCATTCGCCGTTTGAGCAGCCATATGGAGCGCCATAGCAAAGGAGCATTCCATGAAAATTGATCTGTCCGGCAAAACCGCAATCGTCACCGGCTCGACCGGCGGCATCGGTCTTGCCATCGCCAGAGGGCTAGCCAGGAACGGGCGCAAGCGTTGTGGTCAACGGTCGCACGCAAGCGAAGGCCGACGCTGCGGCCGAAGCGATCAAGAAGGCTGTGCCGGGCGCAAAAGTTCGCGGTGTTGCGGCGGATGTGTCGACGGCGGCAGGCTGCGCCAAACTGGTCGAGGCTGTGCCGAGCACTGACATCCTCATCAACAACGCCGGCATCTTCGAGCCGAAGGATTTCTTCGACATTTCCGATGAAGACTGGACGCGCTTCTTTGAAACGAACGTGATGTCGGGCGTGCGTTTGTCGCGCGCTTACATGAAGGGAATGCTTGAGCGCAATTGGGGCCGCATCGTTTTCATTTCGTCGGAATCCGCGTTGAACATTCCGAAGGAAATGATTCAATACGGCACGACGAAGACCGCGCAGCTTTCGATCTCGCGCGGGCTTGCGGAGTTGACCAAAGGCACGGCCGTGACCGTCAATTCCGTGCTGCCGGGGCCGACCATGTCCGAAGGCGTCGAGACGTTCGTGAAGGAGCTTGCCAAGCAGAACGGTCAGTCTGAAGATGAAGCTGCGTCGCTGTTCGTCAAGCAGCATCGTTCGTCATCGTTGATCCAGCGCTTTGCCAGCGTCGACGAAATCGCCAACATGGTGGTCTATGTCAGTTCGCGCGAGGCATCGGCAACCAACGGTGCAGCACTGCGCGCAGAAGGCGGCATTCTTCAATCCATCGCCTGATTGCTTAGTCGCGCCGCGTTTTTTGCGTTCGCAGATATTCGTTTTCATAACAACAGAGAGACAGCTGGAAGAGCTGTCTCTCTGTTTTTTTGTATTCCGTATCGCTTCAATGCGCATTTCGATGCTGAGGGTTTGCCAAATCCAATTGGGAGATCGTGCGTCGTCGCGTCGCGCGCGTAGTTTTCACTCGATCATTTGTAACAGCGTGATGAATTTTGCCGCGCGAATTGTGCGGCATTTGGACGGGCTGACCTGCCGCGCTCACCTTCGTAGACATCTCGCGCCGTTGAATGTTTCGCTCAGATCGCTCGTGTCCATGCGCGCGTGTTCGAAGGCGCGACACAGGCGGTGAGCGGGGTGAAGGGGCTGAGACTTGATGTGGCTTGCGCTGCGGGGACTGCACCTAGCCCGATTGAAAATCTTTGGAGGTATTATGAGCAAGTTGAAGAGCCTTGTCCTGGGCTCCGCGGCGGGTATGGTCGCGGTCGCGGGAGCACAGGCGGCTGATCTTCCCGTCAAGGCCAAAGCGGTCGAGTACGTGAAGATCTGCTCTCTCTACGGTGCTGGCTTTCTACTACATGCCGGGTACTGACACGTGCATCAAGTTCGGCGGCTACGCGCAGTTCGATGCGAACGTCAATGCGGGTGTTCACGACAAACCCGCCTGGGATAACGGCAACAATCTGGGCCTGCACAACAGATCGTCAGACTATTTTACCACTCGTGCACGTTCGCAGTTGAATATCGATACGCGTACCGCAAGCGAATACGGCGTTGTCCGCACCTATTGGTCGAGCAATTTCCAGCATACCACCGGTGACGCGCCATCCAGCGGTGTTCTCACCACCGACTTCGCGTTCGTCCAGTTCGCAGGATTCACTTTCGGTAAGGCGGTGTCTGGCTTTCAGACGCCTTGGGGTGCGAACCCGACAAACCTCAACTCATCTTACCTGATTGGCGGTTACGACAACTCCACTGGCATCACGCAGGCGGCCTATACGTGGCAGTTTGGGAACGGCGTGTCTGCTCAGGTTGCTGTTGAAGACAATCGCGTGATCAACCGCGCGCCGATCTTCAACGGTGGTGTCGCGACGAGCCAGACCCAGTTCTTTACGGGCGCTTACAGCAATGCGAACGGCGGGAATGCAGCGCCTGACTTTGTTGGTAACATCCGCATCGATCAGTCGGCCTTCACGGCTCAACTGTCCGGCGGCATCCACAATCTTCACGCCAACTACTACGGCGCGACGGAGCCGACCGGCCATCCAAGCGATGAGTGGGGCTTCGCAGTTCAGGGCGGGTTGCAATTGAAGAACCTGCCGACGGGACCTGGCGACAAGTTCTCGGTGAGCGCGATCTATTCGGATGGTGCGCCGAAGTATGTGATCAACGGTACCACCGGCAACAACTTCGACTCGTTCGGCGGTGGAGTATCCAGCCCGTGCCTTCTATCAGAGCTTCGCTGTGGCCTCACTGCTCGATGGTGTCTACACCACCGGCGGCTCGATCGAGAAGACGAAAGTCTGGGCCGTGCAGGGCGGCTACGAGCATAACTGGCGGCCCTGAGTGGCAAACCGGCGTGTTCGGCAGCTACATCAACGTCGACTACAACGACAATGGCATCGGCGATCATGCGCACCAACTTCGCGCCTGCATCTGTCGGCCGGCAGTCTCTACAATCCGGACTTCAACATCTGGCAGGTCGGTTCGCGTACGTCGTGGACTCCGGTCAAGAACCTGACGTTCTCGGGTGAAGTGCTGTACACGCACGCTCGACCAGAGCAGCACCGGTGGTGTCGACCGCGACTGCTGCGAACAACGCCGGTCTCAATTCAAGCCGGCCGGCCTCTACGAGTTCAAGGACCAGGGAATCCTGGTCCGGCCACCTGCGCGTTCGCCGCACCTGGTAATCGCAAGACCGATCGTTAACGACGATTGCGATGTGAAACGAAGAATCCCCGGCAGAAGAAACTGCCGGGGTTTTTAGTCCCACGATTTCGCCGCATGCCAAAATCGTGAAGTTCAACGACCGAGATTAGTTGACTAAATAAGGTAATCGCGACATGTGAAGCGACGATCGTGTCGCCGTTTTTTCAAGGTGTGTGCCGTCAGAAAGCTTGACCTCCAGAATCTCCGGCAATGCCCCTGCCGGAGACTTCTGATCTTTGCCGGCGCGTTGCCGTCCAGCAGATCTACCAGCCTTCCAGCACAAGCTTGCCGGTCGAGCGTCCGCCTTCGAGCAGCGCATGTGCCTGCTTGAGGTTTGCGGCGTTGATCTTGCCGAGCACCTTGTCGAGGGTGGTGCGCAGCACGCCGTTGTCGATCAGGTTCGCGACATCGTCGAGCATGTTGTGCTGCGCGATCATGTCATCGGTCTGGAACGTGGAGCGGGTGAACATCAACTCCCAGTGCAGCGACACCGACTTGCCCTTGAGCAGATTGACGTTCAGTGAGGCAGGATCGTCGATCAGTCCGATTTTGCCCTGCGGTGCGATGATGTCCGCGAAGGACTGCGAAATGCTGCTCGGTGTTGGTGAGGCCCGTGATCAGCGCGACCGGAGGCACCTTGAGCGCGTCGATCTGCTCCTTCATCGGTTTGGAATGATCAATCACATGATGTGCGCCGAGATCGAGGCACCACTTGGTGGATTCGGGACGTGATGCCGTGGCCACGATCGTCAATCCGGTGAGCCGACGCGCAAGCTGAATCAGGATCGAGCCGACGCCGCCGGCGCCGCCGACGATCAGCAGCGTGCGCGGATCGACGCTCTTGCCGGGCACAACGCCGAGCCGATCGAACAGCAATTCCCATGCAGTGACGGAGGTCAGGGGCAGGGCGGCGGCCTGCGCGAACGACAATGTCTTCGGCTTGTGACCGACGATGCGCTCGTCAACCAGATGAAATTCGGAATTGGTGCCCGGCCGCAGGATTGTCCCGGCGTACCAGACCTCGTCGCCCGGCTTGAACAGCGACACGTCGGGTCCGACGGCATCGACAATCCCGGCGGCATCGAAGCCGAGAATCTTGGTTTCGCCTGCGGGCGGTTCGGCGCGCTTGCGGACCTTGAAATCCACCGGGTTCACCGAAATCGCTTTCACCGCGACACGGATGTCGCGCCCCTTCGGCTCTGGTTTGGCAGCCTCGAAATCGATCAGGGCTTCCGGTGCATCGATCGGCAGCGATTTTTTGTAACCCACGGCTTTCATATTCAGGCTCCACTGTGCTCGACTGTCGGCGTCCTAGGTGTCTCGCTCCGTCGTGAATTGCAAGTACTGTCGTTTTGGGGATATAGTCACCGTTCGTATACTAATGGAAATATGCCCATGAAACGCAAGGATTTCGGTTGCGGTCCCGGCTGCCCGGTCGAGGTCACGCTCGATCTGATCGACGGCAAATGGAAGGGCGTGATCCTCTATCATCTGCAGGAGGGCCGGCTGCGCTTCGGCGAACTGCGCAAGCGGTTGCCGGGAATTACGCAGCGGATGCTGACCAAGCAGCTGCGCGCCCTGGAGGAGGATGACCTGATCACCCGCAAGGTGTATGCCGAGGTTCCGCCACGGGTGGATTATGAGCTGTCCGAGACGGGTCTGCGGCTGCGGCCGGTCATCGATGCGCTCAAGGCGTGGGGCGAGGATCATCGCGCCCGGCTTGCGGGGGCATCCGAAGGAAAGAAGGCAAGATCGCAGCCCGGAAGCGCCACGCGCCATGCGCGGCAGCCGCAACCGGCGTGAAGTCCCGTCGCATTATCTCTCTGGCATAAAGTTCAGGATTGTTTTCATGACCGTTATTCGTGCGATTACCGCGCTTCTCGTGTCGTCCTTTGTTGTCGCGCCGGCATTGGCGCAGGACCGTTTCGTTCCGACCCCCGGACAATTGCGGGCGTCATATGCGCCGATCGTGCAGCATGTGCAGCCGGCCGTCGTGAACGTCTATGCCGCCAAGATCGTGCAGAACCGCAACCCGTTTCTGGATGATCCGATCTTCCGCCGTTTCTTCGGCGCGCCCGGTCAGCAGCCGGAACAGATGCAGCGCTCGCTTGGTTCGGGCGTGATGGTTGATCCGTCGGGTCTCGTCGTCACCAACAATCACGTCATCGAGGGCGCGGATCAGGTGAAGGTCTCGCTCTCCGACAAGCGCGAGTTCGAAGCCGAGGTTGTGCTGAAGGACAGCCGTACGGATCTCGCCGTGCTGCGGTTGAAAGACGCCAAGGAAAAATTCCCGGTGCTCGACTTCTCCAATTCCGACGATGCGCTGGTGGGCGATGTCGTGCTCGCCATCGGCAATCCGTTTGGTGTCGGACAGACCGTGACCCACGGCATCATCTCGGCGCTGGCGCGCACGCAGGTCGGCATCACCGACTACCAGTTCTTCATCCAGACCGACGCGGCGATCAATCCCGGCAATTCCGGCGGTGCGCTCGTGGACGTCACTGGAAAACTCGTCGGCATCAACACCGCGATCTTCTCGCGCTCTGGCGGTTCGCAAGGCATCGGCTTTGCCATTCCCGCCAACATGGTGCGCGTGGTCGTTGCCTCCGCGAAGGGCGGCGGCACAGAGGTGAAGCGGCCATGGCTCGGCGCACGGTTGCAGACGGTGACGCCGGAAATTGCTGAAACGTTAGGACTGAAGCGCCCGACAGGCGCACTGGTTGCCAGTGTCGCGAGCGGCAGTCCTGCAGGCCGTGCGGGATTGAAAATTTCCGACCTGATCGTGTCGATTGAAGGCCAGCAGATCGATGACCCCAACGCGTTCGACTATCGCTTCGCGACCCGCCCGCTCGGCGGCACGGCGCAAGTCGAAGTGCAGCGCGCGAACAAGGTCGTCAAACTGGCGGTGCCGTTGGAGACCGCGCCCGATACTGGCCGCGACGAGATCGTGATCAAGTCGCGCTCGCCGTTCCAGGGCGCGAAGGTCGCCAACATTTCGCCGGCACTCGCCGACGAGATGAAAATCGATTCCAGTGTTGAAGGCGTGATCATCGTCGGCATTTCGGACGACGGGCTGGCGGGGAATGTCGGATTCCAGAAGGGCGATATCATTACCGGCGTGAACGGCCAGAAGATCAACAAGACCGGCGATCTCGAAAAGGCGACGCGCGAGTCCGCGCGGCTCTGGCGCATTACGGTCGTTCGCGGCGGCCAGCAGATCAACGTCACGCTGGGCGGATGAACGCGAAGCGCCAACAATCCTCGTCGAACCTCTTCGCCGCAGCGGGGCTGGAGCAGGACGCGCCGCGTCCGCTGCCGGACAAGTTGCGGCCGCGGACGCTCGCCGATGTTGTCGGACAGGATCACATCCTTGGTCCTGACGGCGCGCTGACACGTATGCTGGAGACGCGCACGCTGGGATCGCTGGTGTTCTGGGGACCACCCGGCACCGGCAAGACCACGGTGGCACGCCTTCTTGCCGATGCCACGGAGCTTGAATTCGAGCAGATCTCCGCCGTGTTCTCCGGCGTCGCGGACCTGAAGAAGGTGTTCGATGCCGCGCGTGCCCGCCGCGAGATAGGCAAGGGCACGCTCTTGTTCGTGGACGAGGTGCATCGCTTCAATCGCGCGCAGCAGGATTCATTTTTGCCGGTGATGGAAGACGGCACGGTGGTGCTGGTCGGCGCGACCACCGAGAATCCGTCGTTCGAACTCAACGCGGCTCTGTTGTCGCGCGCGCGTGTATTGGTGTTTCATTCGCTCGATGCCGAGGCGATCGAAAAGCTCTATGCGCGTGCCGAAGAGGTCGAAGGCAAGAAGCTTCCGCTCGATGCGGAAGCGCGCGCCGTGCTGGTGCGGATGGCCGATGGCGACGGCCGCGCGGCGTTGACGCTGGCGGAAGAAGTCTGGCGTGCGGCGCGGACCGATGAAATTTTCGATGCCGCGCAGTTGCAGGATATCCTGCAGCGTCGCGCGCCGATCTACGACAAATCCGCCGATGGCCACTACAATCTGATCTCCGCTCTGCATAAGTCGGTGCGCGGCTCAGATCCGGATGCGGCGCTGTATTATCTTGCGCGCATGCTGGACGCCGGTGAAGATCCGCTGTTCCTGGCGCGGCGCGTGGTTCGCATGGCGGTGGAGGACATCGGGCTTGCTGACCCGCAGGCGCTGGTGATCGCCAATGCCGCCAAGGACGCCTATGATTTTCTGGGGAGCCCGGAAGGCGAACTCGCCATCGCGCAGGCTGTGATCTATGTCGCGACCGCGCCGAAATCCAATGCGGCCTACAAGGCATTTGGCGCGGCCAAGCGCGTGGCGAAGGAGGGCGGCTCGCTGCTGCCGCCGAAGCAAATTCTCAATTCGCCGACCAAGCTGATGCAGTCTGAGGGCTATGGGGCGGGTTACCAATACGATCACGATACGCCGGACGCTTTCTCGGGGCAGGACTATTTCCCGGAGGCGCTTGGCCGCCAGTCGTTCTACAATCCACCGGACCGCGGGTTTGAACGCGAGATTCGCAAGCGGCTCGATTACTGGGCGAAGTTGAGAAAAGAGCGGGAAAGGGACCGCGGCGAATGACCTTCCTCCGAGATCGTGATGGTGAATTGCGCGCTTCGCGGCATTCCGCGATGCGCATCGTGGCGTCGGTATTCGCGCTGGTCTTGTGCAGCGGTGTTGCAATGGCCGACGTGGTCGATGTCGCGCCGGGCGTGCAGCTGACGAAACGGACCTATGCCGCGCCGATCAACGAGCAGCCGTTTTATGGGTTCGCTGAGAAGACGCCCGAGCAGCGTGCGGCCGATGAAAGTTTCGTCGCAACTCTGACCGCGGCAGCCGGAACGCGACTAAAGGCGTTCGAAGAAGCGACCATGAGAGGCTGGAAGGCCATCACCAACGGAAGGACTGCGGAAGCGGCCTTGCGGTTTAATCAGGCGTTTCTTCTGGCTCCTGAACAGAGCGGGGTGTATCACGGGTTTGCGGTCGTGGCGCAGATCCGCTTCAAGGATGCGGCCTTCGCCGACGAGTTGTTCAGGATCGCCAGGAAGCAACCCAATTCGCTGAAGTCCCTCAATGCGGACTATGGGCGTTTTCTCCTCATTGCCAATCGGCCCGGCGAGGCCCGCCCTGTTCTCGAACAGGCGGTCATCGATAGTCCTGATTTCGGCGATGCATGGTCCAATCTTGCTTTTGCGAGAACTCCAGACCGGAGATCGGGTGACAGCCTGTACGGCGGCGGAGGAAGCAGCCAGGCGAAAGCCGTCCGTTGCGGTCAACAACGATCTGGCAATGCTCAGAAGCAAAGCGGAATGCAAGTGAATCGGGCAAGTCTGTATTCGCGCCCTACAAGACAAACGAACATGCTTCGACCGAAGCATGTGGTCAGGAAAGTTCGAAGATGAGCCGCCGAGTCAGAAAGCCTCTCGCGAAGAAATCAGAGCGCGGAGAGAAGCGCGGTCCTGCGAAGCGTGGTCCCGGCAAGGGGCCCGCCGATAAGCGTGGTTCGGAACTACGCGCGGACAAACGCGGATCCGACAAACGTGCAACGGCGAAGTTTCCGCCACGTCGACCCGCGGGAGAGCTTTCGCGTCCGGCCAAGCCCGAGCGCGAGCCTCGGCCCGAGCCTGTGATGGAAGAGGCGAAAGCCGTCGCGCCGCTGCCGACCAAAGTGCAGACCGTCATCGTCACCGCCGACGAGAACAACATGCGCGTGGACCGTTTCCTCGAGCATCGATTTCCCGGCCTGTCGTTTTCCCATATCCAGCGCATCGTCCGCAAAGGCGAGCTGCGTATCAACGGCAAGCGCGCCGACAGCAAGGATCGGCTCGAGGAAGGCCAGAGCGTCCGTATCCCGCCGCTGAAGCTCGATACGCCGAAGGTCCCCGGCCATTTGTCCGAGACCGAGGCGAAGGCGCTCGGTGACTTGCAGTCGATGATCCTGTTCGAAGACGCGGATGTGATGGTGCTGAACAAGCCTGCGGGCCTTGCGGTGCAGGGCGGCTCGGGGCTGTCTCGGCATGTGGACGGCATGCTGGAAACGATGCGTGATGCCAAGGGCCAACGCCCGCGTCTGGTGCACCGTCTCGATCGCGAAACGTCGGGTTGTCTCCTGATCGCCAAGACACGCTTTGCCGCCTCAGCCCTGACGGGCTCCTTCCGCCACCGTTCCGCGCGCAAGATCTATTGGGCGCTGGTGGCCGGTGTTCCGAAGCCCAAGCAGGGGCGCATCTCGACGTACCTTGCCAAGGACGAAAGTGAAGAAGACTCCATCATGCGGGTCGCAGCCCATGGCGACGAGGGCGCGAGCCACGCCGTGACCTATTACGCGGTGGTTGAAGCCTCGGCGCAGAAGCTCGCCTGGGTGTCGCTGAAGCCGGTGACGGGCCGAACCCATCAGTTGCGCGCGCATATGGCTCATATCGATCACGCGATCGTGGGCGATCCGAAATACTTCAACAAAGAGAACTGGCAACTGCCTGGCGGTATCCAGAAGCGGCTGCATTTGCTGGCGCGGCGGATCGTCATCCCGCATCCACGCGGCGGTTTCATCGACGTTACGGCGCCGCTGCCGCCGCACATGCTGCAATCCTGGAACCTACTGGGGCTTGAGCACGATCGGTTCGACCCCATCGAAAACGCGCCGGAAGAGTGAGATCATCTTGCCGTCGCAAAGCCGGACCACGATATAGCGATGATGCGCAAGATTCTCGCCGCACTCCTGATCGGACTGGCCGTCCCGCTGACTGGCGTCGCGCACGCGCAGCTCTTTCCCCAGAATACCCAGCCCGTGATCCCGTACCCGACCGCTCCGGCGCCGATCCCGCCGCCGAGGATCGAGGTGCCGGTGGTGCCCAGAATGGACTCGCCGCCGCCGTTTGCCCTGCAGAATACGACGCCGGGCATAGTGGAGCAGGGCAAACCGCCGAAGCAGGTGCTCAAGTCATCCCGGCGGCGCAATTCGTTCAGCGACCGGGTCGCCCGCTGTCTCGACGACGGGGTGGCATGGGGGTTGGGTCCAAATGAGCGCGCGGCCTATTCCCGTTCATGCGCCAATCAATAACTCTCGAGCAATGAGCCTCGAACAATGACCCTTGGAAAACACAATGCGTGAATTGTTCGACGAGGTTGCCGGAAAATCCCCGCTCGATCCCCGGGAGGCGTCGCGGCTGTCGTCCCGCACGGCGCTGCGCAAGCGTTTCTACACGGCCGCAGGCGTCTCGGAGGGGCCGGACGGATTTGCGGTGACGCTCGACGGCAAGACCGTCCGCACGCCCGGCAAGCACGCGCTGGCCGCGCCCGTCCGTGAACTGGCGGAGGCGATTGCGGCCGAATGGAATGCGCAGAAAGACCTCATCGATCCGATGTCGATGCCGCTGACGCGGCTTGCCAACAGCATCATTGACGGCGTGGCGTGGAACGTCCGCGCTGTGATCGAGGATGCGGCGAAGTATTTCGAGACTGATCTGCTGCTGTACCGGGCGGGTTTCCCGGAGGCGCTGGTTGCCAGGCAGGCCGAGCACTGGGACCCGGTCTTGCGCTGGGCGGCTGAAGATCTCGGTGCGCACTTCATTCTGGCTGAAGGCGTAATGCATGTCCGCCAGCCCGAGAAGGCAATCGTTGCGGCGCTGGCGAATTTGCCGTCCGATGCATGGTCGGTGGGGGCCTTCCATCTAGTGACCACGCTCACAGGGTCGGCGCTGCTGGCGCTGGCGCTCAAGCGCGGTGAGCTCGACAAAGTGCAGGTCTGGACGGCCGCGCATGTGGACGAGGACTGGAACCGCGAGAAATGGGGCACCGACGAAGAGGTCGAGGCGCGCCGGGCTTCGCGCCTGCTGGATTTCGAGGCCGCGGCGATGGTGCTTAAGACAATCAGTTAAAGCTTCACCTTAGATCAGCTGATGCTCTTTCATCGCCTTCTCTTCATCCGGCGTGATGTAGGCGAATATTTTCGGTGAGCCCTCGGCGAAACTCAGAAAATACACATTCTGAAAGCTGATCGTGCCTTTGCCGCCGTCCTTTGGACGCTCGTAGGCAAAGTCCCATTGCACGCGTGCCATCACATTGACGTCGTCGAATTCGGTGACTTCGACATTCGATATTTCAAAGCGTTTGCCGCCGACCTTGCGGTAATGCCTCAATCCTCGCGGAAGCGCCCGGCGAAAATTCTCGTCGTTGGCCCCGCCGATCACGCCTTTCGGGTTGGCTCCGACGAAAAACCTGGCGAATGCGTCCCCCAGGCCATCGACGACTTCTTTCGTGGGCGACTGGAGCGCGTTGTTGCTGCATTCGCTGTAGGTTTTGAAGAATTCGAGCGTTCGGTCTTTCAATCCCGTCATTCGCGCCTCCCGTTACCGGCACAGATCCGCAACGGCGGGAACTCCTCATGGTTCCCGAAATTAGCGTGACCCAAGGTCGCGATTGGGGTCATTTCGCGCTGCATTCATCGATCCGGAGAGCATCCGGTTAAGGAGGGGTTTACGTCGTTTGGCTAGCTTCCCCCTTTAAAGGAAGCGTTGAGTCATGGCGTTCGCGATCAATCCCGTTTTTCCGGTCATAGCCGCCCAGGGGGCGAGCGCGGACATTCCGTTGAAGCCGGGAACGACGATCAGCGCCCAGGTGCTGCAGCAGGTCGATGCCAACCGGGTTCGCATCGCCATTCCGAACTTGATCCTCGAGGTGCTGTCGGAGGTTCCGCTCCAGCCCGGGCAGATATTGCAGCTTGCTGTGTCGCAGACGCCGCAAGGCGTCCGATTGCAGATCGTTCCGCAGAGTGACGGGGCGGCGGTGGCGGCAAATGCGGCTGCGGCAGCATCCGCAAATGCCGATGCGACGCTGCTGGATATTCTTGGCGCGGCCAAGCCCGCGCCGCCGCCATCGCCATCATCGACCAACGCATTGGTGACCACTGCCACCGACGCGACCCTGCTGGATATCCTTGGCGCCCCTGCGAAAGCCGGAGCATCAACGACGGCGGGGGCGGCACCATCTGCAACCGCCGATACTGTTCTGCAGGATGTGGCCGGCACGGTGAAAGTTGAGGTGCCCACAGCGGCGGCTGCGGCGGGCCGTCCGCTGACCAATCTGGAAGCGCTTGCCGTCTCGGCCGCAGTACAGACCGCCGCCGCCAAACAGGGCAGTCTCGCGCCCTTGTTCGCAAACCTGAGTGCGGCGATGGCGTCCGGGACGCTGCCGCAGACCTTGCAACAGGCGGCCGCGCAATTGCTGGCCTTGCGGCCGAAGCTCACTGAAAATTTGAGCGGCGAGGATCTGAAAACCGCATTCCGGAATTCAGGTCTGTTTCTCGAACAGTCCATGCCCAACGGCGGCGCGATGCCTAACGGTGCAGCATCGCAATCGATGGCGGGATTGCCCGACATGAAGGCTGCATTGATCGTCTTCCGGCAAACGCTGGCATCGTGGCTCGAAAACCCACCTGTGCAGGAAACGCAATCACCCTCGCAACAGGGTCAGAACGCATCCCAGAGCGCTACCGCGCAGAAGCCGGGTTCACAAAACACTGCATCCCAAAACACGGCGTCTCCAAACACGGCTTCTCAAGGTGCAACATCGCAAGGCGCCAGCATCTCAGGGTGCGACATCTCAAGGCGCGGCACCTCAGACTGCGGCGTTGCCGGGCAAGTCGACGCTGATGATATCCGGAAGTCCGGCGCTGGCGCCTGAGATTCTCGAGGCTGACGATATCATCTTGCCGCGTTCGCCGATCCGGCCCGGTGGAGAAACCATCGAGGCCGAACCGAAGATGCGCATCTTCGCGCCGAACGAGCCACTGCAAACGGCGACCACGCGGCTGGCTGCGAGTGCCGCCGGATTGGCGTCGCTTCAGGAAGTTCTCGACGTGTTTCCGAAGGGCGTCCGCGATGCAGTGAAAGCGCTGCTCGACGCGGATGCGTTCTATTCTCACACCGTCGCGCCGAAAACGGACGCTCCCGCCCAGACGCCTCCGCCGCCGTTTCGAGGCTCTGCGCCATCGGCGCAGGCCATGGCCCGATCAACCCTTGGAGCAGATGACGCACCAGCCTCTGTCGCGCAACATCTGATGAAGGACACCGATGCCGCGATTGCGCGGCAGACATTGCTGCAGGCTGCGTCGCTGCCGGATCGTGTCGACATGCCCGGCCTGCGCACTGAAGCCGGTGCGCCACGCTGGAATTTCGAAGTTCCATTCGCCACGCCGCAGGGCACCGCGATCGCGCAGTTCGAGATTTCCCGTGACGGCGATGGCGTGGAAGTCAACCGCGCTCGCAAGACGTGGCGCGCACGCTTCTCGCTGAATGTCGAACCGACCGGGCCGGTGCATGCGCTGGTCACGCTCACCGGCGACCGCACCTCGGTGCGCATGTGGGCGGAGCGCCCGGCGACGGCGGCGCAACTGCGCGCCAATGCCGATCAATTGACGCACGCGCTGCGCGAAGCCGCCCTTGAACCGGGCGACATCGTGATCCGGGACGGCACGCCGCCGCCGCCAGCGCCGCCGCCGGCCGGCCAATTCCTGGATCGCGCATCATGAATATCCGCGCTGAAAGTCTGCTCGCGGTCGCGCTGCATTACGACAAGAAGGGTGCGCCGCGTGTCGTCGCCAAGGGCAGGGGCACCATCGGCGAAAAGATCGTCGAGGTCGCGAAAGAGCACAACATTCCCATCGAGGAGAATGGAGTGCTCGCGGGCGCGCTGTCCCACGTCGAACTCGGCGACGAGATTCCAGCCGAGCTTTACAAGGCCGTGGCGGAAGTCCTGATCTTCGTGATGAAGCTGTCAGGCCGCCTGCGCTGAACGCACAGTCCTCGCATGCAGCATGCCTGACCGGCGTCGGGTTCGTGCGACAATTGCCGGGTTTCGCGCCGCCGTGAAAATGTTAGGCTCCCGCCAACATCAAGAACGGGGAGGCCTAAGGATGTCGTCAGCAGCGGAAAAACTCGCATCATCGTCATGGAAAGACCTCGCCACGCGCTACGCGGCGGCGTGGAATGCGCATGACGTGCCGGCCATCATGGCCTTTCATGCGGACGATACCAGCTACCAGCGCCACGGCATCCCGAAGGTCTATCGCGGCAAGGAGGCCGTGGCCGAACAGTTCGGCAAGGACTTCTCCGGACTGCCGGGCCTTAACTTCGAGCCGGTGGCGCTCTATGGCAGCGATGATCATTTCGTCGCGGAATCCATCATCACCGCCACCATGCCGGATGGCACGCCGGTGAAGATGGAGCTGGTGGATGTGATCACGCTGCGCGACGGCAAGGTGGTCAGCAAGTCGAGCTACTTCGTCACCAGCCGTCCGCCGCGTGACAAGGCTGCCTCATAACTGAACGCCGTTATGATTATTTGCCGTGGCGCATCGGCGATGTCGCCATAGGCAGGTCTTGCGCGATGCGCCTATCCTAGTGGAGTGGATTTGACATTCGCTCCCCACCGGCCGCGATTTCGTCAAGCGAATGTCAAATCCAAAACTCCACTAGAACTTATATTTGCTAGTGGTCCTTTGATTCTAACATTCGCAGGAGGTGCCTGCTGAAGCGGGATGCGAATGTTAGAATCGAACCACTAGTGCGGTGGATCTAACGTTCGTATCAGTATTAGCTTGCCGGTCCATCATACGAACGTCAGATCCAAAACCGCACTCAAATCATATCGTTGCTAGTGTCCCTTAGGTTCTGACATTCGTCATCGAGTGAGCTGCAAACTCATACGAATGTCAGAACCGGGACACTAGTTGCATAAATTAAAAAGCAACGGAGGAAACTAATGGCATCACGATCGCTCTGGCTTTGTTCACTGGCGGTTGCGGCGGGCGCGGGCTGGTTGGCGGCCACCGCATTTTCACCGGCTGCGAAAAGCAAAGAGCCGCGCTTTCCGATCCTGACGATGGATCAGTTGAGCGAAAAGCAGAAGCCGCTCGGCGAGCAGATCATGAAGGTGTCGAGCGTCGGCATCGGTGGTCCGTATAATCCGATGATGCGCAGTCCCGTGCTCGGGCAGCGGCTGTTCGATCTGTATCACTATCTGCGCTGGGAAACCTCCGTTCCGACCAAGCTCAACGAATTCGCGATCCTGATCATCGGGCGGCAATGGCGTTCGCAGGTCGAGTGGTACGCGCATGCGCCGCTGGCGGCGAAGGCGGGACTGTCGCCGCAGATCATCGCGGATCTCAAGGCCAACAAGCGCCCGGCGAACATGTCGGACGAGGAGGCGGTGGTCTACGATTTCGTCACCGAGCTTTCGACCAAGCACGCGGTGCCGGACGAACTGTTCGCCAAGGCCCGCAAGCTGTTCAATGACCAGCAGCTTGTGGATCTCACGTCAGTGGCGGGGGCTTACGTTTCCGTCGCCATGCTGCTGGCCATGGCCGAGGAAACCACGCCTCCGGGCAAGGAAGAACCGTTCAAGCCGGGCGAGCCGTAAGTCCTCTAAGGCTCACGTTCCTTGCTGCTTCGCCGCGACCTGCGCGGCGAGCAGCTGCTTGGTCGCAGCGAGATCGACCAGCGGATAGGTGTCGAAATGGGCGGGGATCATGTCCGCCCATTCATTCAAAATCCGATGCAGCACGTCATTGCTCTCGACATCGAAGATCGCCACGGCGCCACGGCCCACGCGCGGGTAGATCTGCTTGCAGATACCCTTGGCCTCGTAACCGGCGATCCACGGCCAGAAGCTTTGACGGGTCGCGGCCATGTCGGACGGCCGTTCAGGCCGGGGCGTTGAGATGACAAGAAACAACACAGCCTGATCTCCCGTTCCGCGCGGATGCGCCTAGTTTCTGGCGCCGCCGATGCGCCCGAGGTGGGTATAGCGGAATCCGGCGGTGTATTTCAGTCCATAACCCAGCGCGCGGTCGAACCCGATATGCGCGAGCCAGATCAGCGCGATGGCGAGCACATAGGTGTGGGCGGCGAAACTGTAGCCGATGATGACCATCAGCAACGGACCAAGCGTGTCGTGGGCGAGATTGTAGGTCAGCGCGCCTATGCGCGGCCCCGCGAGATAGCCAAGGAAGCTCAGGTCGGGGCTAAGGAACAGCACCGCGAAGACCGTCCACGACAACCCAGAGCTGCCGTAAAGCAGCACGCACAGCGCCAGCAGCCCCAGCCCCTCCAGCCGCAGCAGGATGCGGACGCCACCAGTCACCGCGCCGGCCTCAGTCGTCGTGTTATCGGTCATTTGTGCGGATACCCCTGAGAATCGCAATTTATCATGCGGTGCAATGCAGCCCATACCGGTCATTTTCGAGGCCGCCGGGGCGTTTTCTCCGGCCCAAAACGCGTGCTAGAAAGATCACCAAGAAGGGCGGCGCCAGCCGCCGAAACAACCAAAAAGGCGGCGCCGGCCGCCAACCGGGATGACATTCCATGAAGCATATCCTCGAAGCACTCGATGAGCGGCGCGCGGGCGCGAAAAAGGGCGGCGGTGACAAGCGCATCGAGGCGCAACATGCTCGCGGCAAGCTGACCGCCCGCGAGCGCATCGAGCTGTTGCTCGACAAGGGCTCATTCGAGGAATTCGACATGTTCGTCGAGCACCGCTCGGTCGAGTTCGGCATGGAGAAGAACAAGATTCCGGGCGATGGCGTCGTCACCGGCTGGGGCACCGTGAACGGCCGCAAGACGTTTGTGTTTGCCAAGGACTTCACCGTGTTCGGCGGCTCGCTGTCGGAAACCCACGCGCTGAAGATCACCAAATTACAAGACATGGCGATGAAGGCGCGGGCGCCGATCATCGGGCTGTATGACGCGGGTGGGGCACGCATCCAGGAAGGCGTCGCGGCACTGGCCGGGTACTCCTACGTGTTCCGCCGCAACGTCCAGGCGTCGGGCGTCATCCCGCAGATCAGCGTCATCATGGGGCCATGCGCGGGCGGTGACGTCTATTCGCCGGCGATGACCGACTTCATCTTCATGGTGAAGAACACCAGCTATATGTTTGTCACCGGCCCGGATGTGGTGAAGACAGTGACCAACGAAGTGGTCACGGCGGAAGAACTCGGCGGCGCTTCGGTGCACGCGACGAAATCCTCCATCGCCGACGGTGCGTTCGAGAACGATGTCGAGACGCTGCTGCAGATGCGGCGGCTGATCGACTTCCTGCCGAGCAACAATACCGCAGGTGTGCCGGAATGGCCGAGCTTCGACGACATCGAGCGCACCGATGACTCGCTCGACACCCTGATCCCGCAGAATCCGAACCAGCCCTACGACATCAAGGAACTGATCCTGAAGGTGGTGGACGAGGCGGATTTCTTCGAACTCGCGGACACCTTCGCGCGCAACATCGTCACCGGCTTCGGCCGCATCGCGGGCAAGACGGTGGGCTTCGTCGCCAACCAGCCGATGGTGCTGGCGGGCGTGCTCGACTCCGACGCCTCGCGCAAGGCCGCGCGCTTTGTCCGCTTCTGTGATGCCTTCAACATTCCGATCGTGACCTTCGTGGACGTGCCGGGCTTCCTGCCGGGCACCGCGCAGGAATACGGCGGGCTGATCAAGCACGGTGCGAAGCTGCTGTTCGCCTACAGCCAGTGCACGGTGCCGCTGGTCACGGTGATCACGCGCAAGGCCTATGGCGGCGCGTTCGACGTGATGGCCTCGAAGGAAATCGGCGCGGACATGAACTACGCCTGGCCGACCGCACAGATCGCGGTGATGGGTGCGAAGGGCGCGGTGGAGATCATCTTCCGTCAGGATATTGGCGATGCGGAGAAGATTGCCGCGCGTACCAAGGAATACGAGGACCGCTTCCTGTCGCCGTTCGTCGCCGCCGAGCGCGGCTACATTGACGACGTCATCATGCCGCATTCGACCCGCAGGCGCATCGCGCGCGCGCTGGCGATGTTGAAGGACAAGCACGTCGACGTGCCGATGAAGAAGCACGACAACATTCCACTATAAGTGTAGTATGCGCGGGACTTCGCGCATAAATACGCTAGTGTGGTGCCGTGAACTCTCGGAGAACCATTGTCGAGTCCGATTGAAGAAGAGCGACCGGCGCCGTTTCTGCCCCAGCCATTTCTGCCCCAGAGATGGCAGATCTTGCTCGTGCTGTTTCTGGCACGCAGCTCGATGGCCTATCAGTTTCAGACGATCGGCTCCGTCGGGCCGTTTCTGATCGACGGTTTCCGCATCGATTTCACCTGGCTCGGCACGCTGATCGGCCTCTACATGCTGCCAGGCGCGGTGGTCGCGCTGCCGAGTGGCGTCATCGGCCAGCGGTTCGGCGCGAGGCGGGCGGTCATCTTCGGATTGTTTCTGATGTTTGCCGGCGGCCTGCTGACCGCCTCGGACTCGTTCAACATCGTGCTGACGGGCCGCCTGATCAGCGGCGTCGGCGGCGTCATCCTCAACGTGATGATGACCAAGATGGTCACCGACTGGTTCGCCGGCCGCGAGATCGTCTTCGCCATGTCGGTGTTCGTGGCGAGCTGGCCGTTCGGCATCGCGCTTGGGCTGGTGACGCTCCCGCTGGTCGCAGGGGCGTGGCACTGGTCCACGGCGATGTATCTCGCGGCGTTTGTCGCGCTGGTCGGGCTTGTCCTGATGGCGGTGCTGTATCGCAATCCGCCGCGCAGCCTGGATGAACCGCACGCGAAGTTCAGCATCGCAATGGACAGCCGCGAATGGCTGCTCGTGTCCATCGCAGGCTTGATCTGGGGCGTCTACAACGTCGGCTATATCGTTCTGGTGAGCTTCTTACCCGAACTGTTCACCGCGCGCGGCTATACCCATGAGGATGCGGCGCGGATCGTGAGCGTACTCGGGTGGGCGCTGATCATCGGCGTGCCGCTAGCAGGCTACATCGCCCAGCGCGTCAACCGTCCAAATCTTCTGATGGCGCTAGGGTTCAGCCTGGTGGGGCTCGCATCGCTTGCGCTGCCATTCATCAGCGCATTCATGACGACATTCCTGCTGATCGCGGTGGTGGCTGGTCTGCCCGCGGGGCTGATCATGGCGCTGCCGTCGCAGGCGCTGTCGCCGCACAATCGCGCGGTGGGCATGGGCGTCTACTACGCGTTCTACTACGCGAGCATGGCGATCCTGCCGGCGCTCGCCGGGCGGGTGCGGGATCTGTCGGGAAGTCCCGCATCGCCATCGCTGTTCGCAGCAGGGATGATGGGGTTGTCGCTGCTGGGGTTGATTGCATTTCGCATCGCGCAGCGATGGAAGCCGAGTTGATATTTTGATGAAGACTTGCAGCAACCCTTGGTGACCATGAAATCAAACATTGTAGGTCCATACGTTGCGTTTTTGGTAATGGTCGTAGGCTTTTTTGGACTTTGCGCGCCGGCGGCAGCGCAGTCTCATGTTTCAAAAAGCACTACGGCCCGGCACGAGCTTTCCATCGGTGGATATGCGCGAACGAACCGCAATTGCGAAGGCGTCAATCTGCCGGAAGTTCATCTCGATCAAGCCCCGGAGCACGGTGTTCTCTGCCTAAGACGTGGAAACGTCCGGTTGAAGATAATGTTCGGTCCTGATCTGCAGCAATGCGTCGATAAGAGAACAAGCGGTGTCCATATCATTTATCGAGCGCGTGCCGGTTATTCAGGCGCGGATAAGGTCCGTTACACAGTTCGGTTTCCCAAGGCGCAGCACTCTGTCGATGTAGATCTGACAATTCATCCGGATGTTTCTCCGTCGGATAGAGCGCTTAAGGACCGCGATGCTCCGGTCGATGATAATGGTCAACCTCTTGGATCTATCCCTGAGTGCAGCGCGCTCGTATCTTAGTCTTCTGCTTTAGCTTAGCTTCATGTTCAGCGAGTCACCAAATGCCACGTCACATCTTCATCGTTCGCGCCACTGTCCCTGATCCCACTGAGCGTGAATCGTTCGACGCGTGGTACTCGCGCGAGCATTTGCCCGATGCGGTGAAGTCGTTCGGCTGCACGCGCGCGTGGCGGTTCTGGAGTGCGGTCGATCCGTCGCAGCACTCCGCGATGTATGAATTCGATGATCGGGAAACGCTCGACCGCGGGACCAACGGCGAGGAGATGAAACGGCTGGTGCGCGACTTCGACCGCGACTGGCCGAATATCAAGCGCACCCGCGACATTCTCGTGCAGTCCGAGGAATTAGCCGCTTCCACCTGAGCCGCGTCAGTCCTTCCACGGCCGCAGCGGCCTGATGTCGCCGGGGCTTAATCCCGTATGGCGCTTCACGCTGTCGTAGCCACGGTCGGTGGTCTGGTAGGTCAGGATGCTGTCGTAGGGCTTGCCGTCGGCGGTTGCCATCAATTGCAAGATAATGGTGCCGTCGCTCTCCATGCGTGCCGTGCCGGTATAAGGCATCGAGGGCCTTGCGTCGTCCGCCAGCGCTGCGCCGGCTGTGCACAGCATGATCGCGGCGAAAATCGTTTTGGTTATGATCGTTTTGGTCATGATGGTTCTCCTTGATCCCAGTCTGCTGCGGCAATCCGGCACAAATAAGCAAAAGGGCGGCGACGCGTGCCCTCGTTGCAGGCATGACGGACTGTGTTAGGTACAGGCATGTTGCCCGCCAACTCGGTCCTCTTCATTTTCGGTCTGGTTGCCCTGGTCGCTGAGGCGATGACCGCGGCGCTGGCTGCCGGGCGGCGCAGATGGACTGGTTCGGCGTCGCCATGCTCGGCAGCGTGACGGCGCTTGGCGGCGGTTCGGTGCGCGATGTGCTGCTCGGGCATTATCCGCTGCTGTGGGTCAAGCATCCCATGCTGCTGGTGCTGACCGGCGGGGCTGCGCTACTCACCATCGGTCTTGCGCAGGTGATCCACCGTTTTCATTCGCTGTTTCTGGTGCTCGATGCCATCGGCCTCGTGGTCTTCACCATCATCGGCTGCAATGTCGCCCTCGAGATGGGGCACCCGCTGACGATCGTCGTGGTGTCGGGGATGATCACCGGCTGTCTTGGGGGCGTGCTGCGCGATATTCTCTGCACCGAGGTGCCGCTGCTGTTTCGCAGTGAGCTTTACGCCACGGTCTCACTGGTCACCGGCGCGATCTATGGCGCGGGGACAAAGGCCGACCTGAATCATGTGTTCGTGGTGCTGGCCACTTTCGTCGTCGGGCTGACGTTCAGGTTGCTGGCGATCCGTTGCAAGTGGGACATGCCCAAGTTCGTCTATGAGCGCGGCAACGCGGAATGAAGGTTCGCTGCGTCTAGCACCGATGTCGTCGCGCACTGATGCCGGCGACGATCTGCATCAGCCCGCCCACAAGCCAGCAGACCCCGAGCAGGATCGTGGAGCGCGTGGTGGGATTGGCGTCGAACACGATGATATAGACCGAGAGAAAGGCCGCGAGAGTGGCGAGAAATGTGCCGACCGCGCTGAACAGTTCAATCGGGTCGGTCGCCTCCGAATTGTCCGCTGTGCGCCCAGCGGAGCTGTGTGGCGGAATGTCGATCCCCAGATAAAAGCCGACGGCGCCGAGGACCATCAGGGCAAGGACCAGTGCCACCGAACCGAATGCTTCGATCCGTGAGCTGGCCATGTGGGCTGCCACGAACAATCCGCACGATCCGCCCGCCATGGCCAAGCCGATCCGCTCGATGATATGGGCGGCTTTGCTGGTCCTAGAGCGCGCAGCGGATCGGGTGATGCTGGTGTCTGCCATCCTCTACCAAGCGCGGAACCGGAAAAGGTTGCATACGGATCGAAAAATATATCGGGCGGAGATAAGGGGCGGGCGCTCCGACTCTGCACTGAAAAAGAAAAACCCCGCCGAAGCGGGGTTTGTGAAGCGTGTTTGCTGGCTCAGTACCAGGTGCGGCAGGCGCGGCGGCCAGGACCCCAGACGTGGCAGCGGCGCGCAGCTGGGCGGACCACAACGACGCGGTTCGGACGGCAGACGCCCCTTGGACCGCGGGCGAAGCCTGGGCCGCAGCCTTGCGCGACGTGGATCACGTCGGACGACTGGCTGGCAGGAGCGAGCGGCATCGCACTGGCTGAACCGAAGCCGGCAACGGTGGCGGCGAAGAGAACGGCTGCGAACAATGTCTTCATGGGATTTCCTTCCAATTCCAATAGTGGCGCGAATCAAAACGCGCGCCATGTGTTCTGTAAATCATGGCAGCAAGGAGTCTGTATGAACGCCTTGCAGCTGTGACAGACTATCAAAGCGCTATCATTCATGAATGATGAATGAATGAATTTGAAATGCTAAGGCGTGAACCTTTTTGCATCGCCACACGACCAATCAGCGAAATACTAAATTAATTTTTGGGGGCGTCATGATTCGAAAAACAATCGGCACGCTGATTGCGTTGCTGGCAGTGAGTCCGGCCTTTGCCGATGTGACGGCGGTTTGTAAACTCGCCGACGACAAGCGCACCGTTACGGTCGCTTTCACAAATCCTTCATCCCAAGCGATGGCGTGCGAAGCGAACTGCGACATGGCCGTTCCGAGCGGCTTTGGCACCGTTTCCTGCAGCAAGGAAGTGCCCGGCGGTGCAAAGGATCTGGTGTTGTGCACGGAGACGAAGAAGGCCGGTGTCGATTATACGCGCGTGAAGGGCGTCGAAACCACCTGCCGCGACCCGAATGCGGCCGCGCCGGTCGTGCCGGACAAGGATGATGACGAAGACGATGAAGCGCTGATCAAGCGGCTGCAGAAGCAGGGACAGGATTTTCTCGATCAGCAGAAGAAGAAATGAGTCGCGTCACACGTTTGTCGCGGAGTATGCGCGTTTGCATCTCTCGTGAACGAAAGCAATCATCATGCCGCGATTAGCTGAAGCTCATGCGCTGACGCGATGCGGGTATGCGCGCGTGAATCGACTGGAACCGAAACGATTCACACTGCGTTCATCGCCGGTGCGAAAGAGTTGCGTTGTTGCAACCTCGCTCACACAGAGGAATTGGAATAATGGAACGTCGTAACTTTCTGAAGTTCGCCTTCGGTATCGCCGCCGGTGCTGGTGCTCTTGCCGCGGCAACCGCTCATGCCGCGCCGATGCTCGCTCCCCAATCGCAAATGACCGCTCCGCTTCCCCAGAATGCCGGCGCAGCCTGCTGTCGTCGATCAGAACGAAGTTGCGCATCTCGCGCCTGAACAGGTGCAATGGCGCCGCCATCATTGGCACCGCCGTCATCATCGCCGCTGGCACCGCCGCCATTGGTAAAGCGCGGGTCTTAGATTGAATGAACCCCGGTTCGATCAGATCGAACCGGGGTTTGTTTTATCTGTATGGTTTTGCAGAACGCGGCGCGTCAATCGCGTCGGCACTTGCCGAGCCAGTTGCGGTGATATCCGACCGGGCATTTGCGGGCGAACAACCGCATAATGGCAGGTCCTTTTGGTTGCGGCCTGCATGCGCCTCCCGGCACCCGCTGGAAGCCCACGCCGCATCCATCCTTCACTGCGATGACATTGTCAGTTGAAATGGAGAAAGGCGCGAGCGGCGCCGCGTGAACGGCGTCGATCTGAAACATCAAGGTGGCAAGGAGGATCGCTGCAACAAGCGTCTTCATCGAGTTTCCCTGTTATTCACTCTGCATTTATTTCGCGAGGAAGCCGAGCATCAATTCATTGAACTTCGGCGCGGCCTCGAGAAACACCAGATGGCCGACATTCGGAATCACTTCGGCCTTCGCGTCCGGCATCTTCTTTGCGAGTTCCTTCGCGAGATCGGCGTTGTGTCCCATCTTCGGCCGCAGCGCTTCCGGCGCGTTTGGCTTGCCAGGCGCGTTGTGATCGTCTTCGCCCATGATGAACAGGGTGGGCCGGGTGATCAGCGGAACTTCATGCGCCACCGGCTCGCGGTAGATCATCTGCGCCGAACTGACGAAGGCCTTCAGCCAGCGCGGATAATCAGCCGCGCCCTTGATATTGTAGCGTGCGTCGATGAACGGCGTGATCTGATCCGGCGGCAGCTTGAGCGAATAGTTGTTCACGAGCTGCTTGCGATAGCCATCCGCAGTCAGCTTGTCCTCGTGCTCGAGAATCGTCTCGGTCGGCGTCGGCGGCACATAAAGACGATAGTCCTCGAGGCCGATCGGTGCCGCGAGCAGCAGGCGGGAGACCCGGTCCGGATAGGCGCGGGTGATGCGGATGCCGAGCATACCACCCAGCGAATGCGCGACGACATCGACCTGCTTCAGTTGCAGGTGATCGAGCAGGGCGATGGTGTTGCGCGCGAGAACATCGAAATGCAGATCGAACGTCGGCTTGGAAGATTTTCCGAAACCGATCTGGTCCGGCACCACCACGCGGTAGCCTGCATCGGTCAGTGTCTTGATGACGGGAGCCCAATAGCTCGACGGAAAGTTGCGGCCGTGCAGCAGCAGGACGGTGCGGCCATTCGGCGTTGCCGGCGCGACGTCCATATAGGCCATCCGCACCTGTTCGCCTTCATTGGTCAGCGACAGCATGTTCACCGGGTAGGGATAAGGAAAGCCCTCGAGCCCGATCCCGTAAGGTTCCTTCGCCGCCGGTGCGCTGGGCTGCTGCGCCTGCGCGGATGACAGCAATATCAGCGACGCTAGCGCTGACAAAGCAATGGAAGAACGTTTCATAAAGGGCTCCTGAATTCTCGGCATCAATGGCAATGCGGCCCTGCGTATAGAGCGTTGCAGGTCACGACGCCATGACAATGCCGTGACCTCAAAAAGACGTGTAAGCAAGCGCTCAGAGCCTCGGTGCGTTACCGGATGACGCCCTGTTAAGTGCCTCGTTCTTTTCAGCGGCGAACGCGTCAGCATCGATCTTTGCGGCGCTCACGATCTGCTTGAAATCGATCAGCGTGAATTCCGCTTTGCCGACGCGGTCCGGTGTGACGCCCGGCAAAAGTTCGACGCTCACGAGACCGTCGCAATTTGCCGCCGTGGCGTCATCGACAAGTTTGGTCAGTGACTTGTCGATCGCCTGCGCGCGCTTCAGCATGGCGACACAGCTTCCCCGGCCGTTAGCGTCGTTCAGGGCGACCGCTGCTTTGGGATTGATCGGTGCGTTAAGCGCTTCGAGCGCGGAGGCGGGCGTGTATTTCTGTTTGACTGAGACGATCTTGCCGCCCTTGTAAAAGTAATAGATGCGGCCGTCGCCGATGGCGGTCGGTTTGTCGCCGTACTTCGCCATCACCTGCTGGATCATATCCGCTTTGGAGAGCTGCCTGTCGTTCGCAAAACCGAGGGTGCGGGAAACGTAATAGGCGCGGTTTGCGCTGGCCGGTGAAGAGAAGAAGGCCGTCATCGATTCCCCGGAACGATTGCCGCTCGCGGGGGACACGAATTTCATCGACGTGACATAGGTCACGTTGGTGCTGCCGAATTTCTGCTGCGTGGATTCCGGCTTCACGCCCGGCAGATCCCTGAGATAGGACTCGAAAACGGACGCGGCTCTGCTGCCTTCCGTTGCGGTCGACAGTCCTACGATGTCCGGTTGCAGCTTGCCGGAAAAAGCTGTCTCAGGTGATTTCGGCCTGATGTCGTAAGCCCAGCCAGTGGCGGGAACGTGACGAGCGCCAGAAATGCCGCTAAACCACTGCGAAACATCGATCACCTGTGAAATTAGGAACGGCAAAAAGCCTGCGAAACGCGGCGAATTACGCCAATTTTTGAATGTTGCTGTCAACAGCGGAATGTTGATTTGTCGCCGGCGCGCCAAACAATGCCCGGAACTGTGTTTCACGCCCTTCGGTGTGAACGCCACGATGCGATTGCCTGTCTGGCGTTTCGCCCATTTCAATTCGTACAGACGATCGAGAATGGCAGCGCCGAGTGCGCCTGCAAGATGGCTGCGCCGCACGCTCCAGTCGAGACAGGTCTTGCAGAGCGGGCGGCGTGATCCACTGATCGCAGTGAGGTCGATGCCGAAATTGGTGACGAAGCGCTCGCCTTGAGGAGTGAGTGCGACGGTGTCCCTTGTGTCGGCGGACCAGCCGCTTTTCCGTCATTGCGTCCAGCATCCGGACCCCGAAGTCGCCGGCGAGATGGTCGTAGCATACGCGTGCGCGGCGAAGCCCGGGATCGGAGGGACCCGGTTCGCGATCCGCAAATGACCGGCGCGAGCGGCCAGTCCCATCAGTCCTTCCAGCACGGCGGCAACATCCGGCCCCGTCAGGCGGTAGTAGCGATGACGCCCCTGTTTCTCCGGCACGATGAGATGGCCGGCCTCAAGCTTGGCGAGATGCGAACTCGCGGTCTGCGGCGTGATGCCCGCTTCCTGCGCGAGCTCGGTCGCGGTGAACGCGCGGCCGCTCATCAGCGCGGTCAGCATGTTGGAGCGCGCGGGATCGCCGACGAGCGAGGCGATCATGGCCATGTCCGGTCCTGCTTTCATACTTCGATCCTAATCGAAGCATTAGCGTCGCACAACCCGCTAGCATGACGATTGATTTTGCATGTCGGCAGCGTCATCGTCCGCTGCGCCATGGAAACGATATGAAACGGGAGAAAGTGAATGCCAGTCTCGGTCGCGCAGAAGCGCGCGGAATTTCGGCGGCTGCACGAGAGCGGATGTTTCGTGCTGCCCAACCCGTGGGATGTCGGCAGTGCGCGTCTGCTGGCGGGCATGGGGTTCAAGGCGCTGGCGTCCACGAGCTCCGGCTATGCGTGGTCCACCGGGCGGCCCGACAACCATGTGACCTGTGACGATGTGATTGCGCATCTGACGACGCTTTGCGAGGCGACGGATCTACCGGTCAACGCGGACTTCGAGGGCGGCTTCGCGCACGATCCCGCAGGTGTCGCGGCGAACGTTGCGCGTGGCGTTGCAACGGGCGTGGCGGGATTGTCGATCGAGGATTCGACCGGCGATGCATCGACGCCGCTCTACGAGATGACACTCGCGGTCGAGCGCATACGCGCGGCGCGCACGGCCATCGACGACAGCGGCAGCGACGTCATGCTGGTTGGCCGCTGCGAGGGCTTTCTGGTCGGCCAGCCTGATCTCAACGCAACGATCGCGCGGCTCGATTGCCTATGCGGAGGCCGGGGCAGAGTGTCTGTATGCGCCCGGCATCAAAACGAAAGAGCAGATCGTGGCGGTGGTGAAGGCCGTTCGCGCCGAAGCCGATCAATCTTCTGGTGGGCGCGCCGGGAGGACTGACCGTGCCGGAACTGGCGGACCTTGGCGTGCGGCGTATCAGCGTGGGTGGTGCGCTCGCGCGCGCGGCCTGGGGCGCGTTTCTGCGCGCAGCGCGCGAGATTGCCGAGAACGGATCGTTCGCCGAACTCGGACACGCGCGCCTCGTTCGCGGACCTCAACGCGATGTTCGCCCGTCACGATTCTGAACCGGCTCGAGGGAATTGCGCGATGTTCAATCAAAGCGGCGGGGATCTCGCGATCCCCGCCGTTAGTTTGCTCAGCCGGTGCTCTGTCTTTGGAGCTTACTGTTTTGCCGGTGCGTCCCGTCGACGGAGCTCCCTTATTCTGCCGGAGGCGACCGCCGGCGGTGCCGAACCCGTTGTCTGTCCGGCGCTCGGATTCGCCGGCGCTGTCGTCTGCGCTGTCGAAGTCGGTTCGTTCGGAGTTCATCGACCGTTGTTCAGGCCATAGAACACCACGCCGAGAATGGCGACGAGCGCGATCGCGAACAAGGCGATACGTCCACCGCTGGCCGGACCTTCGGCCAGTTCGGGATCGGCTTGAAGTTCGTTATCCTGACGCTCGTTCTCAATCGTTTCGCGCGGCGGCGGAGCAACTCGTCGTTGGTCGGAGTATCGCTGTATGGATCGTTGGGGTTACGCTCGATTGCCATAAGATCATTCCTCCAGTTGTACATTAAGACAATCGCCGGATGGCGGGGTTGTTCCGGTTTCCGCATCCGGTCATCGAGCTGAATTCGCCGGTGTCGCATATGGACGGCGGATGTCGGGATTTCATGCGGAACCGGATGCATGCGCGACAGTACCAGCGCGAGAGCGACAAGAAGCGCGACGCCGATGACGGCTTTCAGCGGCTTGTTCTTTGACTGAATTCAAAGCTCTCGTAGATTTCCGGTGCGTCCGCTATCCGCGCTTGTCTTTGTCAGACGTCCACCTGTTTCCCGAAATCAGGGTCATGATGATTCCTCCCATTTTTTCGGAATTTTCCGGTTCTCGAGACCGGGTTCGCTGTGTGTTCACGTTCAACCTGCGTCTACGGTGAGCTAATGGCTGGAGAGTGGCACGTTCCGGATGAGCCTTGCGCTTGGCTAGGGGCAGCATTGCGGAGCAGTTCGGCGCATCGCACGGTAACGCAAGGCGTCGACCGGCGCGGACAGATCTCGCAAGTCCTTTTTTCGGCGTCGTGCCTGAACTGCGACACAACGATCCGGCGGGGCTGAAAGCGGACATCTAAAATTGCGTTACAAAACAAAGGTCTGACCATTACGATTTATGATGTGCTGGAAACAAAAAGCGACATAGACTGGTTCTAAGTTGGACTCGTCACAACGCAACAAGAGCCCGGCAAAGAGGCAAATCGAATATGGGAATCAACCAAGGGCCTATCAGTCTCGACCAGAAGTACACGCAGGCGTCGGGACATGTTTTCCTGACCGGCATTCAGGCCCTGGTCCGGCTTCCGATGGCGCAGATCCGGCGCGACCGCGCTGCCGGTCTGAACACCGCAGCCTTCGTCACCGGCTATCGCGGCTCGCCGCTGGGCGGCTACGACCAGCAGCTTCACGCCGCGCGCAAGCATCTCGCCCAGTACGATGTGAAATTCCAGCCGGGCGTCAACGAAGACCTCGCGGCCACCGCGATATGGGGTTCGCAGCAGCTCAATCTGTCGCCCGGCGCGAAGTACGACGGCATTACCGGCATCTGGTACGGCAAAGGCCCCGGCGTCGATCGCTGCGGCGACGTTTTCCGCCACGGCAATGCAGCAGGTTCGGCCAAGAACGGCGGGGTGCTGTGTCTCGCTGGCGACGACCACGGTGCGAAGTCATCGACCGTGCCGCATCAGTCGGACCACGCCTTCATCTCCGCGCTGATGCCGTATCTCTATCCGTCCAGCATCCACGAGATGATCGAGATGGGTCTGCTCGGCATCGCGATGTCGCGCTACTCGGGCTGCTGGGTCGGCATGAAGGTCATCACCGAGACGGTGGAGACCACGGCGGAGATCGATCTCGCCGACGAGATGACGCCGTTCATCATTCCGACCGATTTCGAGATGCCGCCGGGCGGTCTCAATCTGCGCTGGCCGGACGACCGCTTCGCGCAGGACCGGCGACTGCAGGACTACAAAGGATTTGCCGCCGTCGCATTTGCGCGTGCCAACAACGTCAACCGCGTCACGATGGATTCGCCGAACGCCCGTTACGGCATCATGGCGTCCGGCAAGAGCTACGAGGACATCCGGCAGGCGCTGCGTGAACTCGGCATCACGCCGGAGGTGGCCGCGAAAATCGGCCTGCGGCTGTACAAGATCGGCATGCCGTGGCCGCTGGAGCCGGAAGGCGTGCGGAAGTTCGCGGTTGGTCTCGAAGAGATTTTGATCGTCGAAGAGCGCCGCGAGATCATCGAGAACCAGGTCAAGCAGGAACTGTTCAACTGGCGTGACGATGTGCGTCCGCGCATCGTCGGCAAGATGGACCATCACGACAAGCGCTTCCTGCCGTTCGCGGAAGAGCTCAGCGTGGCGTCGCTGGCAACCTCGTTGACTGAGCGTCTGCTGCAGCTCGATCTCAATCCTGAAATCGTGGCGATGCTTCGCGCCAAGGCCGACTGGTTCAACGGACGGCAGGCGTCGCAGGTGCAGTCGATCGCGCCGGTCACCCGCACGCCGTATTTCTGCTCGGGATGTCCGCACAACACATCGACCAAGGTGCCGGAAGGCAGCCGCGCGCTGGCGGGTATCGGCTGTCACTTCATGTCGCTGTGGATGGATCGCAACACCGAGACCTTCACGCACATGGGCGGCGAGGGCGTGACATGGATCGGCATCGCGCCGTTCACCAACGAGAAGCACATCTTCGCCAACCTCGGCGACGGCACTTATTTCCATTCGGGAAGCCTCGCGATCCGCCAGGCCGTCGCGTCCAAGGCGAACATCACCTACAAAATTCTTTATAACGACGCGGTCGCGATGACCGGCGGCCAGAAGCCGACGGAGATCTGTCGCCGCAGCAGGTCACGTTCCAGCTTCACAGCGAGGGCATCCGCGAAATCTATCTCGTGTCGGAAAATCCCGATGCGTATCCGTCGAACACCATCGCGCCGGGGACGAAGCTGGCGCATCGCGATGAGCTCGATCAGGTCGATGCGGACGGTGCGCGAGATACCGGGCTGTTCGGCCATCGTGTTCGTTCAGACCTGCGCTGCTGAAAAGCGCCGCCGCCGCAAGAAAGGTATCCTGGAAGATCCTGCGAGACGCGTGATGATCAACCCGGCGGTCTGTGAAGGCTGCGGCGATTGCTCGGTGCAGTCGAACTGCATCTCCGTCGAGCCGCTCGAAACCGAATTGGGCCGCAAGCGTGTCATCAACCAGTCGAGCTGCAACAAGGATTATTCCTGCGTGAAGGGCTTCTGCCCGTCGTTCGTCACCATCGATGGCGGCGCATTGCGAAAGCGCGCGCCGGTCGATCTCGGCAACCTCGGTGATCTGCCGCCGCCGCCCGCGATGCCGTCGCTGGATCAGCCCTACAACATCGCCGTCGGTGGCGTTGGCGGCACCGGCGTGCTGACCATCGGCGCACTTCTCGGCATGGCTGCGCACATCGAAGGCAAAGCCAGCATGATCCTCGACATGTCGGGGCTCGCCCAGAAGGGTGGCGCCGTGCTGAGCCATGTGCGGCTGTCGAAACATACGGCCGATGTCACGTGCTCGCGCATCGTCACCGGCACGGCCGACGTGCTGATCGCGGCCGACGAGGTCGTCGCCATCGCAAAGGAGACGATCACGCTGTGCGAGTCGTCGCGCACCCACGGCATCATCAACACCCACCTCATTCCGATCGCGGATTTCATCATGAACCGCGATTTCGATTTCCAGCGCGGCAAGGTCAACCGTGTGCTGGAGAACGCGCTCCACAAGGATTCCGCGTTCCTCGATTTCACCAAGCCGGCAGAAAAACTGCTGGGTAACTCAATCGCCACCAACATGATGATGATGGGGTATGCCTATCAGAAGGGTCTGCTGCCGGTCGGGGCTGAGGCGATCGAGCAGGCGATCGAGCTGAACGGCGTTGCGATCAAGATGAATACGCAGGCGTTCCGTCTCGGCCGTCTCGCCGCAGTCGATCCCGCGCGCCTCGCGGCGATGATGAGTGATGATGAAACCGAGGCCCCCAAGACGCTCGATGAGATGTCGCTCGACGAGGTCATCGCGCATCGCACGCAACTGTTGACGGACTATCAGAACGAAGCCTATGCGGCGCGTTATCGTTCATCTCGTCGAGCAGGTGCGCAAGGTTGCGTTCGATGGCGGTTATGGCGAAGCGTTGCCGCGTGCGGTCGCGATCAATTACGCCAAGCTGCTCGCCTACAAGGACGAGTACGAAGTGGCGCGTCTGTTCACGGACGGCAAGTTCATGGAAAACGTCGGCAAGCAGTTTGAAGGTAACTTCAAGCTGAGCTTCAACCTCGCGCCGCCGATGCTACCGCGGCAAGGATGCATCTGGGCCGTCCGCGCAAACGTGTCGTTCGGTTCGTGGATGATGCCGGTGTTCCGGTTGCTGACGAAATTCCGCTTCCTGCGCGGGACGCTGTTCGATCCGTTCAGCTACAGCGAGGATCGCAAGCTCGAACGCAACCTGATCAAGGGGTACGAACAGGACGTGGTCACGGCGGTCAGGTTGCTGTCGCCGAAGACGCACGACATCGCGGTCGAGCTGCTGTCGCTGCCGGATCAGATCCGCGGTTACGGTCCCGTCAAGGAAGCGTCCGTCGAAAAAGCGAAGGCGCGATACGAGCAGCTTGCGAAGGACCTTGTCAATCCACCGCCAATGGTCGCACCACAGATCGCTGCCGAATAGAACGCGCGAAAGCGCGTTCGTTCGCCCTGCGAAATTGAAGGCGCTTGCCAATCTTGTTTAGGCGCGCGAATTATTCTGCTGGGAAGAGAAGTGCCAGCGGAGACATCGTTTGACCATCAAAGGAAAAGCCTACATCGCCGGGATCTATGAACATCCGACCCGGCACGCGCCCGACAAATCCACCGCACAACTGCACGCTGAATGCGCCAAGGGCGCGTTGGAAGATGCGGGCCTGACAAAGGCCGATGTTGACGGCTATTTCTGTGCCGGCGATGCGCCTGGCGGCGTGATGGCGATGGCCGATTACCTTGGCCTCAAGCTACGTCACCTCGATTCGACCGAAACCGGTGGTTGTTCCTACATCATCGCGTTAGGACACGCGGCGGAAGCGATTGCCGCAGGCAAATGTTCCGTCGCGTTGATCACGCTCGCCGGGAAACCACGCACAGGACCGATGCCGCCACGCGCGACCGGGCCTGAACTCGATTTCGAGGCTGCTTACGGCGCGACAACCCACAACGCTTATGGCATGTGCGCCATGCGTCATATGCATGAGTTCGGCACCACAAGTGAACAAATGGCGTGGGTGAAGGTCGCGGCTTCGCATCACGCGCAATACAATCCCCACGCGATGCTGCGCGATGTCGTCACTGTTGAAGATGTCATCAACTCGCCGATGATCTCGGACCCATTGCATCGTCTCGATTGCTGCGTCGTCACCGACGGTGGTGGCGCGCTGGTGGTGACCACGCCGGAGATTGCGAAGTCGTTGAAGCGCCCGCTGGTGCGTTTGACCGGTCATGGCGAGTCCCTGAAGGGGCCGAATGGGGGCCGCAAGCTCGACCTCACTTATTCAGCGGGCGTATGGAGTGGACCGCCTGCGTTTGCTGAGGCGGGCGTCACGCCGAAGGACATCAAGTATGCGTCGATCTACGACAGCTTCACCATCACCGTGGTGGTGCAGCTCGAAGACCTCGGCTTCTGCAAAAAGGGGGATGGCGGAAAATTCGTTGCTGACGGCAACCTGATTTCCGGCGTCGGCAAGTTGCCGTGGAACACCGACGGCGGTGGGCTCTGCAACAACCACCCGATTAACCGCGGCGGCATCACCAAGATTATCGAGGCGGTGCGGCAGTTGCGCGGCGAAGCGCATCCGAAGGTGCAAGTGCCAAACTGTGATCTCGCCCTTGTTCATGGTACGGGCGGATTGCTTGGTGTGCGTCATGCGGCTTCGACCGCCATTCTGGAGCGCGTGTGATGAACGACAAACCGAAGTATCCGGCGCCTGTCGGCAATCCCGAAACCACGGAGTTTTGGGAAGCCGCGAAACAAGGCAAGTTCCTCATCAAGCGCTGCACCGCGTGCGGCGAGCGACACTATTTTCCGCGCTCGATCTGCCCTGTGTGTTTTTCCGACCAGACGGTGTGGGAAGAGAGCAAGGGCGAGGGCGTGATCTACACCTACAGCCTGATGCGCAAATCGCCGACCGGACCTTACGCGGTCGGGTATGTCACGCTCGATGAGGGCCCGTCGCTGCTGACGAATTTTGTCGATTGCGATCTCACGGCCCTGAAGATCGGCCAGCGTGTGAAGGTCGTGTTCAAGCCGACGGACGGCGCGCCGTTGCCGTTCTTCACCCCGGTTGGCTAACGATAACAATAACAACAACAGCGAGGAAACATGCCGATCAAGTACGATGAGGTGATGGCGCTCAAGAATATCGGCCAGAAGTATTCCTGGACCGACCGCGAGGTGATGCTTTACGCGGTCGGTATCGGCATGGGTGCCGATCCGATGGATGAGAGGGAGCTGTCGTTCGTCAACGAGGGCTACTTCGCGCCACGCGAACTCAAGGTGGTGCCGACCTATGCGTCGGTCGCCGCGTGGGGAGCGAGTGCAGGGCAAATCGACGTCAATCGCGTGATGGTGGTGGACGGTGAGCGCGATATCACCTTTCACAAGCCGCTGCCGGTGGCGGCGAACATCACGGCAGACTCGAGCATCCTCGGTGTCTTCGACAAGGGCAAGGACAAGGGCGCGGTGATCCTGCGCAAGACCGTGCTCAAGAACGACAAGGGTGAAGAGCTGACAACCCTGGTTGCTTCGCAATTCGCCCGTGGCGATGGCGGTTTCGGTGGACCGTCCGGCGGTCAGCCCGAGCCTCACACGATCCCGACACGCGCGCCTGACATGACGGTGGATATTTCGACGCGGCCGGATCAGGCGCTGATCTATCGTCTGTGCGGCGATCGCAATCCGCTCCACAGCGACCCGGAGTTTGCCAAGCGCGCCGGGTTCGATCGTCCAATTCTGCACGGCATGTGCACATACGGCCTGAGCTGCCGCGCGGTGCTGCAAACTTACGCCGACTATGACCCGTCGGCGTTCAAGCAGCATGTCACGCGGTTCTCGTCCCCGGTGTTCCCAGGCGAAACCGTCTCGTTCGACCTCTGGAAGGACGGCAATGTCATTTCCATCGAGGGACGGGTGAAGAGCCGCGGCGTCACCGTCATCAAGAACGGCAAGACCGTTCTCGCGTAACCAGAAAATCAAAAGAACTCGGAGGTCACGATGGGTTTGCTCGACGGCAAGGTTGCGATCATCACGGGAGCCGGTGGTGGCCTCGGCGAGGCCTATGCAAAGCTGTTTGCACGGGAAGGTGCTGCCGTGATCGTCAACGATCTCGGCGGGCCTCGCGATGGCAGCGGCTCCGACAAATCGATGGCGCAAAAAGTTGTCGACGCGATCAAGGTCGAGGGCGGGCGCGCCTATGCCAACGGCGCCGATATTTCGACCATGGCAGGCGGGCAGTCGGTGTTCGATGATGCCATCAAGCAGTTCGGCCGGGCCGACATCCTCGTCAACAACGCCGGCATCCTGCTCGACGTGACTTTCGCCAAGATGACGGAAGAGCAGTGGGACAAGGTGATGAAGGTGCATCTGAAAGGCACCTTCTGCGTCACGCTGCCGGTGTTCAGGTGGATGAAGGACAATGGCGGCGGCGTGATCGTCAACACGTCCTCGACCTCGGGCCTGATCGGTAATTTCGGTCAGAGCAACTACGGTTCGGCAAAGGGCGGCATCTGGGGTCTGAGCAACGTGCTCGCCATCGAGGGGCGTAAATCCAACATCCGGCTATGGACGCTGGCGCCCGGTGCACTGACCCGCATGACCGCCGATCTGCCGCGCTATAAGGAAAATCCGGGTGCCGCGATGGGGCCGGAGGAGATCGCGCCCGCTGTGCTCTATATGGTTAGTTCGCTGTCCGGCGAGCAGACCGGCAAGGTACTCGGCGTGTCGGGGCCGCGCGGCGTTCGCGAGATGAAAATGCTCGAAATGGAGGGCTGGAAGCCCGGTGGGCCTTGGAATGCGCAGGATATCGTCACTCATGCGAAGGAGATTTTCTTCGATGAGAGCGATAAGATGGGCGCTCGCAGATTCTGAATTAATGAAAGTATTGACCGATATGAAGCTGACCCATGAGGCGAGCGGCACCATTGCCATCGCACCGACCCCGTTTTTCGATGATGGCCGCATTGACTACGAGTCCATCGATCGCCTGGCCGACTTCTACGCCGAAGTTGGCTGCGCGGGCGTGACCGTGCTCGGCATTCTGGGCGAAGCGCCCAAGATGGAAAGCCATGAGTCGCTTGAAGTCGCCACGCGCTTCATCAAGCGTGCGAAGAACAAGCAGATCATCGTCGGCGTTTCGGCGCCGGGTTTTGCCCAGATGCGCACCCTGGCTCTTGCCTCAATGGATGCGGGCGCGGCTGCCGTGATGATCGCGCCGCCGCCGCATCTGCGCACTGATGAGCAGATCACCGGTTATTTCCGGCAGGCGACGGAAGCCATCGGCCAGGACGTGCCGTGGGTGCTGCAGGATTATCCGCTGACGCTCACCGTTGTGATGACGCCGTCCGTCATCAGGAAGATCGTCATGGACAGTCCGTCCTGCGTGATGCTCAAGCACGAGGATTGGCCGGGACTGGAAAAGATTTCCGCGCTGCGCGGTTTCCAGAAAGATGGTTCGCTGCGGCCGTTATCGATCCTGACCGGCAACGGCGGCTTGTTCCTCGACTTTGAGATGGAGCGCGGTGCCGACGGTGCCATGACCGGTTACGCATTCCCCGACATGCTGGTGGATGTCGTCAATCTGTCCAAGGCGGGCAAGCGTGATGCCGCGCATGACCTGTTCGACGCGCATCTGCCGCTGATGCGTTACGAGCAACAGCCGGGTGTTGGTCTCGCTGTCCGCAAGTATGTGCTCAAGAAGCGCGGCAAGCTGACGTCGGATGCCCAGCGCAAGCCGGGATCGAGCATGACTGCGGCAGCGCGCAGCGAAGTGGATTATCTGCTCTCGCGCGTCGCGCGAGCCGACAAGCGCGCGCATTTCGGATGAGCGCTAGTGTCCCGAATCCAAAGTTCGCCTTATCGTGCAGCGCGATCCGTAGCGAACTTTGGATTCGAGAGGACACTCGTAAATTTATGATTCTAGTGTGGTTTAGGTTCAGAAGTTCGCCGGAAGAACTCGCGGGAAAAAATGGAGCGAACTTCTGAACAACCACACTAGCGATCCACATCAGGGATCGGACAACAAGAAGGCGATGCGAACCGCCGCCACCGTGCTGTTGCTGCGTGACCGCGGCAACAGCATGGAGATTTTCATGGTGCAGCGGCACCATGAAATCGAGTTCGCCTCAGGTGCGCTGGTGTTTCCGGGCGGCAGCCTTGATCCGGGCGATTACGAGATAGCCTCGGATGCTGATCTGGTGCCCGATCGTCACGGTCTCGATTCTGAGAACGTGGGTATTCGTGTCGCCGGCATTCGCGAGACGTTCGAGGAAAGCGGAATCCTGCTGGCGCGGCCACGCGGTTCGCACACGATCATCCCGGCGCGGGAACTCGCTGCGATTGAACCGCAACGTGCCGCACTGGACGAAGGGAAAATCAGCTTTGCGGATATTCTTCGCCAGCATGCATTGACGCCGGCCATCGACCTGCTGGTTCCGTTCGCGCATTGGATCACACCGATCAATTTGCCCAAGCGTTTCGACACACACTTTCTACTGACGCTGGCGCCTGACGATCAGGTCGGCAGCCATGACGGGAGGGAGTCGGTGGATTCACTTTGGATCTCGCCGAAGGAAGCATTGGATGGCGCGGCATCCGGTCGCTTCACGCTGCCGTTCCCGACCATCCGGAACCTAATCAAGCTCGACAAACTCGGCACGGCACAGGCGGCGCTGGATTTTGCGCGGGTGACGCCTGTCGTGACCGTCATGCCGGAGATGACAAAACGAGAAGGCGGGGGGCGACAGCTACGCATCCCGCGCGAAGCCGGTTATGACGGTGAAGTGTTCGACGTCTGAGCAGCACCTGGCATGCATGGAACTGGCCATGTCATTGAACCCGTCGCCATAATTGCTTCCCCGTTTCACGATAGTCGTCATGTGCGCTTGGGGCGAGCGCACGCATCCAATGAGACTCCATCGATGAGATCGTGGAACATGCTCCTGGTTATCTTTCTTGCACTTATGCTCGGTCCCATCGGTCTTTCGGCAGCATCCTATTTTCTGAGCGACCGCGCGTCGGCAAACTGGCAGGTCGCGGACCGTTCGAGTGCGGGAGTCTCTGCCCGAAGCATTGGAGCATTCCGATGCCGTCGTGCGGATCTATGCGGCCCGCACGGTTCGCTGGCGGGGCATTGTCGCGGTTCACAGCTGGATCGTGTTCAAGGACAAGGACGCTTCGCGTTACAGCCGTTACGACTACACCGCATGGGGCGAACCGATCCGCGTCAACGGGTTCGTTGCTGACGGGCGATGGTTCGGGCAGGTGCCCGAAGAGGTGTTTCGCGCCGACGGCGAGCAGGCTGCTCGCCTGATTCCGAAAATCCGGGCGGCCATCGAAAGCTACAAATACCGCAACCTCGGCGACTATCGCGCGTGGCCCGGGCCGAACTCGAACACTTTCGTCGCTGCGATCATCGATGCTGTTCCTGAAATGGGAGCGGTGCTGCCGCCGACCGCGATCGGCAAGGACTTTCCCTACGATGGCGCTTGGTTCGGGCGCACGCCGTCCGGCACAGGCCTGCGCGTCACGCTCGGCGGCTATCTGGGAATTACCGTTGGCTGGATGGAAGGCATCGAACTGAACGTTCTCGGTGCGGTGCTGGGAATAGACATCCGGCGACCTGCGATCAAGATTCCGGCCATCGGACGGATTGGCATGAGCGCGTTCCCGGCGTAGTCCTGTCCGCGCGGCGCGCGATCATGTGTCGTTCGCCACCAGAGACAGCCTGACATGAGCGCATTTCCTCCCAGCCGGATCGTTTGCCTGACGGAGGAGACCGTCGAGACGCTTTATTTGCTTGGCGAGCAGGACCGCATTGTGGGCGTCTCGGGCTACGCCGTGCGGCCGCCGCAGGTGCGCCGTGAGAAGCCGCGTGTTTCGGCTTTCATTTCGGCTGACATTCCAAAGGTGCTGGCGCTGAAGCCGGATCTCGTTCTCGCGTTCTCCGATTTGCAGGCGGATATCGTTGCCGATCTGGTGCGGGCAGGGGTGGCGGTGCATGTGTTCAATCAGCGCGACATTGCGGGGATTTTCGCAATGATCCGCACGCTCGGCGGCCTGATCGGGGAGCCTGCAAAAGCGAACCGGCTTGCGGCGCAGTTCGAGCAACGTCTCGCGGATGTGACCGCCGGTGTGAAAGCCGGATCAGCGCGCCCGCGCCCGAAAGTCTATTTCGAGGAATGGGACGATCCGCTGATCAGCGGCATCGGCTGGGTCTCGGAATTGATCGGGCTTGCGGGCGGCGAGGATATTTTTCCCCATCTTGCGAAGGAGAAATCGGCGAAGGACCGCATCATCGCGCCTGAAGCCGTGATCGCGGCCGCGCCCGACGTTATTCTCGCATCATGGTGCGGAAAGAAGGTCGTGCCTGACAAAATCCGTCAGCGGCCGGGGTGGGGCGCCATTCCGGCGGTTCGTGACAATCGTATCATTGAGATCAAGTCGCCGCTCATCCTGCAGCCGGGTCCGGCGGCGTTGACCGACGGTCTGGATGCGATTGTTACGGCATTGCGGGCTTGAAGCGGCCGTTCCGGAAACCTGAAAAAAGACGTTTCGAGACCGGTTTTGGGGCTGGCTTTCGGATGCTGCTTGGCTATTGTGCGCACCTCGCGCGCTCCTAGCTCAGCTGGATAGAGCATCGGATTTCGATTCCGAGGGTCGGGAGTTCGAATCTCTCGGAGCGCGCCAAATTGCCGCCACTCAGAACAAAACTGCGAACCATGCGTGTCTCTTCCGCATGGCAGTCCAACATGTTGTCGCTTTAACGCTACTCACACTATGTGAGCCTATGGCACTCCCGGTATCACAGTCTTTAAGCAATGCGGAATTGCAGCGCGCTCTGAAGGATGTGCCCCTATGCTGATTAGATCGAAATCTGCCGGCTGATTTCGACGACCTGATCGCCCGGCAAGCTGAAAAAATCGCTGACATGAACGGAGTCGCGCTCCATCATGGCAAACAGGCTCTCTTGCCAGGCGGGTAGGCCGTTGCCATCCTCCCGGCGAACCACTGTCTCGTGACCCACGTAATAGGTCACGTCATCGAGATCCGCCGTGCAGCCGAACGACTTGCTGGCCAGAAGCAGCTCCGGGATGTACGGACGCTCCATGAAACCGTACTGGGCTTCAGCGCGCCGGACATTCGGGACAATTTCTTTGACGGTGATCCGAGGGCGCCGTCTTTCAGTTCATGCTACTGTCTGACAGTGCGACGTCTGCTCGTGCCTCACGACGAGAGCAACCCGATGCCCACCCACCGAGTTCGCTCCCCTGATGCTGATACGATCATCGACGATCGCATCGACATCCTTCGGCGATGGGCGCTTTGAGAAGCAGCTTAGACCTCCTAGCCCGGCCCCACCTTCCACTTTTGTACGCATGCCCGCGCGGGGCTACGGAACTAGGCCTGCGCGATGCGTTGCTGAACGAGCTTGCACTTTTCCGCCGCGCCTAAACGAAGTTTTAATGGCGACGGATTGGTCGTCTCTTATCTGAGAAATGTTGGCACAACGAAGGAGACAACCATGATTTTGACAGTAGTCGCGTCACGCTCCGCGTTCACGTTCGATGACGATAATTGGATCAGCTGTTCTCACTGGGGCATGTTTCCGGTGCCACGAAAATCCTCGAACTCGCGCGGCGACGCATGAGCTCTGGTCGTTTCCCGAGGAAAAGGGTGCTGAGTTTGCGATCAGGCACTTTCGAGTCTGACCCGGCGGACGTTCGGGCTTGATAGGCCTTCCAGTACGAGCCTGCCCGGTTTCCGGTCGCTGTTCGAACGCGCCTGTGGGCACTTTTCGACCTCGCGCGACTTGAGTCCGTAGTGCGTACCAAAGATAAGGTTGCCGCACCTAGGCAGGACAAGAGGAGAACGGAGATGGCCCTTCGCTCATAAAATCACGCAAAGCCAAAGCGGCGGCGGTCTTATGGTGTTCCAGGCTTGTTTCGCAGAACGGGATCTGCGCCATAGGTAACATCTACAACTTCCCATCCTCCCCCGAGGGCGCGATATAGATTGACGAGATATATCGCGATCTGCGTGTCGCTGTAGGAAAGATCATTTTCGCTCTGCAGCAACTGGGCCTGTGTCGCGATGACGTTCAAGAAGTCGATCGCACCCTCCGAGTAACGCTCCCTGGCAACTCGCAGAGCAGTCTGGTTTTCCGTGACGGACCGCGCGACATCGGCACGCCGGCGTTGCGCTTCGCGATACGCCGTCAGAGTGTCGTCGACCTCTTTCCAAGCCCGCAAAACCGTTTTCTGAAACGAGATAGCCGCCTCGCGCTGTTGTAATTCACGCAGCGCCAGAGTGCCCCGCAACTTCCCTCCTTCGAAGATCGGAATGGAAATCGACGGCCCCACAGCGAATGCGGCCGAGGTCGGGGTAAACAAATTGCTCAGGTGCAAGCTTTCCACGCTGACGGCACCATTCAGTGTCACGTCAGGGTAGAAGCTCGCCACCGCCACGCCCGTTTGCGCCGTGGCTTCGTGCAGTTTTGCTTCAGCCTCGCGTATGTCCGGGCGGCGACGTACGAGCGATCCGGGCAGGCCTACTGGAACCCTTCGCGGCAAACGCGGCTGCATCTGAGAACGGCGTAACTCGGCCTCGAGCGTACGGGGAACATCACCCAGGAGCAGTCCGATGGCGTTGATGAGCTCCGTCTCCTGGGTGCGCAATGGCGGCAGGGTTGCGGCGATGGTGGCCTGTTGAGCCTTGGCTTGCGCCAAGTCGAGCGTAGTGGCGACGCCATCGCCGAACCGTTTGTTCACGAGTTCAACATTCTCTTCGGCAAGGCGCAGATTGCGTTTCGCGATCCCAAGACGGTTCTGGGTTCCGCGCAATTGCATGTAGCTTTGCGCCAGTTCGGCGACCGCTGCGAGCGCAACGCCGTGCCGGTTCTCCACGGCCGCCAGAGTGGCGGCATCAGCGGCTTCAACTGCCCGCCGAACGCGACCAAACAGGTCCAATTGCCACGATGACGTCAAGCCATCATGAAACAGGCCATATTCCAAAGGCGCGCCGGGTGCAGGGACGAGCAAGGAGAGCGTGGCGTTCGGACTTTGGCGATTATAGGTCGACGATGATTGACCTTCGACGTGTGGCAGTCCTTGAGAGGCTGCAACCCGGCGCTGCGCCATGCTCTGAATTACGCGTTCCGCCGCCGTCTCGAGGTCCAGGTTTTGGGTCACCAGCCGTTCCACGAGCGAGGTGAGCTGAAAGTCCCGGAAGCTTTTCCACCAAGCTATGTCGACCGCCCCTTCGACTGTTCGGCTGGGCACGCTTCCGCCATCCAACGCCAAGCGCCGCGGTGCTTTTATCTCCGGGCTCTGGTACTCCGGTCCAACGGTGCAGCCTATCAGTCCGAAACCTAGCATCGGAGCGGAGAGGCGGGCCATAAGAGCTAAGACGCGCACTAGTCAATGCCCGGTCACGCGATCGCTTGATTTGCGCTGTTCGTCCACAACATCCTCCAGTTTTGTATGGATGGTGGCCTCGACCGACAAGCCCACGCGCAGGAGCTTAGCCAAAGGTTGCCCGGACGTCACCACGATCTTGACCGGCAGGCGTTGCACGATCTTGGTAAAATTGCCGGTGGCATTGTTGGGAGCGATGGGTGCAAAGGCGGCACCGGTGGCCGGTGGGACGCTATCCACTCTGCCTTGGAGGTCGATATCATAGGCGTCCAAATGGACTGTTACGGGCTGGCCGCTGCGGACATGCAGCAGATCCACTTCGCGATAATTCGCTTCGATATAGACTTGGTCTAGCGGCACCACGGTCATCAATGTCGTACCGGGACCTACGTAGTTACCGACCTGTACGGACCGCTCGCCCACCATGCCGTCGATCGGTGCCCGAATTTGTGTATAGGATAGATTGAGTTTGGCCTGCTCAAGTTGAGCTTCATCGGCGTTGACCGCCGCCGCCGCCGCCGATCTCTGGGCCTTGATCACGTCCAATTGCCGGCGTGCCGCATCGAGCGAAGCCTCAGCGCTATCCAGCGCGGCTTGATCCTGTTGAAGCGTGGTATCGGCTCGCTGGTGTTCCTGGGTTGTGCCGGCGCCCGTCGCGGCGAGGTTGTCGTAGCGACGCGCGTCGGCCTGTGCGAAAGTGAGCTTGGCGTGCGCTGACGCAACGGCGGCTTGTTGCTCTGCTATGATCGATGGCTGGCGCGACACGTTTACCGAGATCTCATCTAGACGCGATCTGTCGCGCACGAGTGTCGCCTCGGCGGAAGCCAAGGCGGTCTCATTGTCGCGCGGATCGAGAGTAGCGAGCACTTGTCCGGTCTTGACGATGTTGTTGTCGTCAACCGGAACCGTAACGATCTGACCCGAGATGCGGGGTGCAATCATCGCGTAATGGACCATCACATAAGCATCGCTAGTCCGTACGTCCGGGCGTGGTCCGAAAATGATGTACAGCACCACCGCGGCGAAGATCGCCACGACGAGTCCGACCAGAACGAACGGCCAGTGCGGCAGGGGCGCGGGAAGCTTTTCGACGTCCTGCACTTGGCGATCCTTCGACTTTCCATCCTTCTGTTGAGATAGATCGTCGTCTTTCCGCGTCGGAGCGGGATCTGGTTTTTCGTTCCGCTTCGGCTCGGTGGGTCGTGTCTCGAGTTCGGCTACATCCTCTGCCATGCGCGTTCCTAGTGTTTTGCAAAGTGAAGACGCGGCGGGAGGCTGCGGACCGGTAACGTCATCACCACGACCATCAAGAACACGGTCAGGGCTCCGAGGATCAGAAAAGTGTCGCTCGTCGTTAAAATTACGGCCTGTTGCTGCACGACGTGGCTGAAGGCTTCCAGGCTGTGCGGCACGCGGGGCTGACCGTCTGGCATCAACGGCGGCGGATACTGGGGCAGCACGCCGTTGCTCTGGATCACCCGCCAGCGGTCCTGGCCAGCCTCATCGATGATGCGATCGGAATGCAGTGCGTTGCGCCAACGATCAATCAACTCCACGAACCAGGCGCTCGTGGCCTCGGCGATCGCTCGGGACGTATTCAACAGCGCAGACGCGAGAGGGCCGTCCGCCGGGCTGACAACGGTGTTGGTGGACTTCATCAGCAGTGGCATGACCACCATCGGCTGACCGATCGCCTGTAGCAACTGCCAAAAATAGAATTGATCCCGGTTCCAATAGATCGTGATGAAAGACGAACCGATGCAGGATGCCAATATCAATCCCAGCCCCACCAGGCTGACGACGCGCGCATCGACCTGCTTGTAATCCAGCAGCAGCGCCATGGCGGGCAGCATCACGAGCTGCAATGCCGCGATCTCTAGCGTGACCAGGTTGGACTGCAGCGGCCGGTAACCCTGGACTTCCTGCAGGTATCGCAAGGGCGCAGTCGATCCGGATTGGCCGATGATTACAAAGAGAAACAGACCGAACACGCCGTAGGCCAAGTTACGCCGGCCGAGCATCTGCAGCTTTAGAAGCGGCAGAGGGTGGAACCACTCGTTGACGAATAACAGCGGGATTGCGATCGCGCTCACCAGAGCCAGGACGCAGATGACCTGTGAGTTGAACCAGTCCAGCCGGTCTCCTTGATACAACATGGTGCTCAAGGCGCCGGTCCCAATCACGAGCAGCAGCACGCCGCGCCAGTCCAGCATTCGGAACCGCTCGTATTTCGGCTGGTCCTGGCTCACAAAGTACCAGACGAGGACGCCAGCCAGAGAGCAGAGCGGGATCGTCTGCAAAAACACGAAACGCCAACCCACGATATCCGTCCAAAGCGCGGCCTCTGTCGCGGCCAGAGCGGGCGTGAAGGTTGCGGTCAAAGCGTAGACGGCCAAACCGTAAAGCCGGATGTGCGGCGTGAGAATGCGAAAAGCGGTGGTCATCACGAGAGGAATAATCATGCCTCCCACGAGCCCTTGCAGCAGCCGCAGAGCGTAGATCGCTTCGATGTTCGGACTGAACGGGATTAGCACGCTCGAGGCGCCGCACAGCGTGATCGCGAAAAGCGTCCAGCGCCTTAATGTGAAGGTTACCAGCAGCCAGGGCGAAATCGCCATGCCGATGATCTCGGCCGACACATACAGGCTTTCGATCCAGGTTCCGGAATCGTGGCCGATCCCGAGCGCGCCGCGGACGTCAATGAGCGCGACCGATGTAACCTGGTCGTTAAATTCGGAGGTCATCGCAGCGATGAGGACCCCGCCGAGGCCCAAAAACGGCTTGATATTCACGCGGTCTGCCAATTCCTTTCAGTAAGTTATAATTATTCCGGGGACTTGCCGGGACCGGTATCGGCCGGCTTACTGCGGCCGGACCATTGTTTGTCGCTCTCCGTCCCAGCCTGGAAAATTGAAAGGTATTCGCAAGCGTTTCGTGCGCCATTAAATTCAAGTTTAGAGAGGAGAGGTCCGCGAGGTATCGCTTCACTCCGTTACGACTTGGCGGCCGCCTCCGAGGCTCAACTCGGAGCCGTCTTCGAGTTCGTGCCCGTATCGTTGTAGGTGATGGGACTTGATTTCCCCTTATGCCGACATTGGGCGTCGTCCAACATTCGATTGCAGATGTGCAAGCCCCTCGTATGGTAATGCGCGTCGTTCCGAAGTCTTCCGGCGCGCCGTGATTAACCGATTGGAGTCATCGGCCCGGCTCCGCCGAACTGCCTACTGCCGCTCCATAACGACGATGATGACGCCGAGCACGCACCGGAATTGGTGCGCGCCCTGCGTTCGGCCATAGAGGCAAGCGATGGCACGTCGGGATGCGGCCGGCACGGGGACCCCTCTTAAGTCTTGCGTTTTCTTGGAAATGCGCAACGCACATAGGAATGCAAGCCCGCTGCACGCATCCGTTTATAAAAACGTTGTCATTCATAGCCGGGTACCGAAATCTAAAATTCAATTTAATGGTGTCGGCGCATTGCTGGCGTACATCAGCTTCACGCAAGGAGCCGATGACATGAGTGATCATGATGAATGGATCAGCTATTCGCATTGGGGAATGTTCCCAACTGGACGGCATATTCGAAATAACCCTCTGCGAAAGATGAGATGACTGACCTTGGGCGGACTTAACGGCCCCCATTATTTTTTAACATCGAAAGATCGACTTTGGGCGGCTTTCCTTTGGGGCTACCCGCTTTGGCGGCCTGTCTATGTTTAAGCGGTTTGCGTCTGACTGCCGCGAAAGAAGGTTTCCATGACCGAAGAAACACAACATGCGCGGCCACTCTCCCGAGCTCGCAAACCCGCAGGCGGTGAGCCAGACGCTAAGCAACGAGGCGCTTGGCTTGCGTTCGTACGAAAAACGAGAACCGGGACCTCGAAAGCAGGACCAACATTCGAGAAAACGGTACGACAGGCGATCTTGCTGGTAATGCGTTCACCCCGCCGGACGAGTCCTCTCACGCCATGGACCTAGCAAACCCGGGCGTCGTCAGGTCTGACGCGGCGGACCTCGCTTTGCCGTACCGCAAAGGCACAGGACAGGAGTAGCTGATGCAGGATCACGATGCGCAACCATCGGGGCTGACGCGACGGCATGTGCTGGGTGGAATGGGGATCGCCAGCCTGGCGCTGATGTCCTCGCCGGCATTGGCGCAACAGACGGTCGATCTGCACGTGCCGGGCGGACCGAGCACGCGGATAATCACCACGTCCTATCCGCAAAAGGGCCGAATGATCCTGCAGCGTTCGAGCCCGCCATGGCTCGAGACCCCCTTCGAAGTCTTCGACAAGGGTGTGTTCACCCCAAACGACCAGCATTATGTCAGCTGGCACTGGGCGACTTTTCCGGGTGACATCGATGTGGATAGCTATCGTCTGACGGTGCGCGGCAAGGTCAATCAGCCCCTTTCGCTGTCGCTCAAGGATATTTTGCAGGGCTTGCCGAGATTCGATATCGCCGCGGTCAACCAATGCGCCGGCGCCTCGCGGATTTACGCCGAACCACGCGTTGCCGGCGCACAATGGGCCAATGGTTCGATGAGCAACGCGATCTGGACCGGTGTGCGTCTCAAGGACGTGCTTGACCGTGCCGGTGTAAAGCCTGGCGCCATTCAGGTCCGCTTCGGCGGCCTGGACGAGCCGGTGATGGAGGGCGCGCCGAAATTTCTGAAGTCGCTCACCATCGATCACGCTCGCGACGGTGAGGTGATGATCGCCTTCGCCATGAACGGCGAGCAGCTTCCATTGTTGAACGGATTTCCGCTGCGGCTCGTCGTGCCCGGCTGGTGCGCCGTCTACTGGATCAAGATGCTGAACGACATCGAAGTGCTGGATCAGCCCGACACCAATTACTGGACGACGACTGGCTACCGCGTGCCCGATACGCCGCACTATACCGTCAAGCCTGGCGAGACCGGATTCAAGTTGGTGCCGGTGACCCGCAATATTCCGCGGTCGTTCATCACCAACATCCGCAACGGCGATAGCGTGCCTGCGGGGACGCCGGCTTCGGCGCGGGGCATCGCCTTCGGCGGCGATTGCGGCGTTGCCCGCGTCGATCTGTCGATCGATGGCGGCAAGAGCTGGCAGCCGACCCAGCTCGGTGCCGACCAGGGGACATACGGCTTTCGGCAATGGCAGACGCAATTCACGCTGCCTGCGCGCGGCGCGCGCACCCTGATGGTTCGTTGCACCAACACCAAGAACGAGGCGCAGCCCGATTTCCAGATCTGGAATCCGGCCGGCTACATGTTCAACACCATTGAAACGACCCATGTGGTCGCGACCTGAGGAGGAACCAGGAATGCTACGTGTTGTTCTGCCGATGGTCGCCGTTCTCGGTCTCGTTCTGTTACCGCATCCGGGCGAGGCCGCAACGATCACCGCATTGAAGTCGCTGAAGTTGGATGTCCCCACCAGCGACACGATGTTCCCCGCAGGTCCGGGATCGGATGCGATCAACAACAACTGCCTCGCCTGCCACTCGGCCGACCATGTGTTGAACCAGCCTTCGCTGTCCAGGGAGGCCTGGCAGGAAGTCGTCAACAAGATGATCACAGCCTACAAGGCTCCTGTCAGCCCTGACGACGCCAAAGCGATCGTGGACTATCTGGTTCGCACCAAAGGCGCTTCATAGGTCCGCCATAATCCCCCGCGAGTTCTCAGCTCACGGCGTTAAACTCTAACGAATTGGAATGAGCTCGCCATGACAAAACTTGGAATTAGCGTTGGAATATTGGCAACGGTCTTCTGCGTCTCAGCCGGAGCGCAGACCATCAACGTAATCGCCCTCGATCAAGCCGGGGCCCAGACAGTCTTGCAAGCAGCGAAGGAGGGCGCGCAACAGCGGAACGCGCCCTCGGCAATCGCAGTGGTTGATCCCGCCGGCGACCTGCTTGCCTTCCAGCGGATGGATGGTGTCCGCCCGGCCAGCGCGGACCTCGCCATCGAGAAGGCACGAACGGCTGCGCGGCTGCAACGGCCGACCGCAGAGATCGAGGACAGCATCAATCAGGGCCGAACGGCATTCGTCACCGCCGACATCGCCGCACTGCGCGGCGGCGTGCCAGTACGCATAAACGGCAAAGTCGTGGGCGCGGTAGGCGTTGCCGGCTTGAGCAAGGAGACCGACACAGGGATCGCGAACATTGCGGCGGCGGCCCTGAGCCACTCGCCGAAGACAGACAGCTAGGGGCATTATTCAAAACCGCCACCGACGGTCACGTTGATCCGGTCAGCACCTACGGCCGCTCCCAATAAGCCGGATGACCGAAGCGCAGCACAAGGAACGCGGGAAAGGCTTTCACTTTGGGGGACACGACCTTCTTTGGCGGGTAGACGGCCCAGATGGCGTGCTCCGGACCAGACGCCAGGAGCCACTTCCAATCCGCGTGAGCACGGGGAAGAGGCGCCGCTCACGAACATCACGCGGATTCAGCGGGGTATATTTGGTCAGCCGACGTTGCATTGCCGGTAAATTACAACATAATTTCAATCATATAAGAGTTCGCAGTTTTGTTCCGAGTGGCGCGCCACTTGCGTACCAAACTGCGCTCGTAGCTGCCGAAGGCCGCTCACGGGGTTGGATACGTCGTTACCCAACCGTTGGACAGCGAATGCGCCGGCGACCAACGAGCGCCCGGTCGGTCCGGGTGGGTCAACTCGCACTAGGCGGTTAGCCACCTTCGGTCACGCTCCGCATCATGCCTCCCGATCTTTCGACGTCAGAGGCGCAGTCTTGTGGCTGTTCATCTGCCTCCGGGGAGCACCGAAGCTTCGCAATCCCAACTCGGTCCAGACCAGACTGACAACCTCCTGAAAGCAAAACCCGCCGCAGGCAATGCCTGCGGCGGGCCAATCGTCGTGGCTCAATCGTATCAAGGGTCCCGTTAGTGCTTGTCGCTACCCGAGACGACCGTTCCCGTCACTGGATCAAGAATGAGAGGAACTGTATTCGGCTTCGCCTTGAAGTCGAACATGTTGGTGAGCGAATTCGCAGTCCGGTCGACAGATCCCTGTCCCTCAGGCGGAGCAACCGGGCCATCGATGAAGCCGAGATTCCAGTTGTCCTCGATGAAGCGAAGCACCGAAGCCTGATGGGTCAGGGTGTGATCGACGAAGTTCGACTTCGCATAAGGCGAGATCACGAGCAGAGGCTGGCGCGGGCCAAGACCGCAGCGCGCTTGCTCAGCGCCGGGCTTCGGCGTGCCGCAGTTGCCGGGGCCGAACAGGAAGTCGAGGTTGGTTGCGGACGGCGTCAAGACCGGAGGCATGACGTGATCGTACCAGCCATCGGAGTCATCCCACACGATGACGACCGCGGTTTCCTTCCAGAAAGGAGACTGCTGGATCGCGTTGATGGTCTCCACGACAAAGGCCTGTTCCACGAGCGGATCGGAGCTTGAGGGGTGGCCGTACTGATAGACCGGCGCCTTCACGTAGCTCACCGACGGCAATGAGCCGGCGGACAGCGACGTAAAGAAGTCCGAGATATCGTACATGTGGTTAGCCTGGTCGGCCTTGCCGATCATGTCCGGCGAGGTCGGCCGCAGATGGTGCGGGTTGCGCGTGCTCGCATATTTCATGAACGGCGTAACGCCCGTGCTGTAGTCCTTGGCGAGCGCGTGAATGTCCACGCCCGGGTTATTGACGCTCGGGTTCTGCACCAGGTAGGTGCTGCCGTTGATCTCCATCTGATGGGCGCTGTGCGTGGTGTTGCAAGCCGCAGGCGTTAGCACATTGCCGTTCGCGTCGAGCTTCGCGGGCGTGCTCGGCAGGAAGCCACCCTGGAAATAGCCCCAGGTCACATTCTTCTCGTTCAACAGATCGCCGACATTCTTGCCGGTGAATTCAAACGTGCGGCCGGGGCCGCAATCGTCGAGATAGCCCGGCAGGTTGGCGTCAACGAGCGTGACCGACTTATCCGCTGGATTGACGTAGAAGCCGGAAGTGTTCGGGTTCGCCGGGTTTGCAGGATCGTGAACGATGATGCCGTGCGTGGTGCCCGCAATGAGATTGGCGTGTCCGGGCACCGTGGGGCCGTAAGTCGTGGAGAAGTGGTTGTCGCTCATCGAGTAGTACTGAGCATAGTTCCACATCGCTGTGACGGTGTTGCCGTCGAAATAGGTCATGACGGTTGTGCCGTCCGGCTGGCAACCCGTGCCCTTGCCGGCAGTGGTCTCAGGGAATTGATCGGCCTTCCCGCCATTCAACGCCTGTTGCTCGGGCTCGTAGTTGTGGCCCATGTCGCAGGTAACGGCGTCGGCCGGACCAGACCGCGTAGGATTGGCCTGGGCTCCGAATATGCTGCGATTCGGATTGTTCACCAGCAAGTTAGGATTCGCCGCCAGCGTATTGGCGGATGGGGTGCCCTTGCGCGCCACGAATTTCGGCGCAGGCACGCCGAGCCAGCTCTGCTCGCCAGGTTTATTCGCAGCAAACGGATAGGTGCCGAAGTAATGATCGAACGTCTGGTTCTCAGGAATGATGACGACGATGTGCTTGATCGGCGTTTGCGTATCATCGTCCTGCTTTTTGTCGTTCTTGGCGAGACCGACGGACGAGCACAGCACCAACGATGCCGCAGATAAGAGAAGAATTTGGCGAAGATGCCGAACAGGTTTTGGCGATAGCATGGGAATCCCTTCTAGCGGAGCAAGGAAGCGACTCTCGAATTGAGAGACGCCAGGAAAGTCGAGGCGGTATTTAGATGAGGTGTGTTTCAGGGGTGCGACATTTTGGCGAATGTGTTCGAACGTTCGCTCATAAGCGCAAGACCGCGGCGATATTCTTCAAATATCGAAGTGCGATGTTTTTGGATTTGAAGTTCTTCATCGAACTTGCAGCTTCATTCGGAAGAATTTCAAATCCGCCGCACTAGTGTCCCGATTCCGAAGTTCGCACAGGCTTGCGGCTTGCTCGGATGCGAACGTCGGAATCAAAGGGACACTAGTGGTTCGATTCTAACATTTGCATCCCGTTTCGGCGGATACCGTTGCAAATGTTAGAATCAAAGAACCACTAGCAAATATAAGCTGTTAGTGGAGCTTTGGATTTGACATTCGCCGAACGAACCCGCTGCCTGACCGGTAGCGAATGTCAAATCCGCTCCACTAGCTAACCTGTGATTCGAGTGCCGCTTTTGGATTTGAAGTTCTTCATCGAGCTTGCGGCTTCATTCGGAAGAACTTCAAATCCGCGGCACGACGACCTTGCGATACGCTCCACGCGGGTGATTGACGGCAAATGCAAGTGAAAGTTACGGAGCTGCAACCGTTGCGTTGAGAAAAAACAAGAAGGCGCGCGTCCGGCCTCACATGTGAGTCCGGAACGCGCGCCAATCAGCGAACCATCATGAATTGATGATGGAGTGAATACTCTCCACCGTTTTCTCACGACGACTGACGGTGAGATCGCCAGTCACTTGTCCAGTTACTTGGCTAATGAGCTGGCTGCTTGATTCTTATGAGATCCGAGCTGCTGTCGCAGAGCTGCATAATGAGCGTCATGAACGGCCGTATTGAGCAGCGACCATGGTTCAGCGCGGCTGACAGCGGGTTGCACCTCGACACTTATAAAGTGATTGTAGTTTTGATATTCGCGCGCCGCGTCGTCGTATTTGCCCGCCGCGGCATTGCTGCCGACCCGTTCCAGTATCGCGACGGCTTCTTTGAGAGCATTGCGTGCAGCGTCGCGCTCTTTCTCGCCGCCTGACACGCCGGGGGCGCCTTGCTCCGGAATGCGGTCCATCAAATCGTTCAGATCACCACCAACGGCTGCGACCGTGAGAGTAATGATGCCATTGTCATGCGCCTGAATGGCGGTGCCGAGCACGCTCGCGAAATCGAAAATATCCTGCAACAGGATCGCCGTGGTGATGCGTTCATAAGGCTGCGTGGCATCGCCGATCGCCTTCAAATAGGCAACCATGTCAGCCCGATCCTGGGCCGAATAGCCGAGCGTGAAGGAACGATCGAAGTAGTCGACGACCTGATCGAGCGTGGTGAAACGCACGTCGTGGAAGTAAGGCGCGTTGAAATTGGCGTTCAGCAGCGTCGGCGTCTTGTAGAGTCCGCCTGAGCCGACATCGTGCCGCTTGTTATCAACGAACGCGGCGGAGGGAATGTGACAGCCCGCGCAGCTCAGTTCGGCGTCATGCGGAAAAGGCTTTTTGAACAGAGCCTGCCCGCGCCGTTCAGCCTCGCTGGCATCAGCCGCCAGTTTCCCGCCGATACTGATGCGGGGGTTGGGCAGGAAATCGATATCCTCGATATAGGCGACTATCGCATCGAGCACCGCAGGCGCGGGATCGGGACCGGAGAATTCATCGACGATCACGGTGCGGACAAAATCGCGCAGCGATTCCTTTCTGCCGTCGTTGCCGTAGGGCGCGAGATAACGCGCGCCGCGCAGGCTCGGAACCCGAACCGGATCGAGAACGAAATTTTCGGCTTTCGGATTGAACAGACTGCTCGACGTGTCGAAACTGCCCGGCCGGATCGACAATCCCGGGACGAACAGCTTCCCATTGGAAGTCCCGTTGATGTGGCATGTGCCGCAACTGACGTCGCCCTTCAGCGCGGTGCCGCCGAGAATGGCGGGCGTATTGAACGCCATGTTTCCGAGCTTCACCAGATATGATTTCTGACCTTCGATGGCCTCAGAGTGAAACTGCTCGCGCGGCTGCTCGAGCGCATCATCGTCCAGCTCGGTTCCGACGGGAAGCGGTGTGTTCACGCCCTCGACCGGAAAGGCCAACGCGTGCTGAAGAACCAACACCGCTGCAAGGCCGGTCGCAGCCGACAGAAACACTCGAACGTTCATCCGCTAGCCCCAATTTTCCGAAACGACATGTTGAAGCGAGCGAAAGCCTGATCTCGCCAGCAGCTCGATGATTGACTGCTGTGCTTGGAATTTTCGGCAGGACCGCAACGTTCTTGATCGAGATCAAGCGATGCATGCAGGCCGCCTCGCCGTCATCGAGCGAGGTCGTTCTATCAATGTTACGATTGCTGTTTTGTGACAGCCTGATGTGCGGCGTTCACGTTTGATCGTGGCTCGATCGCGCTTTGATGGCTTGGACCGCAACCCTCGATTGGTATGTGCTGATTTGGGACGAGCACCGAACTCCCGGTCAGTCGACTTGCACCCGGCTGCCGGCCCGTCAAATCGGCCAGAGCACCTCCGCCAGTTCGGACAGATGCTCCTGACCAACTCGAGGTGGTAGTGGCCGACCGCTCTGTTCACGCGAACGTGGTTCAAACGGAATCCGAATAGCCGCTTGCAGCGGCGGGTAGGCGAGGTGAGGGCCGTTGACAGGCGGGTTTCCACCAACTGCACTGGTCATGAAGCCGTTGCCCGTCTTCGAAAGCTCCTGCGCCCGTGTATTGCAGAATAGGATCCCGCCAGGATTAGGACAGGTCAGCCCCGCAGTGTGTTGCGCGTGGGGCTGCTTGTCCGCAAATCTCCACTTGGCGCTCGATCTCGAACACCTCTCCGGGCTTTAACACGACAAACCTGTCGCGAGACACTTTTGCCGTGTCGAGCGCAATCGCCAGATCGCTCGCAGGCGCGCCGATCGCTTCGTCGGTCAGCTGAAATGTGCCGTGATGATGGGCCAATGCCACGTCCGCACCACAATCTTCCAGCGCTTTCACCGCGTCCGCTGGATTCATATGAACGTCCCGCATGAATTCACGCGGCTCATAGGCTCCGATAGGGAGAATTGCCGTCCGCAAAGGACCAAACTTTTCACGCACCAGCCGGAAATAACGGCCATCGCCATAGCCTGAATCACAAACAACATAGATTTTGCCGGCGGGTGTCTCGATGACGAAACTCGCCCATAAGACTTTATTGCGGTCAAATGGGCCTCGTGCGGACCAATGACGTGTTGGCACCAAATGGACTACGATGCCGTTTCCGATTTCGACGCATGCGCCCCAGTCGTAACCCTCCGCTTGGATGGCTGCATCGAAATTTTTCATCGTTACATCGTTGCCGAATGGCGTGATGACGCGCGGCGAGAATTTTGACGCCAGCCGCGACAGAGTGCGGAGATCGAGATGGTCGTAGTGACCATGCGATACGAGTATCGCATCGATGGGCGGCAATTTATCAAAGGGAATTCCGGGTTCATTTACGCGCTTTGGCCCGGCAAACGAGAACGGCGAGCATCGCTCGGACCAGACGGGATCCATCAGGATGTTGTAGCCGGCCGTTTGAAGGAGCCAGCTTGCATGGCCAACGAAGCTGAGGCGCGCTTTGTTACCATCCACGCTCGGTGGCGGCGTGTCAGAAAAACTGCTCGGTGCCTGCTTGGGCCATCTCGCCGGCTTGCGGGTGACTCTCCAGCGCAAAATGGCGGCGAAGCTTTGAAGCGGAATACCGTCGGGATCGAAAAAGTGCTGACCATCGAAATGATCGGAAGCCGGACCTCGATAAGGTTTCATGCGTGGGGCCAACGTGCGGTGTCGTTGCGCAGTCCTGCTATTGCCCTTTTGCGGGTCGCATCTGCGACGCGGCTTGTTCTAGCAAAGTCGAAACCGCCGCTTTCGCAGAAACGAAGGACGAACTGTCGCCAGACACATGAGCAAGAAGTAAGGCCCCTTGAAACAGGACATTGATCTGCTTTCCGAGCTTGGCTGACTGGGCAAACCCTGCTTGCTTGCAAAGCCGAATAAATCGTTCCTCTACGTTTGATGCTGCACTCCTTCCCAGTGCAACGATACTCTCGTGTTTGCCGATATACTCTTGCGACGCCTTCATTCCCAAGCATCCGCGTGTGGGCTTTTCATCGATCATTGTTTCGCGGGCGTCGAAGAACGCCATGATCTGCTTCCTCGGATCCTTGATCGCGGCCACCGGGTCAAAGAGTTCGTGCATGATGAACTCACCGTAGTGGACCAGGACGGCTTCGATCAGCTCCTCTTTTGATGAGAAATATTTATAGAGGGTGCGCTTGGAGATGCCGCTCCCGGCCATAGCGGTGTCAATACCTGTCGCATGAAACCCGCCTTCGTAAAATCGGTCGAATGCCCATTCTACGATTTCCCGCTTTTTGTCATCGGCCTGCGCATTCCCAGCCATCATGGCACCTTCACAAACATTAAGGTGGAACATAGCAAATCCGATTGACGAAGTAAACAGTTCGGTTTACACAAGCGCGATGTGTAAACTGTTCAGTTTACTTGGCGGCGCGTGGTTCCGATGCGCTGAACAGCGTGGTGGTGCTGCTGCAGCGAACGGCACGCGTCGTCTTGGTTCCGAGGAATTCGTCATCAAGGAGCTGTCCCGGAGCCCGTGGCAAGGGAGCGCTGAACCATGATGGTATCGGCCCAACGGCCGTGCCGGTAGGCAACCCCCGGCAGCAAGCCCACTCTGGCGAAGCCGAATTTTTCGTGGAGGCCGAGTGAAGCAGTGTTGTCGGCATCGATATAGCCGATGATCTGTCGGAAGCCGGCTGCGGCGCAAACGTCGATCAATTCGCGCATCAGGATCTGGCCGATGCCCTGCCCAACATGCGCGTGATGTATATAGATCGAGTGTTTGACCGTGTAGCGATAGGCTGGTCGTTTGCGGAACAGCACGACATAGGCGTAGCCGACGATCTCCCCATCCTGTGTCGCTACGAGATGCGGGAAGCGGCGGCTGCGCAGGTTCTTACGACGATCGCGCAGATCGTCGGGCTGCGGCGTTTCGGCGTCGCTGACGCCTTCTTCGATGCCATGGCGGATATGGCGACGATAAATCGCCAGCATGGCCTCCACATCGGTGTCGCGCGATGGTCGCACGATGATCGGGGAATTATGCTTGTATGGCACTCTGACTTCCATACGTATTCCGCTATTCGCTGACCACGTAGGTGTAAAGGCGGATGCTGCCATTCGTATCCACCTTGCGGTAAACGCCCTGGATCTCGACTTCGAAGCCCGGAAAAGTATTGAAGCAGGTTTCGAACATCTTGAGATAGTCGATCATCGGTTGCGCTCGCACGGTCAGCCGTTCGCCCGGCACGATTGTGGCGATACCGGGCGGGTAGACCACGAAAGGTGTTGTCGCGATCCGGCCGGCGATTTCGTCGATGGGCAGATAGTCGACATCATTGCGCACCAGACAACGCGCGGCGGCGTGAGGCGATATGGCAATCTCCGGCAGATGCTCGGACGAAAACTGCTTCGCTTGCAACGCGCTGACGTCTGCGTTGCGGAAGAAGCGGTGCATGTCCGCACAGAGATCGCGCAGCCGTGTGCCGGCGTAGCGTGCTGGCCTCCGCCTGGCGAATTCGGGAATGGCTTCTTCCAACGGCGCATTGTCGTCATGTAGCTTCTTGAAGGCGACGAGGCCGCTGATCAGGGTGCCGGCTTTGCTGGCTTCGACACCCGGTGTCAGCAGGAACAGCAGCGAATTGAGATCGTTCTTTTCCGGGACGATACGATTCTCGCGCAGGAATTGAGCCACCACTGGCGCGGGGATGCCGTGTTCAGCATAGCCGCCGGTGGCGCGGTCGAAACCGGGTGTCAGCAGCGTCAGCTTGTTTGGGTCGGTCATAGCGAAGCCCGCGGTCATACCCGGGAAACCGTGCCACGCGGCGTCAGGCGCAAGCTGCCAATAGGAGGCGTTGGTCGCAAGCTGATCCGTTCCCACGCTCTCCCATGGTACGTTATGCACGGCGCCTTCGCTGGACGCGTCTGGAATCTCGACGCGCTCCGGCACGAAGGGCTCGAAGAACCAGCGCCGCTCGGGACGCGTTTCCTTCTCCTCGAATTCGCGGCGAACGGCCCGGATCTTTTTGCGCAGCTCGATGCCAAGCCTGATCGTATCGTCCCATAAGACTTCACCCGAGCGGCCCTTCATCATCTGTGCGCCCACGTCGAGCGAGGCGAACAGTGGATAGAACGGTGACGTCGAGGCGTGCTGCATGAAGCTCTCGTTGAAGCGTCGATGTTCCACCCGTCGCTTCTGGTCGCGGATATGGCGATCCTTCATGTGGATCTGCGATGCCTGTGAGAAGCTCGCCAGCTGCTTGTGCGTCGACTGGGTGGCGATGATGCCGGGAGAATCCGGACCAAGTTCGTTGAGCCCCATGGCAAAGCGGCCGGCATAGAGCGGGTGGAATTTCATGAAACCGGCCCAGGCCTCATCGAACAGGATGTAGTCACAGAGATGACCGATGCGCTTGATGATCATCTCGGCGCTGTAGATGGTGCCGTCATAGGTACATTGCTCAATCACGGCGACCCGGAACGGGCGGGGTCGGCGCCACGCTTCCGGATCCTTGACCAGGGGATGATTGCGTATCTGCTGGCGCAGTGTCTCTTCGTCGAGAGCCTCCCAGTTCATCGGGCCGATCAGTCCCCAGGGATTCCTGATCGTCGGCACGTAAACCGGAATACCGCCACTGATCATCAGCGCACCATGCAGGGCCGCTTTGTGATTGTTGCGATCGAACAGCACCAGGTCGTCATCGGTCACCAATGCAGACAGCGCGACTTTGTTGGACGTCGAAGTGCCATTGAGGACAAAATAGGTTTTTTCGGCACCGAAGATCTGCGCGGCCTCTTTCTGTGCCTGCAGGGCAGGGCCCTCATGGGTCAGGAGATCGCCAAGATCGAGGACCGAGTTGTCGAGATCGTCGCGAAAGACGGCCTCGCCGAGATGCTCCATGAAGACCCGTCCGATCGGACTGCGGCTGTAGAACACGCCGCCATTATGACCTGGGCAGGTCCATAGCTGGTTGCCTTCCTCCGCATAATCGACGAGTGCTCCGAAGAATGGCGTCTTCAGCGTTTCAGCATATTGCTTCAGGCGGCTGATCAGGTTTTTGGCGATAAATGGCGGCGTTTCTTCGGACAGGAAGACATAGCCATCGATGAAGTCGAGGACCTCGACCGGCAGGTCCTCGAACCGCTTGCGGCGAATCAACAAGATGATGGGAAAGTCGAGACCGCGGCGGCGCATCAGGTTGATCAATGCGGCTGTCTTGCCTTCAAGGCCCTTCTTTCCCCAATCGACCACCATGCAGCCGATCGCGGCGTCGGTCTGAACCGCGATCTCGGCGTCTTCGAGCTTGCGGGCCTTGACGACCTCGAACCCGGAGCGCTCGATCTCGGCGACGATCTGATTTAACCGGATGCCTTCGAGATCGTCCGCGTCAAACGTTGGCATCGCGAACAGGAAAGTGAAGCGTCTGAAATAGTCCATGTGTGCACCAAATGTTTTTCAGTGCCATCTCTCGCTGCGTTACATGTCAATTGGGTGACAAAATCTGCCCGTAATGATCTCGGGCAGGAAAAGCCATCTGAAGCTGCAGGATGGTTGCAATAAGACTGCGGTCAGCTCGTCGCACGAGGTCGTGGCTTTGATGCGGGAGCATCAACCCGCGCATTCTCGACTGCCCCAAGGAAGATCCAAAACGTCCCTCGCGACCCAACGCATCGGTCATCTTTCGATGCGTTGGAGAAATTCAAACGTCCAGTTCACGCCCGCAGGGGAAAAATCCAGTACACCGCTGCCGTTGAGGGCGCGAGTTACGATTTGTTCGATCACAACGCGGCCGAAGCCTCGCCGTTGTGGCGGCATAACTGGTGGTCCGCCCTTTTCACACCAATGGATTCGCACTTTGTCGTCCGCCTCGTCGAGCTGCCAGCGGATCAACACCTCGCCATGCGGCCCCGATAACGCGCCATGCTTTGAAGCATTGGTCGCCAGTTCGTGCAGAGCCAAGCCCAGATGTTGTACGGCATCGGGTTGCAGGACAACCGAAGGCCCGGCGGCGTCGATCCTGCCTGCGTTGGTTTCGCCGAACGGCCGCATCTGTGCCGATACGAGATCGTGGAACGAGGCACCCTGCCAACTATCCTTAACCAGCAGATCATGACAATGGGCGAGCGCCTGTAGCCGCTCCGAAAAGCACAGTTGATACTGCTTCACGTCGCCCGCATACCGCGCGGTCTGGTTGGCGACCGCCATGACAACTGCAAGGAGATTCTTGGTGCGATGTGAAAGCTCATCGATGATGAAGCGGATATGCTCTTCGCGGCGTCTCTGCTCGCTGATATCGATGTGCGTTCCAATCCACCGATAAACGGTCGACGTCGCATCGCGCAATGGAATCGCCCTGGTCAGGAACGGGCGGTACTGTCCGTCCTTTCCGAGGAGCAATAACTCCATCTCAAGTGCCGTTCCGCGCTGAAGGGACTTCGCCCAATGGCGTTTGGCGTCCAGCAGTGAAGCAGGGGTGAGAAGGGACTGCCAGTCATTGGGGCTGGCATTATCGGGCGATACGCCCGTGTAGTCATACCAATGGCTGTTGACCCAGAAGATCCTGCCGTCAGCCTCAGCCATCCAAACCAACTGCGGAATGGAGTCGGCCAGCGTGTGAAATTGCCGCTCGCTTGCCCGAAGTGCGGCTTCGGCGCGCTTGCGTTCGGTGATTTCCTCGGCTGCGACGTTGACACCGACGATCTCGCCACCCGGACCCCAGACCGGATGCCAGTAGGTGATCCACGCGCGGTCTTCGATCTGATCGGGGCGCTGCCCGGCGACCTCGATCCCGGTTACCGGCTCGCCGCTTGCCATGATGGAGCGGACGATCGCCTCGACTGATTCAGCCAACGCCGGTACGCACTCTCGCACCGTTCGTCCCAGATGCCCCTCAACGGAAATACCGCATATCTCGGTGAGGCGCTGGTTGATCTGCAGATAGCGGCAGTCGGGAGACAAGAACGCGAGCCCGATTGGCGCAGTATCGTAGATAAGCTGCAATGCCGGCTGCTCGATGAACGACAGGCCGGGCAGGGAGGTCGGCCGGTCTACCTTCGCATCACCTTCTGCCTCGTCCGCCAACGGATGCCTCCTTAGCGATTTACGGTTCCCGCCCTGCACCTATCGAGACACCCATCAAGCGTACACCTATTTTCCGATATCATGGCAACGCCCTTCAAGACAGGAACGCCTTCAAACCGCCTTAAAAAGCGAGGCCCGGCGTGGCGGTCGTGAGTCTGGTCTCCCTCGACGGATGCTCATAGCGAATTTGCCGCCGAGCGCGGATGCAATTTCCGGAATAAGGATCGATGCTTGTGCGCGATCCAGTATGTCAGTTTCGACGTGTTGACCGGCGACGTCGCTCATTCTCGCGCCGCTGGCGCCGAACACGCGGCTGAAGGACTTCAGCGTCCGGCCAGTTTGTGGAGCAGATTGTCGAGTGCCGGCACCGCGCCGGTTTCGCGGATCCAATCCTTGGCCAATTTTCTGATCTCGCCCGGAGTCAGGCCGAACTGCTGGCGGAACGCACGGACGAAAGTGGAGTCGCTGCTGAACTGAAGAGCGACGGCAAGGTCGATCAGGCGTTTGCCCTGCGCCGCCGGAGTAATGAGCAGCATCAAGGCGTGATTGAGCCTTTGCTCCTGCACGTAGCGTACAAGTCCGCCATCGGCCTCGAACAGGCGATAGAGACTGGCCCGCGAGATCTGAAAGCGGCGGCCGAGAGCTAGGGCGCTAAGCGAGCGGCTTTCGAGATTGGCGGCGATATATCGCTTGATCATCGAAAGATAGAGATGGTGCTCGGCCCGCTCGACGCCATGCTCCGTATCGGTAGTGCCGCCGGCCGCTGCGGCCATGATGTCGGCCATCGCCTCGATCGCGGCCTCCAGGCCGCCGGCTTCGGGCTCCGGGGTCTCCCACAGCGCCGCGAACTGGCTGGCCAGAAGCTGCGCATGGGGGTGGCTTGCCGGCAGGAATGACGTCGTCGCCGAATCCGGATACGCCAGCCGTGGCGCCAGCACCGCGCGCGGCAATATGATTGACATTAGCCGGGCGCGGTCGCCGTCCGCTCCCGTCAGTTTCGTCCGGTTCGGTTGCGCCATGTCGATCAGGCCGATGTCGCCGGGGCGCAGCGTCAGCACCCTGCGCCCGGAGCTGAACCACATCTCTCCCTGGAGACAAAGGGTGATGTGATAGTGATCAAGACCACCACGGGCGATGTGCGCGGGCGTCCGGTTGTATTCGAGCGCCGTCGCGAACGAATCGACCAGCAAGGCATTGCCTGTCATCTTCGTCGCGGTGGTGACATGGAAATCATCCTCCGCAGTGAACGGGATGACTTCGCAGATGTCCGCCGTCGCGGCCTGTAATCGCCGCAGCGCGTCCACCCCGCGTTCAACGTCGCCCGCCGGCATACTCTCGTTCACGGGCGCCTCGTCCGCATTATCACGCGACGAGGCAAGCAGCACCAACATCGTCGCTGGCTTGTAGCCATCCAAAAATCACTGCGCAAGCGAGGTTGGGTGGCAGTGGCTGACGGAGATTCAGGCAGCGGCGCGTTCCCACGTCCGACGTTGGCCAGAGGTTGGCTATGAGTCGTTGGGCCATGCGTTGTTGGGCCTTGTGTCGCGGGCCATGTGTCGTGCCTGCACCAGTGCCGCCAAAAATTTGCACCTGAGACGCCTGGCACATTACCGGGGTGGCCGGCCTGCTAAGGGCCCGCAGAGCAGGCGACATGTCTCCTCGCACGAGGATTCGCAATCTGGTCCGCGGGAGACGCCTTGGCAGGACGTGACGAAAATATTGGGCGCTCGCCGTCTCGATAATGATTTGGGGGTTATGTGTCTGGTCGCATTGTCGGCAGCATCAAGCTGGCCGCACTCATCGTGTTCGCATTTCTTGCCGTTTCGACGTCCGCCGAAGCGGCGCCCCCGACGGCAACCATCGTTGTCAGCCCAAATCAACTGGCCGGTGGGCAAACGGCGGTTGTGACAATCACGTACTCTGAAGTCGTGACCGGCTTTACTCTCGGCGTTTTGACTGTCACCAATGCCACTCTGTCAACGCTCTTGACCACGGACAACCAAACCTACACCGTCACCCTCACTGCAGCTTCGGGGGTGTCGGTCCTAAACAACCATGTCGTTTTGGACTTATCCGGTGTGGTGAACGTAGGCCTCGAAACCGGCACCGGCACCGCGGTCTCAAATAATTACGAAATCGCGCCGCCCACCAACGTTGCGCTGATCTCGTCGCTCAACCCGAGCCTGGTGGGACAGGCCGTCACCTTCACCGCGACAGTATCGGGCGGCATATCGCCCACCGGCATGGTCACGTTCAAGGACGGCGCGACGACGCTGGGCACCGGCCCCCTCAATAGCGGGCAGGCGACGTTGACGACATTGACGTTGGCGTCCGGACCGCATGCGATCACGGCAGTCTATGGCGGCGATGCCCAAAACGGGTCCAATACGTCATCGGTGCTGAGCCAAGCCGTGGGCCAAGCGGCGACGACGACAGTCGTCAGCTCATCAGCCAATCCAAGCAATTCAGGGCAGGCGGTCACCTTCACAGCAACAGTGACAAGCGGGGGAGGCACGCCGACCGGTACGGTGAGGTTCAACGACGGCAGCGCTGCGATCGGCAGCGCAACTTTGGCCGGCGGGATCGCCACCGTGACGACCTCGGCATTGACGAGCGGCACCCATAGCATCACCGCGGTCTATCTTGGCAATGGCAACCTCACGACGAGCACGTCGGCGACGCTGCTGCAGGCAGTGAACGCGCCGCGAGACAGTCTGAATCTGCGGGCCTTGCAGGTCATTGCAACCAAGACTGTGGCGCAGAACTCGGGCGCTGCCATTGCAGGCGCGATCGATACCGCGATCTCCGAAGGTTTTAACGGCGGTGGCAACTTGATCACGCCGGGCGGAGGCAGCATTCGTTTCAACTTCTCCGCCGATCCCGATCAGCCGCAAGCCGCAACCACCGGCGCCGACGCGTCGGATCGATGGAATGGATTGTACGGGCGCAGCGGGGGCCTGCCGGGCAGCGCCAGCAGCTATGCGCAGTCGCCATCGCCGGATGGTGCATCCCGAGTGGACAACGCCTTCGCGGCAATCAATCGCAATGCGATGCATGTCAAGGCGCCCGCGCTTCGCTACGTCGAGCCCAAGGACTGGCTGTTATGGGCGGATGTCAGAGGCAGCGGCATCGATCGTTGGGGATCGTCGACATCGACGCCGATTCTGTACGGTAGCCAGATCAATGCGCTGCTGGGCCTTACGCGCAGGCTCACACCGAATTTTCTGGTCGGCGCGCTCGGCGGCTACGAGACCTTCGACTACCGGTCCGATGTCTTGAGCGGGCATCTCAAGGGCGACGGCTGGACGGTCGGTTCATACCTTGGCTGGAGGTTCGCGCCGGGACTGCGCTTCGACGCAGCCGCAGCGTATTCCGGGATTGGCTATGACGGCACCGCCGGCACCGCCACGGGCAACTTCAGCGGCCATCGCTGGCTGGTGTCGAGCGGGCTGACCGGCAATTACAAGACCAACGGCTTCGATATCGAACCTTCGGCGAAGCTCTATGCGCTGTGGGAATCGGAGAACGCCTATACCGACTCGCTCGGCACTCTGCAGGCGGATCGTACTTTTTTCACCGGGCGCGCCTCGGCCGGCCTCAAGCTTAGTTATCCCTGGCTCACCAGCGCCGCCGTGATGCTCGCGCCTTATGCCGGTTTCTACGCAGATTACTATTTCACCGGCGATGATACCGCGGCCTTGGCGTTGGCCGGGACCGTGCCGGTTGCTTCCGTTCCGCTGCTCGATGGCTGGTCGGCGCGTGTTACGGGAGGGTTGGCGGCGCGCTTCGGCAACGAGGCGACTGTCGCTGTTGGCGCCGAACTCGGCGGCATCGGCAGCAACGTGCAAATCTGGACTTTCCGCGGAAGAGCATCGGTCCCGTTTTGAGGCGACGAAAAATTACATATTAATTTTGCAGGAATGGGACTTCGCTGTTTTGTTCTGAATGCCGCGCCATTCTTGAATAGACGAGCGCCGTCGCGCGCTTCGCCACTCCGGCTTCAGCTACTTATCGTCGGTCGCAATAGCGTTCTTACCTACGCAGCCAGTTGAGGCCGGAACACCACATCCGCCCAATAGTTCGAAGCACCGAAGGTGTTGGTCGGGAAGAGGCCGTTGGTGCCGTTGCCGCCATAGGCATAGACGCCGTTGCCGCCGGATGTGCTGCTGGACGGAGCCGTCAGCGGCCCGCTGGAAACGGCATTCGTGAAGAAGTTGTTGGTCGCCGCATAGGCGCCGTTGGTGTGATAGGACGTGACATAGGTGGTGTTGGCGTTGATGTTCACCGGCGTCGGCAGCGTCACAGTCTGCCAGCCGCTTGCGGTTGTGTTGGTAAAGGTCGCACTCGCAAGCTTGGTGCCGGTTGAGGTCCACAGGCTGAGCAGGTCGGAACCGGTGTCGCTGGCGCTACGATAGAACTTCAGCGCGGTAATCTGGCCGGCGGTGGAGGATGTGAACTTCATCCCGACTTCCAGCGGCGTGCCGTCGTTGAGACTGGTTTGCGTCGGCGTGTTCGACGCGCTGAACAGGCTCACCGAAGTCGGCGGTGGTGGGGTTGTCGATACGGCGATGTTGAAGGTCTCGCTGGCGGTGAGGCTGCCGAGATCGGTGGCCGTGGCCCTGACACTGAGAGTGCCGACATTGGCCGCGGCCGGCGTGCCGCTGAATGTGCGTGTCGTTGCGTTGAACGTCAGCCATGCGGGCAGGGCCGAGCCATCGGCAAGGGTCGTCGAATAGGTCAGCGTGTCGCCGGTGTCGACGTCGGTGAAGGTGTTGGCGGGAAGCGCCAGAGAGAACGCCGAGCCGACCACGGCATTCTGATTGGCGGTCTGGGCCGCCAGCACCGGTGCGTCGTTGGCGCCGTGAATGGTGATCGTGAGCGTCGCGGTGGATGTGACGCCTGCGGTGTCGCGCATGGTGTAGGTGAAGACATCGGTCAGCGTATTGGTGGATAGCCGCAGCGCCTGCACGGCACTGTTCGGTCTCATTGACGGTGTAGGTGAAGGCACCAGAAGCATTGAGAACAAGGCTGCCGCGCGCACCGGCAAGTGCGGTGCCGAGCGTGCCTGCCGTCGAGCCGAAGCTGACGGCGGTGACCGTCTTGGTGTCGCCTGTGTCGGGATCGGTGTCGTTGGTGAGCACATTGCCGGTAGCAGAAGAGCCGCCAGAGCCGTTGGCCGTGCCGCCGCGTTCGGTCGCGTCGCCGGTGTCGGCGACAGCCGTTGGCGGCGTGTTGCCGCCGCCGCCGGTCGAACCGGTGAACACCACATCGACCCAGTAGTTCGAGGCGCTGAAGGTGCTGGTCGGGAAGATGCCGTTGGTGTTGTTGCCGCCATAGGTATAGACGCCGTTGCCGCCGGACGTGGGGGAGGGCGCTGTCAGCGGGCCGCTGGTGACGGGGCTGGTGAAGAAGTTGCCGGTCGCCACATAGGCGCCGGTGGTGTGATACGACGCGACATAGGTGGTGTTGGCGTTGATGTTGACGGCCGTCGGCAGCGTCACGGTCTGCCAGCCGCTTGCGGTTGTGTTGGTGAAGGTTGCGCTGGCGAGCTTGGTACCGGTCGAAGTCCACAGGTTGAGCAGATCGGGACCGGTGTCGCCGGCGCTGCGATAGAACTTGAGCGCGGTGATCTGGCCGGCGGTGGAGGATGTGAACTTCATCCCGACGTTCCAGCGGGGTGAGATCGTTGAGATTGGTCTGTGCCGGCGTGTTCGACGCGCTGAAGAAACTCACTCCCGTTGGCGGTGGGGGTGTCGTCGTTGTCGTCACGGCAATATTGAACGTCTCGCTGGCGGCGAGGCTGCCGAGATCGGTGGCCGTGGCCCTGACGCTGAGGGTGCCGACGTTCGCAGCGGCCGGCGTGCCGCTGAATGTGCGTGTCGTTGCGTTGAACGCCAACCATGCGGGCAGGGCCGAGCCATCCGCGAGCGGTCGCCGAATAGGCGAGCGTGTCGCCGGTATCCACATCGGTGAAGGTATTGGTGGGCAGCACCAGAGAGAAGGCCGAGCCGACGACGGCATTCTGGTTGGCGGTCTGGGCCGCCAGCACCGGCGCATCATTGGCGCCGTGAATGGTGATCGTGAGCGTCGTCGTGGATGTGGCGCCGGCCGTGTCGCGCATGGTGTAAGTGAAGACATCGGTCACGCGTGTTGGTCGATTGCCGCAAGGCCTGCACGGCAGCCGCTGTCTCGTTGACGGTGTAGGTGAAGGCGCCGGCGGCACTGAGCACGAGGCTGCCGTACGCGCCGGCGAGTGCGGAGCCGAGCGTGCCTGCTGTCGAGCCGAAACTGACCGCGCTGACCGTCTTGGTGTCGCCCGTGTTCGGATCGGTGTCGTTGGTAAGAACGTTGCCGGTGGCGGCAGAGCCGCCGATGCCGTTGGCGATGCCGCCCGTTCGGTGGCGTCGGCCGTGTCGGCGACGGCCGTCGGCGGCGTGTTGTTGCCGCCGCCGGTCGAGCCGTTGAACACCACATCGACCCAGTAGTTGGCGGCACCGAAGGTGCTGGTCGGGAAGATGCCGTTGGTGTTGTTGCCGCCATAGGTATAGACGCCGTTGCCGCCCGCCGTGGTGGTGGACGGCGCTGTCAGCGGCCCGCTGGTGACGGCGCTGGTGAAGTAGTTGTTGGTGGCCACATAGGCGCCGGTGGTGTGATACGACGCGATGTAAGTGGTGTTGGCGTTGATGTTCACGGCCGTCGGCAGCGTCACGGTCTGCCAGCCGCTTGCCGATGTGTTGGTGAAGGTCGCGCTCCCGAGCTTGGTGCCGGTCGCGGTCCACAGGCTCAGCAGATCGGGGCCGGTGTCGCCGGCGCTACGATAGAACTTCAGCGCGGTGATCTGGCCGGCGGTGGAGGAGGTGAACTTCATCCCGACGTCCAGCGGCGTGCCGTCATTGAGACTGGTCTGTGCCGGTGTGTTGGCCGCGCTGAAGAAACTCACCCCGGTGGGCGGTGGCGGTGTCGTCGTCACGTTGAGGCTGACATTGGCCGAGGCCGTGCCGCCGCGTCCGTCCGAGATCGTGTAGCTGAAGCCAGCCGCGCCGATGTAGCCGGCCTCGGGCGTGAAGGTGATGGTGTTGTTCTGCGTGTTGAGCGCGACGGTGCCGTGGCTGGCCGCGTTCGACTGCGGTGATCGTGAGCGGGTCACCATTCGGATCGCTGTCGTTGGTGAGCAGCGTCGCCGCCGAGATCGTGATGGGCGTGTCGCGCGTCACGGCAGGCCCAGGATCATTGACGGCCACCGGTGGAAGGTTGGTGGTTCCGCTCGACGGATTGAACATGACGTCGACCCAGAAGTTCGTCGCCGAAAACGTCTGCGTCGGGAACAGGCTGGTGCTGCCGTAGGCGTAGACGCCGTTGCCGCTGGCGGGCGCCGTCAGCGGACCGCTCGTCACATTCGTCGTGAAGTAGTTATCGGTGTTGGAATAGTGGCCGACATTGGTGTGATAGGACGCGGTGTAGATCGCACCCGGCGTCATTGTCACCGGGCTGGAGAAGGTCGCGGTCTGCCAGCCGCTGGCGGTCTCGTTGCTGAAGGTCAGGGTCGCCAGCATCGCGCCGGTGCTCGACCACAGCTTGCCGGTATGGACGCCGGTATCCTGGCTGCTCTTGTAGAAGCGGATACCGCTGACGGTGCCGGCCACCGAAGACTGGAATCTCACGCCGAGTTCGACCGCGCTCGCATCGGTCGTGTTCAACGACCGCGGGAGTTGCCGAGCCGGGGAACAGCGATACGAAGTTCGGCCCCGTGACGGTGACCGTGCGCCCGGCCGAGGGCGTTTCCAGATTGATGCTGTCGTCGACGGCGCGGGAGCGGATGGTATAGGTGCCGGCGACCTGCGGCGACCAGGTATACGTCCACGTCTCATCGCCGGTCGCCGGATGCCAGCTGGCACCGTTGTCGGTCGATGACCTCGACGCCGGCGATCACGCCGCCGCCCACGTCCGTGGCGGTGCCGGAAATCGTGACGAGCGTCCCGGCGCTGACGGACGCCGAGCGCATTGATGGTGGAGGTCGGCGCGGTCTGGTCCGTCGAAGGTGCGCCGGTGATGAGCCCGGATTGCAGCGTTCCCGGCTGGATGCCCATGTCGGCAAACAAGTTGACCATCGCCTGCTGCACGCGCGGATCGGTCGGCGTCGCCTGCCGTTGTCGTGATTGTCGCTCAGGCCCCAGGACCAGTAGACCGTGCCGGCGCCGAAGACCAGCGCGCCGCTCGGAGCACGATACAGCGTCAGATTGTGGGTCGAGGTGCCGTTGCCGGTCGTGTTGCCGTAATCGAGCAGATAGGTGCTCACCGGAAGCGTCGTCGACGAGAGCTGGACCAGGCCGGCAGGATCGAAGCCGTTGTCGGGCGCTTCGTCCCACTCGTAGCCGAGATAGTTCTTGGTCAGCGTCGCCGTCTGGCCGGGCTGAAGATTGGCGACGCTCGTATTGCGCCAGAAGCGCAGGTTGGCGTCATCGTAGGGAATCTTGATCGACTGGAGGTTGCTGCCGACGTCGTCGACCTGGAAGATCTGCCGGTGAGGGAGTTCTCCGGATTTCCGCCGCCGATGCGCGGGCGGGCTGAAGCGTGGGTCGCGGAAGGTCCCGGTCCACTGGTTGGTAGGATCGATGCTGCGATTGGCCCAGGTCTCCTTGTAGGAGATCAGCGTGCGATAGGGCGTGCCGTCGCTGCTGATGCGTTGCCCCAGCGGGTGCGCCAGTAGACCTCGTTGCCGCTCCAGAACTGACAGGTTGACGCCGGCGTCGCGCGCCGCCTCGACATTGGTGCGCTGCTGGCCCGACCAATACTCGTCGTGACCGACGTCGAGATACATCTTGTGGTTGAGGAGCAGGCTGCCGTAGCGGTCGACGTCGACCCCCGCCATGTAGGAGACGTCGTAGCCGTTCTGCTCCAGCCACGAGATCGCCGGCGTATTCGGCGCCGAAGAGATAGTCCTGCGGGCCGGCAGTAGGTGCCGACGCCGCCGCGGGTGGCGATCGGCCGGTTGTAGCTCACCGCATAGGCGCGCCCTGCGCCCTGACCCTGTCGCGGGGCCGTTGCCGCCGTAGAAATTTGCGCCGCCCCAGCCGTTGTAGGCTTGCCAGGTCTGGTCCGCGGTCTGGAAGACGATGTCGCTGTGGCTGCTGTCGTCGCGCACGATGAACGGGATGTGGTTCTCGCCGGAGGTCCCGTCCTGACGCACGAGCTTGGCGATGTAGACGCCCGAGACGGCATCCGCCGGCACGTCCCAAGAGGCCGAAACAGCCCAGTTGCCGGCGTCCACCATGCCGGTCGTCGCGTCGCGCAGCGGCGTCGGCTGGTTCTGCACGCCGGTGTGCTGGATGGTGGCGACCTTGCGGGCGCCCATGCCGCCGTAGTAGCCGAGCCGGTAGATATCGATCCGGTAGTTGTTCGAATTCGTATTGATCTTGAAGCTGATCGTCTTGCCGTGATTGACGCTGATGTCCGTCGCGAAGCCCTCGATGTTCGAGCTGCCTGCGCCGTCGATGCCCCACTCGCTTTCCGGGTTGCCGGGCTTCTGGTTCTCGAGCACGATCGGATTCGTTGCCGCCGCTGCCGCGAGCAGGTTCGGTGAGGCGGCCAGTGCTCTGGCTTGGGCTTGGGCTTGAGGACTTGCAGGGGACGTGACTGAGCCGGCCAGGAATCCGATCTCCCTTCGAGTTCGGTCCCGTCCCGGTCTCGCCGCCACCGGGCAGCGGCCCGTTCGAGATCACGGGCGCGATGTTCCAGTCTGTCGCGGGCGCGATGTTCTTCGACAGCATCGGATCGCTCATCGAGGCGCCGAGCGTGCCGCTTCGGCTGATCGCGGCGTCAGCCATGCCAGGCGATCCACTCCCATACAGCTCGCCGTTCAGCTGCGTTTGGCCGGAACCCTGAGCCATCGCTTGCAACGGACAATTGAGGTAACCGCATGACCCGCAACACGGACTGACGTTCAGGGCGGTCGACGGCGATGACGTCGGTGAGGAAGAGCCGGTGACTGTCGCGCTCAAACTCATGGACGACGCGGGGCTGAGGGCTTCTGTGCCCGTCGTTGTTCGAGCCGTCGCCACCGGCCTCGACACATTGTCGATCTCCAGCGGCGAGGCGCTCTCGTTGCTGGCCGTGGTGATTGCGCTGGTGCCGGCCTCGTCGGTCGTGACGGGCATCGATTGTTCGACTGGTGAGGCTGCATCGTCATCCGTTTGAACCAACGGAGGGGATGCGTGCGCGACGGCGTCCGTAGCCGCTAGGAACGCACTTTGGGACATATCCTGTGTTGCAAGGCCACCGGTGATGACCCCATCGGCGTTGGCTGCAATGCCATCGTCCGGTCTGTCGCCGGTGAAGCGTTTTTTCCTCGGGAGATCGCCGCTCCGGGATGAGAGGAGCGCGTTGGGCTGCACGGTCGCCAACGTTTCCGACAGCCACTGGCTGATGCGCGAGTGAACGCCTGAACCGTTACTTTCTGAAACACTCATAACGCCGCTCCCGCAGGACGAGACTTTAACGGCAGAGATTTGAATTAAATGTCCGGGCCTTGAGCTGATTAATGTCCAATTTAAATCCATTTAATTGATAAGTCAGTTCACAATTAATTTGTTTGGGTACCTCACTTGGCTGATGGGCCGCGGTGCCGGCCGGCGAGTTCTCGTTGATTAATATGCGTCCTGAGCAATGTCGGGCGTGGCAGATATAGACGTCGGAATGCGGTTCTGACTTCAGAAAGCACATTGGGCGGCGTCGCGTTTGCCGCGGGACATCGACAAAAATAACCACTGGCATGGACGGTGGCGAATGTGCTCCGATGTGAGCTGGGACGGAAGCACGCAGGGAGGACAGAGATGTCGGAGCGCGAGCAACCAATACCGTTACGGTTTGCCTTAAGTCGGCGAGACCTCATTGTCGGAGGAACGAGCCTTGCCTGCGCGGGCCTTTGGGCGGCGCCGGGTGATGCTCAGACAGCTCCCCATCGTTTCCAGCACGGTGACTTCGACATCACGGTTCTCAGCGACGGCTATCTCGCGCTGCCGACGACCATCCATGGACTTGATGCGCCACGCGAAGACGTTCAGCGGCTTCTCAAGGAGGCGGGTCTGGATTCCGATCAGGTGAAACCGGCAACGAATCCGGTGCTGATCCGCACAAGGTCAGATCTCATTCTCCTCGATACCGGTTCCGGCGCGAACTTCCAGCCGACCGCCGGCAAACTCATGGACAATCTTGCAGCCGCCGGCATCGATCCGAAAAGCATCACCAAGGTCGTGTTCACCCATGCCCATCCCGACCACATCTGGGGCACGATCGGTGCGGGTGGTGCGCTGAACTTTCCAAATGCCGCCTACTACGTGTCAGCGGTCGAATGGGATTTCTGGATGGATTCCGGGTTGATGACGAAGCTTCCGGAGCAGATGCATGTTTTCGTCAGGGGCGCACAAGCCAATCTTGCCGCGGTCAAGAACGTCGTGACGATGGTCAAACCCGGCGATGACATTGTCACAGGCCTCAGCGTGGTGGACAGCTCGGGTCACACACCGGGTCATATCTCGCTTCTTCTCGCAGGAAGCGAAGGGCTGCTGATCCCTGCCGATGCCATCACTGAACCCGCTGTCTACTTTCCTCATCCAGAGTGGCAATTCGCCTACGACATGGACAGCAACGTGGCTGTCGCCAATCGGAAAAAGCTGCTGGACCGCGCCGCGACTGACAAGATGAAGATGCTCGGTTTCCATTGGCCTTATCCGGGCCTGGGTTTCGCCGAGCGGAAGGGCACGGCCTATCGATATGTGCCGGCGACCTAATGGGGAAGGAGATTTCAATGACCAAAGGCAGGCAGATTGCGACGGTCACCTTCATGGCTCTGACGATGCTCGCGTGGACGGGCACCACGGCCAGTGCCGCGCGGTGCGGCAGCACGTCGGCCGGCTTCGATGCCTGGAAGAGAGACTTTGCCGAAGAGGCCAGGGCCAAAGGCATCAGCGCCGCGGGCGTCGCCGCCCTGATGCAGACGAATTATGCGACTGCGACCATCAATGCCGATCGCGGCCAGAGAAGCTTCGGTCTCTCCCTCGATCAGTTTCTCGCCAAGCGGGGCGCCTCGACAATCGTCGCGCGCGGTCGCGCACTCAAGCAATCTCAGGCGGGCCTCTTCGCATCCATCCAGCAACGCTACGGTGTCCCGCCTGGGCCGCTTATCGCCATCTGGGGAATGGAGACAGGCTTCGGAAGTCAGCGCGGCAATCAGCACATGCTGTCGGCCGTCGCGACACTCGCCTATGACTGCCGCCGGACCGAATATTTCACCGAGCAGCTCTATGCCGCTCTGAAGTTGATCGACCGCGGCTCGCTGTCGGCGAGCACGCGCGGCTCCATGCACGGCGAAGTCGGCCAGACGCAGTTTCTGCCCAAGAACATCCTGGCCTACGGCACCGGCAATCTCGACGTCGCAGCCAACGCGCTGAACTCGACGGCGAATTTCCTCAGGGCCCATGGCTGGCGTGCCGGCGCGGGATATCAACCAGGGGAAGCCAATTTCGCAGCCATCCAGGCGTGGAACGCCGCTCCGGTCTACCAGCGGGCCCTGGCGCTTATGGGCCGTCAGATCGACGGGGAGGGTGCGTCCGCCGCGCGTTGATCCGCACTGCCAACGTCAGAGCGTCAACGGCGACGTACACCGCCGCCGTGGTAGCGAGCTCCTCCGCGATAAACTCCGCCACCGCGGTAGACCCTGCCGCCACGGTAGGCGTACCCGCCGCGACGATAGCCGTAAACACCGCCACGATATCCGTAACCGCCCCCGTAATAGGCTGGACCGCCGTAGTAATTCAGGACGCATCGTCCAAGAGCGGGGCTGAAGTGCATGCCGCCACCGCACCCATCCCGAACGGGCAAGACATTCTCGTCCTGGATCTCGTGCGATGGAGCAGGCGTGATCGGCATCGACTGGGCGCTGGTCCCGATGAGCAGTGCACCGGCGAAAATCGTAGCCCCAACGATATTCCTTATCATGGACGCAACCTTTCCCTTTTCAGCCACGAACGGCCGAAATCCCAACAGGGCCATGAGCGATTTGTTCCCGTGCCCGGCGCTACGGTGTTCGTAGGGATTGAAAATTATATCGTTATTTCAATGGCTTGTTTGTGCGTCCTTCAAGGGGCTTCCCTGGCGCTCCAAAATGCTTAACGATTTTCCAACACAGTAACGCCAAAGTCTTGGTGCTGATAAATGGCGATGTCGCCAACAGATCCCGATAATCCGGATTGCTGACCTGCCGATGCGAATTGCCTTCCTGCTTGCATGTCTTCTGCCGACGCTGGCGATTTCGCCAGCGCGGGCTGATCTTCGCATCACGCGGGACCACGGCGGCTATGTCGAGGAATACAAGGCGAAGTACGAACGCATTCGCAAAACCGGGCAACGCGTCATCATCGACGGCATCTGCAACTCGGCGTGTACGCTGGTGTTCGGCATCGTGCCGATGAACAAGATCTGCGTGACGCCGCGTGCAAGTGTCGGCTTTCATCAGGCCTATTACGACAAGGCTTATACGTTCGGCATCAAGGTCACGAGCGCGGAGGGGACATCCGATCTGATGTCTTACTATCCGCAGCCGGTGAAGGCCTGGATCAGCCGCAATGGCGGTCTCACCACCGAGATGAAGAAAATCAAGAACGGAAAAGATCTCTGGCAGATCGTCGATCCGTGCCCCGAGGATTTTTTCTGAGCGCGGCATCGCGTTCGTCGGGGAGGGCAGCATTTCCTTCGCAAGCACTATTGGTCGCATGCTTCGCGGTATCAGAGCCGGCGAAGCCAAGTTGGCCTGGAATCATCCGGCGGTTGCATCAGCACGGGATCTGATCATCCTCACGAGTCCAGCCTTCGCAAATGGCGGTCTCATTCCGCTTCGTCATGCCGGCAATGGCGTGGGCGACAATATTTCGCCGCCGCTGGCATGGAGCGGGGTGCCACCGGAAACCGTTGAACTGGCGCTGGTGATGGAAGATCCGGATGCGCCGCTGCCGCGCCCCTTCGTGCATCTCGTCGCAGTCGGCGTTCCGCCCGTGCCTGAGGAGCTTGCGGAAGGAGCGCTTTCAGGTGGCGCGGGCAAGTTCCTGATGGGGCGCAATATGCTGCGCCAAACCAGTTACGCCGGCCCGCGCGCGCTGCCGGGCCATGGCTTGCATCGCTATGTGTTCGAGGTGTTCGCCCTTAATCGTAAGCTCGAGTTTTCAGACAGCCGCCGTCGCTTGCCGAGCTCATGTCAGTCGTCGCTGGCGCGGTGATCGCACGCGGCCGGCTTGAGGGCACGTTCGAACGAACCTAGAGTATCCGTGGTGATCAAGCCAAATTTGCAGCCCATGTCCTGTTGGACCGGAGGAGAGCGTTGGCAAGGATCAGCAGCTTACGCATGATGGCTGTTGTTGCGACCTTGGGTGGCTTTCCTGCCTGGATGAGTGCGTTGTATTTGGTTTTGAGGTCAGGATTGAAGCGTGCCGCGACGTCATCTTTTCCTGATCCTATGCTTGTCATCCGGAGCGTCACCTCCGGGTATCCGTGCAGGCCAAAAGGAAAAGAGAGGGGCGGTCACACTCTAGCTCGGCCCATCACGGCCAGCGTTTTCCCGACCCATCCCCTCCCGCCGGTCCGGGTTCACCAGCCTGGATCGGCGGCTCATCTTGCCTCGGATGAGCAGAGATTTCATAAGACAAGCGTTTTCGAGCGAAGTGGCACCTAGTGGGTCCGATTTGAACGTTCGCATCCCGTCTCAGCAAGCACTGTTGCGAACGTTCAAATCAAAGGACCAATAGCAAATCTATGATTTGAGTGGAGCTTTAGGATTTGACGTTCGCATTACAACCTCGCGGTAACCAGGGTGCGAACGTCAAATCCGCTCCACTCATTCGCGTGAAGAAAACGCGTCAAAAGAAAAATTGAGAGCTTCGGTTCTGGGGCACTCAGAACCGAATATGCTCTAGCGGACACGTCAGGCCAATTCGATCAATCCCGTCATCAACGGCACGCAATGGCCGCCGACGTACGTTGCGGTCACAACTCCGTGCTGTTTCTCGGCAGTTGTGAAGAGCAGACAGGGACGGCTCATCACCAGCGTCCGGGTGCCCAATCCAAGGCGAGCCTTTGAGCTTCGAGGATCTGATCAGCCGACATTTTCGACGCGACCGCGTCGCGAAGCCGTAGAAAAAAGTCCCGCTGTCTTCTTGGCGCGTGCGCCGCAGCGAGATTAAGCCATTTGTGCGCCAGGACGAAATCCTGAGGAACGCCGTGGCCTTTGTCGTACATCAATCCAAGCCGGCTTTGCGCGAATGGATCGCCTCGCATAGCGGCTTCCAGGTAAAGGGAGGTGGCCGCGTCATAGGCCTGCGGCACGCCGAGACCATTTTCATACATGAAGCCGAGACGTCCCTGCGCTTGGCGGTTTCCATGCCGCGCGGCATGAGACAATGTGTTGGCCGCATGCACATAGTCGTGCCGGGAATAGGCTGAATTGCTTCGTGCGAGATCGCTGGCGTGTGCAGGATTGATCGCGCTAACGCCCGTTAGCCAAATAGCGGGCATGATCGAAACCATCGACCGCCAAGCCGCAATCGTTTGCCAGCGTCGATGTCCGGTCACGGTGAAACCCGATATGAAGATGACGACATCAGTGGGCACTCGGGATGTGAGGGTGATCCACCAGGCTCGCGCCTATGTTGCCGCGCAGCTTCGACCGGAGCTCTTCAGCGACGAAGTGAGCATCCGTGCTGTCGCGAATGATCTGCGGCCGGATAAATATAATGAGTTCGGTACGGGACTTCGTTTTGTTCTGATGAGAAAAGCCGTCACCCAGACCTGGAATCTGATCGAGCAGGGGAATGCCGCTTCGGTCGGTGTTTTGTTGCTCGCTGATCAATCCGGCCAGAAGCACCGTCTGGCCAGTGGCAACGGAGATCGAGCTCTTGACCCTTCGTTCCGAAACCGTCGGCGTCAGGCTATTCGCACTTGTCGGCGAGACATTGCTGATTTCCTGCTCGACATCCAACCTGACATTTCCGTTGGCGCTGATACGGGGGGCAACTCGGAGGATAATGCCCGTATTGCGATAGTCGATCGTGTTGACGACCGTATTGTTCGAGGTCAGCACAGTGGCGCTGCCGGTGGAGACTGGCACCACATCACCGACCTGCAAGGTGGCAGGTTGGTTGTTGATCACGACCAGAGATGGATTCGACAGCACCTTGACGCTGGTCACATCATGAAGAGCATCCAGAATGACGCTCGGCTGCGTTTCTGATCCGATCAGGAAATTGAAGCCGGGAAGTGCACGATTGATGAACGCGTTGGTCAAAGATCCGGCGATTGATGCTGCGCCGGTGGTAGGGTCGACGGTCGTCGCCGGCGCACTTGTCGCCTGAGTGTTCAGAACGGAGCCCGTATTTGGTTTGAGACCGAGGTTATGGCTCGTGAGGTAGGTTTGAACGCCGTAGGTGAGTTGATCATTCAGCGTAACCTCGGCGATGGTGGCGTCGATTGCAACCTGCAACTGTGGTTGATCAACCTGGCGTAGCGTCGCCTCGATGATCTGATAGTTTTGCAGATCGGCGTAGATCAGAAGGGTGTTGTTGACCGTGTCCGGTGTGATCCGAACGCCCTGCAACGCCGGGGCGCTGTTCGAACCTGTTCCTCGGCTATCAAGCGCACCATTTCCGGAAGCATTTGCTGCTGGAGATGCCGCGGTTGCTTGGGCGCCAAAACCCTGCGTGGCGCCGCCAGTGCCTGGACGAGATGCGAAGCCGCTTGGCGAAGACGAATTACCATTCGACGACAACCGGTCGGCGCTGCTGGTGGTCGACGTACCCGAGCCCGGCGCGATTTGATTGTCCGCGTTATCGAGCGAGGCAGAAGACGATCCACCGAGGAACATCTCGGTGAGCACCCGAGCAATCTGCCGCGCTTCTCCGTACTTGATCTGGTAGACGTGAACGCTTGTTCGCGCCGTATCCGCGCGATCAAGTCGTTTGATCCAGGTGGAGGCTGTTTGCAACAGCGCTGGCTTCCTGCTCACGACCATGACAGCGTTCAGGCGAGCAATGGGTTGAAACTTGATGACATTCTGGCTGAGACCATTCTCGCCGGAATCAACGATTTTCTCGAGTTCGGTAATAATGGTTTCGGGGCTGCTGCTGTTGATCGGGTAGATACCGACCGATTGACCGCGCATCCAGTCGACGTCGAAGCTCATTGCCGTGTCCACCGCCGTCCGCCGTTCCGCGCCGCTGCCTTGAATCAGAAGGAGATTGCGCGTCGAGTCAGCCCGCACCGTTCCGGGTTTGGTCGCGAAACTGTCCATCAGCTTCAGGAGCGTTTGTGCTGAAGCATACTGCAGCGGCACAACAGAAATGCCGTAACCGGGCTCGGGATTGGACGCGGCCATATCGACGCGACCTCCGCCGACAGCGTCGCCAACTGGTGTCAGGCGATAGCCGGCGGTGTCGCGCACCAAGACAACTCCACTGAGGCGCAACGCATTTTCAAGTACAAATATAATGTCAGATTTGGCAACAGGCTTGACGGACACGAGACTAACCGTGCCCTGGACCCGCGGGTCGATGGTGTAGCCCGTTCCCATGATATCGCCCAGCACCACCTTGGCGACGGTGGTAACTGGTGTGTTTTCGAAATTCAGGTCAAAGCCGTTACCGCTTGCGACCGGTTGTGGCCGCTCTTCGGAAACGTCGGAAACCGCTGTTCCTTCGAACACTGCCGCTCGGCCTGGTTGAGCAGAACGAACTTCCGTGCTGCCGACCTGCTGTGGTTGGCGCGGAAGAATATCGATTGAACGCACCTTGTCGAGCACATCAATGTCAGAGCTGTTTGAAGTGACGATTGCAGAATTGCATGATGTCAACAGCACAACCGACATCAGCATAAACGCAGCATATAAAGTGCGTGCAACCGTCGGGTACCGGCTCAAGTTACCGACGCGTACCATGTTTCCGCCATTCTTACTGGGTGCTCGAATGGATTGATCGCACGCGAGAATCCATTCGAACGGATGGAATGTTTAGCGACCGAACATGACAGTAATAATTTTCAGAAAAAGATCGTCAGTAAAACATTCGCGCTGCACAAGCCGACCTGAGTTTAATCGTAGTACGATCAAAAAAAATTGTTGGATGATGTTTGTTAAACTCCTCTCCGAGTGTTTTCGCACGGCTGTCACACTTCGGATGAATAAGGACATCCCTGTCACGAAATCGATGACGGCGAGTTGACTAGCGTTGCGCAAACTCATGGCACCTTGCGAAAGAAGCGTTTTGTCTGGAAAGACACGATGACCAGCAACGAGTTTTTGCAGTTCATTGAGCATTTGCGTCAGAACAATCATCTGGCGAAGGCCGACGAGTCACGGTCAGGACGTGCCGCGAAACGGGGCTGACCGTTCTCCGGGCAAGCTGTGGGATTTGACTGATCTTTCTGCCAGTGATTTCGCAAATCAAGCCGCGCAATTTCTTGGCCTGAGGCGTGTTGCGCTTCCCGAAATGCTGGCCGCATCACCACTGGTTACATTGTTTTCGCAGCGGTTCCTGCGGGACATGTTCGTGTTCCCTTACCGTTCTGCTGATGGACGACCGATCCTTGTCGCCGCGGATCCGAGCGACATGGCGACACGTCGTGCTGCCGAGATAGTGCTTGGAACAGGCGTCACGATCGAGGTGGCTTCGTCAGAGGACATTGCGATCGTCCTCAATCAGCGCCTCGGCGATGAGAGCGTTGAAGCACCGGACGGGGCGCCGTTAAACGCGCTCCGTGATGACGATATCGAGAGCCTGCGCGATCTGGCGAGCGGTGCGCCGGTCGTGCGTGCTGTGAATGATCTTCTCGAGAAGGCGCTGGAACTGCGCGCAAGCGATATTCACATCGAACCGTTCCAGTCGGGACTGGTGGTTCGCATGCGTGTTGACGGCTTGTTAAGACCTGTCGCAGCACCCGCAGGAGTGTTGCCGCAAGCCGTGATCTCACGCATCAAGATCGTGGCCGGTCTGAATATCGCCGAACGACGTCTGCCACAGGACGGGGCCGCTCGGTTGCGCGCGGGGCGTTCCGATGTGGATATCCGTGTCGCAATCATGCCGACGCAGCACGGGGAATCTGCCGTGATCCGCATCCTGCCGAAGGATCGTGGACTTTTGGTCGTCGAGAAGCTCGGATTTTCGGCGACGGACGAGGTGAAGCTTAGGCGTCTGCTGGCACTTCCCCATGGCATGATCGTGATCACCGGCCCGACCGGAAGCGGCAAGACAACGACGCTCGCGACCATCCTCTCGATTCTGAACGAGCCAACGCGAAAGATTTTGACGGTCGAGGATCCGGTAGAATATGAGATTTCCGGTATCAATCAATCGCAGATCAAGCCCGCGATCGGGCTGACGTTCGCGGCAGCTCTCCGGTCGTTCGTGCGTCAGGATCCCGATGTCATCATGGTCGGAGAGGTGCGCGATTCCGAGACGGCGCATGTGGCCGTTCATGCCGCTCTGACGGGTCATCTCGTTCTCACGACGCTTCATACCGAAACCGCGGCCGCCGCGGTGCCACGTCTGCTCGATCTCGGTATTGAGGGCTATCTGCTGCGATCGACCCTGCAGGCGGTGGTGGCGCAGCGGCTGGTTCGTCAACTGTGTGATCACTGTAAGTCCCCGAAGACGCTTGCCGAGGCCGATTTCATCGCCGATCCACGGCTGCATGCATTTGGCTTTCGGACCGGCGAGATCATTCAGACGCCATGTGGTTGCGAGCGCTGCGGCGGTACGGGCTATCGCGGCCGGCTGGGTGTGTTTGAGGTTCTCGAACTGACCAACGAGATTCGAGAGCTGATTGGAGAAAAAACCGACGGATTGAAGATCGACCAGACAGCGATCCGTGACGGCATGACCACAATGCTGGATGATGGCATCGCCAAATGCCGTGCCGGGCTGACGTCACCTGCGGAAATCCTCCGCGTTACGACCTTGCGGTGACGTCATGCCGAATTATCGCTACCGCGCTTTGACCCAGACTGGAGAGATCGTCAACGGCACGTTGTCGGCTCCAACGGCTGCGGAAGTCGCCCGTCGCATCGAATATCTCCAGCTGTTGCCGATCGAAACGATTGAGGACAAGCGATCGTCCGCCACATCAAGCGGCATGTTCGGATTTTTCAACCGGCCGAGTGAGGCAGAGATCACGGCATTCACCCGGGATCTCGCGCTACTTTTGAAAGCTGGCGCCCGTCTGGATGATGCGCTCGAATTGCTCGCGAGCGACGCAGACGTTGGTCGGCTTCGTCCTGTAGTTGGGAAATTGCGCGCGGCTCTGCTGAGCGGGGAGAGCTTTGCGGACGCAGTCGAGGATTATCCTGAACTGTTTCCGGTCATGTACGGCGCGCTGGTCCGTGTTGGGGAAATATCCGGAACCCTCGATCAGGTGCTTGAAATGCTGGGAGCGGAACGTACGCGCTCTGAAGCAATGCGGCGAAAGCTTGTCGACGCGATGCAGTATCCTCTGTTCGTGCTGATCGCCTCGGCTTGCGTCATGCTGTTCTTTATTTTGTTCGTACTGCCGCAATTTTCATCTGTGCTGCAAGATTTCGGCTCGAAGTCGGATACCGCGCTTAGCACCTTCATCAAGCTGTCGGATTTCCTTCGAGCCAATGCAACCGAGATGTTGTTGGGTTCAGCGGCAACCGTTGCTGGCCTGTGGTGGGTGCTTCGTCGTCCCGGAACAGGTAGCGCCATTGCATCCGCTATCTCGCGTGTCCCGGGGATCGCGACAATCTTCCAATTTTATCGCACGAGTCTCTTTTGCCGGAATTTAGGCGTTCTGCTCGGCAGCGGAGTCAGTCTCACAGCGACGCTACGCATCCTGGTGGACATCATGTCAGTCACTGGCGATGTGGACGTATGGACGGTGGCGGCCGATCGCGTGCGTCATGGCGGCAAGTTGTCCGATGCGTTGGCTGCCAGAAATTGTCTGCCTCCAATGGCGGTGCGCATGCTGCGATTGGGCGAGGAGACCGGACAACTTCCCTCTCTGGCTGGCCGTGTTGCGGAATTCTACGAATTAAAATTGCAGCGCAGCCTTGATCGCATTGTTGCGGTCATTGGGCCGCTTGCCATTGTCTCCATCAGTGCGGTCGTTGGAGGACTGATTGTCTCGGTCATGACTGCATTGCTCTCTGTCACTCAACTCGTCGGCTAGATCAAAGGTTGGTTCACTATGACGTTGATCAAACGTTTCAGCAGGCTTCTCGTCAGCCAGAATTGTTCCTCACAACGGCGCAGAATCAACGAAGAGGGGTTCACTTTGGTCGAGATGCTGGTGGTAATCACCATCATCGGCCTCATCATGGGACTGATTGGTCCGCGTGTTCTGAACTACCTCAGCGAATCGAAGGTTAAGGCTGCGAAGATTTCAGCTGCAGAGCTTCGCGGGAGCGCTCGATCTGTTCTATCTGGATGCCGGGCGGTTTCCCTCGACCTCGGAAGGTCTGGATGCACTGGTTCATCGGACGGCAGGCGCGGCCGCCTGGAACGGCCCGTATCTCAAAGGGGGCACCGTTCCGAACGATCCCTGGAACAACGCTTATGTCTACCACTCGCCTGGCGACCACGGTCCGTACGACATTCTGTCCCACGGGTCTGATGGTCAGGAGGGCGGAAGCGGCGTCGCCGCCGATATCTCACTCGGGAACCTGACAAGTGCGAAGAATGACTGACGGCGCACAACGCGGCTTCACTTTGCTTGAGATGGTCTGTGTATTGGCGATCATTGCTCTGCTGGCAGCCGTGTTGATGCCGTTCATTCCGCATGAGACGTCGCGCTCACGTCTTCAGGCATATGCGTTGCAGGCTGCGACATTGTTGATGGCGGATCGAAATGCCGCGATCAGGCGTGGTGTTGATGTGGCCACGCTGGTCGATCCCGGAGCGCGTTCGATCGTATCGGGTGCAAGGAAAGATACTATTCATATTCCTGATGATGTCCGATTCGATGCCATGTTGCCGCAAACCTGTAACCAGCGGCCGGCGTTCTCGACCATCAGCTTCTTTGCCAATGGTATGTCGTGTGGTGGCGCGATCGCACTGACTCGATTTGATGCGGGCTACGAAGTGCGGGTTAACTGGCTCACGGGAAGGGTTGAAATTGTTTCGCGTAGCGCCGCAAGTCATTGATCGCCGCGATGCCGGCTTCACACTTATCGAAGTGCTGATTGCACTTGCGGTTGTTGCCGTCTCGATTACTGCGATCGGATCGGTCATGTCGACGAATGTTCGCGGGGTTCGTTCGCTGGAACAGCATGTGGCGTTGATGCAGACAACGCGATCGGTCATGACCACGGGTATTCCGCGGCGCGCTGCACTCGCACCCGGCACGGTATCGGGTGAAGAAGGCGACTATCGCTGGACCGTTGAAGTCGGGCCTCTCGGTGGAGATCTCGTTGAGAAAGATGCGAAGACCACATGGATTCCGGAGCTGGTGAGGGTGCGGGTGCGCTCGCCCTCTGGTGCGGTGTCGGATCTTCGCACTGTTCGCCTGATCCAGAGGCCTTCGCAATGAGTACGCCAATCGAAGGGCGACGCGAGGGAGAGCGCGGTTTCACGTTGATTGAGACGCTTGTCGCACTGGCCCTAACAGGCCTCGTGTTGTCTGCGCTGGCCAGCATCACAGCACAGTGGCTTCCAAACTGGAACCGGGGCGTCGACCGCATCCAGCGCAGCGAAATCGTTGGGATTGCGCTGCAGCGCATCGGCGCGGACCTGGCTGCCGCTGAATATGTGCCGCCTGACCGCGATCGGAAGCACCCCTTGTTTGACGGCTCGGAGTTGTCGGTGACGTTCGTGCGGACTGCCTTAGGCCCGAACGCCGGGACGGGGCTCGATGTGGTGCGAGTTGGCGAGACGACGGATCATGGGGAGCTGGTAACGCTTCGGTCACGTACGTCGTTTCGTCCATTGCCACCGGGGTCGTCGCTGTCGGAGCAGATTCATTTCAGCGATCATGTTGTTCTGTTGCGCCCGCCGTTCCGTCTGTCCTTTGCCTATGCAGGGCAGGATATGATCTGGCGAAACAACTGGCATGATGCCGAACAATTGCCGGCGGCGATCAAGCTCACCGTTCGTGATGCTGCAAGCGAGCGAATCTTGTCCGTGTCGACTGTAACGCCGGTGCACGTCCAGTTACCCGCGGACTGTGCGCTGCAGAAGACGGAGTGCAGTAACAAATCGGATGAAGCGAAGAATCTTTCGAAGACGGGGCGGGGAAGCGCCCCGGCCGAGAGCGAAGGATCATTATAATGTGTACTCGCTCGAAGGCCGCGACATCTTCCGAGCATGGCTTTGTGCTCGTTGCCGTGCTCTGGATCCTGATGGCGCTGGCCGCGTTGACGGTGATTTTTTCGCTCTACCTCTCCAACTCGGCGCAGGCGCTGGCGGTTAATGACTCCGGATTGCGGGTCGAAGCCGTGGTGACAGCCAGTATCGAACTCACAGCCTATCGATTGCTGGCTGCGGAGGCGAAGACGCGCCCCTCGCAAGGCTCGTTTCACTTCCGGCTTAATGGTGAAGAAACTCAGGTCTCTTTCTCAGCCGAGACTGCTCGCATCGATCTGAATTATGCGTCCAAGGAAACACTCGCAGGTCTGTTTACAGTTCTTGGTGCAAGCGAAGACGCCGCGAAAGAGTATGCGGACCGTGTTATTGGGTGGCGGACGCGACCATCACCCGGTGGCCCCGATGATGAAGCTGCACTCTATGGTGCTGCCGGACTGACCTATTCTCCGCGTCAGGCGTTTTTTACCCATGTCAACGAACTAGGTCTTGTTCTCGAGCTGCCGCCGGCCCTGGTTGAACGCGCCTTGCCGTTTGTAACGATCTTCAACGGTTCATCGAATGTGGATGTTACGATCGCGTCACCGGAGGTGGTGGCGGCGCAGGCCGCTACGTCCTCATCTGGCGTGAAGCAGTTTGCAAATGGGACCCCACCATCGTCGACGGGCATGGCTAACGATGAACCTGCAACTCCGAATCCCGGTGCGGCAACAGCGAAAAGCACCTCCTTTCGTGTTCTGACCGCGATCAAACTCAGCGACGGTCGTCAGACGACATCGGAGGTCGTCATTGCTCTGGGTGGCGATGACGACCCTTATCGGGTGCTGTCATGGCGAGACGATCTGATGACAGGCCGTCGCCAGCAAAAGCGAACGGTCCTGCAATGACAATTGTCTCCGAGATTAAAGAGTTGCTTGGCGATTGGATTGCGGCCGTGACGCGCGCCGTCGACGCCGTCGCTGGTCGATATATCCAGCCACGCCTGGTGTTACTCGAAGAAGATCCAGACGGTCAGTTTAAGATAAAAATGCCGCCGTCGCGGAAGGGTGTTGCGTTGCCGGGAGCCACGTTCGGCATAAGCGATGGACGGGTCGATCCCGCGCTTTCACAGGACTGGCAAAACGCGGTTCGCGGCAGCCGTGTCGAGATCCTGTTGCGGTCGGAGCAGGTGATGTCTCGATCGCTGGATTTCCCGAAACAAGCGGAAAATTTTCTCGATGGTATGATCCGTGCGCAAATCGATCGCCTGACGCCGTGGACGGCGACCGATGCCGCATTCGGATGGAGGTTGCTTTCAGGCAACGCCAGCGAACGTATCGAGGTTGCGTTGGTTGCAACGTCGAAGGACAGAATTCAACCGCTCATTCGACTGGCTGCTGAACTCGGTGCGTCGTCGGTTGCGGCATTCACGCCCTCTCCGGCCGGAGAGGGCGCGCCGCAAAGGATAAAGCTGCTCGAAAATTCGTTCCAGGGTTCGATAGGCGGCGCTTTGAGCGTCCCGCGAATTCTGCGCGCGATTTTACTGACGAGCGGGGCAGCGGCGGCAGCGGGGCTGCTTATCTCAACTTATCTTGGAGCTGATTTGGATTCTGAACAACAGCGGTTGCAACGCCAGATATCGGAACGGCGGGCGTCGTTACGTCTCAATTCGGACGCCGCCGGCGGATCCGGTCTGGCATTGCTCGCGAAACGTAAGCAGGCGACGCCGTCGAGTGTCATGGTGCTTGAGGCAATTTCGAAAGTGCTGCCCGATACGACCTACGTGACTGAATTGCGAATTGAGGGCGACAAAATCCAGGTCGTCGGCCTGACGCAGGATGCGCCATCGCTGATCCGTCTGATAGAACAGTCACCGCAATTTACCCGCGCGACCTTCTTTGCGCCAACGACCCGTGCTCAGAACGATCCGGGCGAACGATTTCATATCGAGGCGCATATCACTGCCTATTTCGGATCGGGCACATGACCGCGATTGCCACATTGAAGAAGACTTTCGCCGATTCACCCCTTCTAGCGGCTTTTGCTTACGCGGGAGTGGTATTTGCATTGCTCTTCATTGTCGTGACTTCGGTTGCGGATGTCCTTCGGCAGCGCGCTGAAGTTGCGTCGGCGACGAGCATGCTCGAACAATTGGATGGACGCAGATCGGCAACAATGCGGACGCCGTCAGGTGATGTGTCCGTGCCGACGGGATCTGAGTTTCTAGAAGGCGCTACGCTAACCGTTGCCGGAGCAGCGTTACTTCAACGAGTCGACGGCGCGGTGATGAAGCTCGGCGGCAACGTGCTGTCGTCGCAAGTCGATTTAAAGGGAACCCAGTCGAAGGCGGGCTTCATCAGCATGATCGCAAGCTGCGAAATCGGTCAGCCGGAGTTGCAGAAACTGCTGTACGATCTTGAAGCCGGGATGCCTTTCCTGTTTGTCGATCAGCTCGTCGTTGAATCGTCCGCGGCATCGTCGAGTTCTGGCGACGGAAAATTGCGGATTTTGCTCGCGGTCTCAGGACAATGGCGAGGCGCCAAATGATTCGGAAAATTTTTCTTCTGGCCCTTCTGTTGATCTTATCGGCGCAAAGCGCGGTTGCATTGCCATCCAGTGACGCCCTGGATGCAGATGTTGTCGATGATCCGCCGACAACCCGACCGCTTCAGATTCCGGCCGCACCTCCGACTGCGGCTCCAGCAACAATCGATGCGCCTGTGACAGCATCGCCGGCGAAGGACCGGGTTCCAAGCGCCAATCCGTTGTGGGAAATTCCGCTGAGTCAATTGTCCGGCACACGGGATCGACCGATCTTTTCAGCTTCGCGGCGCGCTCCAGCGCCTGCAGTTGCTGCCAGGGCCACGATCGCAAAAGCACTGACGCCACCTCCCAAGGTGCCGGAACGTCCGCAACTCTCCCTGGTTGGCACAATCGCGAGTGACGAGGAGGGGTTTGGAATTTTTCTCGATCAGGCCACCAAGACAGCGCTTCGGTTGAAGGTCGGCGAAGATCATCGGGGCTGGAAGCTGCAATCGATACGCGGGCGAGAGGTGACTCTCGAAAAAGATCAACAGAGTGCTGTTTTGAGTCTGCCGTCGCCGAGTGGTGGCGGTGAGGCCGGCGCACGTCCCGCAGCGTTACCCGTATTGTTTAACAGCCAGCGCGAATAGCAGACCCATTGCCAGAAATGGCCCAAAGGGAATCGACGTCTGACCTGTCAGGGGCCGTCCGGCCAACCGTATCACTCCGGCAGTCGTCAGTGCTGTTAGCGAAGCGACGAGCAGTAAGGTGGGTATGCCGGAAAAGCTAACCCAGATTCCGGCAGCGCCCAGGAATTTGACGTCGCCAAGTCCCAAACCGCGAATTTTCCGAAACGCAAAATAACATCGTTGTAGCAGCCAAAATAGTCCGCCTATGACGATGCCTTCGCACGCAGCTTGTGTCCATGCGGGAAAGCCAGCGCTGGTTGCAACGTTCACTACTCCAAGACTCGCAATCGACAAATTCAACCAGTCCGGGATGATCCCGTGACGTATGTCGATCATCGCAAGGACACAGCACAGCAGGCAGAGCAACATAAAAAAGATGAAGAATTCGTTGTTGAGGAACATGGAAATCTGTTTTGCGGGGTGCCGAAGGCTGGGCGAAGCGTTGGTGGTGCAGCATCGCCGCGCATCATTCAATGTGATGCAGCTTCTTTATCGTGATCCGATGTACAGCAAACGTGTATCTCAAAAAATATTTTAGCGAAGAGAGTTTAACGCGCATCGCATTGTGTTCGAAAACATTCTCTGCGTGCGAACACGTTTTGTTTGATGAGAAAACCATCATCGACGTGATCCCGTCACAAAACCGCAAACCAATCTGACAATATTACCTCCACATGTCTGTTTACAGCTAATCTAAAGGTTCGAGAGTATGATCGATCGTCCATTCGGCCGCGTTCCTTTCTTTTCGCCGCGGATGAATCGATCGAAAGACGGTTTTTCATTCCGCCATGGATCAATGGCCGCTTGTCTTCTGTTTCTCACGCTCGCAGCGACGTCCGGGCGGGTAACGGCGGCGCCGCTCGATGATTCGTCCGAACGCTACCGGCCTTACATGGTCGAAGGGATTGGCGAGGCATTGGCGGGCGCGCGCAATCTGCGCCAGCGGCTTGCTGAGTCTGATCTCGCAGGGGCGCGAAAGGCGTGGCTTTCGGCGCGTGCCGGCTGGGAACGTTCGGAAGTTTTCACCGCAGGCTTCGTTCCGGAGCTCGATCAGCAAATCGACGCGTGGCCCGACGCAACAACCGGTTTTCATGCGATCGAAGCCAAGCTGTTTGGTTCGAGCCGACTTGATGTCGGAAGTGAGGCAGATGCTCTCGTTGAGCATTTGAGCGATCTTCATTCCAAAATCCATGGCATGGCATTGACGCCACAGGGATTGCTCGACGGACTCGTGCGGCTGACCTACGAGGTCGGTGAGAGCAAAGCTGACGGTGGCGAATCGCGCATCAGCGGAACCTCGCTCGACGACATGCGCAATAACGTGGCCGGAATCGATTTTGCCTATCGAACGATTTTTGCAGAAACGCTCGAAGCAGCAGATCGGAAGCTGGCGGACAAGGTTGACCAAAAGATCAAGCAGCTGTCCGCACTTCTTACGGTGCCGGACTTGCGGGCGGTGGATATCCCAAAGCTGCGCGAGGTCAGCGAAGATCTCGTGGTGACATTGCAGGCGGCCGCTCCGAAGCTCGGTCTCGGTCGTCCGACGCTTGAGGCGTCAAGCCGATGAAGGCGTCGCGTTTATGGTTTGTGATTGTTCTGGCGTGCCTCGCAGGCGGATCGATCGTTCGTGTAGCTGCCTTTCCGATTGAGGGCGACCAGACAACTCTGCCTCGCGCGACAGAACTCAACGAGGATGCGCTGGAAAAGCCACGTGAGGTGTTTCGGTCGGAAAGTATCGGCGGCCGCAAATCCTATATGGTCAATCTCGGCAATCTGGCCTTCAGTTCGCCCGCGTTGTTTGGCGGTCCTGCTCGTCAGGCCGGAATGAGTTGCGAGACCTGCCACGTCAACGGCGCATCGAATCCCAAGCTTTTTGTTCCGAAGATGTCGGTACGTCCGGGCACCTTTGATACGACCGGGCCACTGTTCAATCCGAAGGCTGACAATCTCAAGCTCGATCCCGTGAGAATTCCCAGTCTGCGTGGTGCGCGATATCTCGCACCATATGGTCATGATGGTCGCACAACCTCTCTGCGCGAATTCGTGCGCAACGTCATCGTCGGCGAATTCGCCGGCCCGGAGCCATCATCTGTCATTCTCGATGCGCTGGTAGCCTACATCAATGATATCGACTTTCTCCCGAACCTGAATCTTGGCCCGGGTGGACAGTTAGTCGGCAAGATCAGTGAAGCAGAGCGTCGCGGCGAAGCACTCTTCGCGAAACCGTTCCCGAATCAACCGGCCATGAGCTGCGCCGGGTGTCACATTCCGTCGGCTGGATTTGTCGATCATCAGCAACATGATGTCGGCTCTGGCGGGCTCTACAAAACGCCGACGTTGCGAAATGCTGATTTCAACGCGCCATATTTTCATGACGGCCGCTACCGCAGCTACGATGAAGTGGTTTCGCATTTCGATCGTGTGTTCAGCCTTGGCTTGTCTGCGCAGGATCAACACGATCTGGTCGCATATCTGACAGCAGTCGGGGACGGGATGCAGCCTTACGAGACTGATGGCGTGGGTGCGGTGCTCAAGGAGATCAATGACTTCGCCACTGTCCTGGACACCGCGATTCCAGCCAATGACAGGGCAATCATCTCTCTGACTGTCGAGACCATTGGCGGCGAGCTGCGTGAGTTGACCGAGCGTTATCCTGATCGAAAGGACACCAGTGTATCAGGTGGTCAGAGCGAAAGAATGCTCGCCCGCTCTGCGCTGAAAGAGCTCGTGCTGACCCTGCGGCGTATCGATATCGCTTCCAACGAAGGACGCGTGTCTGATGCCGCGGCCGAGTACAAGAACTACCGTTATCTGATGGCGGCTGCGATTCCTTCCTTGCTTGCCAACGCGCAGCAATGGTCGCTGTTCAATCCATCAGTGCACGACGCGCATTACGCTGCGTTTCGGCAGGTTCTTCAGGCAAAGCAATCCGCACACTGATTCTCGTGTCGCATGCTCCTGTGCGGGGATGTGATTCTGAAAAGTTGCGATCAATTGTAGGCAACTGAAATCAATCGCTCGCTGACAAGACGCGACTGCATCGCTTGCTGCGCAGCGCGAGTGAATGATGCGCAACGTGTGCGAGCAGAAAACAACTTGAAATGTATGAGATGAGCGCGCGCGAAAAAAATTTCGTCGGCGAGTTCGGTTGATTTCACAACTGCGAAACGCAAGCGTCACGAACTGCAGTTAAGCAGAACGTGTTCACTTCAATGGGGTAAACAATGCAAACGATTAAATATCTCAACAACGGATGGCGCGCCACCACGGCACTGTGCGTCATAACGTCGCTTCTCGTCTCCACCGCCGCTTATGCTGCCGAAGCCGGCCGCAGCAATTGGGATACGCGCGCGCATCCCAATCCTTATCTGAATAAAAACATCGAAATGAATGCGCTGACGCTTGAGAAGGCTTCAGACAAGGCTGAGAAGACGAAAAATCCGGCCGACCAACTCAAGACCGAGAGCCCGATCAAGCACGTCATCGTTCTGATCGGTGAGAATCGCGGTCTGGATCACACGTTTGGTGTGTACCGTCCGAAGGGCAAGAAGCAGACGATCTCGAACCTTCTGTCGAAGGGCATCGTCAACGAGGACGGCTCGCCAGGCCCGAACTACGCACTGGCACAGCAGTACTCAGTTGCTACGCAGCCGACCTACTATATCGGTGCACCTGAAGCCGCGAAATTCCCTTACAATTCTTCCAACGCGATGCCGCAGCCGAACACCGGCGGCACGCCGACGACTCAGAGCGATACCGCACCGCCTTTCAAGACGATCGCCGAAGCGAGCGTTGAGAAGGATATGAATCCGGCCGACCTCGACATCATAACGACTGGTGCCAGCAACCTGCCGAAGAACGTTCTGGACACGCGCGTCCCGGGTGCCGGATCTTTGACCGGTCCGTTCCCGATGCAGGGCCCGCAGCTCAGCGATGACGACTACACCGGTGATACCTCGCACCGCTTCTACTCGGACTGGCAGCAGGACGATTGCAGCGTCGCCAATGTGACGAAGGACAACAGCTCCGGCTGTAAGATGGACCTGTTTCCGTTCATCATGTCGACCCTTTCGCCATCAAGCGCTGCGAACTCGATGGGCTTCTACAATGCGGAGCAGGAACAAGCTCCGATTTTGAAGATGCTGGCTGATCGCTTCACGCTGAGCGACAACTTCCATCAGTCGTTCCATGGTGGTACCGGCGCGAACCACTTCATGCTCGGCACCGGCGACGCAGGTTATTGGACGGATGGCCAGGGTAACCCTGCCACGCCGCCCGCCAACATGATCGCCAATCCGAATCCGAAGCCCGGTATCAACAACAAGTATACGGTCGACAGCAATTTCACTGAATGCGCGGATATCTTCCAACCCGGCGTACAGCCGATTGTGAGCTATCTCTCGCATCTGAAGTATGCGGCCGAGCCGAACTGCCAGCACAATCACTACTACATGCTGAACAACACCAATCCGGGCTATCTCCCGAACGGTGCGCTGTCAGGAGGCTCCAATCTTCCGCCGTCTCCTGTTCGCACCATCGGCGACGCTCTGATGGAGAAGGACATCTCGTGGGCCTACTATGGTGGCGCGTATAGCGACGCGGTCACGTTGTGGAACGCGGCAGTTGCCAAGAATCCGACCAATCCGGATTTGACCTCTGCGGCGATCGCTGATCCGGCCCATGCGGTTGGTGTGGCTTATTGCCAGATCTGCAATCCGTTCCAGTATGCGACTTCGATCATGGCTGACCCGGCAATCCGGACGGCTCACATCAAGGACACTTCCGATCTGGTCCAGGCGATCCAGGACAATACCCTGCCTGCGGTCTCGTTCGGTAAACCTGACGGTATCCTTGACGGCCATCCGCAGAGTTCCAAGGTCGACCTGTTCGAAGCCTATGTGCTCAACGTCCTTGGCGCACTCGATGCCAATCCGAAGCTGAAGGCGGAGACCGCTGTGTTCGTTACATTTGACGAAGCCGGCGGTTACTACGACTTCGGGCTTCATCCAGTCGATCGACTACTTCGGTGACGGACCGCGTATGCCGCTGCTGATCCTCTCGCCGTATTCCACCGGCGGAAAGATCCATCACGGTTATGGCGACCACGTTTCGCTGCTGAAGTTCATCGAGCGCAACTGGAAGCTCAAGCCGATTACGAACCGCAGCCGCGACAACCTGCCGAACCCGACCGTCAAGAACAACAATCCGTACGTGCCCACCAACAGCCCGGCACTCTCGGATCTGTTCGAAGCGTTCGACTTCGACAACGCGGTCGTTCAGAACTACACTGAGTGAGGCCTGCAGGGATCATGAACATCGGACCATCGTGAGTATTGGTGTCCTGTGCTTGTGATCTCACATTGAATGACGGCGCCGATCCGGATTCATGCCTGATCGGCGTCGTTTTTTCCTGCTGTGATGAGTTCATGCGATGATCAAGTTGCCAACGATAGCTTCAGCAGTTGTTTGCTGTATTCTGACATGCGCAATGGTGGTGTGCGAAAGCGCGCCCACATCGGCGCAGCAGTTTTCGGCCGATATTCTCAGAACCAATTCGGACCAAGTTGCCAACAGCGGATCTGGCGCATCTGGCAAGGTCTATGTCTCGAATGCCAAGGTTCGCATCGAAACATCGGACTTCCCAGGAGACTTCTTCCTGATCGACGGCGAAAAGGGATCGGCGTATCTCGTGAAGCCGTCCAGCGGAATCTTCATGGAGGCGAGGCAGTCCAGTCCGTTGACGCGCCTGTTGGTCGGCGTCGGGCCGGGGGATCCGTGCCGGCAGTGGCAGAGCATGGCGAAAATTGCCGGGATGTCGGAGCAGGGCGACCCGTGGCAATGTGAGCGGATTGGCCAGGAGCAAATCGGTGATCGTGCAACGACCGGTTACCGTGCGCATGCTCCCGGGGGAGATCTGGTGGGATGGATTGATGCGGATTTGAAATTCCCATTGAGGATCCAAGAGGGAAAGACCGTGGCGATTGTTCTCGCGAACGTGCATGAAAATTCGCAACCTGCGAGTCTGTTTGAGATCCCATCGAATTTTAGGAAATTTGACCCGCGCGATCTTATCGAACGTATCAAGCAAAGCGACGTGTGGGTCGAAGCGCCGGGTGCGCGGTAAGTGACGTTGAATGGCGAAGCCTGGAGAGAAGCAACTTGCGAAGGCATAACTTATAGGCGACAGTTTCATATCGTTGGGGTGGCAGGCTGTCCCGTCAGCGCAATTCAGCGGTTGCTGACGCGTGTTGACGCGACCATGGGTAGGCTGTGTGGTTCGGCGCTACGTCCGGAGGGGCGGGCGAATTAAAAAAGCCGCGGCCCATCAGCCGAAAGATTGCTGACGCGTTTTCCTGTTTTACGCTAACGATAAGACGTGGCACCCACTGGCTGCTGGTGGTGCAGGGAAGGAACCAAGATCCTTCAATAAGATTTTTCCGAACGCGAATGTGCGCGGTGTCTGGTGAACCAGGTCATGTCGTCGCCAAAGGAAATCGAACTCAAGCTCGAGTTGCCGCCAGGGAAGTTGCTGAAGCTTCAAGGGCTGCCTTTGCCGCGCGACGCTAATCGTTCTGTTCGGAGCGAGGATCAAATCTCGGTCTACTTCGATACCGACCAGCTGAAATTGCACAAGCACGGCCTGACGTTGCGGGTTCGTCGCATCGACGACCATTATGTGCAGACGATCAAGGCCGTCGACGGAAGCCTGTTCGAGCGTGGTGAATGGGAATCGAAGATCGATGGGGATCGGCCTGATATGAAGGCCGCACGTGGTACAGCTCTCCAACCCTTGATCGGCAAAAATCTTCAGGATGAACTGCGCCCTGTCTTTGAGACGTGTGTTCGACGCAATATTTACCCGCTCAAAGCCAAAGACTACGAGATCATGTTGACGATTGATCGTGGATCGATCGACACGGGCGAGAGTACGTTAACGCTCCATGAGGCGGAGCTTGAGCTCAAGCGGGGCGACCGGAGCCATCTGTTTAAAGTCGCCCGTTTGTTCTCTCGCGCCACGTCCGCCGAATTGGCGATCAAGAGCAAATCACAGCGCGGCTACGAGTTGCTTGACGGTTATGATGCCGCCGTCACCAGAGCGGACAGGGTTGTGATCGAAGCCGAGATGCAGGCCTCGAATGCGTTTCAGCTTGTTGCAAGCACATGTCTCAAGCAAATCGTCGCCAACAAGCCTGCGATTCTCGCCGCAGACACGGAGGGAATTCACCAGATGCGCATCGGCTTGCGCCGCGTGCGTGCAGCGATGTCGCTTTTCTCAGATATCATCTCTGAAAAGGGCGTGAAAAATATCAAGGCTGAACTGAAGTGGCTTACAGCCGAGCTCGGTTCCGCGCGCGAATTGGATGTGTTCTTGACTCAAGTCGTTACTCCGCTTGAGGATTCTGCGCACTTCGCCGACATGCGCCGATTTTCCCGCGAACTGACAGAGCGACGAGGCGCCGCCATCAAGCGGGCAAAAGCGGCCATATGTTCGAATCGATTTCGCAACTTCACATTGAACATCGCTGAATGGCTTGAGGTTGGAAATTGGCGAACACCGCAAGATATGCTGTTGCGTGAGCGTGGCGAAGAACCAATCGAAACGGTCGTCGTCGCGCAGTTGAGGCGACGGTGGCGAAAAATCCGAAAGCGAGGTCGCCGTTTGGCTGAGCTCGATGCGAGGAAGCGCCACAAGTTGCGGATTCAGGCCAAGAAGCTGCGCTACGCGTCGGAGTTCTTCGAAGCGCTGTTTCCCGGAAAAAAGGCGAGGAAGCACCAACAGAAATTTCAGGCTGTGCTCAGGGACATGCAGGATTGTCTCGGCGATCTCAATGACATCTCCGTCCATATATCCCTTTCAAGAGAGATTGCTGCGAAAACGCCTCGCCGAGCATTCGCGGCGGGGGTGGTGATCGGTCACGAAGAGGCGCGGGAGGCTGCCGTGCTGGCTGCTGCGGAGCGTTCCCATAAGGCCTTCAGCAAGGCGCAGCCTTATTGGGAATAGAGGACAGCGAGCCGTTGTGAATCGCAACCACACCTTCACCGATCCTTTGAGCACGACACCACGGACCTTTTATCTACCTGGGTAGAATGCGCCGGGTGTTCTGTGAAAAAATTGCCGGGTTAGGGCGGCTCATGTCGGCCGCAAGCGCGAAATATCGCGGAATCCCAGGCGTTTTCGACTTGGCATAGACCCTGCAAGACCTCGGTAAGCTAGTGCATGCTGGGGGCTTTCGTTATGTCGTCGACCATCGGATCCTATCTTCCCTCATTGCTCAATTCCGCGAGGAACGGCTATACGACTGCTGCCGCTCAGCCGAGCTTGGTGCAGTACATGGGGGACGATACAAACACGCCGTCGGACTCTTCGCCCTCGACGTCGGTCACGCTGTCTGACGCGGCGAAAGCCTATCTGGCCAATATGGTTGCAGATGTTCCGGCGGCCTCGGATGCGCCGCCTGCGGCGGCTGATACTGCGCGAGCCTCAAAGGCCGCAGACGATACGCAAGCCCCGGCAACTTCTGATGCACCAGATGCGTCTGGTGCTTCGGACTTTGCAGACACCCCGCATGATCCGGTACTTGCCGTTCGCACGTGGTTTGATGATCAATATAACGAGCTTGGTATTTCCTCCGCCATGCTGGATGGAAAGGTCGCTGTTGATCTGAGCGGCCAGAGCAGAGAGATTTTGTCTCAGGTAGCGTCGAATGCTGAAGGTCTCTTCAGCAAGGATGAGAGTGCCGCTGCTGCATCCGAATTGAAATCACGCTTCAACAACGCAATGGCGTCGCATGTCGTGATCGCTCGCCATACCGGGGATTATGCGAGCCTTTACCAGGCAGCGTCTGACTATCTGGATCAGGCGGGCGATGCTGAGAAGGCGACAGATGCCTGGAAGGCGCAGAAGCAGGCCGTCACAGATGGGCTCTCGGCAGCGAAGGTCTCGTTCGGCAAGGCGCCCGACACCGGCAACACTAACGATCCAGTGCGTGCACTGCTTGATCAACCGACCACCAGTACTGGCACAGTCGGCCCCGATTCCACGACGCAGGAGGTGGCAGCCAACGCGCGTGCCATGCTCGATGATCAGGAGAGCCACGCCAGGGATAATGGAGCGGAACTGGTCTTTGATTCCTCGCGACAGACTGGTCAGCTTGTCGATTTCTCTGATTTCGACAACAGGGCGCTGGCAACGATGGTCCTGAATCAGGACTCATCATTCTCCAATGAGGAGACCTACGCCGCCAAGACCGAACTTGACCGGCGCACGCGTATGAACATCCTCGGCACCATGAATTCGTCGGGCGATAGCCAGTCATCTGGTCCAGGTGGTTTGATTCAGAGCTATCTGAACATGAGCGATGAGGAGAAGCAGGTCCTCGGCGTGACTGATGATGTGACGAACAAGCTTATTCAGAACTACAAAACCATGATGTCGGTGCAGAACACGCTGGGCAGTGGATCCGGACTTGCTGCCTATCTTTAAGGAAGCCCGGCCTGCTGGCCGGCAGTTTCTCAATATTAACGGCGGGCTTGAAGCAGCGCTCGCCGTTATTCAACGTCGCCCGAGCGTTTGACGATGGCGCGGTCGAGCTGATGCCGCCGTTTGTGCGTAGCACCTTGCCGTTGATCCAGCTCCATCCGGTCGTGCGAACAAGATCGACGGGCCGGCCAAGGCGTTCGAGCGGAGGCATCTTCGCCATACGCCGGCGCTCGCGTTGCCTCGGAACTTGCGGAGAGTTCGCTCGTCGAGGCTCTCGCAAATTATCCGCCATGACCGTCGCCGCAGGCGAGGTGTCCCAGGGCGTAAACTACTCGTTAAATCTTGTGACGCCGAGCCGCGCTTGATCTGTTCGCCTGAAGCCGTTGTGGCGAGGGATGCAGGAGCTGGAGGCAAAAGTTTCCGGGTCGTTCCCTTGTCATATAACGGCGTTAACAGTCACTTTCTGCGGGGTATCTGCGGGATATCAGTCCCTGCGAAAGAAATTATATTGTTTATAAATTTCAATGTCTTGCTTAAGTATCCGACAGTCAAATCGCGCCGTCATTTGGTGTCACACGAGTGTCATCCAACCTCCATAAAAGCTCTATGCCAGACCTTTAGACAGGCGGCCTCGGGAGACAATCGCAAACGATTGCGCGCCCGCTCACAAGATGGAGAGAACCTGTGAATTTCATCAAAACAATCGTCGCTGCCGGCCTTGTGGCCGCATCGACGTCGGCCTTCGCCGCCGACATCACCGGCGCGGGTGCGACGTTCCCGTTCCCCGTCTATTCGAAGTGGGCTGATGCCTACAAGAAAGAGACCGGCAATGGTCTGAACTATCAGTCGATCGGTTCTGGCGCTGGCATCAAGCAGATCCAGGCGAAGACCGTGACTTTCGGTGCCACCGATGCGCCGCTCAAGGCTGAGCAACTCGACAAGGATGGTCTGTCGCAGTGGCCGATGGTCATGGGCGCGATCGTGCCGGTTGTTAACCTCGAAGGCATCAAGTCCGGCGAGCTCGTGCTCTCGGGCGAAGTGCTCGGCGACATCTACCTTGGCAAGATCACCAAGTGGGACGATGCTGCAATCGCCAAGCTGAATCCGAAGCTGAAGCTGCCGACGGACGCTATCACCGTTGTGCGCCGTTCGGATGGTTCAGGAACGACCTTCAACTTCACCGATTATCTGTCGAAGGCAAATGCTGAGTGGAAGACGAAAGTCGGCTCCGGTACTGCCGTTGAATGGCCCGCTGGCGTTGGCGCCAAGGGCAATGAAGGTGTTGCCGGCAACGTCGGCCAGACCAAGAACTCGATCGGTTATGTCGAGTACGCTTATGCGAAGCAGAACAAGCTGACCTACGCTGCGATGATCAACAAGGCCGGCAAGACCGTGCAGCCGACAGTTGCCGCTTTCCAGGCAGCAGCGTCGAATGCTGATTGGTCGAAGGCTCCTGGCTACTATGTGATCCTGACCGACCAGCCGGGTGAGGCTTCCTGGCCGATCACCGCTGCCACGTTCATCCTGATGCACAAGGCTCCGGTCGACAAAACTGCATCGATGGAAGCTCTCAAGTTCTTCAAGTGGTCGTTCGAGAAGGGCGGCAAGATGGCTGAAGAACTCGATTACATTCCGATGCCTGAATCCGTCGTCAAGCTGATCGAAAAGACCTGGTCGGCTGACATCAAGAGCTAAGACATTTGCGGAGGAGAGGGTGACCTCTCCTCCGCATCATTGATGCGCCGTCTGACGGGGCCGGAAGAAATCTCCGGATGGCGGCCTTCAAACAGAGTTCATTGAGACAAGGGGAATCAGCGTGGCAGACATGGCTGTACAAAGCTCTTCGATGGAAGCTGCCGGGCCTTACGATCGCGCCAGGGCATTGAGCGCCTTCAAGTTTGGGGACAAGGCATTCTACTGGACCACGCGCATCTGCGCGCTCGGTGTGCTCCTTATCCTGGGTGGTATTATTTTGTCTCTGATCGCGGGCGCATGGCCTGCGATGAGGGAATATGGATTGTCTTTCTTGTGGACGCAGCGCTGGGCGCCGTCTGCAAATCCGCCAGTGCTCGGCGCGCTTGGTCCGATCTACGGCACCTTGATTACATCCGTCATCGCAATGTGCATTGCCATTCCGGTCGGCGTCGGTATCGCGATTTTTCTGACCGAGCTTTGTCCGCAATGGTTGCGCCGCCCGATTGGTATGGCCGTAGAGCTTCTCGCAGGCATTCCATCGATCATCTATGGCATGTGGGGTTTCTTCGTGCTCGGCCCGTTCCTGGCCAACAGCTTCCAGCCCTTCATGATCCGGATCTTTGACGGCGTCCCTATACTGGGATCGATCTTTGGCGGTCCTCCGTCCTATCTCAGCCTTTTCAATGCGTCACTGATCCTTGCGATCATGGTGCTCCCGTTCATCACGGCCATTTCGCGCGACGTGTTTGCCACGGTGCCTCCGGTTCTCAAGGAAGCTGCTTATGGCCTCGGCTGTACGACATGGGAAGTCGTGCGCAACGTCGTGATCCCTTACACCCGAGTTGGCGTCATCGGCGGCATCATGCTGGCGCTTGGACGTGCACTCGGCGAGACGATGGCGGTGACTTTCATCATCGGAAACTCCTTCCGCATTTCACCTTCGATCTTTGGTCCTGGCACGACGATATCGGCAGCGATTGCGAGCGAGTTCGCCGAAAGCGACGGACTCCATCAATCGGGCCTCATTCTGCTTGGCCTGTTGCTGTTCGTTCTGACGTTCTTTGTTCTCGCGGCAGCTCGCTTGATGCTGATGCGTCTTGAAAAGAAGGCGGGGAACTAAAAATCATGAACCCGATTTACGTATCTCGCCGCCGCTCCGACATTATTGTCAGATTTTTGTGCCTTGGTGCCGCTCTGTTCGGGGTCACCTGGCTCGCGCTGATCCTGTTCACCTTGTTTTACAACGGTCTTGCCGGTCTATCCCTTCAGATTTTCACTGAGAACACACCGCCTCCCGGATCCACCGAAGGCGGTCTGCTGAACGCTATCGTTGGCTCTCTCATCATGACCGTGCTAGGCGTCGGTATTGGCGCGCCGATCGGGTTGTTCGCCGGGACTTACCTTGCTGAATACGGCAAACACGACAAGCTGACGTCGGTGATACGGTTCATCAACGACATTCTGTTGAGTGCGCCTTCGATCATCATCGGCTTGTTCGTCTACGGTGCTGTCGTTGTCCCGATGGGCGGGTTCTCTGCGTTCGCCGGTACGCTCGCTCTCGCCGTGATTGTTATTCCGGTTGTGGTTCGTACCACCGAAGACATGTTGCGGCTGGTGCCAAACCCGCTGCGTGAAGCTGCGTCGGCGCTTGGTCTGCCGCGTTCGCTTGTCATCAAGCGTATCGCTTACCGTGCTGCGCGCTCCGGCTTGATCACGGGTGTGCTGCTTGCGACCGCACGCGTCGCAGGCGAGACCGCGCCGCTGCTCTTCACGGCGCTCAGCAATCAGTTCTTCAGTCTCGATCTCACCAAGACGATGGCCAACCTGCCTGTGACCATCAACAACTTCGTTCAAAGCCCCTATGCGTACTGGAAAGAACTCGCGTGGAGCGGCGCCTTGATCATAACCTTGACCGTACTTGCCCTTAACATTGGCGCGCGCATTCTCGGCGCCGAGAGGACAGCAAAATGAGCGAGCTTTCTGTGTCCACGAATTCTTCCTCCAGCATGGCGCCGTCGGTTGTCGGATTGTCGGAAGCGCGACCCAAGGTGACCGTCCGTGACTTGAATTTCTATTACGGCGAGCATCATGCGCTGAAGAACATCAACCTCCTGCTGGGTGCGAACCGGGTGACGGCCTTCATTGGACCGTCGGGCTGCGGCAAGTCGACATTGCTCCGCATCTTCAATCGGATGTATGATCTTTACCCCGGCCAGCGCGCCGTGGGGCAGCTCATGCTGGACAACACCAACATTCTTGATCCGAAGCTCGACCTCAACCTGCTGCGCGCTCGGATCGGTATGGTGTTCCAGAAGCCGACGCCGTTCCCGATGACGATCTATGAGAACATCGCTTTTGGCATCCGGCTCTATGAAAAGATTTCCAAGTCCGAGATGGACGGCCGCGTCGAAGCAGCGCTGCGCGGCGGCGCACTCTGGAACGAGGTCAAGGACAAGCTGAATGCGAGCGGTCTCAGCCTTTCCGGTGGCCAGCAGCAGCGTCTGTGCATCGCGCGCACGGTGGCGGTGCGACCGGAAGTGATCCTGTTCGACGAACCTTGTTCAGCGCTTGATCCGATCTCGACCGCCAAGGTCGAGGAGCTGATCCAGGAACTGAAGGAAGAATATACGATCGCGATCGTCACGCATAACATGCAGCAGGCAGCGCGCGTGTCCGACAAGACGGCGTTCATGTATCTGGGCGAACTGATCGAATTCGATGATACGAACAAGATCTTTACTTCGCCGACTGACAGGCGGACGCAAGACTATATCACTGGCCGCTTCGGCTGACGCATAGCGCGTGGAGAATTATCATGGGAACAGAGCATACCGCCAAGGCGTTCGACGAAGACCTTCAGGAGCTTAATCGGCTCGTCGCGGAAATGGGCGGATTGGCGGAACGCCAGATCGTGGATTCCGTCGATGCATTGATCCGCCGCGACGTTGCGCTGGGTAAGCGCGTGGTGGCCGCCGATCTCGATATCGACAAGTTGCAGCACGCAATTGAAGAGCGTGCGGTGCTGACCATCGCTCGTCGTCAGCCGATGGCGGTTGACCTCCGCGAGATCGTCGGTTCGCTGCGTGTTGCGACCGACCTCGAGCGCATCGGCGATCTGTCGAAGAATATCGGCAAGCGCGTTGCTGCGCTCGATAGCGATTTTCATCCGCTGAAGCTGATCCGCGGTCTTGAGCACATGACCGACCTGGTGCAGTCGCAGGTCAAATCGGTGCTTGATGCTTACGCTGCTCACGACCTCCCGGCTGCGATGGCGGTCTGGAAGGGCGATGAGGAGGTCGATGCGATCTGTACCTCGCTGTTCCGCGAGTTGCTGACCTACATGATGGAAGATCCACGCAATATCGGTTTCTGTATCCACCTGATGTTCTGCGCCAAGAACATCGAGCGGATCGGTGATCATGCAACCAATATTGCCGAGACCGTCTTCTACATGATCGAAGGCCAGCAGATGCTCGATCCGCGCCCGAAGGGCGATATGACGAGTTTTGCGACAGCTGTCACCGGCAGCTGATTCAAAGGGTTATGAACTGAAGGGTCGGACATGAGCGCCCGAATTCTTGTTGTCGAGGATGAAGAAGCGTTGACCACGCTGCTTCGCTACAATCTGGATGCTGAAGGTTACGACGTGGAAACCGTCGCGCGCGGTGATGATGCCGACACCCGGCTCAAGGAGCACATTCCAGATCTGATCGTGCTTGATTGGATGTTGCCTGGTCTGTCGGGGATCGAACTTTGTCGTCGTCTGCGGGCAAGACCCGAGACAAAGCAAATCCCGATCATCATGCTGACCGCGCGCGGCGAGGAAAGCGAACGGGTGAGGGGACTTGCGACCGGTGCCGACGACTACATCGTCAAGCCGTTCTCGGTGCCTGAGTTGCTTGCCCGGGTGAAGGGGTTGCTGCGACGCGCCAGCCCCGAACGTCTCGCCACGGTTCTTGCCTTTGGTGATATCGAGCTGGACCGTGATAGGCGTCGTGTGGCGCGTTCCGGCCGCCCGATTGACCTTGGCCCGACGGAATACCGCTTACTGGAGTTCTTCCTTGAGCATCCGGGACGTGTGTTCAGCCGCGAGCAATTGCTCGATGGTGTCTGGGGACGTGACATCTATATCGACGAGCGCACCGTGGACGTACACATTGGACGCCTTCGGAAGCTTCTGAACCTCGGGCGAGAACAGGACCCGATTCGGACTGTCCGCGGCGCTGGATACGCTCTGGATGATCGTTTCGCCAAGGTAGAGTGATCCGCGCGGTTTATTTGCGAGTTATTGCAGTGCAGCGTCATCTCAGTGAGGCTTGCACTGCAATATACGATGTCCCCGGATAACATTTTTGTTCCGGACATTCGTAAAATTGGACATCGCATTTGGTCATCTCCATGTTAACCTGACTCGTGACGGGGGCATTGAAACCCGGTCGCAGAATTGAATTGGGAAGGAGACCAAAATGGCCTGGAAAGCTCCAAAGATTGTTGAAGTGCCGGTTGGCATGGAAATCAACATGTACGCCTGCGCGGCGCGTAAGTAAGCCTGCGCACTTTCAATAGTTTAGAACTCAAGCGGTCCGGTTTGCGTTAAGTGTCTTACCCGTATGGGAAAGGCCTTTTGCGCGGCCGGTCTTGCTTGTGTTCGAACGGTAATTCCGCAAGCCGGACGTTCCGGAGGCGTTGAGATGTTACGCGTTGTCGTTCTCGGGGTTGCGGCAGGTGGCGGCGTCCCACAGTGGAACTGCAACTGCAAGGTTTGCCATACGGCACGAATTGAGCACCCGGAATTGCGGGCGACCCAGGCGTCGATCGCGGTGAGTGCTGATAACGAGCATTGGTTTCTGATCAACGCCTCGCCGGACTTGCGTCAGCAGGTGATCGAAACACCGCAACTTCATCCGAAACAGGGCCAACTGCGGCACAGCCCAATCTCAGGCGTCATTCTGACCAACGGCGAAGTCGATGCCGTCGCGGGCCTGTTGTCGCTGCGTGAAGGTTGGCCTTTCGTCATTTATGCCCATCAGCGGGTGCTTTCGACGTTAAAGGAAAACAGTATCTTCAACGTCCTGAGCGCGGAGCGTGTAAAGCGCGAGCCGATCAAGTTCGACGTCGCGTTCGAACCTCAATTGCCGGACGGTTCTTCCTCGGGACTCGAGGTCTTGCCGTTCGTCGTGGCCGGCAAGCGGGCATGGTATTTAGAAGATGCTGCGGCGACTGGGCTGGACGATGAGGCGGGCGATACTGTGGGATTGCGCGTTGCAGACAAGCAGAGCGGCCAATATTTCTTTTTTCTAGCGGCCTGTGCTGCTGTCACCCCAGAACTGAAGATACGTCTGAAGGATGCGCCATTGGTGTTCTTCGACGGCACGGTCTGGCGCGACGATGAGCTGATCACCGCCGGGCTCGGCAAGAAGACGGGGCAGCGGATGGGACATATGGCGATGTCGGGCGAGGGTGGGGCGATTGCAGCGCTTGCCGACTTGGGTATTGTTCGGAAAGTTTTTCTTCACATCAACAATTCCAATTTGGTTCTATTGCCCGGCTCTGCCGAACGCGAGCAGGCGGAACATGCGGGCTGGCAAATTCCTTCGGACGGGACGGAGATTATTGTTTGAAAGCGACAACTGCCTTTTCACTGGCGAAAGGGACACCGCTCGCGAGCGCGGAGGACCTGGAGGCAGCGCTCCGTCAGATCGGCGCGACCCGCTATCACAACCTGCATCCGTTTCACCGGCTGTTGCACGGCGGCAAGCTCAATAAGGGACAGGTGCAGGCCTGGGCATTGAACCGCTACTACTACCAGAGCTCCATTCCTATCAAGGATGCGGTGGTGATCTCGCGTTTTCGCGACCGCAATATTCGCCTCGAATGGCGGCATCGCATTGAGGATCACGATGGAAATTTCGATACCGAGGGCGGTATTGAACGCTGGCTGAAACTCACTGAAGGCCTTGGGCTCGACAGCGCCTATGTCGAGTCCGCCGAGGGCATTCTTCCAGCGACGCGCTTTGCCGTGGATGCCTATGTCCATTTTGTCCGCGACAAGACGCCGCTTGAGGCGATCGCGTCATCGCTGACCGAATTGTTCGCGCCGAATCTGCATGAGGAACGTATTTCCGGAATGCTCGCGCACTACGATTTCGTGAATCCGAACATCATGAGCTACTTTAAGCGGCGGTTGGAACAGGCCCCGCGCGACGCCAATTTCGCGCTCGATTTCGTCAAGCAGCACGCAACGACCCCGGAACAGCGTGAAGCGGTGTGCAACGCACTTATCTTCAAAACCAACGTCCTGTGGGTACAACTCGACGCGCTGTACCACGCCTACGTCGATGGTCACATTCCGCCGGGCGCCTTTGTGCCGGAACAGGGGTGAAGCCATTGCGAAACCGGCGGATCGACATAACTGAAGAGAGTCGCCCGGGGCTGGCGCGGCATGCCAAGCTGCGTTTCGACGAGACACGCCAGCGCTGGGTTATACTGGTGCCGGAGCGCGTACTGGCGCCGGATGATATCGCGGTCGAGATTTTACAGCTTTGCGATGGCATCCGTAGCGTTGAACAGATCATCGACACGTTGGCGACAAAGTACACAGCCGATCGCACACTGATCGCAACCGATGTCGTCGCCATGTTGAAGGACCTTGCGGATAAAGGATTTTTGGCTGAGGCACAGGACACAAAATCATGAGTTCGACGCTGACCGACGCTAGTCCCATCCACGCTGATCCGACCGACGGATTGGCGATCCTGGAAACGCGCAAATCACAAGCCGAGACCTTCGGCATTCCGCTGGCCGTGCTGGCGGAAATCACCCATCGCTGCCCGTTGCAATGCCCTTACTGCTCCAATCCCGTGGATCTTGAGCGAAATTCCCATGAGCTTTCGACCGAAGAGTGGAAGCGAGTTCTGAGCGAGCTTGCGCAGATAGGTGTGCTGCAAATCCACTTTTCCGGCGGCGAGCCGACGGCGCGCAAGGACCTGGTCGAACTGGTCCAGCATGCGAGCGATGTCGGACTTTACTCCAATCTGATCACATCCGCAGTGTTGCTGACCAAAGAGAAGCTTGCGGCGTTGGCTGACGCTGGTTTGTCTCACGTACAGATCAGTTTTCAGGGGAGCGAACACAGCGTCGCTGATCGTGTTGCCGGCTTAAAGAATGCCCACGCGAAGAAGATCGAGGCCGCGGGTTGGGCGAGGCAACTTGGCTTGCCGCTGACGGTCAATGCGGTCATGCATCGCCAGAATCTGTTTCAGCTTCCCGATATTATTCAGATGGCGGTCGATCTCGATGCCGATCGTCTGGAGGTGGCCAACGTCCAGTATTACGGCTGGGCGCTGAAAAATCGCGCGGCGCTGATGCCGACGATGGAGCAGATCGAGGAGACCTCCCGGATCGTCGAGGAGGCTGAGACGAAGCTCAAGGGCATTCTTGCCATCGACTACGTGGTGCCGGACTACTACGCGCTGCGCCCCAAAAAATGCATGGGTGGCTGGGGGCGGCAATTCTTCAACATTTCCCCATCGGGCAAAGTCCTGCCGTGCCATGCCGCTGAGACGATCACCGGCTTGCACTTTGAATCGGTGCGTGACCACTCGGTGGCGTGGATCTGGCAGAATTCCGAGGCCTTCAACCGTTACCGTGGCACCGGTTGGATGCCCGAACCCTGTCAGAGTTGCGCATTCAAGGAGGTCGACTACGGCGGCTGCCGCTGTCAGGCTTTTGCGCTGACCGGGAATGCCGCCAATACCGACCCTGCCTGTGCGCTATCTCCGGTCCACGAACAAATCTTCAAGACTGCGATGACCGAGTCGGCGGATGACAACCGCCGTTTCATCTATCGCAATTTCGCCGGCGGCACGCTGGAAACGGATGACACCCATGGCGCCTGATGCCGGAGAGGCTGTGCCATCCGGCAAACAGGCTGATCCTTTCGTGCCCTTGACGACCAGACATCTGCCGGTCGGCGATGGCCATGAAATTTACGTGGAGACCGTCGGCCGGGCTGACGGAATTCCCGCCGTTTATCTGCATGGCGGTCCGGGAAGCGGCTGTCAGCCTGACCACAGAAGGCTGTTCGATCCACAGCGTTTTCACGCCGTGCTGTTTGACCAGAGGGGCGCGGGCCGAAGCCGTCCCAGGGGATCATGCCACGCCAATACGCTGCCTCACCTGATCGCGGACATGGAAGCCATCCGCGAAACGCTTGGTATCGAGCGCTGGCTTGTTGTGGGCGGGTCGTGGGGCGCGACGTTGGCGCTGGCTTATGCGCAAACCCATCCCGGTCGAGTCAGCGGAATCGTGCTTCGCGCCACCTTCCTCGGCACGCGGGAAGAACTGGAATGGACGTTCATGGGCGGATTGCGCCGATTCTATCCGGCGCTGAATGAGGATTTCCTCAGCGTGCTTGCCCCCGACGAGCGCGCGGCGCCGTTGGATGCCTATTGGCGCCGAGTTCTCGATTCCGACCCTGCAATTCATGGACCTGCCGCGCGCGCGTGGCATGACACGGAGCGCATCCTGTCAGAGCTTAAGCCAGCGAGGACGCGCCTCGATCTTGATTCGGTTAACAACGCTGCTCGTGCGCTGCCGTCGACCCCGTTCATGGAATCGCACTATTTCCGCAATGATTGCTTCATGCAGCCCGGACAACTTTTGACAAATGCCGGACATCTGAAAGGGATTCCTGGGCTGATCGTGCAGGGCCGCTATGACCTTTTGTGCCCGCCATCGACTGCGCACACTCTGGCTTCGGTTTGGTCCGACGCGAATTTACGCATCGTCGAAACGGCCGGACATTCGCTTTACGATCCCGGCGTGAAAGATGCCGTCATTGCCGCGATCGCAGAGCTGGCAGGTACATAGCGCGAATTCTTAACGGAGTTTCTGATTGCAAAGCGCACAGGAAATTCGGAGAGTGCGCACCGTCGAACAGACGGAAGCCGCCAACGTCGGCATCCGATAAGGTTTTCAAGAGGGAGGGTAGTAAATAATGAAAGTGTTTTCGACCGTTTCGCGCAGCATGTTGCTCGCGAGTGCCTTTGCAGGAATGTTTGCAGTTAGTGCGAATAGCCAGCAGCCAGCCAGTCCACCAGCGCCTGCGGCCGCAGCCGCGCCTGCGCTCCCTACCGGGATCGCCGTTGATCGGACGCCCAGACACCCCTGAGGCAGCCAAGCTGGCGCCCGTGGCAGCCCCTCCCATTCCGACGGCCGCCGATAAATTGCCGACCGCGAAGCTGAAGGTACCGCCAGGCTTCAACGTCGAGGTTTATGCATCCGGCATGGCGAATGCCCGCTCGATAGCGCAAGGTGACAAGGGGACAATCTTCGTCGGCAGCCGTCTGGTCGACAAGGTCTACGCGATCACCAACAAGGATGGAAAGCACACGGTGAAGGTTCTGGCGTCAGGCCTCTACCGGCCTAACGGCGTCGCTTTCCACAACGGGACGCTCTACATCGCCGAGCTGTCGAAGATTTCGAAGATCGAAAAGGTCGAGGACAACCTCGAAAATCCGCCGAAGCCAACGATGATCTACGACAACCTGCCGAAGGACGAAGCCCACGGCTGGAAGTTCATCGCGATTGGTCCCGACAACAAGCTGTACGTTCCGGTTGGCCAGCCCGGAAACAACGTGCTGCATGATGATGCACACGGTCAGATTCGCCGCATCAATCTGGATGGCAGCGGTGCTGAAGTCGTGGCCCTCGGCGTTCGCAACACCGTCGGTTTCGATTGGAATCCTGAGAACAAGCAGCTCTATTTCACGGACAATGGCCGCGATTGGCTGTCTGAGGATATTCCGCAGGACGAGCTCAACCGCGTGACCAAGACCGGCGAAGATTTCGGTGCGCCTTATTGCTATCAGGGCAACTTCACCGATCCGGAGTTTGGCTGGGGCAAGTCCTGCAGCCAGTTCACCGCACCGGTCGGACTGATGGGACCGCACACCGCGGCGCTCGGCATGCGGTTCTATACCGGCGGCATGTTCCCTGGCGCCTACAAGAACGTGATCTTCGTCGCGCGTCACGGCTCCTGGAATAAGAGCAAGAAGGAAGGCGGCGACGTTGTTGCGGTGAAGCTGAACAAGGACGGTACTGTAAAATCGGTCGAACCGTTCCTGACCGGATTCATCGAAGACAACAAATATCTCGGCCGCCCGGTCGACGTGCAGCAGCTGAAGGATGGATCGTTGCTGGTTTCCGATGACTGGAACGGTGCAGTTTATCGCGTCAGCTACGGCAAGCAAAAGTCGGCTTCGAAGTAACCGACCCTTGAAAGTAAACGAAGTCGGGAGCGTGTGGTTGCTCCCGACTTTTTCTTTTAGCATTCACTCTCTATAGCTTTTGCGTTCACAAACTCCGGATCGGCTGATGCGTATTCCCCTTACTGTTCTTGCATTCGTCCTTGCAACGATGGCTGCCAGAGCCGATTCATTTCAGGATCGTGTCGCTCCGTGCCTTGCATGTCACGGCGAGAAGGGGACGTCCGAGATGGAAAACACACCGTCGCTCGGCGGCCAGCGGCCGCCTTACGCGCTGATTCAGCTCTATATGTTTCGCGAAAAGCTGCGGACCTTCGACATCATGAACGAGATGGCCAAGGACCTGACTGATGATGATCTTCGTACGTTCTCGGACTATATCGGGACGCTGCCCAAGCCGACGCCACCCGCGGATGCCGGCGATCCTGCACGCATGCAGCGCGGATTAGCGCTGATCCAGCAGCATCGTTGCAACGTCTGTCATACGGCAGATCTCTCAGGTCAGGAGAATATCCCGCGCATCGGCAACCAGCGTGAGGACTATCTCGTCAAGACCATGCGAGAGTACAAAGACAACAGCCGCCACGGTTACGATGCGACCATGGCCGAAGTCCTTCAGCCCGTCACCGACGAGCAGATTGTTGATCTGGCGTACTATCTGGCCCGGGTCCGTTAAGCCTCCCGCCGGCCTGCTCAGTTCGGCAGGGTGACGTCGACGGTCAGCCCCGAATACCAGGCGGCCAGATCCGCGATGTCTGGATCGGACAATGGTTTGGCCACGAGATTCATGGTCTCGTCCTTGCGCTCTTCCGAGCGGAAGGCTTTGAGCTGCTTTTCCAGATACATGGTGGGCGATCCCGCGATGTTGGGAGCCACGGGCAACTTGGAAAGTCCGTCGATGCCGTGACAGGGCGCGCACTGCTGGGCCTTCTTCCGTCCGGCCTTGGCGTCACCGTCGGCGTGGGCCGAACTCATGGCGAGACCCAGGGATATCAGCACAAGCGAGAAAGTGAGCTGCCGTCCGGCCATTTCATGGTCCTTTAGAGATTTGAATGCCTTCCGGCATTGGAGATTAGAAAAACTCTGCCGTGAGCGAATTTCAGCTCACGGCAGAATATGTCGGTCGTATTTTTATTTTCCGTCGTATGTGATGCGATAGAGCGCACCCGCGAGATCATCGGAGACGAGCAGGGAGCCATCGCGCAGCGGGGCCACATCGACCGGACGTCCGAGATATTCACCGTCTGACGTCAGCCAGCCGGAGGCGAAGACTTCAGTTTTGTCAGCGCTGCCGTCAGCTTTCAGTGATGTGAACATGATGCGGGCGCCGACCGGTTCAGTGCGATTCCACGAGCCGTGCTGAGCCGAGAAGATGCCTCCGCGATACTTGGTCGGGAATGATTTGCCTGAGTAGAAGGTCATTCCGAGGTCGGCAGCGTGAGCATCCATCTCGACTTCGGGGTAGACCACATTCGCGGGCGGGGTATCCGCCTTATATTCGGTGGTACGAACCTTGCCGCCACCATAATAGGGGAAGCCGAAGTTCTGGCCGGCCTGCGTGGCGCGGTTCAGCTCACCCGGCGGAATGCCATCGCCCATACCGTCGACCTGGTTGTCTGTAAACCAGAGCTGATTGTTCTTCGGGTTGAAGTCCATGCCGACAGAGTTTCGGACGCCGCTGGCATAGACCTCGCGGTTCTTGCCATCCTGATCCATTCGGACAATACCGCCGATACCAACCTTGGCGAAGCCCTCAAGCTTCTCCTTGGCGGGGACGTTAAACGGCTGTCCAAGCGTAATGTAGAGCTTGTTGTCTGCACCGATGCGGCAGACCCGCGCGGTGTGGTTGAAGCTTTCGTCCTCTTTCGGAATCAATTCTCCCTGCGGCACGACCTGGCCGACGGCGATGTCGGGGCTCTCATAGAAGAACTCTGCGGCGGGGAAGCTGAGGACCCGGTTCTGCTCGGCAATATAAAGGACGCCATCCCTTGAGAAGCAGACCCCGTTGGGGAGCGCGAATTTTACCGAGGGGGCAAATTCCTTTACTTCTTCTGCGAAACCAGCCTTGCCACGGTCTGTGACTGCGTAAACCTTGTTTTTGCGGGTGCCGACGAACGTCACCACGCCTTGCGGCCCGACAGCGATGTGTCGCGCGTCGGGAACGAGGCCATAGAGACTGATCTTGAAGCCTGGCGGAAGCTTGACCTTGGCGAGATTAGCCTTGATCGCATCTACCTTGCGGCCGGTTTGCGGGACGGTGGGAATCTCCGTGACGCCGGTGGTCTTGAATGCGCCGAGCTTGTCGAGATTGTCCGAGGTTTGGGCCGATGCCGACATCGCGGACGCACACAGGAAGGCCGCGACGGCAACCGTATTAAGAGCACGAAATTTAGAAGCGTAAAACATGATTTATCCTCCCGGTGGGGCCTCATTTTTGAAGTTTTACATTCGTAAGCCTAGCGAAGCGGCGTAACGGTGCAAGATCAAAGCGACGAAGAAAAATTCTTTGGCGGCGCAGCATCGTCCCTTGGGGGGCATCGCATAAGTGTGATTTTTGTGGGGAGCGTGACCGTTCGTGCTTCTTTATGCCCCGCTTATGAAGCTGCCGGCCCGATCATCTCGATTTCCTATGCCGGTCTTCGCATCTTCTGACATTGAGCAGCCCCTCATGCTGCGAAGGACGTCGGGAGACCGAAGATGGCTATCCTCCACTCAGGTGCGGGAAAATATCGGGAATTGAATGACGACGATTACCGCGCGTATCTTATTACCCGCAATCAGGCGCCCATCGTCTATCACTCGCGAGAAATTCAATTTAAACGCCTGCGCGTCCACGTTCGCAGCGCCCTGAACAACATTAATCGTTTCCTGAATTGGATGAGTTAGGCGATTGCCAAATCCAAGCGACAACGGCTTCAGCGTGAATTGATGATGCGCGGCGTCTACCATCACTATGCGCCATATGACCGGGAAGCTTGCTCGCCGCATGAACTGGCCGCCAAGGCTCGCCGAGATCAGAGGCTGGCTCCATGAACCGGCGTCTGGCCGCCGCAGCTTCGACAGTGAGCCCACTGCTCTCGAGGTCGGGCGCTACACTGTTGAAGTTTGCAACGGTGATCTGGGTAGGATCGCGCGAAAGATACCACCCGGAAAATCATTACATGCGTGGTCCGGGTCCCAAGTGGCGCGAGAAATATGGCTTGAACCAGGTTAGTGGGGATTTCGCTCGAGCCCCCGTGGTCAACGGCGAGTGAAATATGCAGATCGCTCACCGATTTGGTGAATCGGTGAGAGTGCCTTCTTGTCGGTCAGGACCGGATAAACCTGCGCGTCAACAGCGCAGGCCCTTCCATAGATCCTCGCGCGTTTTCGCTCTCATCGGCCTGATCCTCGGCTTTACGCTAGCTCTCTCAAGCTCAAGCGCCGCGGCGAACGCGCGCTGCATGCGCTCATCCTTTACGCGCTCCAGATGACGTTGCAGAATGGCGGTACTGCCCGCATGCCGTGGATTTGCAATCGCACCGCAAATTTCGGCGCTCGTTCTATGGAAGAACTTGAAACCGCAGGGGGCAGCTTGCTGAGAGCTAAGTTTATCGATCTCGGCCGCTGCCGCAAACACCGCTAACTTATCATCGTCGTCCAAAGTTACTGCAAAGCGCAATAGCGCCAGCAGCCAAGCTCGTACCGTCCTGGCATGCCACTCACTGATTTCGATCTTTGGGTTCATTGGAAATTCTCAAGCCTGACTTGGCAAGGGCGTAAGCCCCGGTCAGTGAGCGGAAGCCGAAGGCTGGAGGTTGGGAGCTAAGCGAAACTCGGCGGGGTAGAGCCTGGATCCTTCGCAAAGGACCTTCATTGCCGTGGTAACGTCGATTTTCGCAGGCTCTGCCAGTTCAACGAGCGGCAGGCGCACGCCGGGTAACATCAACCCAAGCAAGCTCAGGGCATACTTGAGCGGTGCGGGCGTCGATTCTCGCGAAAGAGCAGCCGTAAGATGGCCAAGTCGTACCGCTAGACCTCTGGCGACTTGTAAGTCACCCTGTCTGCAGCTTCGATACAGCTGCAGGCAAAGGTCCGGCATTACATTCGATGTTACTGAGATACATCCGTCACCGCCGTGGACGAGGAAGGCCGGCGCGGTCGTGTCGTCTCCCGACAGCAGGCGGAATTCGGATCTAAGCATTGATCGTAAGCGCAGAGGGCGCGTGATATCGCCGGTCGCATCTCTCAAGCCGATAAACTGCCGCGACTTTGCCAACTGAATAACAGTATCGTCCGATAGCTCTCGAACCGTTCGCGAAGGAACGTCATGCAAAACAATCGGCAATCGGCTCGAATCGGCAATCGCGCAGAAATGCGCGTAAATCCCCGATTGCATTGGCTTGTTGTAGTACGGCACAACGGACAGAACGGCATCGGCACCGTCAGATTCCGCTTGCCTCGTCAGTTCAATCGCTTGACTTGTGGAGTTCGATCCTGCGCCGGCGATAATCGCCACGCGTCCTCGCGAAGTTCGCACCGCGACGCGAACAAGGGCGGAATGTTCGGCATGACTGAGTGTTAAATCTTCGCCGGTTGTTTCACCGACCACAAGCGCCGTCGCCCCGGCGACGATCTGCCGTTCGCAAAGTTGCCGGAAAGCTGCGAGATCGACTTCACCACTGCTGTCGAATGGTGTCGGAAGGTCGGGAATATAGCCTCCCAGCCAAGTGGCGGGATGGTGCATTGCATGCGTCATTTGTTTTCACGCGGCCTTCGCCATATGGCTGAAATTCTGCCGCCGAGCTGAAAGCACGAAGCGCTCGTGGCATCTTACGCCGGCTTCGATCCGGAAGCCGAGCCGTTCCAGTCGCTCGCAAATCTTCATGCTCAAGCCGTTTTCGCGAGAGTTGATCACGACGGCAATCGTCGCCGTCGTGCTCAGAAAATGTGTGATCTGTGCCAGTGTTACTTCAAGCGCCTGAAGTGAATGCTGACCCGTGACGAGACCAACCGTATGTTGTCCGCGCGGAGTGCATCGGCCCATGGTCGCGACGCGGAAGAAACCGCGGCGCCGGAGGTCAAGATCGATTTCCGCGCTGTCGCTGCCAGCGACAATGATGCGATGGAGGTTGGACGGACGTGTAAGCTCGATCATCGTTCGGATAATCTGTTCACGTGCGAGGTCAAGGGCTGGCTGCAGCATTGCGATCTCCTGAACAATGGAGTTGGGGTGATCCGTTACGCGACCCGTCGCTGAAGCAGACTTTGAAGGTCGGAATTTCTGTCGCTTGCGATTACGGGGTCGGGTGGATTGATTTTGCGGCCCATGTCGAGCTCAAGCACGTTGGGTGCTGTTACGATGGCTTCGAGATGATGGCCATTTTCAAAGAGTGCGTATCGAACCGCTTCAGCGCGATTAACGAACAGGCCGCCGAAGAGGCCGTTTTGTTCCTGGGCAACCCAGTTTCCTCGGCTGTTCTTGCCGATAAAAACCAATGACGAGCTACACGAGGGAGGTTCAGTCTGCTTCACGGGATGTCTCCTCAGGTTGAATGTTTGTTCGTGTTTACGATTGAGCATCAAGAGATCTTGCCGCATTAGTCGCTCACCGAAATGAATCAGAGATGCCTGCTCACATCGATAATGTCTGCCGGGTGGCATATGAATTCGAGAGCAGGCTTGGAGCGATCTCATAGGGAAAACATAAGGGGAGGGAGCGAGCTCTTCGCGCTGTCGCAAACGGAAGAGAATTTCACTAGGCTGCGCCAGCCTGATTGAAAGCTGATGCGAGGCAGTACAACGCAGCATATGCTACGCCTTCATCCCAATGGGTGAGAGCGGAATTGAACGGCGTCTCTCGCCGCAACGATCCAGCTACGACGCAGAGAATGGCGGATAACCAAAGCAATGCAGCAATGCTTTTTCCAAAGCCGACATTTCCGAGAGTCGCGAACACACTCAGGACGATTATCCGTAAGGAGAATCGGACGAGGACCTGAATAGATCTCGTGTCGTTCGGCATATTGGGAGATTGTGCCATTGCACCACCACTTGTCAGATGCGACGCGAAAATCGCTGTACTCAGGCGAAATTGTCGCAGCAGACCATTTCATCGTGCATTGATCGGATGCGTGGCACCGTCGGTGTGCGTGTCGTGGCGGGCATTTCTGCTGGCTGTCGCATCGCCTCGACATATCCTTTAAGGACTGCCAGCGACAAATTCGAATGGCTGGTCTCAATGGCTTGGTCGAGCCATTCGGGAAGTTCGGGTTGAAGGGAGAGGGCGCAATGCCACTGTCCTTCGTCATAGGCAAGACGGCGGAGTTTCCATCGGGGAAGCTTGTTCGAGATCAGCGCAAGCCCTGCATCGGTCCATGCACCTGCTGAAATCAGTTTGCCTATTTGCGCGGGAAAGTGCCCAAAGTCATTCGCGCCACCATCGTATGTCTCTCTTACGATTGCGGAGATAAGGTCATCTGTCACGTAGTTGGCTGCGCATAAGCGGTCCATGATTGCAGCCAACCGCTCGGTGCGGCTGGGATGATACAACATGGCTTGCTCCTTACTTATTATTATGGGTTGAGCGCGCGAACGCGGTCAGCTCCTAAAAGTGAGCAAAGCGCCATTTGAATGCGAGATGGAAACAGCATCAAAGATATAGCCGGCGCATAAGTACCGATGCGGTTTTCATAAAGATGCGCGAAGACCACGGGAGTCACGTCCGATAGGTCGATGGGCCGAATTCAACGGCTCACAGCGTTGATCGGCCCTCGCATATTTCTGTGATCGTTGATGGTTCCTTCCATAGAAACCAAGACGCGAGTTTTGGAGGAACTTTAATTAACTTCAATGGTTTGGTGTGTTTGTCCAGGGAGCGATTTGCCCGGGATCTTTATGGAATTCCTATAACGTCACGCGCCCTCCTATCTCGAAAACCTATGCTCCGGGTGCCATTCCATCCCCGCACGAAAGCGTGGGGATTCTCTGCGCTTTGAGATGCGTTGAATTTACGCCCGATAGAGCACCAACTGCATGACGCAGTCGTCGTGCCGCAAGGAGCATTCCATGTGGACTTCATCATGCTGGCCCTCGGTTTGGGCTTCTTCGCCTTGTCAGTGGGCTATGCCTACGCCTGTGATCAACTCTGAGGAGAGTGACCATGATCTTCGATTACACACTTGCCGGCCTCGTTTCCGCAGGGCTGCTGTTTTACCTGACCTACGCTCTGTTGCGGCCTGAGCGTTTTTGAGAGGCGCACGATCATGACTTTTATTGGCTGGATTCAAATTCTGCTGTTTTGCGCAATCATCGTCGCGCTGGTAAAGCCGCTTGGCGGCTATATGACAAAGGTTTTCGCTGGCGAGCGGACATTCCTGTCGCCGGTTCTACGACCCGTTGAGGCCGGCCTTTACTGGGTCGCTGGCGTCGACGAGAAGCGAGAGCAGCACTGGCTGACTTATACGGTCGCAATGCTGTTCTTTCATGTGGGTGGCTTCATCATCCTTTATGGGCTGATGCGCCTGCAGGCTGTTTTGCCTTTTAATCCGGCAGAACAGTCCGCTGTTGCTCCAGATCTCGCGTTCAATACGGCTGTGAGCTTCGTCACCAACACCAACTGGCAGAACTACGGCGGCGAAAGCACGATGTCGTATCTGACCCAGATGTTGGGTCTGACGCATCAGAACTTCCTTTCTGCTGCAACCGGCGTTGCGATTGCGGTGGCCTTGATTCGGGGATTTGCTCGTTCTTCCTCGCGCACGGTTGGAAACTTCTGGGTCGATCTGACGCGCACCACGCTTTACATTTTGTTGCCGATCTGCGTCGTCTACACATTGTTTCTGGTGTGGCAGGGCATTCCGCAGACGCTCGGTGCATATGTCGATGCGACGACGTTGGAGGGTGCCAAGCAGACGATCGCCGTAGGCCCGGTCGCTTCGCAGATCGCCATCAAGATGTTGGGTACCAATGGCGGAGGTTTCTTCAACACGAATGCGGCGCATCCGTTTGAGAACCCAACGGCATTGTCGAACTTTGTACAGATGATCTCGATCTTTGCGATTGGTGCTGCGTTGACCAACGTGTTTGGTCGGATGGTCGGAAACCAGCGCCAGGGCTGGGCGATCTTTTCGGTCATGGGCGTACTGTTCATCGCAGGCGTCATCGTTACCTATTGGGCTAAATCTTCCGGCACGTCCATCATGCAGACGCTTGGTCTGACTGGCGGCAATATGGAAGGCAAGGAGGTCCGCTTCGGTATCGTCGCGTCGTCGCTGTTCGCTGTCGTCACGACCGCTGCATCTTGCGGTGCGGTCAATGCCATGCATGACTCCTTCACCGCGCTTGGCGGCATGATTCCGCTCATCAACATGCAGCTCGGTGAATTGATCATCGGCGGCGTCGGTGCTGGTCTCTATGGCATGCTGTTGTTCGTCGTGCTGGCGATTTTCGTCGCCGGACTGATGGTCGGCCGCACGCCTGAGTATGTCGGCAAGAAAATCGAGGCGCGTGAAGTCAAGATGGCGATGCTCGCCATTCTGATCCTGCCTCTGATGTATCTTGGCTGGACCGCCGTTGCAGTCGTGTTGCCGTCTGCCGTCGCGTCAATGGCGAATGCCGGGCCGCATGGCTTCTCCGAGGTGCTGTATGCCTTCACGTCGGCCACCGGTAACAACGGATCGGCCTTCGGCGGACTGACCGGCAATACGCTGTTCTACAACCTGACGCTTGCGTGTTCGATGCTGGTCGGTCGCTTCTTCATGATCGTACCTGCCATGGCGCTCGCGGGTTCGCTTGCGGAGAAAAAATCGATCCCGGCATCCGCTGGCACATTCCCAACTACAGGCGGCCTGTTCGTCGGACTTGTTGTGGGTGTGATCCTCATCGTTGGTGGCCTTACGTTCTTCCCCGCGCTCGCGCTGGGGCCGATCGTCGAGCATCTCGCGATGAATGCGAACACCCTGTTCTGATCGATCTCATTTCGGAGTTACATCCATGGATACGTTAAACCCACAGAAGCGGACAGCGGGCTCTGCCATGCTTGACCCGAAGATCGTCCTTCCGGCGATCGGCGCTTCTTTCACCAAGCTCGACCCCAGGGCGATGATCAAGAACCCTGTGATGTTCGTGGTGGAAGTTGTCGCCGCGCTCACGACGGTGATTTTCATCCGCAATCTTCTCACCGGTGGGGCGGATCTTGCCTTCACCTTCCAGATCATCCTTTGGCTCTGGTTCACGGTGCTGTTCGCGAACTTCGCCGAGGCGGTAGCGGAAGGTCGCGGCAAGGCTCAAGCCAAGTCGCTCAAGAAGACCAGGACTGAGACCCAGGCTAAACTTCTGACCGGCTCGGACATGACCTATCGCATGGTTCCGGGCACCAGCCTGAAAGTCGGAGACATTGTCCTGGTGGAAGCCGGCGACAACATTCCGTCGGACGGCGAGGTCGTCGAAGGCGTAGCTTCGGTCAACGAAGCGGCCATCACGGGCGAGTCGGCTCCTGTCATCCGTAAATCGGGTGGTGACCGCTCGGCTGTGACCGGCGGCACGCAGGTGTTGTCGGACTGGATCCGCGTTCGCATCACTGCGGCGCAAGGCTCCACGTTCATCGACCGCATGATCAAGCTGGTCGAAGGCGCGGAGCGTCAGAAAACTCCTAACGAGATCGCGCTCAATATTCTTCTGGCTGGTCTGACGATCATCTTCGTGTTCGCAACCGTGACAATTCCAAGCTATGCGGCGTATGCCGGAGGCTCGATTTCGGTCATCGTTCTTGTTGCCTTGTTTGTGACCCTGATCCCGACCACCATTGGCGCATTGCTGTCTGCGATCGGCATTGCCGGCATGGATCGTCTGGTGCGTTTCAACGTGCTGGCCATGTCCGGCCGCGCCGTGGAAGCCGCGGGTGACGTCGATACGCTGCTGCTCGACAAGACCGGAACCATCACGCTTGGTAACCGCCAGGCGACCTCGTTCCGTCCGGTGACCGGTGTAACCGAGCAGGAGCTTGCGGACGCAGCTCAACTTGCTTCGCTCGCCGACGAAACGCCGGAAGGCCGCTCCATCGTGGTTCTTGCCAAGGAGAAGTATGGCATCCGCGGTCGCGATATGGCTGAACTGGGAGCAACCTTCATTCCGTTCACCGCGCAAACGCGCATGAGCGGTGTCGATGCAGGCGGCTCCTCGGTCCGCAAGGGCGCGGTCGATGCAATTCTGACTTACGTCAGTGGCCCGACACCCCGATCCTTGGCCGCGGCAGGTGGTAGCGCTGTCCGCGTCATTCCCTCGATCGATACCGAGGTGGCGAAGGAAATCCGTGCGATTTCGGATGAGATCGCCAAATCGGGAGGTACGCCGCTTGCCGTTGCTCGTGATGGCAAGTTGCTTGGCATCATCCACCTCAAGGATATCGTCAAGGGCGGAATTCGCGAACGCTTTGCTGAACTGCGCCGCATGGGTATTCGCACGGTGATGATCACCGGCGACAATCCGATGACTGCAGCCGCTATTGCGGCGGAAGCGGGCGTCGATGACTTCCTTGCCCAGGCGACGCCGGAGGACAAGCTGAAGCTCATCCGCGATGAGCAGGCCAAGGGTAAGCTGGTCGCCATGTGCGGCGACGGTACCAACGACGCTCCGGCGCTGGCGCAAGCCGATGTCGGCGTGGCGATGAACACCGGTACCCAGGCGGCTCGCGAAGCCGGAAACATGGTCGATCTTGATTCAAATCCGACCAAGCTGATTGAAGTGGTGGAGATCGGTAAGCAATTACTGATGACGCGTGGTGCTCTCACCACGTTCTCGATCGCCAACGATGTGGCGAAGTATTTCGCCATCATCCCGGCGATCTTCCTCGCCTTCTATCCGCAGCTGCAGGCGCTGAACATTATGAATCTCACAAGCCCGCAGAGCGCGATTCTTTCGGCGATCATCTTCAATGCGCTCATCATCATCGCCTTGATCCCGCTCGCCCTGAAAGGTGTCGCCTACAAGCCGATCGGTGCTGGTGCGCTGTTGAGCCGTAACCTGCTGATCTATGGCGTCGGTGGAATCATCATTCCGTTCATTGGCATCAAGGCGATCGACATTGTCGTAACCGCCCTGCATCTGGTCTGAGGAGGCAAGTCATGTTGAAAGAAATTCGCCCGGCATTGGTCATGGTTGTTGGACTCACCGCTCTCACGGGCCTTGCATACCCACTTGCCATGACCGGCATTGCCGGAACGCTCTTCCCGTATCAGGCGCAAGGAAGCCTGGTCGAGAAGGATGGAAAGACCGTTGGATCCGCCCTGATTGGTCAGGAGTTCAAAGGTGAAGGGTACTTCCATGGTCGCCTGTCGGTGACTACGGCGGCCGATCCGAACAATTCGACCAAAACCGTCCCAGCCCCCTACAACGCCGCAAACTCGACCGGCTCCAATCTGGGGCCGACCAGCAAGGCGCTGAGCGACCGCATGACGGAGGACGTCGAAAAACTGAAGGCGGAAAACCCGTCGATGCCGGTGCCAATCGATCTGGTGACGTCCACGGGTGGTGGCCTCGATCCTCACATCTCTCCGGAAGCAGCACTGTTTCAGGTGCCGCGCGTTGCGAAAGCACGTAAAATGTCCGAAGATAGCGTCCGCAAGCTCGTGAGCGATCAGACCGAGGGGCGCCTAGCCGGGATACTTGGTGAACCTCGTGTGAATGTGCTGGCGCTCAATATGGCGCTGGATCGTGCAGCCGTGAATTGAAGTCGCCGGACAAGTGTCGGCGTGAGGACTAGAATGGCTGATGGCGATCACCACCCGCGATTCTGAACAACGACCCTCGCCGGAGGCCTTGCTTGAGGCCGCACGTCGCGAAGAAGGAACTGGAGGCCGTCTCAAGATTTTTCTTGGGGCGGCTCCGGGCGTTGGCAAGACCTATGAGATGCTGCAAAGCGCTCACGCCAAGCTGAAGGGCGGCGTGGATGTGGTTGTTGGCGTTGTCGAGACCCACGGTCGACTGGAGACCCAGGCGCTCTTGAGCGGTCTTGAAGTTATTCCCCGTAAGGCTCTGGAATATAGAGGCCAGACGCTTGACGAGATGGACCTTGACGCCTTGCTCGCGCGGCGTCCGAAGATTGCCGTCGTTGACGAACTTGCCCATACAAACGCGCCGGGCAGCCGTCATCCAAAGCGTTATCTCGATGTCGGGGAGCTGCTGGACAACGGGATTGACGTTTATACGGCCGTTAATATCCAGCATATTGAAAGCCTGAACGATGTCGTCGCGCAGATCACACGGGTGCGGGTGCGTGAGACGGTCCCGGATTCGATTATCGATCGCGCCGACGATATCGAGCTTGTCGACCTGACGCCGAATGACCTGATCCAGCGTCTCAAAGAGGGAAAGGTCTACGTTCCGAAGCAAGCCGAGCGGGCGCTGGAACACTATTTTTCGCCAGGCAATTTGACCGCGTTGCGTGAACTCGCGTTGCGCCGGACTGCCGAGCGTGTCGACGAACAATTGCTCAATCATATGCAGGCCAATGCCATCCCGGGGCCATGGGCTGCCGGCGAGCGTATTCTGGTTTGCGTCAGCGAAGATCCGCGCGCTGCGGGGCTTGTCCGCTATACAAAGCGCCTTGCGGATCGTCTGCACGCGCCGTGGACAGTTATCTGCATTGAGACGCGTCGAAGCCTGCAGTTGACCGATGTCGAGCGTGATCGCCTTGCGGCGACATTGAGGCTTGCCGAAACGTTGGGGGCGGATGTCTTGACGATTCCCGCGGTCGAACGCCGGATTGCGGACGACGTCCTGACTTTTGCGCGCGCGAATAACGTCACCCAGATCGTCATTGGGAAGTCGACCAGATCATGGTGGTTCGAGCTTGTTCGCGGCTCAATTGTCCACGATCTTGTGCGGCGGGCTGGGAACATCAGCGTCCATGTCATCGCCGGCGACAAGCTTGACTATGAGATGGTTCCGAAGGGCGTGCGCACGGCAGAACGCTCCGAACCATTCGACGTGAAGCCGTATGCAATGGCCCTTGTACTCGTTGCTGTTGCACTCGGTATCGGGGTGCTGATTCATCCCTTCTTCGGCGTGGAGAACGTTGATCTGGTTTTTTTGACCGCAGTCGTCAGCGTGGCGGTTCGCTATGGGTTGCTTCCCTCACTATTGGCGAGTGCGGCAGCTTCGCTGTGTTATAATTTCTTCTTCCTCCAGCCGACCTATACGTTCACGATTTCCGATCCGACTAATATTGCCGCCTTTTTCTTCTTCATCTTGATCGCCGTTCTTGTTTCGAATGTCGCGGCGCGGGTGCGAACACAGGCTTTGGTCGCGACGGGCAGGGCGCGCACCACGGAGTATCTCTATTCGTTCAGCCGTAAGCTTGCGGGAACGGCGACGCTGGATGACGTGTTGTGGGCGACGGCCTACCAGGCCGCGCTGATGCTGAAGGTTCGCGTTGTCCTGCTGCTGCCGGAAAATGGTTTAATCACGGTGAAGGCTGGTTATCCTCCAGAGGATGAACTCGATCAGGCCGACCTCGCAGCGGCGAACTGGGCGTGGAGCAATGATCGGCCAGCCGGGCGCGGTTCCGACACGCTGCCAGGCGCGAAACGGCTGTTTCTGCCGATGCGAACCGGACGTGGTCCGATCGGCGTGATGGGGATCGACGATGATCGATCGGGACCCATTCTGACTCCTGACCAGACACGTTTGCTCGATGCTTTGATGGATCAGGGAGCGCTTGCCATCGAGCGCGTGCGCCTCGTCGAGGACATCGATCACGTGAAGCGTGTGGTGGAAACCGATCGGCTGCGCTCAGCTTTGTTGACTTCGATTTCGCATGATCTCAAAACGCCGCTGTCCTCGGTCCTCGGGTCCGCAAGCACATTACGAGATCTATCAACCCGGCTGAATGACGCTGAAAAGAGCGATCTGTTGGCAACAATCATTGATGAGTTCGAGCGGCTGAACAGGTTCATCGCCAATCTGCTCGACATGACCAAGCTTGAATCCGGCGCAATCGTACCGAATTCTGCACCTCATGACCTCAGCGAGGTTGTTGGTAGTGCGTTGCGGCGTGCGAGTAAAATTCTTGTGCGGCATCGCGTTGAACTTGAGCTTCCGGCTGAACTTCCGATGCTGGAACTCGATGCGGTGCTGTTTGAACAAGTGTTGTTCAATCTGCTCGATAACGCCGCAAAATACGCTCCCACGGGCAGTCTTATTCAAATCCAAAGTTGGCGAGAGGCAAATTCAGTTTCCCTTCAAATTCTCGATGAGGGAGACGGTATTCCGCCGGGCGAACTTGAAAACATTTTTGACAAATTTTATCGCGTGCAGAAGGGCGATCACGTCCGACCCGGTACGGGGCTTGGACTTGCGATCTCCCGCGGTTTCGTAGAGGCCATGCACGGGACAATATCAGCCGCCAACAGATCTGATCGGACGGGGGCTGTTCTCACCATCAAACTTCCCATCCCGAAAATCACCGAACTGGATACCGCCGCATGAGCGCTGCTCCGCTCAAGATTCTTGTGATCGACGACGAACCGCCCATTCGCAAGCTGTTGCGGATGGGACTCAGCACACAAGGCTATGAAATCCTCGATGCACCGAACGGCAAGACAGCGCTGGAACTTCTCACTGACAAGCCGGACTTGGTGATTCTCGATCTTGGCCTTCCTGATATCCAGGGGCATGAACTCTTGCGGACAATCAGGGCACGCAACGACAGCGTTCCGATCGTGGTGCTCTCAAGCCGGGGAGACGAAGCCGGTAAGGTTCAGGCGCTTGATCTTGGTGCGGATGATTACGTCACCAAACCTTTCGGTATGGATGAACTTCTTGCGCGCATCCGAGCCGCGCTTCGCCATCAGTTACAGGTTCACGGCGAACGCCCAATATTTCGCGCCGGCGACCTTTCCGTCGATCTCGTGCGGCGGATTGTCAAAGTCGGCGAGAAGGACGTCAAGCTTTCGCCGAAAGAGTACGATCTTCTGCGTGTGCTGGTTCAGCACGCCGGCAAGGTTTTGACGCACAAATTCCTGTTACACGAGCTGTGGGACGATCTGACAGACGCCCAGTATCTTCGTGTCTATGTCCGTCAACTTCGTCAGAAAATCGAGGGCGATGCGGAGCAGCCGCAGTATGTGCTGACTGAAACAGGTATCGGCTACCGGCTCCGCGCTCCGGATTGATGGACATGCAATTGATGCCGACACGTACTGCGCTTCGCAGTCCCGGAGTTACGATGACGATTTCTGACTTTCTCGCCCCGACCAATGTTATTTGCGACGTGCGCGTCTCCAACAAACAACAACTTTTGCAGGAGTTGTCGAAAAAGGCCGCTTCCAATCTCGGTCTACAGGCCGAGTACGTCGCATCTGAATTGCTCAAGCGTGAGGAACTTGGATCGACGGGGATGGGGCGGGGTGTTGCGATCCCGCACGCGAGGCTGCCGATGGTGAAAAAGCCGTATGGCATCATGGCGAGGCTGAAGTCGCCGGTCGATTTTGATGCCATCGATGGCCAGCCCGTCGACCTGGTTTTTCTGCTGCTGCTGCCCGCGCCGCCCGAGGCGGATCAGCTTGTTGCGCTAGCGTCCGTGGCCAGAAAGTTCAAGGCAGACGAAATACTGAATCAGTTACGACGGGCCCGGAGTGACTCTGAACTCTACGCGGTGATGACCGGCTAGCTTGTTGGTTCATGACTTATGGTCGAGCGCCGCAAGTCGTTCGGCTTCTGAGATATCCTCGATCGTATTTGCGTTGAAAAACGGATCGAGCGGCTTGTCAGGCCACGTCACGGTCGCGAGCTTATAACGCGCCATCCAGTATCCGACTTTACGGATGTCTTCTGCCACAAGTGCATGGCGCAGTTCGTCACGTAGCGACACATTCCATAGTGCAACGACGTGGTGGATGTGTCCACCAGACGCCGCGACAGCGATCTGCGCGTCTTCCGCTATCCTGGCCTGATGCAGTCGCTTGACGAGATCGCGAGGCAAGAACGGACAGTCCGTAGCCGCGCTGAGCACCCACTCGGCTTCAGGTTTATGTGTCGCGCTCCAGTCCAGGGCCGTCAGCACGCCGGCGAGGGGGCCTGCGAACCCCTCAATACTGTCGGCTATAACGGGGAGGCCAAAAGCCGTAAAACGGGAGGGATCACCATTGGCGTTGAGGATCAGCTGATCGCATTGGGGAGCCAATCGTTCGATCACGCGCTCCAGGATCGTCCGGCCGCTGATTGTCCGCATCGGCTTGTCGCCGCCACCCATCCGTCGAGCCAGCCCGCCTGCAAGCAGGACGCCGAGTGTTTTTGGGTGATCGTCCATCATCTGGCCTGCTTTCGAACCCCGGGGATTGCCCTGATATAGGTTCAACAAATTAGTCCGCTCGACTTAACCTATATGATATTGGGCAGCCAAGTATTTAGCAGCCCTTGAGATTTCGGGCCGGAGGACGGGATGAAGGTCATAGGATTGGCGGGCTGGAGTGGAGCGGGCAAGACGACATTGCTGACGCGCCTGATCCCGCATTTCGTTGCCAAGGGCATGCGGGTTTCAACCATCAAGCATGCTCATCATAATTTCGATGTCGATGTCCCGGGCAAGGATTCATGGGTCCACCGGCAATCGGGCGCGACGGAAGTTTTAGTCTCGTCGGGCCGCCGATGGGCCTTGATGCACGAACTCCGCGATGCTCCCGAGCCATCCTTGCGTGAACATCTTGCTCGGATGTCGCCTGTCGACCTGGTGATTGTCGAGGGTTTTAAGGCCGATACTCATCCCAAGATTGAGATTTACCGCTCGGCCAATGGCAAGCCGCTGCTTTTCCCTGATGATCCGGCGATTGTTGGCATTGCGGCGGATGAAGGGATCGATGCGCGACTGCCCATGGCCCATTTGGATGATATTCCGGCGATTGCCGCCATGATTTACGCGACGGCGACGAGCGTCGCTGACGTCATGGCCAAAGACCTCGGAAAGCTAACCGATCATGGCTGTGACCAAACTCGACCTGATGGGTCTCAAATGTCCGCTTCCGGTTTACAGAACACGCAAGGCGTTGAAGAGCCTTGCGGCAGGTGACCGGCTTGAGGTGCATTGTACCGATCCGCTTTCCGTCATTGATATTCCAAATCTGATCCGAGAAACGGGCGACCAGGTCGAAATCATGGAACGCAGTGATACACGGATCGTGTTCGTCATCGAGAAAGTTGACGAGAACGCATCCGGATAAACGGTTAGAAATCTGTCGACGTGATGACAAAATAAGAGGCCGCCCGAAAGGGCGGCCTTCAAGTCATCAGAAGTCACATCAACGTGCTTTCAAGAATTCCGAGACGTTCAGCAGCACGAATTCGTTGTCGTCGGCCTTGTTCGGATCGCGGCTGGAAGAGTACGGCAGGTTGTTGTCGTTACCGACGATGATGTGCTGCGGATCAACGATGTCGACGTTCTCGATGGTCCAGAACGGAAATTTGAGAACGCCCTCATTGAGAGGTTTGCGGGCCTTCTTGTCGGGATCAGCGATCTTCATCAGATCAATATACCCGATCTTGCGAACCGGACCGTTCACATTGGCATCCGACATTTCGATCTTGTAGACGCGCTTGAACTTCGCAAGGTCGTGGAAGCAATCGGGCTTCTTCGCGCCTTCGCAAGCCTTGTCGGCGGTGCCTTCGCCATTGTCGCGTTCGATGATCAGGCCGGTGGTGGCGTCGATCATGTTGAAGTCGCCGATGGCAAGACCGTTTTCTTCCAGAACATACTTCCAGTGACGACCAGTCCATTTTTCAGCGCCGACATCGAACTCAAGAATGCGCAGGTATTCCTTGCCGTCGGCGGTCTTTTCCCAGTCCTTCTTTTCCGCGTCCCAGATTGGCCCTTCCAGAAGCGGATAGAGGAATTTGCCGTCCGGCGATGCAGCCATGCCCTCATAGCCCTTCGAGCGACGAACATTGAACGCGACCTGGGCGGTCGGTGTCGCTGGTGCCGTGATCGTGTAGTGATCCGGCGAGCGGGCCGGCTTGCCGTCGATCATGGTCTCGAACACGGCCTCGACTTTGCCTGTATTGTCCACGCGCATGAGGTAAGGGCCAAACTCATCGCCGATCCAGAATTTGTCACCGATCGGTTGAAAGCTTTCGGTGTCGAAATCCGAACCGGTCAGATAACGCTTTTCGGTGCCTTCATTGGCGATACGGAACGGAACCTTCTTGTCAGGGTCGTGCAGGAAGATCGTCGCGGTTCGTTCGAGTGCGCCCTTATTCCAGTCGATGCGATAGCGGTTGAGGAACAGCATCGAATCCGGCGACGTGGCTTTGCTGCCGAAGCCGTTGTCAGTGAGAACCCAGAACGTTCCGTCCGCCATCTTCTTGATACCGGAATGACCTTGCAACGGCTGGCCCTTGAAGGGAATCTTGACGCCGGTTGGCCGATCAAAGGATTTGCCTTCGATCGAGCCGATCGCGTCGATGCGAGTGCCTGTCGTGAACTTGCCGGAAACCTTCAGATCAGCGGGTGCATCGGCAGGCGCATCTACGAATGACTCGGCCGGCATTACGGCATGACCTGCGAGTGTTGCCGGAAATGCTTGGCCTGCCGTTTGCGCGGATGCAACGTTAGGCAGAACTGTCAGAGCAAGAATTGAAACGGACAGCTTGAAAATGCGCATGGAAAATCCCTCCGTTATGCATCCGCTGCTTGTCCGGATTTTCTGTGTCACTCCCGTAACAACGCTGTAACTCTCGACTGGATAGTCCCGCGCCCAATTGTCGCGCTGTACTCAGCTGGGCGAGCGAGAAACAACCACTCCGTCTTCCGGCATTGAAATCTTGAATGTCGCGACGAGGTCCGCCACTTGCTCCGCCGTCAGGCTGCGTGGATTCATGCCCCTCAGCATGAGATAGAGTTTCGCGGTTTCTTCTAATTCTTCGGTTGCGAATACCGCGGCTTCAAGTGTGTCTCCCGCAACCACGGGGCCGTGATTAGACAACAGCACGCAGGAATATTGGCCCGCCAAGCCTCGAATGGCGTCCGCCACAGCCGCATCCCCTGGACGGTAATAAGGGAGCAGTGCCGTCGCACCACAGCGCATCACATAATAAGGGGTCATTGGGGGAAGAGCGTTGTGCGGACTGATTTCCGGCAGCATTGATAGTGCAACGCAATGAGAACAGTGCAGGTGCACAATGGCGCGGGCCGTGCTTCGGGTCTCGTAGAGCGCCGAATGTAATGGAATCTCCTTGGTGGGGGCATCGCCGGAGGTCAGCCGACCAGCCGCGTCGAGCCTTGAAAGACGAGCGGGGTCAAGAAATCCGAGCGAGGCATTGGTCGGTGTAACCAGCCAGCCGCCGTCATCGAGGCGAATGCTGATATTGCCGGAGGATCCCGGTGTTAGTCCGCGCTCGAACAGCGAGCGGCCATATTGGCAAATTTGCTCGCGAAGCCTGGTTTCGGTCATCCCTGCCATCCTTTTGTCGGCGCTTTTTCACATGTTTTGCAACCGGCTGAAACGGCTTTTTGGCCAGACCATAAAGTCGTGTTACCAACCAGTAATCGCGTCCATCGCGGTGCCCGCCAAAAAGAAACGATCCAAGGACAAATGCATGACGAACCCTTCCAAAGCCTCACCGGCTGATTCATCTTTGGGCCGCGTTGCCGTTATCGGCCTGGGGTCGATGGGACTGGGCATGGCGGTTTCGCTGAAGCGAGCTGGGTTCGATGTTGTTGGCTGCGACGTGTCTGCCGACGCGGTTGCGCGGCTTGTTGCGGAGAAGGGCCGTTCTGCTGCGACCCCGGCCGAGGCGGCTCGCGATGTTGATGCCGTCGTCAGTGTTGTGGTCAACGCATCGCAGACGGAAGCGATACTTTTTGGCGCGCAGGGCGTAGCTGAAACGCTGGCGAAAGGCGCCGTATTCATTTCGTCGGCGACGATGGATCCGGACATCGCCCGTCGGCTGGCGAAACAGCTTGAGGCGACTGGGCGGCACTATCTTGACGCGCCGATCAGCGGGGGAGCACAGCGCGCCGCACAGGGTGAACTCACCATTCTGGCGTCCGGCAGCAAGGCCGCGTTCGCCAAGGCCAGACCGTCGCTGGATGCGATGTCGGCAAAACTCTACGAACTCGGCGATGAGCCGGGGCAGGGTGCGGCCTTCAAGATGATCAACCAGTTGCTGGCTGGCGTGCATATCGCGGCGGCGAGCGAGGCGATCACCTTCGCCGCCAAGCAGGGCCTCGATATCCGTAAAGTCTACGAGGTGATCACCGCGTCGGCAGGCAATTCGTGGATGTTTGAAAACCGCGTCCCGCACGTGCTCGATGGCGACTACACGCCACGCAGTGCGGTGGATATCTTCGTGAAGGACCTCGGCATTATTCAGGACATGGCGCGTAACGCCAAGTACCCGGTGCCGGTTGCTGCCGCGGCGTTGCAGATGTTCCTGATGGCGTCAGCGTCGGGAATGGGGCGTGACGATGATATCTCCGTCGCGCGGATGTATGCGCGCGTGACAGGCACGAAGATCCCCGGCGAACCAGCCTAATTCACAACAAACAAGAACAACTGGAAACGTTCATGCCCCGTTTTGCTGCCAATCTCTCCCTGATGTTCAACGAGTGGTCGTTTCTCGATCGCTTCGATGCTGCGGCTGACGCCGGCTTCGCCTTCGTCGAGTTTCTTTTTCCATATGATCATCCACCGGAAGCCATTGCGGAGCGACTGCGGCGCAATAACCTCACGTTGGCGCTCTTCAACCTCCCGCCGGGCAACTGGGAGGCGGGAGAACGTGGCTTTGCGGCTCGGCCAGACCACTTCACCGATTTGCAAAACAGCATCAAGCAGGCGCTGCCTTATGCCGCCGCGACCGGTGTTAAGCAGTTGCATCTGATGGCTGGCATTGCTGACCGCAACAATCCAGAAGCGGTAAGTTCGTTTCGCCGCGGTGTGGCGTGGGCGGTCGAAGCGCTGGGCAAAGAAAATCTCGACGTCGTCATCGAGCCGATCAATCCTCGGGACGTCCCAGGATATTTCCTCAACAATTTCGATTTCGCCCGCGATCTGATCCTTGATATGAAATTGCCGAACCTGAAATTGCAGTTCGACATTTATCATCGCCAGATCGTGCATGGTGATGTGACAATTGCACTCCGGCAGATGATGCCGATGATCGGACATATTCAGATTGCAAGCGTGCCATCGCGCAATGAGCCTGCAGGCGAGGAACTCAATTATCCCTTCCTGTTCGATGAACTGGATCGTCTTGGCTACAAGGGATTTGTCGGTTGCGAATACCGGCCCAAAGGGAAGACCCTCGACGGTCTTAGCTGGTTTGCGCCTTACGCCAGGGCGAAGTCGGGAGCGCGGTCGTGACACTCGCATTGGGCTGCATTGCCGACGACTACACAGGCGCGTCTGACCTCGCGAACATGCTCACGCGCAGCGGCTTGCGTACGGTGCAGACCATCGGCGTGCCGGACGATGCGCTGGCTCTGCCGGATGTCGATGCCGTTGTGGTCTCGTTGAAAAGCCGTTCAATCGAAGCTACGCAAGCCGTCGCCCGTTCGCGTGCCGCTGATAAATGGCTGCGGGCGCGGGGTGCGTCGCACGTTCTGTTCAAAATCTGTTCGACCTTTGACTCCACGGATACCGGTAACATCGGTCCGGTCATGGATGCGTTGCGTGAAGATTCAGGCGACGCCATTGTGCTGGTGACGCCGGCATTTCCCGGGACAGGGCGAACGGTCTATCAAGGCAATCTGTTCGTCGGCAGCTTGCCGTTGAATGAAAGCCCGCTGAAAGATCACCCCCTCAATCCGATGCACGATTCCAATTTAGTGCGCGTACTCGGTCGCCAGAGTCGCGGGAAAGTCGGCCTCGTCGATCTTGCCGCGGTCGTCCGTGGGCCTGAGGCGATCCGCAAGCGTGTCGCGGATCTCGCCGGGCAGGGAAATAACAGTGCAATCATCGATGCAGTATTTGATCCCGAACTTGAAGCCATTGGAGAAGCGGCGCTCGACTACCGCTTGTCGGTTGGTGCATCGGGTATGGGACTGGGACTGGCCCGTGGGCTGATCGCTTCCGGCAAGGTGAAGCATGCATCGATGTCTGCAGTCGACGACAGGCCAATCGGCGGACCTGTCGCGTGTCTCGCGGGAAGCTGTTCTCAGGCGACTTTGACGCAGATCACTGAAGCCGAAAAATCGATTGCCGTGCTGCGGCTCGATCCGGAACAGATCATCCTAGGTGGATCGGAGGTCCGACGAGCGCTCGATTGGGCAAAAAATCATCTTGGCAAGGGACCAATCCTGATCGCAAGCAGTTCGACACCCGATCAGGTCGCGGCTTTGCAGTTGCGCTATGGACGGGATGTTGCCGGTCACGCGATCGAGCGAGCAATGGCTGACATCAGCGAAGGGCTGATGGCTGAAGGCGTGCGCCGCCTGGTCATCGCCGGTGGTGAGACCTCGGGCGCGGTGGTCGATCGCTTGGGTATCCCAGCGTTCCTGGTAGGCCCGGAAATTGCGACGGGCGTACCCGTGCTGCGAACCATCGGAGGGGAGCGAGGCGGCATGATCATGGCGCTGAAATCCGGCAACTTCGGTGGCCCGGATTTCTTCAATGACGCTATTCGTCTAGTGGCGTGATCACGACCGGGATTTTTTGGTCTTTCTGGATTTCTTCTTCTTTGTCGTCTTCTTTTTGGAGCTCTTTTTCGACGTCTTGGCGGGGACTTTCTTCCCTTCTTTTCGTGCCTCGGAAAGGCCGATGGCTATGGCCTGTTTCCGGCTCTTGACCTTCTTTCCGGATCTGCCGCTCTTTAGCGTCCCTTTTTTCTTCTTGCGCATCGCCCGCGCAACTTTTTTCGAGGCGCCCTTCGAGTACTTGCGGGCCATGAACTCCCTCCGGGGTTGGGTTTTAGGCACTAGGTCTACAGATAAGTGCAAACAAAAGTCGTGGTTCCGGGGGCTTTTGAGGGCGCGGGGTCGCCTGAGGGCGAGGTGTCGACAATACCGATGGAACCAACGTCATCGATCAGCGTTCTGTATGGTCGAACCAAATTAGGTTCGCGGCGGGGTTTTCTTTAAATACATCAGATGCTTGATGCTAACCGAGCGATTTCTCCGGACTTTCTTGCCGGTGGTGGCGAGATGGGTGCGCGTATGCGTGCCTATGACTGGTCCGCCACGCCGTTGGGCCTGCCTGAAACCTGGCCACAGAGCTTAAAGACGACGGTTCGCCTCCTGCTCAACACCAATCATCCGATGTTCATCTGGTGGGGACCGCAGCTCATCCAGTTTTACAACGATGCCTACCGGGCAACGATGGGACCAGAGCGCCATCCGAGTGCGCTTGGTCAGCGCGGTCGGGACTGCTGGGAAGAAATATGGGACATCGTCGGTCCGCAAATTGATCAGGTGATGAGCGGTGGCGGCGCGACATGGAACGAGAACCAACTCGTCCCGGTTACGCGGCATGGCAAGCTTGAACAAGTTTATTGGACATACAGCTACAGTCCGATCGACGATGACAATGAGGTCGGTGGCGTTCTGGTCATCTGCCGTGATGTCACCAAGGACTACACAGCTGCGGTTGCGTTGCGTGAACGTGAAGCTGAACTCGCGCGCGTCCAGCAAATCGGTCGGATTGGAGGACTCGAAGTCGATCTGCGTAGTGGCTTTCGCAATCGTCGATCGCCGGAGTATCTCGCGATACATGGCTTGCCGCCCGACGCGTCGAACGAAACGCACGAGGATTGGGTGAGACGAATTCATCCCGACGATCGCGCCGCAGCCGAGCAACAATTTCGCGATGCCATCAAAGGTGATGTCCGCGACTATACGGCTATGTACCGCATCATTAGGCCAAGTGATGGGCAGGTACGCTGGATTTCGGTAAAGTCAATGATCGAGCGTGACGGTAACGGAGAGCCATTACGGCTGGTCGGTGCCCACGCCGACGTCACCGAACAGGTGATGGCAGAGAAGGCGCTGCGGGAAAGCGAAGAAGAATTCCGAACGCTGGCTGACGCTGTGCCTCACCATGTTTGGACGGCCAAACTCGACGGAAGGGCGACCTGGTTCAATCCGCGCGTTTACGAATACGTCGGAGCCGCAGTGGGTGAACTCGACGGAAGAAAATGGATTAAGATTATTCATCCTGACGACCTGTCGACGACCTTGGCAGCGTGGGGACGCGCCCTTGAGATTGGCGATGCCTATGAGGTCGAATTTCGTCTGCGCAGGAATGACGGTGTTTATCGTTGGTTTCTCGGACGAGCGGTTCCTGCACGCGATGAGCATGGGCAGATCATTCGCTGGATCGGCACCAACACAGATGTACATGATCAGAAAACAACGTCGGCGGAACTGGCCGCGCTGAATGCTACCCTTGCTGAGCGGGTGCTGGAAAAGACCCGCGAGCGTGATCGTATCTGGAATGTATCGCAGGATCTTTTGCTGGTCGCGGATCTTGACGGAACGTTGCGAAGCATCAATCCGGCCTGGACCAAGACGCTGGGCTGGACCGAACAGGAACTACTCAACAGAAAATCGGAATGGCTGGAGCATCCCGACGATCGGGAGAAAGCACTTGCCGAACTTGACAGCCTCAACCGCGGCAACCCGACGCTCAAATTTGAGGGCCGCGTGCGTCACAAAGATGGGGGCTATCGTTGGCTGTCGTGGACGGCTGTTCCTGATGCAAACCAGATTTATGCGGTCGCGCGTGATGTGACCGATGAAATGGCTGCCGCCGAAAGACTGAAGGCGACGGAAGAGGCATTGCGCCAATCGCAGAAGATGGAAGCTGTTGGTCAGCTGACTGGCGGCATTGCCCACGATTTCAATAATCTGCTGACGGGAATTGTCGGTTCGCTGGATTTGATGAAGGCGAAGTTGAACAAGGGCCGTACTGACAGTATCGAGCGTTACATCGGCGCGGCGATGACTTCGGCAAACCGTGCGGCGGCGCTGACACACCGATTATTGGCTTTTGCTCGGCGACAGCCGCTCAGCCCGAAGTCAGTGGACGCCAACCAACTCATCGCTTCGCTTGAGGATTTGTTGCGTCGAACAATCGGCGAGGGCATCAACCTCGAGATCGTTCCATCGAGTAAGCTATGGTGCACCTTGTGCGATCCCAATCAGCTCGAGAGCGGGCTGCTCAATCTCGCCATCAACGCCCGCGATGCAATGCCCGATGGCGGGCGGTTGACGATCAGGACAAAAAATGTGCGCCTTGATGGCGTGCTGGAAAGCAATCCCGCTCTTTCACCTGGGGACTATATCTGCATCGATGTGATCGATACTGGCGCGGGAATGGCTGCCGAAGTTGTGGCACGAGCGTTCGATCCGTTCTTCACGACCAAGCCGATCGGGCAGGGGACTGGGCTCGGCCTTTCAATGATTTACGGCTTCGCAAGACAATCGAACGGCCATGTCGTGATAGATAGCAAGCTCGGACATGGCACGTCGGTCAAAATCTATTTGCCGCGCCACCATGGCGATTCATTGGCTGAAACAGCCGGATTGAACATGATCGGCGAACACCAGGCATCAGGTGAAACTGTGCTTGTGGTCGAAGACGAACCCGTCGTCCGCAGCGTCATTCTCGAAATGCTGCAGGATCAAGGCTATCAAACGCTGGAGGCGGTGGATGGTCCGTCGGGTCTACACGTTCTCAAGCTCGATCAACGTATTGACCTGTTGGTGACGGACGTAGGCTTGCCGGGAATGAACGGGCGCGATCTGGGCGATCAGGCGCGGGAGCTGAGACCGAGTTTGAAGATACTTTTTATTACCGGTTACGCGGAGAACGTGGCGATGGCGAGGGGTTTCCTCCTGCCCGGCATGGACATGATGACGAAGCCGTTCGACGTGGAGAAGTTTCTGCAACGCGTGAAGGACATGATCGCAAGCTGATCACGCGTTGGTCACCATGCGCGGAACAAGACGCTGGCATTTACGCCACCAAATCCAAAGCCGTTCGACAGCACATGCTCTATGGCCATCGGTCGTGCGGCATCGCGCACAAGATCGATTCCTTCGGCAGCTGCATCCGGATGGTCGAGGTTAAGTGTAGGGGGCGCGATTTGGTCGCGCAGCGCAAGCACCGAGAAAATAGCCTCGAGACCGCCGGCTGCGCCGAGCAAATGACCGGTCGCGGATTTGGTCGCACTCACTGCGACCCTTCCCTCGGCACCGAATAAGGCCTTGATCGCAGCCAATTCGCCATTGTCGCCGACCGGTGTGGACGTAGCGTGGGCGTTGAGATGCTGGACTTCAATGGGTGAAATTCCTGCCTGGCGCAGCGCAATTTCCATTGCACGGCGGGCACCGTCACCGTCTTCCGGCCCCGCGGTCATATGATAGGCATCGGAGGTGGTGCCGTATCCGATGAGTTCGGCAATCGGCGTCGCACCGCGATGTAGCGCGTGATCGAGTGTCTCGATGACGAGAATGCCGGCGCCTTCACCCATCACAAAGCCATCGCGATCCTTGTCGAAGGGACGGGAGGCGCGTTGAGGTTCGTCATTGAAGTTGGTTGAAAGCGCGCGGGCAGCGGCGAATGCGCCAAGGCTGACTCGATCGATACAGGCTTCGGCTCCGCCGCAAACCACGACATCGGCCTCACCAGCGCGAATAAGACGGGCACCATCACCGATCGCCTGCACACCGGCCGCGCAGGCCGTTACCGGCGCACCCAGCGGTCCCTTGAATCCGTGGCGGATTGCAACCTGTCCCGCGGCAAGATTGACAAGAAACGACGGTACGGTGAAGGGCGAGAGGCGGCGCACGCCGCGTTCATCGGTGGTCCGGACTGCATCGACGATGGCGGGAAACCCGCCAACTCCAGATGCGATGATTGTCGCTGTCCGCTCACGGGCTTGAGCGTTATCCGGTGTCCATCCAGCCTGCGCAATCGCTTCGTCGGCAGCCATCATCGCGAACTGGATGAAGCGATCCATTTTCTTTTGATCTTTTCGGGCGATTGCACGATCTGCATCAAAGCCGAACTCCGGATCGCCGACGATATCGGGAACAACGCCACAAGCTTTCGCCGGCAGGTCGCCGACGATATTGTCTGAGAGCGCGCGGATGCCAGATTTGCCAGCGATAAGACGTGACCAATTGCCTTCGACGCCGCACCCTAGCGGGGAAACTGCCCCCATTCCGGTGACGACAATTCGGCGCATGGTGCTGTTCTGTTTCACGACGTTATGACCCTGTTGTCAGACATAATCCTGACCGCCCGCCGGGTCTGAAGCCCGGCGAATCCTGGTCAGAAGGCTACGCAATGGAATTAGTGCGTTTTACGCTCGACCGCGATGGCAGTAGCTTCGCCGCCGCCGATACACAGAGACGCGATACCCCGGCTGACGTTGTTCTTTTCCATTGCATGGAGCAGCGTAACAATCAGTCGGGCACCAGTTGCTCCGATCGGATGACCGAGGGCGCAGGCGCCACCATTGATATTCAGCTTGTCGCGCGGAATTCCGAGATCGCGGGCCGCTGCCATCGGCACGACAGCGAAAGCCTCGTTGATTTCGAACAGATCGACGTCGTCGACGCTCCAGCCGATCTTGTCCAATAGCTTCCTGATGGCTGGAATAGGTGCGGTGGTGAACCACGCCGGCTCCTGGCTATGAGTGGAGTGGCCTTTGATCTCGGCCATGATCGGCAAGCCCTCGCGTTCGGCAATCGAACGCCGCGTGAGCACTAGCGCCGCAGCGCCGTCCGCATTGGCCGAAGAGGCCGCAGGCGTAATCGTGCCGTTTGCCCGAAACGCCGGTTTCAGGTTGGGAATTTTTGCCGGATCGACCTTCAGCGGATGTTCGTCGTTTTCGACCACGCGAACGCCGGCCTTTTCCTTCACGGAAATAGGCGCGATCTCATTTTTGAACGCGCCACCTTCGACCGCCTTGCGCGCACGGGTCAGGGTCTCGATCGCGTACTCGTCCTGATCCTTGCGTGTGAATTGATAGGTCTCCGCGGTGGCTTCGCCAAAGTCGCCCATCGAGCGGCCGGTCTCGTAAGCATCCTCGAGGCCGTCCATCAGCATATGATCAATGATGCGGTCATGCCCGACACGGTATCCGCCACGCGCTTTTGCCAGCAAGTACGGGGCGTTGGTCATGCTTTCCATGCCCCCGGCGACGACGATTTCGGCCGAACCGGCATTGATGATGTCGTGCGCCAGCATGGTTGCTTTCATGCCGGAACCACACACCTTGTTGATGGTGGTTGCACCGGTGCCGTCCGGCAATTTTGCGCCGCGCGCCGCCTGGCGGGCAGGGGCCTGGCCTTGGCCGGCAGGAAGAACGCAGCCCATAAACACTTCGTCGATCCGATCTGGAGAGAGCTTGGCGCGCTCAAGGGCCGCGCCGATGGCGTGCGAACCCAGATTGTGAGCGCTGAACGGTGAAAGCTCACCTTGAAAGCGGCCCAGCGGTGTGCGCGCAGCGGACACGATGACGACGGGATCTGACGTTGACATGAAGCTCTCCTGTTGCCGGCACGCAGGCAGGGCATTGCGATTTAGATGATGGATATCATATGAAAGGATGTGGGAATTGCAATCCGCAGTCGCATAATAAAACAGGATTGTAAAAGTCTGCGGAACAACCGTGAGTTCCGTTTAAAACAGACCGTTCGCCGATCGCGGCAGGCCTTGATCATTTCTTCTTGTCAAGGAAGGCCCTCATGTGACGTTGGGGTTCGCCGGTCAGGAATGCTTGGCCGAAAACGCCAACGCTCAGATTCACAGATTCCGTCAGCGGCAGTTCTTCCCATTGTTTCAGCAAAGCCTTCTGGCTGCGCATCGCTTCCGGTCCGCATTCGGCGATCGACAAGGCCACGGCTGTGATGGCGGAATCGAGGTCTGCCTCCGGCGCCACCTGATCGACAAGCCCCCAATCGAGAGCAGTCGAAGCGTCGATGGTCGCGCCTGTCAGAATCAGCCAGCGCGCGCGGCCCCAGCCGATCAGCCGCGGCAGCAATGCCGCGTGAATCACCGACGGAATTCCGACTTTCACTTCCGGCATGGCAAATTTCGCGTCTTGCGCTGCAACACGCAAGTCACAGGCTGCCGCGACTTCAAGTCCTCCGCCGAGGCACCACCCCTTTAAGCGTGCAATCACCGGCGATGGGAACTGTCTGATGGCTTCGCAAAGGTCCCGCAGCCCCTTGATGAAGATCTCCGCTGAAGCCTGATCCAGCGTCACCATTTCCTTGATATCCGCCCCACCAATGAAGCTTTTCTCGCCTGACCCCGCCAGGATCAGGACGCGAATCCCGCTGTCTTTCGCGAGTGCTTCCAATCCCTCGCGAACCCCACGGATAACCGGTGAGTTGACGATATTGAGAGAGCCGGCGTTGCGGATGGTCAATTGTGCAACGCCGTTGTCGCGGCGCTCCACGTCGCAATAGTCGTTGATCGTTTGCATGTTACCGGAACTTGATTGTTGAAGAGTGGGAAGGCAGTGCGATGGTGCGCGATCGCATTCCTTTGTCAAATGACTTGCATGGCAGCCATTTTGCTCAGAAACCTCATTTGTGTGGCAAATCGTGCTATATATGACCATCGACATATTATGATGAGGCGCCGATGCGCTATTCAAAAGACCATAAGACGGAAACGCACGAGCGGATTGTAAAGAACGCTTCGGTGCGGTTGCGCGAACGTGGTGCGGCGAACCTCGGCGTGGCCGAACTCATGAAAGAGGCCGGCCTTACGCATGGTGGTTTTTATGCGCATTTCCCATCGCGCGACGCTCTGATCGGCGAAGCTTTTGTCCATGCGATGGAGCAGGCGGCAAAGCGCTGGCGCAAGCGGGCAGATGAAGCGCCGGAAGGCAAGGAGCTCGCGGCGGTCGTAAATGGATATTTGACCGCCGCTCACCGCGACGACATCGGGAACGGTTGCGCTCTCCCAGCGCTGGGCGCCGAAGTTTCTCGGGCTAATCCGAAAATTCGCAAGGCGGTCGCGGCTAAACTTGAGGATATGATCGACATTGTCGCCGGCCAGATGCCCGGACCGACGAAGAAGGCTGCACGGCGGGATGCCATCGGAGCGCTCGCGACCATGATGGGCGCGTTGTTGATGGCCCGGATGGCGGGGACGGGTGACCTTTCGGAGGAAATCCTCGATGCGGGGCGTTCTGCGGCACAGAGGGCCGAAAACGCGTCCAAGCCGCGAACGCGCAAACCTGCGGCGAAGGGGGCCGCCGAGGGCGCTGCCGTTCGCTCTTGAGACCAATTGTTCATTTTTTATTGATCAATCGATCATTCGTGTGAATTGTTGCCGGCACGAAAAGGACCTCCGTCCGGAAAAAGACGTGCATTATCAACATCGTTCTTTGCGTTATGTGCGACCGAGCTGTGCATAGAACCCCGTTCCATTTTCTCACCGGACGGTGCTAAAAAGCCTCACGGTTTTCGTTTTTTGGAGGTTACGCATGCGATCGATCGGGCACTTTATCGGCGGCAAACACGTTAAGGGCACGTCAGGCCGTTTCGCCGACGTTTTCGAACCCATGACGGGTGACGTTCAGGCCCAGGTTGCACTCGCATCCAAAGCGGAATTGCGCGCTGCGGTGGAGAACGCCAAGGCAGCGCAGCCGGCATGGGCGGCGACGAACCCACAGCGTCGCGTCCGTGTTCTGATGAAATTTCTGGAGCTGGTCGCGCGGGATAACAACGCTCTAGCCGACCTGCTCGCCCGCGAGCACGGTAAGACTGTTCCGGACGCCAAGGGCGATATTCTGCGTGGCGTTGAGGTGGTCGAGTTTGCGCTCGGTATTCCGCACTTGATGAAGGGTGAATATACCGAAGGAGCGGGCCCCGGCATTGACCTCTACTCAATGCGGCAGCCGCTCGGTGTCGTGGCCGGCATTACGCCGTTTAATTTCCCGGCGATGATCCCGATGTGGAAATTCGCTCCGGCGATTGCCTGCGGCAATACCTTTATTCTCAAGCCGTCGGAGCGCGATCCGGGCGTTCCGATGAAGCTCGCTGAATTGATGATCGAAGCGGGATTGCCGCCGGGTGTACTCAACGTCGTCAACGGCGACAAGGAATTGGTGGATGCAATTCTTGACGATCGCGACATCGCTGCGGTCGGTTTCGTCGGCTCCTCTGCAATTGCACAGTACATCTACGAACGCGCTGCCGCAGCAGGCAAGCGCGCCCAGTGCTTTGGTGGTGCGAAGAATCATCTGATCATCATGCCGGACGCCGACATGGATCAGACCGTCGACGCCTTGGTTGGTGCCGGTTATGGTGCAGCCGGAGAGCGCTGCATGGCGGTTTCGGTCGCAGTCCCGGTGGGCAAGACGACCGCCGATCGTCTGATGGAAAAGCTCATTCCGCGGGTCGAAAATCTCAAAATCGGTCTTTCGACCGATCCAACTGCTGACTACGGTCCGCTTGTCACCAAGGCGGCACTCGATCGCGTAAGGGACTACGTCGAAATCGGCATCAAGGAAGGCGCCAAGTTGGCTGTCGACGGCCGTGGCTTCAAGATGCAGGGTTATGAGAACGGCTTCTACATGGGTGGTTGTCTGTTCGACAACGTCACCAAGGACATGCGCATTTACAAGGAAGAGATCTTCGGCCCCGTGCTTTCCGTTGTGCGCGCCAATGATTTCGACGAAGCGCTCGCTCTGCCGTCTGATCACGACTACGGTAATGGTGTCGCGATTTTCACCCGCGATGGTGACGCGGCACGCGAGTTCGCCGCCAAGGTCAATGTGGGTATGGTCGGCATCAATGTGCCAATTCCGGTGCCAGTGGCTTATTACACGTTCGGTGGCTGGAAGAAGTCGGGTTTCGGCGACCTCAACCAGTACGGGCCGGACGCAGTACGCTTCTATACCAAGACCAAAACTGTCACCTCGCGCTGGCCATCCGGCGTCAAGGAAGGTGCTCAGTTCGCGATGCCGACAAGCTAACGGCAGGCGAGGCGGGCGCTGATGCAGTTCGCACTCACTGAAGATCAGACCGCGGTTCGCGACATGGCTCGCGAATTCGCGGCTGAGAAGATTGCGCCCTTCGCCATCAAGTGGGACGAGGAAAAGTTTTTCCCCGTCGACGTGATGCGCGAAGCGGCGGCGTTGGGGATCGGTGGTATCTATATCCGCGACGATGTGGGTGGTTCCGCACTTACGCGTTTCGATGCCGCGCTGATCTTCGAGGCGCTGGCGATGGGATGTCCGACGGTGTCGGCGTTCATCTCGATCCACAACATGTCGGCGTGGATGATCGACGCCTACGGGTCCGAGGCCCAGAGGCGTGAATGGTTGCCGCGCCTCTGTACCATGGAGCTTCTTGCAAGCTATTGCCTCACTGAACCGGGTTCCGGCTCGGACGCTGCGGCACTCAGTACGCGTGCAGTTCGTGACGGCGATCACTACGTCCTCAACGGCCAGAAGCAGTTTATCTCCGGGGCAGGCAAAGGCGACCTCTACGTCGCTATGGTCCGCACCGGCGGTGACGGCCCGTCAGGCATTTCCACACTTGTGATCGAGGGTGATACGCCCGGAGTGTCGTTCGGCGCCAACGAGCGCAAGATGGGCTGGAATGCGCAGCCAACCCGGGCTGTGATCTTCGAGAACGCGCGCGTACCGGTTGCCAACCGCCTCGGCGACGAAGGTATCGGCTTCAAGATCGCAATGGCGGGCCTTGATGGCGGTCGGCTGAACATTGCGGCCTGTTCGCTGGGAGGTGCCCAGTCCGCACTCGACAAGTCGCTTGCATACATGAGAGAGCGCAAGGCGTTCGGAAAACGTCTCGACGAATTCCAGGCCTTACAGTTTCGACTGGCAGATATGGCGACGGAGTTGGAAGCTGCGCGCACGTTTTTATGGCGGGCGGCGGCGGCGCTCGACCGCAAGGATCCGGACGCGACCATGCTGTGTGCGATGGCCAAGCGCTTCGGCACTGATGTCGGATTTGAAGTCGCCAATCAGGCGCTGCAACTGCATGGCGGTTATGGCTATCTTTCCGAATACGGCATTGAGAAGATCGTAAGGGACCTGCGCGTGCATCAAATTCTGGAAGGCACGAACGAAATCATGCGGCTGATCATTTCACGAAAGCTGATCGAGGCGGCGCGATGAACGCGCCTCTTGCCGCAGTGAACAACTCCGACGGGGATCTGGTCGTTCGTCGCGAAGGAGCCGCGGGAATTCTCCGCCTCAATCGTCCGAAGGCCATCAATGCTCTGACGCTGGAAATGACGCGCGGCATTGTCGCGGCGCTCGATGCCTTTGAAGCCGATCCGGGCGTGTCGCTGGTGCTGCTTGAAGGCGCCGGCGAGCGTGGACTTTGCGCCGGCGGCGATATTCGCGGACTTTATGAGAGCGCAAAAGCTGGCGGCGATCTCGGCGCTATATTTTGGCGCGAAGAATACATCCTGAATGCACGCATTCCGGTGTTTTCGAAGCCGTATGTCGCGTACATGGATGGCTTGGTCATGGGCGGCGGCGTTGGCCTTTCGGCGCATGGCCCACATCGGATCGTGACGGAAAAGACCAAGATCGCGATGCCCGAAGTCGGCCTTGGCTTCTTTCCCGACGTCGGCGGCACATGGCTTTTGTCGCACACACCTGGTGAACTCGGTACTTACTACGCGCTGACCGGGCAACCGATGGGTGGTGCGGACGCGATATATACGGGCGTTGCCGACGTATTGATTGCTTCCGGCGATTGGCCGGCATTGCGTGACGCATTGACCAATGCGCCGTTGCGCGCGAGTGCGAACGATGTTCGCGCGATCACGCAGCGTTTCGCCGGACAGAACATCGTTGCGCCGATTGAGCAGCATCGCGGACAGATCGATCGTTTCTTTGCCTTCGAACTCGATGGAAGAGATCGTCGCAGCCTTGAAGCAAGACGGCTCCGAGTTTGCGCTGGCGACATTGAAGGCGCTATCCGACAAGTCGCCGATTGGACTCAAGGTGACGCTCAAGCTGCTGCGGCTCGGCCGTTCGTCCAAATCACTGAAGGAATGCCTTGTTCGCGAATATGGCGCGGCTCTCGTCGTTTTCGAAAGCGCCGAGTTCATCGAGGGCGTTCGCGCCGCGGTGATCGACAAAGATCGCAACCCGAAGTGGTCGCCTGCGCGCCTGGAAGACGTGACGCCGGAGATGGTCGCAAAATACTTTGTTCCGCATCAGAAATATCAGTTGGTGTTTCCAGACTGATCTCCAAAATCAAAGACGAGGGAAAAAACATGGCAAGCATCGCGTTCATCGGTCTGGGCAATATGGGCGGCCCAATGGCTGCCAACCTCGTGAAGGCTGGACATAAGGTTCAGGGGTTTGATCTCGTGCAAGCCTCCAAGGATGCTGCGAAGGCGGATGGTGTCAGCATCGCGGCCAGTGCGGCAGATGCGGTAAAGAATGCGGAAATCGTCATCACCATGTTGCCCGCAGGCAAACACGTTTTAAGTGTGTGGAAGGAAATCGTCCCCCTAGTCGGTAAGAACACGTTGATGATCGATTGTTCGACCATTGATGTGGAAAGCGCGCGCCTCGCGCACGCCCACGCAACCGAACATAACTTGCCTTCGATCGATGCGCCGGTCTCTGGCGGCACCGGCGGCGCGAAAAATGCGACGTTGACGTTCATGGCTGGCGGTCAGGCCAAGGCCTTCGAGGACGCCAAGCCCGTTCTGGAAAATATGGGCAAGAAGGTCGTACATTGCGGCGAGGCAGGCGCAGGGCAGGCTGCCAAGATTTGCAACAACATGATCCTCGGCATCTCGATGATTGGTGTGTCGGAGGCGTTCGCTCTCGCCGAGAAGCTTGGTCTTTCGCATCAGGCATTGTTCGACGTGGCATCGACATCGTCAGGCCAATGCTGGTCGCTGACAAGCTATTGTCCAGTACCGGGTCCGGTTCCTGCCTCGCCGGCGAACAATGACTACAAGCCGGGATTTGCTGCAGCTCTGATGCTGAAGGATCTTCGGTTGGCTCAGGAGGCTGCGAAGGCTGCGGGAGCTGTCACGCCGCTCGGCGCGCATGCTGAAAGCATCTATGACGCTTTCGAAAAAGCTGGGCACGGGGGAGTCGATTTTTCAGGAATTATCAAGCACGTGCGGCATCTTGCGAAGTAGGAGGTCGCGATGACGACGTTCCAGGACGCGCGCGCTTTCCTCCTCAAACATCGCACTGATTACAACACGGCCGTTGCGGATTTCCGCTGGCCCGACGAGACGCACTTCAATTGGGCGCTCGATTGGTTCGACGCCGGCTTGGCTAAAGATCCAGAGAGCAGGGACCGTACCGCACTCTGGATTGTCGATGCTGCGACGAACACCGAAACCAAGCTGACGTTCGACGCACTCTCGCGCCGATCGAACCAGACCGCGAATTTCTTCCGCGACCTCGGGCTTAAGCGCGGCGACCATTTGCTGCTCCTGCTCGGCAATGTCGTACCGTTGTGGGAGACAATGCTTGCCGCCATGAAGCTCGGCGTTGTGATCATTCCGGCAACAACGTTGCTAACGGCCGATGAGCTCCGTGATCGGCTCGATCGCGGCAAGGCGAAGGTGGTGGTGGCCTCGCAGGATCAGGTCGCCAAGTTCGAAGGCCTTGGGGGAGCCGAATTCACGCGAATCGTCGTCGCGGCGACGTCCGATCATGATGGCTGGCAGCGTTTTGAGAGTGCCGTCAATTATCCAGAAATCTTCACGCCGGACGGGCCGACGGGTGTGGACGATCCGATGCTGCTGTATTTTACATCCGGCACCACGGCGAAACCGAAGCTCGTGTTGCACAGCCATCGCAGTTACCCGGTTGGGTCACTCTCGACGATGTACTGGCTCGGCTTGCAACCCGGTGACATCCATCTGAATATCTCTTCGCCGGGATGGGCCAAGCATGCTTGGAGCTGCTTCTTCTCGCCGTGGAACGCTGGCGCGACGATCTTCATTTGCAATCAACCGCGTTTCGACGCCAAGAGCTTGCTCGCGACCGTCGCTCGCTGTGGCGTGACAACGTTGTGCGCACCGCCGACCGTCTGGCGACTGTTCATTCAGGAGCAGCTCGCGGACTACAAGAATTCAGTGCGCGAGGTCTGTGGCGCAGGCGAACCGCTCAATCCGGAAGTCATTGATCAGGTGAAGGCTGCATGGGGGCTGACAATTCGGGACGGCTACGGTCAGACCGAAACGACCGCACTTGCCGGCAACTCACCGGGACAATTGGTGAAGGTCGGATCGATGGGACGGCCATTGCCGGGCTACAAGGTCAGGGTGACGGATGCGGACGGGAAACCGGCGAAAGAAGGCGAAATACGCCTTGTGCTCGGTGACGATCGCCCCGCGGGTCTGATGTTGGGGTACCAGGGCGACGACGGCAAACCGAAAGGTGCCGACGGCGATACTTATCGAACGGGAGACGTGGCCTTTCTTGACGACGACGGCTACCTCACGTTCGTTGGTCGTTCCGACGATGTCTTCAAATCGTCCGATTATCGCATCAGCCCTTTCGAGCTTGAGAGCGTGCTCCTTGAGCATGACGCGGTTGCCGAAGCTGCGGTGGTGCCGACGCCGGATCCGATCCGTCTTGCGCTTCCAAAAGCTTATGTATCGCTGGTCGCAGGTACTGCCATCTCGCGCGAGATTGCGTTGTCCATCTTCCAGTACACACATTCCCGCCTTGCACCGTTCAAGCGGATTCGTCGTATCGAACTGGTGACGGAATTGCCCAAGACCATTTCCGGCAAAATCCGCCGCGTGCAGCTTCGTCGTCTGGAGCACGAAGACGATCGCAAGGATCCCATGCGAGGTCATGAGTTCCGGGAAGAAGATTTCCCGGAGTTGCAGACCGGCGGGCGCTAAGCGGCGCAGCTGAGGCGATTGGCTGAATGCCTTATTGGTCAGCGGCGATTGAAACGTAGCCTTTCGCTGTGGGTACGAGATAGCTGTAATACCGCCTCTGACTTTCGTCGCATGACGAATCCGCAGGTGTGCCCGACAGTTGCAAGTGAAGTTTTCGCTTGGCCCCAACGCCGTTCTGTGGAATGAGCCAAACCGGTTCAACCTCAGAGGGGACATGATGGGCGTTGCAATGGATCGCGAGGACTACCTGAAACTCGCAGGCACCGAGCTTGGCGTATCAGGATGGCATACAGTCGACCAGAAGCAGATTGACCAGTTTGCCCATGCGACCAACGACCATCAGTTTATCCATATCGATCCTGAACGCGCGAAGCGCGAGACGCCATTCGGCGGAACCATCGCACATGGTTTCCTGTCGCTGTCTTTGCTGTCTGCCATGGCGTATGAAGCGATGCCGACGCTCAACAATACGGCCATGTCGATCAATTACGGATTCGACAAGGTAAGGTTTCTAACACCTGTGCGCGCCGGTTCACGCGTGCGCGCGCGGTTCGCAATGTCGGAAGCGACCATGCGCGCGCCGAAGGAATTGCTGGCGCGCACGGCAGTAACGCTTGAAATCGAGAACGAGCAAAAGCCCGCCCTGGTCGCTGACTGGCTCGCGCTGCACGTCTTCAATTAATTCGAACTCAGAAGGATAACGACCATGGCAATCAGGTTCGATGGACGCGTTGCGATCGTCACTGGCGCGGGCGCAGGCCTTGGACGCGCGCACGCGCTTGGGTTGGCCAAACTCGGCGCTCGCGTCGTTGTGAATGATATGGGCGCGGCACGCGATGGCAGCGGCGGTTCAGTGAGCCCTGCTGAGGTGGTCGTGGAGGAAATTCGCAAGGCCGGCGGCGAAGCCATGGTGAATGGCGCCGACGTTTCCAGCTACGAGCAGGTCAAGGACATGGTCGCACAGGCGACCGCGAAGTGGGGCAGTGTCGATCTCATGGTCGCCAATGCCGGCATTCTGCGCGACAAGTCGTTCGGCAAGATGGAGCCGGACGATTTCGCCAAAGTCGTGAGCGTGCATCTCACCGGCACCTTCAACTGCTGCAAAGCCGTGTGGGATGGCATGCGCGAACGTAACTACGGTCGCATCGTGGTCACCACGTCCTCGTCCGGTATGTTCGGTAACTTTGGACAGGCCAATTATGGCGCCGCGAAAGCCGGTATCGTCGGGCTGATGAACGTGCTGGCCGAGGAAGGCCGCAAGACCAACATCCGCGTCAACACGATCTCGCCGACGGCAGCAACGCGTATGACCGAAGGCCTGATCCCGCCGGATGTGCTGGCACTGATGAAGCCGGAAGCGATCACTCCCGCCGTGATGTATCTTCTCAGCGAAGATGCGCCGACACGCACCATCATGGGTGCGGGTGCAGGCTCATTCGCGGTGATCAAGATCGTCGAGACTGAAGGTCTCAATCTTCCGCAGTCGGAGTGGACCCCAGACGCGGTCGCAGCGAATTTTGAAAAGATCGCGGATATGTCGAAAGCGCGAGATCTCGGCGGCGCGTTCTTCCAGACGTACAAGTACGTTGAGCAGGCAGCGAAGGCTGCAGGCATCAAGCTGCCTCCGATGGGCGGTTGAGCGAATTGAACGTCGCCGTCATCGGCGCCGGCCCTGCGGGGTTGATGGCCGCCGAAATCCTCGCGACCGGTGGGGCGCGCGTTACGGTCTATGACCGCATGCCGTCGGTTGGGCGTAAATTCCTGCTGGCGGGACGTGGTGGGCTCAATCTCACCCATAGCGAGCCGCTCGATACGTTTCTCGCGCGCTATGGCGCGGCGATGCCGCATCTGCGTGCGGCAATCGAAGCGTTTCCGCCGCAAACGCTGCGAGCATGGAGCGAGGGGCTTGGACAGTCGACGTTTGTCGGCACGAGCGGGCGAGTGTTTCCCCAGGTCTTCAAGGCCTCGCCACTGTTGCGAGCATGGCTCCGCCGTCTCGATCAACTCGGTGTGGAGTTCGCGCTGAGTCATGCTTGGACAGGCTGGACGGAGAAGGGCGAGCCTCGCTTCGAGACATCCAACGGTCCTCGTACAATAGCGGCTGATGCCACCATTATCGCATTGGGCGGCGCGAGCTGGCCACGCTTGGGCTCAGACGGCGGCTGGCTCGACGTGTTGCAATCCAAAGGAGTCGCCAGTGCTCCGCTTCGCCCAGCCAATTGCGGCTTCCATGTCGCCTGGTCGGATGTGTTTCGTGACCGATATGAGGGGCAGCCCCTCAAAAATGTGGCGTTGTCGTTCGGTTTGCATGCCGCGCGGGGAGATGTGATCATCACGCGAGGTGGGATTGAGGGCGGCGCGGTATATGCGATCTCGTCGCCGCTGCGTGATGCCATCGATGCTTCGGGAGATGCAACTTTACGCGTGGCATTGCGACCTGATCTTGCCATCTCCGATCTTGTTGCTCGACTGAGCGCGCCGCGCAACAAGCAGTCGCTGTCCACATATCTGAGAAAACAGCTAAGTCTGTCGCCTGTTGCAATTGGGCTGCTGCAGGAAGCAACCATTACATCGGAACTATACCCCTCTGTGATGTCGGCGGTGGATTTGGCCAGGTTCATCAATGATGTTCCGGTCAAGCTCATCGGGACAGCTTCCATCGACCGGGCGATTTCCACCGCGGGTGGGATCGCGTTTGACGAGATCGATGCACATTTCATGCTTCGCAAGATGCCTGGCGTTTTTGTTGCAGGCGAAATGCTCGACTGGGAAGCGCCCACCGGCGGCTATCTGCTTCAGGCTTCGTTCGCGACAGGCGTAGCAGCAGGACGTGGTGCGCTGGCTTGGTTGGGGCGCGATACCTGATCTTGGTTTGCACAGACGCTTCGGTCCATGTCGTCATTCGTCGGGCTGAGAGTGCTTCCACTCAGTCCCGTCGCGACGCCGAGTTGCGAAAATATGGCGACAACTGAAAGCGGTCAGGCGCTGCTTTCGATCTCCTCGCGCAGCATTTCCAGTTCCAGCCACTTTTCCTCGGTCGCGTGGAGCTCAGTTTGTGCTTTCGCGATTGCGGCTGAAGCTGCGTCAAAGGTCTTGCGATCTTTTGCATAAAGCTGAGGGTCGTCCAGCAGTTTCTGCTGTTTGGCGATCTCTGCTTGAAGCTTCGACATGGTTTTCGGCAATGTCTCAAGCGCGTGTTTTTCGTTAAAGTTGAGACGGCGCTTGGCGGCAGGGGCGGACGAAGCCGTTGCCGATTTTGCGGATTTTGTCTCGCCTGTCCCGATCGCCTTGACCGTCTTCTCCTTCAGATCGGCGCCGCGTTGCGCCAGCATGTCGGAGTAACCGCCGGCATACTCGGTCCATTTGCCGTTGCCTTCTGGCGCAATCACGGACGTTACAACGCGATCGAGAAAGTCGCGGTCATGGCTGATGAGGATGACGGTACCGTCGTAGTCGCCAAGCATTTCCTCAAGAACGTCCAGCGTTTCGAGATCGAGATCGTTGGTCGGTTCGTCGAGCACCAGCAGGTTTGATGGTTTTGCCAGCGCGCGCGCCAGCATCAGTCGGCCGCGTTCGCCGCCTGACAGGACCTCTAGCGGCGTGCGTGCCTGTTCCTGGGAGAACAGGAAGTCTTTCATGTAACCAATGACGTGCTTCGGCTTGCCGCCGACCATGATGCTGTCGCCACGGCCACCGGTCAGCGCCTCGGACAACGTCGTTTTCGGATCAAGGCTTTCGCGGTGTTGATCAAGCGTCGCCATCTCGATGTTGGTACCAAGGCGAATGGAGCCGCTGTCTGGCGTATCTGCGCCGGTCAGAAGGTTGATGAGGGTGGTCTTGCCGGCTCCGTTGGGGCCAACGATGCCGAGTCGATCGCCACGCGCGATGCGAATGGAGAAGTCGTCCATGATCTTGCGCTCACCGAAAGACTTCCCGATGTGCTTGGCTTCAACCACGAGCTTGCCGGAGGAGTCCGCTTCAGCGGCGGCGAGGTTGGCTTTGCCGGCCGTCCCGCGATAGTCGCGGCGCTGGTCCCGCAGTTCATGGAGATTGCCAAGTCGCTTGACGTTACGCTTACGACGACCGGATACGCCATAGCGCAACCAATGTTCCTCAGCGACGATCTTGCGGTCGAGTTTGTGCTGGTCCCGCTCTTCTTCAGCGAGCACTTCGTCGCGCCAAGTCTCGAATGCGCCGAATCCCTTTTCGATGCGTCTGGTCTGGCCGCGATCGAGCCAGACTGTGGCGCGGGAGAGATTGGTCAGAAAGCGCCGATCATGGCTGATCATCACCAGAGCACCGCGGCGGCTGGCTAGTTCGCCCTCCAGCCACTCGATGGTGGTGAGATCGAGATGGTTGGTAGGTTCGTCGAGGAGAAGAATATCGGGCGAGGGTGCAAGAACGCGAGCCAGCGCCGCACGGCGGGCTTCTCCGCCTGAGAGGTTCGCGGGGTCTTCCGCGCCGGTGAGCCCGAGCTGGTCCAGAAGATATTGTGCCTGATAATGATCGTCGCCGCCGGAATTGAGACCGGCTTCGACATAGGCAAGGGTCGTTGTACAGCCGGTGAAATCCGGCTCCTGCGGCAAATAGCGGATGGTCGCACCCGGTTGCACGAAGCGGCTGCCACGATCCGCATCCACCAAACCCGCGACAATTTTCAACAGGGTGGACTTACCCGAGCCATTACGTCCGATCAGACATACGCGCTCGCCGGCGGACACGGAAAGTTCGACGCTCGTCAGCAACGGCGTGCCACCGAAGGTCAGCGCGATGTCTTTCAATTGGATAAGGGGAGGCGCCATGTCGTCGTGATGCTTTACTTTTGTTGCGCGCGCTGGATGCGGCGAATGGTTTGATCGAGGGCAGACAGGAACGTCGAGCGATCCCGCGGTGAGAACGAGCGTGGTCCACCGGTGACTTCGCCGCTGGAGCGCAGGTCAGTCATCAGGTTGCGCACCGCCAGCGTCATGCCGATGGAGTCTTCCGAGAAGGGCTTGCCGTTCGGTGCAATCACGTCCGCCCCGGCCTTCACGCAGCGAGCCGCCAGGGGGATGTCGGATGTCACGACGATATCGCCTTTCTGCGCGCGTTCCGCAATCCAGTCGTCGGCGGCATCCATTCCCGGCCCTGCGGCAATACGCTCGATCAGTGGATCGCTCGGCACGCGAATGAAATTGCCCGCGACCACGCTGACGGGCAGCCGGTGCCGCTCGGCGACGCGATAAATCTCGTCTTTCACCGGGCATGCGTCGGCATCGACATAAATGCGGATCGTGCGCGTCAAAGCTGGTTCGTTCGGGTTCATTGCGGATGCTGGTAGCGCACGGCGGCCAAAATGGCGAGCAAAACGCGCGCTGGCCCGATTGTGAGGCATGCGCCGGGGATGGCTTGTCTTGACCGGAACTTTGCGTACCATCTTTCTCAATAATTGAGAAAATCTCGAGGAAGCCGATGACTGAACTCAAGCCTCACAGCGTTTCCGCCTACAATCTCGCCAAGAACTCCGAGAACAAGATGCACGACAATTCGGTCGCGCGCAGGTTCGGATTTCAGGGCGGTCTTGTTCCCGGCGTCGACGTGTTCGCCTATATGAGCCACATGCCTGTGGCGAAGTGGGGACGGGCATTTCTGGAACGCGGGTTGATGGACGGCCGCTTTCTCAAGCCGGTTTATGACGGTGAGACTGCGGTGGTCACGGCCGAGGACGCCAATGGTGGTATCGCCATCAAGGTTGAGAGCCGTGGCGAACTGTGTGCGACAGGGCACGCTTCGATGCCGTCCGACACCCCAAAGATTTCGCTGAATGACTTTGAAAGCGTTCCTGTTGTCGCCAAGCGGGCACCGGTCGACGCCAATTCCTACCAGTCCGGGAAGTGGCTGGGAATTCCGCCATACACGCTGGGCGCTCAACCTTCGCTCGACTATCTGCGCGACGTGCGGGAGACCGATCCGCTCTATGCAAACGAGAAGATCGTCCACACCGGCATGCTCTTGCGCACCATGAACTGGGCGTTGATGGAGAATGCCATTCTCGGACCGTGGATTCACGTCGGCAGCACGATCCGTTATCTCGCAACGGCCTCGGTCGAGGACGTATTGACGGTGCGCGCGAAGGTCACCGGTAACTACGAGCGCAAGGGCCACAAGTTCGTCGAACTGGATGGCCTGATCGTTGCGAACGGCACGACCGTGGTTGCGCATTGCCAGCATGTTGCGATCTATCAGCCGCGCGAAACGATCGCGGCGTGAAGCAAGCGAGCATGCCGGGGTTGCCCCGGGCATGCTGTGCCTTTGAGAATTACGCTGACTTGGATTTGCGCCCTTCCTGGACTGCGCGCCAGATTTTTTCCGACGTCAGCGGCATATCGAGATGTGTCACGCCATAGTCGGAAAGCGCGTCGATCGCTGCATTCACGATCGTGGCAAGGCTTCCCGCGCAGCCGGCCTCGCCACACCCTTTGGTTCCGAGAGGATTCGATGTGGCGGGCGAGGGATGATTGCCCAGCGTCATTGATGGAATGTCACCCGCGCGCGGCATAGCGTAGTCCATGAACGATCCTGTGACCGGCTGACCGCTTGTCATCATAGGTGACGCACTCCATAAGTGCCTGACCAATGCCCTGTGCAACGCCGCCATGAATCTGGCCGGCAACGAGCATCGGATTGACCACAGTGCCGAAGTCATTGACGCCGGTGTAGTTCACGATCTGAACGACGCCCGTGTCCGGATCAATCTCGACTTCGGCGACGTGGCAGCCGTTTGGGAAGGTCGACGGCACGCCGGCTATCGTATGATCGACATCGAGCGACGCAGGAGCTCCTTCCGGCAGTTTGGAGTCCCGTAGTTTCGATGCAAGCTCCATGATGCCGATACCGCGATCAGTTCCTGCGATCGTGAACCGGCCGTCTGCGAATTCGATGTCGCCTTCCGACGCTTCCAAAATATGCGCAGCCGCCTGTTTGCCCTTCTGTATGACGAGTTGAGAGGCCTCGACAATCGCCGCACCACTTGCGGTGATCGATCGTGACCCGCCGGTGCCGTTGCCAGTGTGAACAATGTCGCTATCGCTCTGTTCGAGCGTGATCGCGTCAAACGGCACGCCGAGCTGCGCTGCCAGCACCTGCGCATAAGGCGTGGCATGACCCTGACCATAATCAAGTGTGCCGGTGATGATTTTTACCGTGCCATCGGCCTCGAATACAATTTTGCCGAGTTCGGCACTCGGTGGGGCAGTGATTTCGAGATACGAGCCAACAGCGATGCCGCGCAGCTTGCCTTGCTTGCGGCTCTCGCGCTTGCGCTTCGGAAAGCCGGTCACATCGGCCTGTTCGATGGCCTTGCTGAAAACACCCGGGAAATCACCGCTGTCGTAAGTGAAGCCGTTCGCTGCGGCATAGGGAATCTGTGAGGGCTTGACGAAATTCCGCTTGCGTAATGTCAGGCGATCGATGCCCATTTCATCCGCCGCGCGATCAATCAATCGTTCCATGAAATAGTTGGCTTCCGGGCGTCCGGCGCCGCGATACGCGCCCATCAGCGTCGTGTTGGTCAGCACGCATTTGATATCAACTTCAATCAGCGGCGTGCGATAGACGCTGGCGATATTCTTGGCAATGTTAAGCGACAGCGGCATCGGCGCGACGCCGGTGATGTAGGCGCCGAGGTTGCCGTAACCACGCACGCGCACGCCCAGGAAGGCGCCGTCGGCTGCAAGCGCCAGTTCGCAATGGATATCCTGCGCACGCCCGTGGCTGTCGGACAGGAAACTGGTCGAACGCTCGTCCGTCCACTTGACCGGGCGGCCCAATTCCTTCGCCGCATGCAGGATGCAGATGTATTCGGGATAGTTCGAGTTCTTCATGCCGAACGATCCGCCGACATTGTGGGTCAGCAGATGAATCTTCTCGTTCGGGACATTCATCGTCTTCGCGAGCGAATTGCGGTTTCCGACAACGCCCTGCGTCGGCACCTCGATGGTGTATCGCTCAGTCTTCTTGTCGTAGCTTGCGAGCGCTGCGCGCGGCTCCATGGCCACAACGGCAAGGCGCGTGTTGACGATATCGAGGCGTGTGATGTGCGACGCTTTTGCGAAAGCGGCGTCGAGCGCTGCGGTATCTCCAGAATGGAAATCGAGGGCGACGTTGTTTGGGATATGATCGTAAAGCTGTGGTGCGCCGGACTTCACAGCTTCTTCAGCGCTCGTGACGGCGGGAAGCGGCTCAATATTCAGCACGACAGCTTCGGCAGCGTCGCGGGCCTGCGCAAGTGTCGCAGCAACGACGAAGGCCACCGGGTCGCCGACGAAACGGACCTTGTCGGTGACCAGCGGTGGGCGATTGGTTTGCAGGACGGGCGATCCGTCACGACTTTTCAACGGCAAGCCAGTTGTGAAGGGATTGTATCCCGCGCCGGCCAGATCCCGGCCAGTCCAGACGCCAAGCACGCCCGGCATTGTCCTGGCGGTTTCGGTATCGATGCCCTTAATGACGCCATGGGCATGGGAGCTTCGGACGATCCAGGCATAGACCTGACCGGGCAGGTTGCAATCGTCGGTGTACTTCCCCTTGCCCCGCACCAGAGTGTCATCTTCCTTGCGGCGGACCGGCTGTCCGACACCAAATTTTTGCAGTGCGATATTGTTCTCGGCAGAGAGGCGCGACACGTGATCTTGCATGTGAAAGTCCGGTGACAGGCCGGATTTTCGGCCCAAAAGCGTCGTTTTCGACGAAGTAATCCCTGAAATAGGGCAGCAGTGCCCTAACCACAATGATCGATTGGGTATGTACCTTCTGCACCGCTGTTGCGCCCAATCACCACACTGTTACTCTCTGTCTGAACAGGAATTGTCGCGTCGGCCTGGGTCGGCTGCGCAGAGATGGACGGATATGGCGGAGGAAGCGCAGTTGCGCCACGGCTCCGAGCCGTGCGCGGACCTGCCAAGGTCAGTCGCAGATGATGACGTGCGGGAGCGCGCGCACGATCGCGTATTCGTGGCATCGCCGGCCTATGCAGCTCTCGACCTCGGCACCAATAATTGCCGCCTGCTCATCGCGCGCGTCGCGCCGGATGGGTTTCGCGTCATCGATTCGTTTTCCCGCATCATTCGGCTGGGCGAGGGCATTTCGACCACGGGACGCATCAGCGACGCGGCAATCTCACGCGCCGTAGGGGCTCTGGGTGTCTGTGGCGACAAGATTCGCGCGAGGGGCGCAAAACGCCTCCGGACAATCGCCACAGAAGCCTGCCGGGCGGCCGAGAACTCCGATTCTTTCCTCGCCCTGATCGAGCGGGAGACCGGCATCCAACTTGAGATCGTCGATCGGGAGACTGAATCGACCTTGGCAATGATCGGTTGTTCGCCATTGCTGGATTCGAAAGCAAAAGGCGCAATCCTGTTCGATATCGGTGGAGGATCCACCGAGGTCGTCCGGATTGAACGGGCTGCCGGGGCGGCACATGCGCCACCGGTGAAAGGGCCATGGGTCTCATTACCGCTCGGCGTCGTGACACTCGCTGAGCGTTTCGGCGGCACCAATGTGACGCGTCAGTGCTACGAGGCGATGATCGGGGAGGTTGCGGGCCATCTCGCTCCCTTCGCGGACCAGTACGGCGACGATGTCCATGACATGCATTTGCTCGGGACGTCGGGAACAGTCACCACCGTAGCCGGCGTGCATCTCGGTCTGCTGCACTACGACCGTCGCAAGGTCGATGGACTGTGGATGAATGACGCCGAAATGAACTGTGCCATCGAGCGCCTGCTCGCCATGACCTACCGGGACCGCGCCCACAATCCATGTATTGGAACGGAGCGCGCCGATCTGGTGCTTGCCGGATGCGCCATCCTTGATGCCATCCGCAGGGCATTCCCGCTGCCTCGATTGCGGGTGGCGGATCGTGGCCTGCGCGAGGGCATGCTGGTCGAGATGATGCGCGAGGATGGGGTGATGATGCCGGCGGCCTAGTGTGGTGGTTCAGAAGTTCGCCCGATTTTTCCTACGGAGCGCGCTGCCCGATGAGGCGGACTTTGGATCCGGGACACTAGCCGTGACGTGGCGGCTGAAACGTCGTATGCCCTGCTAGCGTCGCGCGACGGGACGCTCTGAAAGCGGATTTTATGGCGAAAGACACTACCGGACGGCTCCACGTCACCGTCAAGAGCGGCGGCAAGCGCAAGCTGTCCTCGAAACTCTGGCTCGAACGTCAGTTGAATGACCCCTACGTGACGCAGGCCAAGCGGGACGGGTTTCGCTCCCGTGCAGCCTATAAGCTGCAGGAAATCGACGACAAGCATCGCTTCCTCAAGCAGGGATTGGTCGTGGTCGATCTCGGGGCTGCTCCGGGCGGATGGAGCCAGATCGCTGCAAGGCGCGTCAATTCGTTGGAGGGCAAGGGAAAGGTCGTAGCCATCGACCTTCTTGAAATGCCCGAAATTCCCGGTGTGGCCTTCGCGCAGATGGATTTTCTTGACGAGAAAGCGCCCGACAAGCTGCGCGCGATGGTCGGCGGAGGCGTAGATATCGTGATGTCCGACATGGCGGCGAACACCACGGGCCATCGCAAGACGGATCAGTTGCGGATCATCGGCCTGGTCGAGAGCGCAGCGGCATTTGCCGCCGAAACGTTCAATCCGGGCGGCACATTCCTCGCCAAGGTTTTCCAGAGCGGCGCGGAGGCAGAGCTGTTGGCGCAACTCAAGCGGGACTTCGCGACGGTGAAACACGTGAAACCGGCGGCGAGCCGGCAGGATTCGTCGGAGCGTTACGTGCTGGCGCTTGGGTTTCGCGGCATCCAGTAGGTTAGCCGAGCTTCTGATCGCGCGCTTCCTGGGTGGATTCGCTGCGGCGACTTCAGGCGCTTTCGGGCCTTCGAGCGATGGGATCTTGTGCCCCGAAACCTGATGGCCGGCATCCTCAGGCAATTTCCAGAACGAATAGGCCGAGGCCGTGGACAGGATCGCGACCAGCACGAAGGCCGGCCAGAAGTCCCCGGCGCTGAGCTCGTGTTGAGTGGTTGTGCAGCATCGTGGCTTCGACGGCCAGCGCTCCGACCGCGACGCCTGCCGATATTGCAAGCTGCTGATTGACGCTCACCAGCGTGGTCGCTCGGCTCATTTCCCCGGGCTCGACGTCGGCATAGGCCAACGTGTTGATCGCAGTGAATTGAAGCGAGCGAAAAAAGCCGCCGACGATCAGAATGATCATGATCAACAGAAGCGGAGTGGAGGGTGTGAACAGGGCGCAGGCGCCAAGGAAGAACGAACTCACCACAGCGTTGATCACCATGATGTTGCGGAAGCCGAAGGTGCGGATGATCCGTGCGGCCAGCGTCTTCATGCCGAGAGCGCCGAGCGACGACGCGAATGTCACCATGCCGGATTTGAATGGCGACAAGCCGAAGCCGATTTGCATCAAAAGCGGCAGCAGGAACGGCAGCGCGCCAATGCCGAGCCGATACAGGAAACCGCCGGTCACGCTGGCCCGCAGCGTCGGCAGACGCAGCAATGCAAAGTCCAGCACCGGCGACGCGGTACGTTTTGCGTGTCGCAGGTAGAGCGCCATGGCAGCGCCGCCGCCGATGATCAGGGCGACGACGACTTCCCACGGCAGCAGGCCGAGACCAGCGACGGACAATCCAAAGGCCAGTCCCGCGACGCCCAGTCCAGCGAGCACAAGACCGACGAAATCGAAACGCTCCGGATTCTCGCTTTTGATCGGATCGATGTATTTCAACGCCATGTAGATGCCGAGCAGCCCGATCGGAATATTGATCAGGAAGATCCAGTGCCATGAAAAATACGTGGTGATGAAACCGCCGAGCGGTGGGCCGATCACCGGGCCGACAAGGGCAGGGACCGTAACCCACGCCATGGCATTGACCAGCGCGCTCTTGTCGATGGAGCGCAGCAGGACAAGGCGTCCGACCGGGGTCATCATCGCGCCGCCGATGCCTTGCAGGATGCGCGCGAACACGAAGTGGGTGATCGAGGTGGACAGAGCGCACCCGATCGAACCGATCATGAAGACCCCGATGGCGATGCTGAAAACGGCCCGCGCGCCGAAGCGGTCGGCGGTCCAGCCGCTCGCCGGGATGAAGACCGCGAGAGACAGCAGGTAGGACGTAATCGCGAGTTTCAGCGTCAACGGGCTGGTGCCGAGATCAGCGGCGATGGCCGGAAGTGAAGTGGCGATAACCGTCGAGTCCATGTTTTCCATGAACAGCGCGCAGGCCACGATCAGCGGTATCAGGCGTTCCTTCTGCATCGGCTCCGCTTTGTAGAAAGATTTAGGGAAATTACGCACGGGGAGAGAATACCGGCAGAGATAGGCCAGTCCCCGGTTGCAGGGTCAATAAACTCGTCGTGAAGGCACCCGTTTCGGTCCAACTTTCTGCCAGATCCCCTGTTGCAGACGTCCCATGCGCAAAAACCCCTGATTTCCGTGCGAAATGCTTTGAAACGTCATCATGACATGCTATCGACCACCGCCAACCCTATCGATGGGCTTTGATTCTGGCGATGCTGACGGCATTGCCTAATTTCGCTCATCCTGAGATTTTTATCGCAGCCGCGGGCTGCCGAACGGAGTTGGCAATGGCAATCAGACACCTGGATCAGGGCATTCGCGAAGCGTTCACGTTCGACGACGTGCTGCTGAAACCCGGCCTGTCTGACGTCCTGCCATCGGACGCTGACGTTCGCAGTTATCTCACCCGCGCAATCCCGCTCAACGTCCCCATCATTGCTTCCGCGATGGATACCGTGACCGAAGCGCGCATGGCGATTGCTATGGCGCAGTCCGGTGGCATCGGCGTGATTCACCGCAACTTCGATGTTGAGGGCCAGGCCGCCCAGGTGCGTCAGGTCAAGAAGTTCGAATCCGGCATGATTGTGAATCCGCTGACCATCGCTCCCGACGCAAAACTGGTCGATGCGCTGACATTGATGAAAGATCACGGCATTTCCGGCGTTCCGGTGGTGACCGGCGGCAGTTATGGAAAGCCGGGAAAGCTCGTTGGCATCCTGACCAATCGCGACGTGCGTTTCGCAACCGATCCGGAACAAAAAGTCTCCGAACTGATGACGCACGAGAATCTCATCACCGTGCAAGAGGGCGTCAGCCAGACCGAAGCGAAGAGACTTTTGCACCAGAACCGCATCGAGAAGTTGCTGGTCGTGGATGATCAGTATCGTTGCGTCGGCCTTATCACTGTGAAGGACATTGAGAAGGCAGTTGCGTATCCATTGGCTTCCAAGGACGAGCAGGGACGCCTGCGCGTCGCAGCTGCGACAACCGTTGGCGACGGCGGTTTTGAGCGCACCGAGAGACTGATCGATGCCGGCGTCGATGTCATCGTCGTCGATACCGCACACGGCCATTCGTCGCGTGTGCTCGAAGCGGTCAATCGCATCAAGAAATTGTCCAACGCAGTCCAGGTTGTCGCGGGTAACGTCGCAACCGCTGAAGGTACGCAGGCGTTGATCGATGCCGGTGCCGATGCGGTCAAGGTCGGCATTGGTCCGGGCTCGATTTGCACGACGCGAATTGTTGCTGGTGTTGGCGTGCCGCAGCTCACCGCCATCATGGACTCGGTCGAAGCAGCAAAGAAAGCGAACATTCCGGTGATCGCCGATGGCGGCATCAAGTATTCCGGCGATCTTGCCAAGGCGCTTGCGGCCGGCGCGGATATCGCCATGGTCGGCTCGCTGCTGGCAGGCACCGACGAAACCCCAGGCGAAGTGTTCCTGTGGCAGGGCCGCTCTTACAAGGCGTATCGCGGCATGGGTTCGGTTGGCGCGATGGCGCGCGGCTCTGCGGATCGTTATTTCCAGCAAGACATCAAGGACACGCTCAAGCTCGTGCCGGAAGGTATCGAGGGCCAGGTGCCTTACAAGGGGCCGGTCGCCAATGTCTTGCATCAGCTCGCAGGTGGTTTGCGCGCGGCAATGGGCTACGTCGGTGCGAAGAACCTCAAAGATTTTCATGAAAAGGCACAGTTTGTGCGCATCACCGGTGCGGGCTTGCGCGAAAGTCATGTTCACGACGTCACGATTACCCGTGAAAGCCCGAACTATCATCCCGGCGGCGCCTGATTGCGCTGTCGAAATTACCGCCCTGCGTCCGATAAAACGCGCTACACTTCAGCCGTCATTGATTGCTGATTTGCTTGATAAAGTCGGCTGAGGACTTGTATCGGCGCATAAACGCATCGTTCTGCGATCCTGAAGCCGCGATAACTCAGCCTGCGGTAATTTGAGAAGAATAACATCATGGTTGATTGGACAGACGACAGAATTGCCGCGCTTTCAAATCAGGATCTGAAAAACCTGCTGGTCAATGCCGAGCGGAAATCAGCGGCTGACGTAGTTGAGAAATGCAGGGTTGAGCTTGAAAAGCGTAATGCTGCAAAGCCTCGCAAGCCTTCAAAGGGACGCTCGGACGTGAAGGAGTTCGAGCACACGATGTCGGAGCAGCTTGCGGAGATCGGCAAGGAAGTTGCGGGTAAGTACGATCTTTCCGAGGAAACCGCGAAAGCAAAATCGGAAGGCGTAAAAGGTTTCAAAGCGCATCGGTTGCTTGATTCCAAAGGCTACGCCAAGTTGGGCGGTATGCAGCGCGATGGTTCGGTTGCCGTTGAACGCTACATCTCTTATCGCCGCGGCGAAGACACCGTTTATCTTGGTGTCTTCCTGCTCAAGGATGCACCGGTCGAAGATCACGCGTTTCACGTGATCGCACCGGGCCGATTCCTCGAGAACGGGAAGCCGGTGTCCGAGATTCGCCCGACTGCGACGGACAAGCAAAAGCAGCCGGCCGACAGCGGATTAAGTTTCACGGACCTGCCAAGTGCCGCCGCGGCCTTCGACAAGGCGCTTGCGAAAATTACGTCCTGACATTTCTGCACGCGCCGATATCAGGTCGAGAGCGCGCTCGTTCCGGTGTGTCAGCAAACAATTAAATAAAATAGAGAGGAAACAGCCATGGCCCAGTCAGCAAAACGTGTGGTTCTTGCATCCCGTCCGACGGGTGAGCCCAAAGCCACGGATTTTCGCATCGAGGACTATCCCGTACCGACACCGGGCGAGGGCCAGCTGCTGCTGCGCACGATCTGGCTGTCGCTTGATCCTTATATGCGTGGTCGCATGAGCGACGGGCCGTCCTATTCTGCGCCTGTGCCGGTGGATGGCGTGATGGAAGGCGGCGCCGTGTGCGAAGTCGTCGCCTCGAACAACTCCGGATTTGCCAAGGGGGACATCGTGCTCGCCCACACCGGCTGGCAGCAATATGCGGTGTCCGATGGCAAGGGCTTGCGCAAGGTCGACCCGAAGAACGCACCGATCTCGACGGCTGTCGGTGTCCTCGGCATGCCCGGGATGACGGCTTACACGGGTCTGCTCGAGATTGGGAAGCCGAAGGCGGGTGAGACGGTGGTGGTGGCTGCGGCGTCAGGCGCTGTCGGTTCGGCTGTGGGGCAGATTGCGAGGATCAAGGGCGCGCGGGCAGTCGGTATCGCCGGCGGCAAAGACAAATGCGACTATGTGAAGAACGAACTCGGCTTCGACGAATGTCTCGACCACCGCGATCCCGATCTTGCAGCCAAGCTGAAGGCAGCGTGTCCGAAAGGCATTGACGTTTATTTCGAGAACGTCGGCGGGAAGGTGTTCGATACTGTGTTTCCGCTACTGAATCCGTTCTCACGGATTCCGGTCTGCGGCTTGATTGCCGACTACAACACGATCTACGGCAAGGATACGCCCACGCCGCCATGGGCCAATGCAATCATGCGCGCTATTCTGGTGAAACGGCTGAATTTCCGCGGCTTTATTGTCAGCGACTTCAGTGCGCTGTATCCGGATTTCATTCGCGACATGTCGCAATGGCTCCGCGAAGGCAAGGTGAAGCATCGCGAGTTTGTCACCGAAGGTATTGAAAGCGCACCGCAGGCCTTCATGGGGCTCCTGAAGGGCGCGAACTTCGGCAAGCAGCTTGTACGAGTCGGACCGGACAAGGCCTGACATTCATCTCTCACTCTTCACCTTTTGTCTGACGAGAGGTGAAGAGTACATGTTCGGTGTTCCGTTCAATCGTTCCCGTCGTAGCAAAGACCGCCTACGACTTTTCCGTCTTTATCCTTGAGCGTGAAGTTGCATCGCAGGCGCTTCAGCGCATCGGCCGCTTCGTCACTGCCGAGATCGGCTGCTTTCTTGTAAAGCGTAATCGCAGATTTCTCATCTTTCGGGCCGGCACGGCCTTCTTCCGCATAAGCGCCCAGCCGTTCGATCGCGCCGCCATGATCCTGTGCAGCGGCTTTCTCGAACCATGCTTTGGCCACAGCATCGTCCTTCTGGCTGCCATCGCCATCCTGCGTCATCAACCCGAGTTGGTACATGGCTTCGCCGGAATTTGCGGCGGCAGCTTTTTCATACCAGTTGCGTGAGGTCGCGAAATCCACCGCAACGCCGATACCTGCTCCATAGAGTGCAGCGAGATTGCTCATCGCCATGACATCGCCAGCATTCGCAGCCTTCTCGAATAGAATGCGAGCTTCGGTTTCGTCTTTCTTGATGCCGTTGCCATTGGCGAGAAGAGTTCCAAGACCGACCATCGCAGCCGTATTGCCCGCGTCGACGGCCTTGCGATAGGCCTTCGCGGCTTCTGCGTTCTGTCGATTAAATTCAAGTGCGCGCCCGAGTTCGAACGATATGCGGCGTGGTGCATCGGGAGCAGCTGCCGCGGCTTTGCAGGCCTTCAACGCGGCGACGACGTCAGTTTTTGTGATGTCGTAGCTGCCTTGGATTTCCGCCGGCTTGTCCTTGTCGTCCGGGTGCGCGGCGAGGCGATCGCAAATTGAGACATTGTCTGCTGCCGCGTGGGCTGGGGCGCTGACAAACGTTGCAGCTGCGATAAATGCAGCCGACGTAAAAATGGAAAATGATTTGGTGATTGAAATTTCGGAAATTTCTTTGGTCATATAAATCCCCACGACCCCATGTGTTTTTGGTCAGCTCATTTGCTCGAGCACGCGGTAGCGAATGGCGACGCTGTCGTCTTGCGTTGTAACGTTGTTGCGCTCGACGGTTTCGGTGAGTTCTACCGGATGCCATGGTCCGAATTCCGCGATCAGGCTTGGGTTCGCAGTGAGGCTAGGCCCGAACACCCGTTGAGCTTGCTCTGGCAAACTGAGAACAACCATTCGGTCGGCAGGCGTCGTCGTAGAGGACAACCGGATTTCAAACTCTGCGGCGGGTACCTTGGACAGGAGTCCAAGGTGACTAAAAGCGATGGTTCGCAGATTGAAGCCCCCGACAGCGATTACAGCAGTCATCAGCACGACGGCAGCCGTACGAATGGCGATCTCGCGCGGCGACCTGACGTCACCTTTGAACATGATCGTCAACGCCGCTGCCGCAATGAAGCCCATTGCAGCCATCGGGACAGTCACGACAAACGGGACGAACCCGTCTGAACTGACGCCTGTTGCGGCTGCGGCCAGGAAGCCGATGGCTCCGCCACCCAGCGCGCCGATCAGACCGGCGACAATTGCAAAAACGTAAACCATCAGGTGAACTCAAGCCATTGTCCGCAGCGAGGGGATTGGAACCTTTCACGCATTGGTCGCTTGATGGTTGAACCAGGTTCGATAGTTGGGCGCGGAATGCCGCACCAAAGTGCCTGGTTGCGCATTTTCAAGGCTGGGGATTTCAATGCTCGTTCAAATGATTTTGGTGCCGACATTCGTGTTGGTCGGCCTGACCTTCTTGTTGCTATTTTGGAATGGAAGCGGAAGGTCCAAGCCCGCGGAAGGCGACTGGTTCGCCTATCACCTGCAGATGCTGTTCTACGTATTGGTCGTTCTGGCGATCCAGACGCGCCACGCTGATCTTATCCTCGTCATGCTGGCGTGGGTGTTCGTGGTGTTGCAGGTATTTCAAGCGGGATTCCTGATTGCGGCGAACGCCCGTGGATCGCTGTTTTTCATCTCCGGGGCGCTGATTTTGCTGGCGATGTGGCTCTATTTTGCCATTCGCGTCTTGTTTCTGATCTGACAGGCGGCTAGTCCAACACTTGGCGTTGGACGTTCGTCGCGCTGCCTTTCAGGAAGAGTAAAGATGACGCCTGCTGCACGGCTGTCCGCAGCCATAGAAATTCTGTCGGCCATCGACGCACAGCGGATTCCCGCGCCGAATGCGCTGAAGGATTGGGGCACCGCGCATCGGTTCGCAGGCTCTGGTGATCGTGCCGCGATTGCGGGACTTGTCTTCGACGTCCTGCGTCGCCGGGCTTCGAGCGGCTATCTCATGGATGCTGACACGCCACGCGCCCGGCTGCTCGGAATGCTGAAGCTTGAGCGAGGCCTCAATGCGGATGAGATCGCAGCGCTTTGCAATGGCGGACCGGTTCGCGCCTGAACAGCTGACGGATGCTGAACGTGCTGCGCTGACGTCGCGCTCGTTGACCGATGCGCCCACGTATGTCGCGGGCGATTATCCGGAGTGGCTTGATCCGCATTTTGCACAAGTGTTCGGCGACGAACGGGTGGAGGAGGCGACCGCGATGGCCAGTCGCGCGCCGCTCGATTTGCGGGTCAACACGCTCAAGGCCAAGCGTGAGAAGGTGCTGTCGTCGATTGCCCATTTGGGTGCCAAGCCGACGCCGTGGTCGCCGCTGGGAATACGCATCGAGCTGGGCGCGGATGCGCGCAATCCCGGCATTCATGCGGAAGAGGATTTTATCAAGGGCGGCATTGAGGTTCAGGACGAAGGCTCGCAGCTTGCCGCGCTGCTGACTGGCGCCAAGCCCGGCGAGCAGGTCATTGATATGTGCGCGGGAGCCGGTGGGAAGACATTGGCCCTGGCGGCGATGATGCAGGGCAAGGGGCGTCTGATCGCCACGGACCGCGACAAGCGCCAGCTTGCTCCGATCCACGAGCGTCTGTCGCGCGCCGGCATTCACAATGCCGATGTCCGCACGCCAAAGGGACCGGACGACACACTGGCCGATATCAAGGCATCGGCCGACCTGGTGGTCATCGATGCCCCTTGCACCGGCACGGGGACGTGGCGGCGCAATCCGGACGCGAAGTGGCGGATGCGTCCTGGCGCGCTCGAAATCCGCATCAAGGATCAGGTCGAAGTACTTGATCGTGCAGCTTTATTGGTCAAGCCCGGGGGGCGCGTCGCCTATATCACCTGTTCGGTGCTGCCGCAGGAAAACGCCGAACAGGTGAAAGCCTTCGTCGCGCGCCATCCGGAATACAAAGTGGTGCCGCCCTCCCATGTCCATTGGCGGCGCTCGGCGAGCGGGCGGGCGATTTCGCCGCCGCGACCCTGCAGTCGGCGGAGGGGCTGCTCATGACCCCGCGTCGGACCGGAACTGATGGATTTTTCGCCTCGATCCTCACCAGGGGTTAAAGCTCAACTTGAGCTTTAACTGGCGGCCTTCGCGAAGGCGTGGAGGGCCTCGATTCAGCGCAGGAACCCATTGCGATGCGGCGTCGGCTCGCGTAATTCCTGCCTATGACAGCACACAGCCAGACCAGCCCGGCGACGCCCGATGTGGCGGCCGTCCATGAAAAGATTCTCATCGTCGATTTCGGCTCGCAGGTGACGCAGCTCATCGCGCGGCGGGTCCGCGAGGATGGGGTTTATTCCGAGATCGTGCCGTTTCAGAAGGCCGAAGCGGCGTTCCGCGACATGAAACCGAAGGCGGTCATCCTTTCCGGCGGCCCGGCTTCGGTGCTGGACAAGGATGCACCATCTGTTCCGCTCTCGATCCTCACGGCAGGCGTTCCGGTGCTCGGCATTTGCTATGGCGAGCAGACCATGGCGCAGCAGCTCGGCGGTGTCGTCGAAGCCGGGCATCATCGCGAGTTCGGGCGTGCCACCATCGAAGTCACCGACGACTGCACGCTGTTCGACGGGGTCTGGCAGAAGGGCGGCAAGTACGACGTCTGGATGAGCCATGGCGACCGCGTGACGAAACTGCCGGACGGTTTTCGCGGTGTTGCGAAGGCGCCGGGTTCGCCGATCTCCGTGATCGCCGACGACAAGCGCAAATTCTATGCGATGCAATTCCACCCCGAGGTCATCCACACGCCGGATGGTGCGAAGCTCATTCGCAATTTCGTGCGCAAGGTTGCGGGCCTCAAGGGCGACTGGACCATGCGTGCCTTCCGCGAGGAAGCGATCGAGAAGATCCGTGCGCAGGTCGGCAAGGGGCGGGTGATCTGCGGCCTGTCCGGCGGCGTCGATTTATCCGTCGCGGCCATCCTCATTCATGAAGCGATTGGCGATCAGCTCACGTGTGTGTTCGTTGATCACGGCATGCTGCGGCTGAACGAAGCGAAGACGGTCGTCGATCTGTTCCGGCATCACTACAACATTCCGTTGGTGCATGTTGATGCGTCGAAGCAATTCCTTGGTGAACTGGAAGGTGTCACCGACCCTGAAGTCAAGCGCAAGACGATCGGCCGGCTGTTCATCGATGTGTTTGATGTCGAGGCGAAGAAGATCGGTGGCGCGGACTTCCTCGCGCAGGGCACTCTCTATCCCGACGTGATCGAGAGCGTCTCGTTCACCGGTGGACCGTCCGTGACCATCAAGTCGCACCACAATGTCGGCGGCTTGCCGGCACGCATGAACATGAAGCTTGTTGAACCGTTACGTGAGCTGTTCAAGGACGAAGTCCGTGTGCTTGGCCGTGAGCTTGGTCTGCCGGATGTGTTCGTCGGCCGGCATCCGTTCCCGGGTCCAGGTCTTGCAATCCGTTGCCCCGGCGAAATCACGATTGAGAAACTCGACATCCTGCGCAACGCGGACGCTGTCTATATCGACCAGATCCGGAAGGCAGGACTTTACGACACCATCTGGCAGGCGTTCGCAGTGCTGTTGCCGGTGAAGACCGTCGGCGTGATGGGCGATGGCCGGACGTATGAATACGTCGTCGGCTTGCGTGCCGTGACATCCACCGATGGCATGACCGCCGATTTCTATCCGTTCGATATGAAATTCCTCGGCGAGACGGCGACACGCATCATCAACGAGGTGAAGGGCGTGAACCGCGTCGTCTATGACGTGACCTCCAAGCCGCCAGGCACGATCGAGTGGGAATGATTTTAGCCTAACCGGGCGTATCCGAAACTACGCCGACGCCTACGACAGCTTGCGCACTTCCGTACTCGCGCTTTGCAACCCTGTACCATCACTGGCCTTAGGCGCCATGAACGGGATGGGTTTGCCCGTTCGCTTGTCGATCAGCTTGGAATAGCGTTCTCCGCGCGCGAATAGGTGGGCCTCCCCCCATTGCCGCAGGGCCAGCACGACGGTGAAAAGGCTCTCTCCCTTGGGCGTCAGCACGTATTCCTGATAGGCGGTGCCATCCGAGGCGGCCTGGGTTTCCAGGACGCCTGCGTCCACGAGGCTGCGCAGGCGGTCCGACAGGATGTTGCGAGCCACGCCGAGACTGCGCTGGAAGTCGCCGAAGCGGCGCGTGCCATCAAAGGCATCCCGTACGATGAGCAGCGACCACCGATCGCCGACAATATCGACGGAGCGCGCAACGGGGCAGGGTTCGTTGTTCGTGGATTTGCGACCGGGCATGACATCTCCTCAGGCCCAGGAGGCGGGCCTTAGTAGTTGCAATTTAAAACCACGTCGCCTAGCGTTCAAGTAGTTTCGTTTTGCAACTACATTGGACGGATCCCCCGACGATGACGACCTCTCCCAGCTTGATGGCGGCACTGCGCCAAGACGACTGCCCCGGTACGGCGAAGCGATATGCCTCGCAGTCTCGTTTTGTTGTTCGCGGCCACCTGCACCTTGAGCGTCGCAAATGTCTATTACGCGCAGCCACTGCTGGATGCGTTGGCCCTGGATTTCAATATCAGCCATGCGGCAGTCGGAGGTGTCATCACAGCCACACAAGTCGGTTGTGCGTTTGCCTTGCTGCTTCTGGTGCCGTTGGGCGATCTTGTGGATCGCCGCCGGCTGATGGCCGTGCAATTGCTGGCGCTGGTAGCCGCGCTCACTGTAGTCGGCTGCGCGCAATCCACATCGGTGCTGCTGGCAGGCATGCTCGGCGTTGGCCTGTTAGGTACAGCGATGACGCAGGGGCTGATCGCCTACGCGGCCAGTGCCGCCGCACCCCACGAGCAGGGCCGTGTCGTGGGGGCGGCCCAGAGTGGCGTGTTCATCGGCCTGCTGATGGCCCGCGTTTTCGCCGGCAGCATCAGCGACTTGGCCGGATGGCGCGGGGTATACTTCTGCGCTGCTGTGCTGATGCTGTCGGTTGCATGGCCGCTGTGGCGCCGCTTGCCGGCGCTGGTACCCGCCCGCGGCGTGACCAGCTATCCACGTCTGATTGCTTCCATGTTTACTTTGCTGCGAGAAGAACGGGTGCTGCAAATCCGGGGCATGCTCGCACTCCTGATGTTCGCGACTTTCAGCATCTTCTGGAGTGCTCTGGTGTTGCCGTTGAGGGCGCCGCCTTATGCATTCTCCCACACCATCATCGGCGCCTTCGGGCTGGTGGGTGTCGCGGGCGCGCTCGCCGCCGCGCGCGCGGGGCGATGGGCCGATCGGGGATTTGGCCAGCGAACCAGTGCGGCCGCACTCGTGCTGCTGCTACTGGCCTGGTGGCCGCTATCGCTGATGGCGTGGTCGCTCTGGGCGCTGGTGATCGGGATTGTCCTACTCGACCTCGGCGGCCAGGCCCTTCATGTCACCAATCAGAGCATGATCTTCCGCACCCGGCCGGAGGCGCATAGCCGACTGGTTGGCCTGTACATGCTATTCTACGCGGTAGGCAGCGGACTGGGTGCGATCAGCACGACGGCCGCCTACGCCCATGCAGGCTGGCAAGGTGTCTGCTTGCTTGGGGCCGCGGTCAGCCTGTCGGCGATAATATTCTGGGCGGCGACCCGGCGACACATGGTCGTCGCCGCGTAGACAGCCTCGACGGCCTATGACGCACCTCGCCTGTGGTCAAACACCATCGGCCTGAACTGTCTTGGTGTCGCTTGCGTAACCTTCCGCATAAGGCGCCGCAGCGCGGTGGTATCGGCATAGCCAACCTGCTCGGCCACCTGCTCGACGGACATCTTGCTGGTCTCCAAAAGCATGCGCGCGCGATTGATGCGCACGCTCTGGAGCAGGGCGGAAACACTACGTCCGGTCGATTCCTTAATGCGGCGGGAGAGCGTGCGGCTGGACATACAGAATTCTGCAGCGAGCTCCGCCACGCCAGGTCGGATTTGGTAACGCCCGCTTCAAAGCACGCCACCAGCTTGGTTGCGAGCTCGTTGCCATTGGCGAGCGTCGTCGGCACGATGTACTGCGCCTGGGACTGCCGTCCGTCGATCACCATCGCGCGCGACACTGCGTCGGCGAGCGATGGGCTGAACCTCGTGCGCAGCAGATGAAGCACAAGATCAATGTGGGCGAAGGCAGCTCCGCCGGTGACGATGTTTCCGTCGCTGACCACCATCTGATCGACATCGACGACGCATCGCGGCTCCATCCGCTGCAGCAGGCCGCCAAGCCACCATGTTGTCGTCACTCTCTTGTCCGTGAGCAGGCCGGCTGCATGCAGCAGGAAGACAGCTGAACAAGATGCCGCAATGGTTCCTCCGGCCTTCGCCTGGGCCCGCAGCGCCCTGATTGCCTGGGCGGCATCCGGCTCCGAGAAGCGGCCTAACACTGCGTCGGCGTCGGTGAGACCGAGCCCCGGCACCAACCAGATCGAACGGTCCGATCGCGGTCTCTTCGGCAGAATAGCTGCGTCGATCTTGAGGCCGTTACTCAGCGCGACCGTCTTCTCCGTCGAGCACACACGCCATCGCGGGAGCGCGCATCCGCACATTGTTTGCGAGAGCTGGCCGCGCTCGAAAGAATGTCCAAGGCTGCGCCCACGCCGGAGGCGAAGGCGCCGGGTAGGACCAAAATCGTGAAATCAAACATTGGCTGATATCGCCTCAAAAGTGTCAGATCGGACACTTTAAGGAAACGCCGTTTATCGCTCAAATGCAAGTCCCATCAGCCGCACACGCGGCCTCTCGATACTCAGTCAGTAACTGCGGCAGATCGGTTCGCCCGCCAATCAAAAAGGTACAGGCCTATGCAGACGAGGAATCTCAACGCGTATGATCCCCTGGAGGATTTCCTGCCGCGCAAGATCACGTTGAATGAAACGACCAAGATGGTCCATGTCTCGGGCAGTGGGCCCGCGGTGATCGTCATTCCAGAGCTGCCGGGCATAAGTCCACACGTCGCGCGGTTCGCCCGGTGGGTGCGAGAGGCGGGGTTCACCGTCTATATGCCGTCACTGTACGGCCGTGACGGAGAGCCGATCGATCTCGAAGGCGGCCAAGCTATCTTTAAGCGAATGTGTGTGAGCGCGGAATTCCGGGCTTTCGGCGCGGGCGGTTCGAGTCCGGTGACCAGGTGGCTCCGGGCCCTGGCGAATCTGGCGCATAGCGAGTGCGGCGGCCCGGGTGTGGGCGCAATCGGCATGTGCTTCTCCGGCAACTTCGCGCTCAGTATGATGCTTGAGTCCTCGATGCTTGCGCCTGTGCTGTCTCAGCCGGCACTGCCGCTGGATGACGACGCGGGTCTGGAAATTGCCCCGGATGAGCTGAAGGCCGTGAAGGCGCGTCTCGACAAGGAAGACCTCACGGTGATGGCCTATCGCTTCGAAGGTGATCGTTTCTGCAAGGCCCAGCGCTTTGCGGCCTATCAGGAAGCTCTTGGCGATCGCTTCATCGGGCGCGTCCTTCCCGACAGCGCAGCGAATAAGGACATACCGGAATTCTTCGAGAAAGTCGTGCAAACTCCCCATAACGTCGTGACGGTGCACCTCATCGATGAAGAGGGGCAACCGACGCGGAAGGCGCGCGACGAAATCCTTGAATTCTTCGTTCGCCGGCTTGCGTCATAGTCCGCTCGGTAAGCAGATCTACAATGAAGGCGAGTATGAGATGTAGCGTCGGCCTGCGTGCGGTGACATCCACGCGATGGCGTGACGCCATTTCTATCCGTTCGATATGAAGTTTCTCGGCGATACGACGACCCGTATCATCAATGAGGTGAAGGGCGTCAACCGTGTGGTCTATGATGTGACCTCCAAGCCGCCAGGCACGATCGAGTGGGAGTAGCGATCAGAACACGCTGCGGTTCCTCTAAGTCGTCGCTGCTGTTACAGGCCCGAGTAGTACCGAGCCTCTCAGGGACTGCGCGCCAGGCCCTCTCCGCAAGTTGCGCCATCAAAATTGTCGATCATCTTTGACTGGGCGGTTGCTAGCAGATTTGCTGCCGATCGTGAGGGGCTAAGCTTTTCGTATCGTCAACGAGCTCGCAGCGGTTCTCGATGATGAGAAAGTCGTTTGGCGGTGAAGGAAGCCGAAGAGCTGCGGGCAAAGCCGTTTACCGAGCGCACTGAGACAGGAGCTCTTTGAATCTCTGCACTGATCATTTGATGAGGGAACCATCCACGCGTTCACGCCTTGTAATGCAACCGCTGAAGCGATTGCGTTCGGTTCCGCCGTGCGGCCCTTCCGGTCTTGGAGACTCCAGACATGCGCGTACAAACGTTAAGTTTCGCTCTCGCAATGATTATTCTCGGCGTCTCAGTCGGTCCAACTTTGGCTCAGGCCGTGAACCCCGAGTTGGACGCGTGTCGATCGACAGGTTTAATTGCTCTGCGGGAGCGCAATCCGTCGATCAAAGACGTATCCTTCGATGTTGACGGGATGACGGTCGCGAAGGCAAACACGAAAGTTGAGGATACCCTTATCAAAACAATCGTTATCGGCGATGCCTATCTTGAAAAAGGTAAGAAAGATACCAGGAGAACATTCCTCTGCCTCATTGGCGAGAAGGGTAAAGTGCTGCTGACGTTCTTCACGGATAAGTAGCTCGTTGGTTTCCCGATTGTATGAATTCGACCGATTGAATCGCCGCGTAATTGTCTGTCGTTCAACACGCGAGGCCGCTCTTGCGTTGACGTAGAGGCGAATTGACTCGCTATCCTTCCTCGAAAGGCGCAGCAATGATTCACGCCATTGCGCTCAGCAGCCGCTGAGGTGGTCGATCGATTGCCATCTTAAAAATTTCACGAACTCCGCCGGGCCTGATCAGTGATCGGGCTCTTGCGAAAAGGTTGGTCACCATGTCGAACGATTTTCCTCAGATGCCGAACGTTCTTGTCGTGGAAGACGAGATGATTCTGCGCATGCGCGCGGTCGACATTGTAGAGGACGCGGGATTCAATCCGGTCGAAGCCATCAACGCCGACCAAGCAATCTCGATTCTTGAGTCCCGCTCGGATATTTCCGTGCTGTTCACCGATATTCAAATGCCCGGCAGTCTCGACGGCTTGAAGCTGGCCCACGCGGTGCACGACCGCTGGCCGGCCATCAAGATCATTCTGGTTTCGGGTGAAGTGAAGCCCTTGGACTCGGAACGGCCGGTGGACAGTCGGTTCTTTGGCAAACCGCTCGGCGTCGGCCAAATGATCGCTGAATTGCAGGAAATGGTAGGCGCGGGCGCATTGAAGATTGTGCCTGACGCAACCGAATTGCCGGCAAACCAGACGCTTCCCACCATCGCGCAACCGTCCCGTCGTCCGCTCAGCGCAGGAGGTTGTCTTGTCGGCGGAGAACGACAGCCTTCGGGTGTTGTTGGAGCAAGCCGGCATCGATGCAGAGACCCTACTTATCCAGGCCGGTATCGACGCCAAGGAGCGAGAGGCCGGCGACAAATTGCAGAAGCTGATCCTTGGCGAACTTCATCATCGCATCAAGAATACGCTTGCCACCGTGAGCGCGATCGCTTCGCAAAGCTTCCGTGCAGCGCCCAGTATCGAAGCCGGCCAGAAGGCCATGGAGGGGCGGCTGAGCGCGTTGGGAAGAGCCCACGATATGCTGATGCAGGTCAGTTGGGAAAGCGCAAGTCTTACTCATACTTTCAGCAGTGCGACGGAGCCCTACGACAGCCAAGGGGCCAGGCGCTTCCACTTCAACGGTCCGGATCTCAAGATTACCTCAGGCGCGGTTATTGCGCTCGCGATGACGTTCAATGAACTGTGCACCAATACGACCAAATTCGGTGCTCTCTCCGTACCCCTCGGCCGCGTGGAAATCGGATGGACGATAGATGAATTGAAGCAGAGGCTTCACCTAGTCTGGACTGAAAGCGGAGGTCCCGCTGTCAAACCTCCAACCCGGCAAAGCTTCGGCACCCGCATGATGAAGTCTCTCGGCCAACAGTTGAACGGTCAGGTACAACTTGTCTACGAACCTTCCGGCTTTGTGTACTCGCTGGATGTGCCGCTTGGCTCGGTTGCGGCCGCGTGAAGATTGTACTCGGTCGGGCCATGAAGAGACGATGTCATTGTGAACATGTCTAAACAACGAAGTCGAAGCACGATGGTCTGTCACTTGATCGAGTGGCTGATCTGGCGTCGCTACTAAGCACGCTGGCTAAACTGAGAGTCCGCGTAGGCGGTACTCTTATTGCGAACACGTTTGGGTGACCAAGTGTGATCATGAAGCACATACTGGAGTAAGAAATGAAATTTTCGTTTGCCCTCATTGGACTTGCCGCTCTCGGCATGTTTGCGTTTACTGAAGCCGCCTCTGCAATGCCACTCGACTTGACCACAAACAGCGGCATCGAAACGAACGTAGATCAGGTTCGCCTAGTGTGCGATCGCTATGGACGTTGCTACCAGACACGTGGATATGGCTATCGGAACGGTCCGCGTTACGGCAATGGCCCTCGCTTTGATCGTCATCGGGGAGGCGGCGGCTACGGCCACGGGGGCGGCGGAAAATGGCACCCTGTGGGCCGCATGTAGGTTTTCCAAAGAGGGCTTCGGCCCTCTTTTTTCGTCTGAGCTACGATAAAGTGATAGAGTTTATGTTGCGGGCTTTTATTGAGGCTCAATGGACCGTCGCAGATCCTTCCTTGCGTAGCTTTCGAGCGGTCGCAGGGCAAGACGATCACCATCTTAAGCAGGGCTGACCGCTAGGATTACCTGACGGAGACCGTCCTCAAAACTAAGGAAGCAAGGCTCGATGGTTTCCGAGGAAGTGTCCATGCCGCTGTGGAACGAAAAGCATTTGCGAGCTGCCACCCGCGCCGCTGGCGTGGCTATGTGGTCTTGGAACGTCGATACGGACGCGATCACCATGGACGAACGTGCATATGACCTTTGGGATGTTTCGAAAAATGAAAAGAACATCACTTTCGAGATTTTGTCCAAGAATATCCATCCTGCCGATTTGGAAAGGGTGAGGTCAGCTTTTGCCGCTACTCGAGCAATTGTAGGCGCTTACGAGATTGATTTTCGCATTTTATTCGATAGCGACATTCGCTGGATTTCCGCTCGGGGCCAAGGCGACGATGCGGACATAGCTGATCGAGTTATGTTTGGCATTTTCCTCGATGTAACCCAACGCAAGCAGGCGGAGGAGGCGAACGAGCTGCTGGCGGGCGAGATGAGCCATCGGGTCAAGAATCTTCTGACCATTGCAACTGCGCTTACTCAGTTCGCATCGCATTCGGCGGCTTCAAAAGAAGATATGGCCCATGAGCTGACAAGTCGGCTAATGGCTCTAGGGCGTGCACAGGATCTCATTCGACCTGTACCAGGTCGGAAGACGGAGGCAGCGCTTCTCGGCGACCTCGTCTCTGTTTTGCTCGCGCCTTACGATGAAAAGGAAGCAAGCGTTCGCATTCGTGTTTCCGTACCTAAGATGAATGTTGGAGAAACGTCGAGTACGGCGCTAGCCTTGGTGATCCATGAGCTGGCAACCAACTCAGCAAAATACGGATCGCTATCGGTCGCAAGCGGCACGCTGGACGTGTCGTGCAACGCGCATGGCGACGAAGTCGCAATCACTTGGACCGAACGGGGCGGACCGCCTATCAAGGCTTCTGCGATGCCTGAAGGCTTCGGAAGCAAATTGGTAAATCGGAGTATGGCTGCGCAGCTCGGGGGAGCCATCACATTCGACTGGTCCAGCGAAGGTCTGGTGGCCACGATGCGCATGAGCAAAGAACGCATCGCGAAGTGAGCGGTCACGCCGCGCTACCGCCTTATCTGAAATGAGAGCGTAAATCATTTAAAATCAGTTGGCGATTGGATGTCTGCCGTCGCCTTGCATCGTCTCACGTTGTGAAGTCGTGACGTTATCGTGTGTGCATCGGCCGCCATGTTGGTGCGGCTACCACACGAGGACCAACACGATGAAAACACCAGTTCGAGAGGCGTTACGCCTACCCACATAAGTCGATAAGTGGAAAGAGCGCATTTGAGGTTTCATCTTCGGTCTTGCAACGGGACTTGCAGGCACGATTCTATCGGAAATCGCAATCAAGCCAAAGATTCCAGAAAAATAGTTCCACGAAATGCCAAGCATTTCAGCGCCTCAGACCGACCAACTTAACGAAAATTAGCCGCTCGCTGGCTGGCTTACCTGAGTTCACATCTCCATCTTCTCTTATCGTTTTCCTTAAACTGTCACATCCACTATCGCGGGCGTGTCGATTTCTCGCTTGCACCCCACAATCAATTCGCACTTGGGATTGAGCCATTTGTATTCGTCGCCGCGATCCTTGAGATGTTCGAGCGCGGCATCATGCGCTGAATGTTCGTCAGGCGCTTCGACCATTATCTCAACGGTCGCTTCAATTCGGCGAACCACTTCGATGGCGTAGAATTTCTTCGGCATTGCGCGTCCCTCAGTGAGGGTAACGGGAAGGGCGGATAGGCGTTCCGTCTATTTGCCCTCCGCTGTGCAGATGGTCTTGTCAGGTCAAGCTTCTTGTTGACGCGCCGAGCTTGCAACCACATTAGCGTTGATGTCAGAGAGGTGGGCAGCTCCGCCGACCGTTCGCAGTGAGCAGCGGCATCTTTGGTGAGCTATTTCTGGCAAGGGCAGCGGAGATAGACTCCGCATCTTGACGGTACGCGTGACGGTACGGCGTAAACTCGACGCAGCAAACCCCAATGCCAGCGCGGGTTTGACGGACCAGTTGACTGTCGAGTGGGAGTGATTTTAGCCTAACCGGGCGCATCCGAAACTACGCGGGCCTTCGAAATCTTGCTGACGATACGTTTCAGGAGGCCGTAGGAACGTTGACTGCCGCCGCCGCCATCAAGGCGTTCAAAACCAAAAGAGAAAATTTACAAAATTGCGAACCGCGACGGCGTGCTATTTGGTTCGCCACGCGCCAGTGGCGCATACCAAATTGTTTCCTCCATGCGAATACACTGAGATACAATTCAGAACGATCAAGACACAATCGAGATACTTTAAAGCCGCTTGATGCCGATGTTCGCTTCGCTTGAGGAGCGTCACTATTGGCGGAAGCTCATGTCTTCAACTTCATCGACTCCTACCCGTCGGGACCTCCTGGGTACCGTTGCAATTGCTGGCGCAATCAGTGTGTCCAGCGGCGCTTCGCGCCGCGCCCAGTGACACTTTGATCCAGCCATTCCGTGTCAACGTTCCGCAAGGAGATCTCGACGATCTGCGCCGGCGCGTGCTGGCGACGCGTTGGCCCGCCAAGGAAACCGTTGCCGACCAGTCCCAGGGAGTGCAACTGACGAAGCTCCAAAGCCTCGTGCGCTACTGGGGCACGGATTACGACTGGCGCAAGGTTGAGGCTAGGCTGAACGCGTTGCCCATGTTCGTGACTAAGATCGATGGGCTCGACATCCAGTTCATCGATGTGCGCTCGAAGCATCCGAACGCCATGCCGCTGATCATTACCCATGGCCGGCCGGGTTCGATCCTGGAGTTGCTGAAAGTCGTCGGTCCGCTTACCGATCCGACGGCGCATGGCGTAACCAGCAGAAGCGCCTTCGATCTCGTGCTGCCCTCGATGCCGGGCTATGGCTTCTCGCAACAGCCGACGGCACCCGGCTGGGGTCCTGATCATATTGGTCTTGCCTGGACATGCTGATGCAACGTCTAGGCTACAAGCGTTACGTGGCACAGGGTGGCGATTGGGGCTCAGTCATCTGCGATCGGATAGCACGACAAAGTTCGCAGATGCTCGGCATCTACGTCAACATGCCCGCGACGGTGCCGGCCGATGCCGCCAAGGCGATGGCCGCCGGAGATCCCGGCGCCGGCCAGCCTCTCCGACAAGGAGAAGGCAGCCTACAACCAGCTCAGCACCTTCTTCGCCAAGAATGGCGCCTATGGCTACGCCATGATGACCGCCCGCCGCAGACGGTGGGTTACGGCCTGAGGATTCGCCCGCCGTCTCGCTGCCTGGATGTTCGACAAGTTTCAATCCAGTGGACTTCAGCGGCGGCGACGCCGAGCGCTCCCTCACCAAGGACGAGATGCTCGACGACATCACGCTTTATTGGCTCACCAACAGCGCCATCTCTTCGGCGCAACTTATGTGGAAAACAACGCCAACAACTCTTGCAATACCATGGATGTCGATCCCCGCGGCCGTGACGATCTTCCCCGGCGAAATCTACCAGGCGCCGCGTAGCTGGGTGAAGAAGAGCTACCACAAGCTGATTTACTTTAACGAAGTCAACAAGGGCGGCCATTTTGCGGCCTGGGAAGAACCGGAACTGTTCTCTACTGAAATCCGCGCCGCCTTCCGCTCGCTTCGCTAGCTCATACGACATGAGCCTTGTGCGTGGCAACGGCATTTGTTGCCACGCGCACCAGCAACCAGCGAACTCTGGAGATACTGATCATGAAGTCTGCAATCGAAGCATGCTCGGGGTGGCGATCCTGGCAGCAGCGGTGCCAACGTATCGAGCAGGTCGACAGTCGTAACGTCATTCAAGGCGGGTGGTCCTCTCCCAGGAATGATCCGCTCGGTTATCGTATCGCGCCGTGCGGGCATCAACGGCCCTTCCCATGTGGGCTAACTTCATCACTCTGGTTTACAGATCAAGGAGTTTACTATGTCTATGCACGACTGGAATACATATCGGCAGCAAGTCGTTGCCGGTGTTGGCGAGATTGGAAAGCTTAGCCCTGAGACGGTCAAAGGCTATGCAGCGTTGAGTGGAGCCGGCGCAAAGACTGGCTTATTCGACGCGAAGACGCGCGAGTTGATCGCACTTGCTGTCGCCGTCAGCCTGCGCTGCGACGGATGTATCGCGGTACACGCCGCCGAAGCACGAAAGCAGGGTGCAACCAAGGAAGAGATTGCTGAAGCGCTTGGCGTTGCGATCAGCGTCAACGCAGGCGCAGCTCTTGTCTATTCCACGCGCACACTTGATGCGTTCGCAGATGCAGCAGAGGCATGAGTGTTAGAAAGCGCACCTCATGATCGCCGGTCCGGATTTCAAATCGGATCGGCGATAAATTTTGCTGTTGTTGCAAATTGATACAGCAGTTTGTGCGATTCGAGTGTGCAATTCAGTCTCGAAATTTTTATCGCAAAGGCAGAAAGTGCGCGTTCGTCTTGCGTTCGAGCGATGATGTCGTTGCACTGGTTGCGTTGCGCCGTGCTCTCGGTGAAGCGATGACGAAAGCGAGTCTTAGGCGTTGGGTGTTATCGCATTTCACGCCGCATATGACGATGTTGTATGACCATCAGGTCGTCAAAGAACAGGCAATTGAAGCGCTTCGCTGTCGCGTGAACGATCTTGTGCTTGTGCACAGTCTCCAAGGCCGCAATCGCCATATTCACCTTGCGCGCTGGCCGTTGCGTGGTGCCTGACGTTTCTTGTCTCGGATAGCGCTATCCTAAAGCATTCAGCTTTCGCGGCAGCCTTCAAATCAAAGGCTGCCGCTTTGTTCGTTTATTGACCAGCAGAGCATCAGCCCTTTGGTTGATTCATGGCCCAGAGAACGCCGAATGGGTCGCGAAGCTGACCGTAACGATCGCCCCAGAACATATCCGCTACAGGCATTACGACCTCGGCGCCGGCGTCGACTGCACGCTTCCACCAGCGGTCGATATCGTCGACTTGCAGCGTCAAATTGAATGCCTGCGGTTTCTGGAGGGGATGACCATGCTCGGGATAGGCATCTCCCATCATCAGGGAAGAGCCGTTGACATAGAGGTGGACGTGCATTGTGCGTCCTTTGTCGTCCACAGGGTGAGCAACTGCGATTTCGGCCCCGAAGGCGCGCTGGTAGAAGTCGGCTGCTTTCATCGCGCCGTCCACTTGCAGATAAGTGACGAGACCGCCCTTTGTCGCGGGAAGAGTGGCAGTCTGAGCATCGGTGTTTGTCGCCATCGTAATTATCCTTTCGTGCGATGGTGGTTGATGAAGGTTGTTACTTGCTGAGTTGCAGTTCCAATCTGCGAGGCGCGACCGCTATTTTACCTCGGGCTGGAGCCGCATTTGCTCAAAATCTTCTTGCCGATAAGCGCGTCGCCGTAGTGACGAAAGGATGATTTTAGTCGAGAACGCGTTCCATATTCTGAAGGGCTGGCCAGCCGGTTTCGCCAAACGCGGTCTGCGCAACGAAAAACCAGTGCCACTGGCTGGACGTAAAGCAAAATCAAGCAATCGGAAGGCGTGTCCTTAAGTGACCATTACCATCTACGGCATCAAGAACTGCGACACGATGAAGAAGGCCCGCGCGTGGCTCGACAAGCACGGCATCGATTACGGTTTTCATGACTACAAGACGGCGGGCATCGAGAAGGATCGCCTCGTGACGTGGAGCAATGAGGTCGGCTGGGAGACGCTGCTTAATCGGGTAGGGACGACGTTCCGCAAATTGCCCGACGCAGACAAGGAAAACCTTACTGAGAAGAAGGCGCTGGCGCTGATGCTTGCGCAGCCATCAATGATCAAGCGGCCGGTGCTTGATCTGGGCCGCGGACCTCTCCTGATCGGTTTCAAACCGGAAATATACGAAAAAACGCTCGGAAAGTAGGTTTGCGGCGCTTTACCCTCTGCGGCTCGTTTGTCACGCAGGGTATGTGGTGCTTTTTGCTTAGACAGGCGGCCGGACCAACCGGCGGGTTATTGCTCTGAAGCAAAAAAGCTCGGGCACCAATGCACATGGAGCGACCAGCGTGCCGGTGCCCTGAGACCGCCCGGGGGCCATTTGAGCCCCCTTTATCGGCCGTAAAATGCGGATTTCACACGATTTTTTCTTGAGAGTTGCGACAATCTGGCGCAGGGTCGTGTGCTGGTGTATCTCCCCCGCAATCCATCCGTTTTGATCAGGGCCTCTTCTCAATGACCGTGACTGCATCCGTGTCCGCGCCGACTTCCGCGCGTTCCCCTTGGTACAGCATCCTTTATGTCCAGGTGCTGATCGCCATCGCTCTCGGCGTGCTCGTCGGGCATTTCTATCCGGGAACGGGCAAGGCTCTGAAGCCGCTCGGGGATGGTTTCATCGCGCTGGTCAAGATGATGATTGCCCCCGTTATCTTCTGCACGGTGGTGCATGGCATCTCGTCGATGGGCGATCTGAAGCGGGTCGGGCGCGTCGGTATCAAGACGCTGTTCTATTTTGAGGTCGTCTCGACGCTCGCGCTACTGATCGGTCTTTTGGTTGGCGAACTCATCCAGCCGGGCAGTGGATTCAATATCGATCCTGCGACGCTCGATCCAAAGGCAGTCGCGACCTACGTTACCAAGGCCAAGGAAGATGGCATCGTCGCGCATCTGATGGCGATCATTCCGGAAAGCTATTTTGGTGCGCTGTCAAAGGGCGACCTGTTGCAGGTGCTGCTGGTGTCGATCCTTTCAGGCTTCTCTATTGCCTTCCTGGGTCCGGTAGGCGAGCCGATCTCGAAGGCCATCGATATGGCCGCGAAAGTCTTCTTCGGCATAATCCGTATTGTTGTGCGCGTCGCGCCCATCGGCGCATTCGGCGCGATGGCCTTTACTGTCGGTGCTTATGGTCTCAGCGCGTTGTGGAACTTGGCCGCGCTGATCGGCACATTCTATCTGACGAGCGTTCTGTTCGTGTTTCTCGTACTCGGCGCCATCGCACGTTTCTCCGGCTTCTCGATCCTCCGCTTCATCGCCTACATCAAGGATGAACTGTTGATCGTGCTCGGCACCAGTTCATCCGAAACCGTGCTGCCGCAGATGATTCAGAAGATGGAGCGGCTCGGCGCATCCCGCGGCGTCGTTGGTCTTGTCATTCCGACCGGCTACAGCTTCAATCTCGACGGCACCAATATCTACATGACGCTGGCGACGTTGTTTCTCGCACAGGCGACCAATACGCATCTGACGATCTGGCAGGAACTCGGCATTCTCGGTGTCGCCATCGTTACGTCGAAAGGCGCATCAGGTGTGACGGGCGCTGGATTTATCACGCTGGCCGCGACGCTTGCGATCGTGCCGGACATACCGATTTCGTCGCTGGCAATTCTGGTCGGTATCGACAAGTTCATGAGCGAATGCCGTGCGCTCACCAACCTCATCGGCAATGGCGTTGCCACGATCGTTATCAGCCGTTGGGAAAACGAGTTGGACAAGGACAAGCTGCACGAAGCGATGGCGCATCCCATCGAACTCGGCGAAGAGATGGAGCACATCCGCGCTTAGCCGTGCCCACTCAAACGAACTCGATGACATCCCCAGGTGCGATCCGGCCCGGCCTCTTGTGAAAGAGGTCGCGGTCGACGACTGTACGAAGCTGATAGATCGGCAGCACATCGTTCGCGCGCATCAGGTTTCGGATTTCAAATCCGCCATCGTCGCTGATCGTTTTGAGCGAGGCGACAATATGGGTAACATCTCCGCCGATCGAGAACGGCATCAATAGGCGTTCGTAATCGACCTTGCGCCCGTAAAGGTCTTCCACCTTGGAGATCGTAAAGACGGGAAGACGCCGGCGGACACATTCCCGGTAGATGGGGATAACGATCGGCGCCAGTTTGGCGCCGACATATTCATCGAGGTAACGGCCTTTGCCGCTGGTGCCGTAAGCATTCGACATCCGGGTGCCGTCGCTTTCAATGACAAATCTTGGCGCGTCGTTTTCGCTGATCACCTTGTAATAAACGAGATCGTCGGTTTCGTCGGCGAGGCGCTCTGGTTGGTAGTCGCGCAGCTCCGGCATTTGTTCCTGCTTGGCGTAGAGCCGAAGCCAGGCGTTCAAAAGGTCGCGTTGCTTGATCGATCTTACGATCGCCGGGCCAGCGCTTTCGAATTCCATGAACGATATCCTGAAAAATGGAACGTGCTTGGAAATACCTGATCACCATTCAACCGGGTGAGGTTGAAATTTTCCGTGAAAAGGGGATTTGCTGAGAGAATAGGCTTAACGATGTCTTTCCAATTCTTGCTGCAAGCGCTAACAGCGTTGTTGCATGCCACGGTGGGTATTGGGCTTTTTGCTTAGATGAACCTTTTCGCTGAGCAGCATTGCATCTTGCGCAACGCTTGCAATTCGCTGCATATTCCCGCCGGAGGTTGCCGGTCAGCGTACGCGTTCATTGAAGGCGAACGGCTACGGTACAGCGAGAAAAATTCGGTCACACGCGGCGGTATGCGTGAAGGCTGACGGGGGAAATTTGCTTGTCTGATGAGTTCATCCTTGAAACCCATGGGTTGACGAAGGAATTTGCGGGCTTTGTGGCCGTGAGTGACGTTAGCCTGCGGGTCCGGCGCGGAAGCATTCATGCATTGATCGGTCCCAACGGGGCCGGCAAGACCACGTGCTTCAATCTGCTGACCAAATTCCTGAAGCCGTCCCGCGGTCAGATCCTTTATAAAGGGCAGGATATCACCGCGCTGGCGCCAGCAGATGTGGCACGGCTTGGTCTGGTGCGATCGTTCCAGATCTCAGCGGTGTTTCCGCACCTTACGGCGCTTGAGAATGTGCGTGTGGCGCTGCAGCGCCAGCATGGCAGTTCATTTGATTTCTGGCGGTCCAAATCCGTTCTTGATCGTTTCAACGGTCGCGCGCGTGAATTGCTGGACGATGTAGGCTTGAGCGAATTCGCCAATACGCCTGCGGTGGAAATGCCTTACGGCCGCAAACGCGCGCTCGAAATCGCCACCACGCTGGCCCTCGATCCGGAAATGATGCTGCTCGACGAGCCGATGGCCGGCATGGGGCACGAGGACATCGACAAGGTTGCGGCGCTCATCAAGCGGATTTCGGCGAAGTACACGATCTTGATGGTTGAACATAATCTGAATGTCGTGGCCAATCTGTCGGACACGATCACGGTGCTGACGCGCGGACGGGTGCTGGCGGAAGGAAACTACGCGACGCTCTCGAAAGACGAGCGGGTCAAGGAAGCCTATCTGGGAGCCGGCCATGAGTAATGCGGCAACTCCCGTGCTGTCGGTCAAGAACCTGCAAGCGTGGTATGGCGAGTCTCATATCCTGCACGGCATCAATTTCGATGTCCGTCCCGGCGAGGTGGTAACGCTGCTTGGCCGCAATGGCGCCGGCAAGACAACGACGCTGAAGTCCGTGATGGGTATCATCGGCAAGCGTACCGGCTCGGTGATGTTCGAAGGCAAGGATCTGATCCGGCTACCTTCGGAGAAGATCGCGCGCCTCGGTGTGGCATTCTGTCCGGAAGAGCGCGGCATTTTCGCAAGTCTCGATGTTAAAGAGAATCTGATGCTGCCGCCCACCATCCGCAGTGGTGGCATGTCGCTCGAGCAAATCTTTGAACTGTTCCCCAATCTCAAGGAACGGCTCGGCAGCCAAGGTACCAAGCTGTCCGGTGGTGAGCAGCAGATGCTGGCGATCGCCCGCATTTTGCGGACCGGCGCACGCTTCCTGATGCTCGACGAGCCGACCGAAGGGTTGGCGCCGGTGATCATCCAGCAGATCGGGCGTATGATCTCGCGCTTGAAGTCGGAAGGTTTCACCATTCTGCTGGTTGAGCAGAATTTCCGTTTTGCTTCGACGCTTGCCGATCGCTTTTACATTGTGGAGCACGGCAAGATCATCGACGCATTCTCCAACTCTGAACTTAAGGCGAACATGGACAAGTTGCACACCTATCTCGGTGTGTAGCGGCAGAGAGAAAGCGATCGAAACATAAAAAGAATCGCTCAATCACAGGAGGGAGGAACTATGAAAAGAACAGTTTCGACTTTGATGATGAGCGCTGCTTTGGTGTTCGGTGCAGGCTCAATCGTTTGCGCGCAAGACAAGGTTGCGAAGATCGGGGTCCTCAACGATCAGTCAGGTCTGTATGCCGACGTCACAGGTCCCGGTTCGACGCTTGCGGCTCAGATGGCTGTTGAGGATTCAGGGCTTCTTGCGAAGGGATGGAAGATCGACGTCGTTGTCGGGGACCATCTCCACAAACCCGACGTTGGCGTGAACATCGCGCGCCAATGGTTCGACCGCGACAAGGTCGATGTGATTGTCGACGTGCCAACGTCTTCTGTCGGACTTGCTGTAAACAATGTCGTCAAGGAAAAGAATGGGGTGTACCTGAACTCTGGTTCGGGAACGTCCGATCTTAGCAATGCGCAGTGCTCGCCAAACACGATTCACTGGGCTTACGACACGTACCAGCTCGCCAACGGCACCGGCTCTGCCATGGTCAAGGGCGGCGGAGATACCTGGTTCTTTCTCACCGCTGACTATGCCTTCGGTTCCGCCCTGGAGCGCGACACCACGAATGCCGTGACGGCAATGGGTGGAAAGAGCATTGGGAGCGTCAGGCATCCTCTCAATACGTCGGATTTCTCCTCGTTCCTGCTTCAGGCTCAGGCATCAAAGGCAAAAGTAATTGGTCTTGCCAATGCCGGCGGCGATACCATCAACGCCATCAAGCAAGCATCTGAATTCGGAATTGTGAAAGGTGGGCAGAAGCTCGCAGGGCTTTTGATGTTCGTTTCCGACGTGCATGCACTTGGGCTGAACGTTGCCAATGGCCTCAACTTTACCGAGACCTTCTACTGGGACCTGAATGACAATACGCGTGCGTTCTCAAAGCGCTTCCAGGAGCGTTCGAAGAACAAGAGCATGCCGACGACGGTGCAGGCCGGGGTCTATTCGTCTCTCATCCACTATTTCAAGGTGCTGGAGGCAATGGGCGGAAACTCCCATGACGGCCTGAAGGTCGTGGAGAAAATGAAGGCGACCCCAACGGACGACATCATCTTCGGCAAGGGAACGATCCAGCCGAACGGTCGGAAGCTTCATCCGGCCTACCTGTTCGAAGTGAAGAAGCCTGCGGATTCCAAAGGGCCGTGGGATTACTACAAGCTTGTTGCTACGATTCCAGCCGATCAGGCGTTTACTCCGCTTGAGAAAAGCTCCTGCTCGCTGTTGAAGATGTAGCTTCAATGGCCCGGCGGCTCTCTCCGCCGGGTCTGGATGTTGGTTTGACAAGACGGCCTTGTTCCCGGGCTGCGAAGACGCAGACTGGGGAGCAAGTTAATAAGTCGATGGAGGAATTATGAATAAACGTATTTCTGCGCTGTTGCTTGGCACCGCTTTGGTGCTGGGCGTGGCAACCGGCGCTTCGGCGCAGGACAAGAATGTCAAGATCGGCTCGCTCAGTGATCAGTCGAGCTTGTACGCCGATGTGGGTGGTCCGGGCTCGACGCTTGCAGCGCAAATGGCGGTCGAAGATTCCGGCTTGACCAAAAAAGGCTGGAACATCGAAGTGATCTCCGGCGATCACCAAAACAAGCCTGACGTTGGCTCCAACATCGCTCGCCAGTGGTACGACGTGGACAAGGTTGACGTTATTGTCGATGTGCCAAACTCCGGCGTTGCGCTTGCGGTGAGCAATGTCACCAAAGATAAGAACAAGATATTCATCAATTCGGGTGCGGCGACATCTGACCTTACCAATGCGCAGTGCACGCCGAATACCGTGCACTGGACCTATGACACCTATAATCTGGCTCACGGCACCGGCGGCGCGCTGGTGAAGGCGGGTGGAGATAGTTGGTTCTTCCTGACGGCCGACTACGCCTTCGGCGCTGCACTCGAGCGCGACACCGCGGCCGTCGTGAAGGCTGAGGGCGGCAAGGTCCTCGGCGGCGTAAAGCATCCGCTCAATACCTCTGACTTCTCGTCGTTCCTGCTCCAGGCGCAGGCTTCGAAAGCAAAGATCATTGGCCTCGCCAATGCCGGCGGCGATACCACCAATTCGATCAAGCAGGCTGCTGAATTCGGGATCGTTGCCGGGCGGGCAGAAGCTCGCCGGTCTGCTGCTCTTTATCAGCGACGTCAACGCGCTCGGTCTCAATGTGGCGCAGGGGCTGAACTTCACCGAAACGTTCTACTGGGACCTGAACGACCAGACCCGCGCGTTCGGCAAGCGCTTCTCGGAGCGGATGAAGAACAAGGCACATGCCCACCATGGTTCACGCCGGTGTCTACGCGGGCGTTACTGCACTATTTGAAGGTGCTCGAAGCGCAGGGTGGCAATTCGCACGACGGTGCGAAGATCGTTGCTGCGATGAAGGCGATGCCGACCGATGATCCGCTGTTCGGCAAGGGCACGATCGAGCCGAACGGCCGCAAGATTCATCCAGCCTATCTCTTCGAGGTTAAGAAGCCGTCCGAATCCAAGGGGCCGTGGGACTACTATAAGCTGGTCGTCGACCATTCCGGCCGATCAGGCGTTCACGCCGCTCGCGCAAGAGCACGTGTCCGCTGCTGAAGAAGTAATAACGATCGCCCGGCGGCTCGCTGCCGCCGGGCGTCTCTCTAGCTACTATTGTCAAACAGAGCGCGAAAGACCGAATACGATGCAAGCTCTCTACGCCCAGCTCTTGGTCGGACTGATCAACGGCTCATTTTATGCGCTGCTCAGTCTCGGGCTTGCCGTCATCTTCGGAATGCTCAACATCATCAATTTCGCGCACGGCGCGCTCTACATGATGGGTGCGTTCTGCGCTTACTTCCTGCTGACCTATGGCGGGATCAACTACTGGTGGGCGCTGATCCTGGCGCCGGTGATCGTCGGCGGCTTCGGCATTCTGCTGGAACGCACGATGCTGCAATGGCTGACGGGTCTCGATCACCTTTATGGACTGCTGCTGACGTTCGGCCTCGCGCTGATCATTCAGGGCGTGTTCCAGAACTATTTCGGATCGTCCGGTTTGCCGTACGCCATTCCCGACCTTCTCAAGGGCGGTGTGAACCTTGGCTTCATGTATCTGCCGATCTATCGCGGTTGGGTCGTTATCTTCTCGCTCGCGATCTGCCTGCGACCTGGTACCTGATCGAGCGCACACGGCTCGGTGCCTATCTGCGCGCTGCGACCGAAAATCCGACGCTGGTGCGCGCCTTCGGCATCAACGTGCCGCGCATGATCACGCTGACTTATGGTCTGGGCGTCGGTCTTGCCGCGCTGGCCGGTGTGCTCTCGGCGCCGATCAATCAAGTGCGTCCGCTGATGGGCGCGGATCTCATCATCGTCGTGTTTGCGGTGGTCGTGATCGGCGGCATGGGTTCGATCATGGGCTCGATCATCACCGGTTTCGCGCTCGGCGTGATCGAGGGGCTGACCAAGTATTTTTATCCCGAGGCCTCCAACACCGTCGTCTTCGTTTTGATGGTGCTGGTGCTGCTTGTGAAGCCGACGGGATTGACGGGACGGGCAACTAGTGTGGCGGTTCGCACGTCCGCAATCAGGTTTCAGCACGTCCATTTGCGGACGTGCGAACCAAAGCCACACTGGATTATATATTTTGCGAGTGTCCTTTCGAATCCGAAGTTCGCTTGGGGACGCACTGCAAAATGAGGCGAACTTCGATTCAGGACACTAATATGACAACAATTACTGACAACGCCGTTCCCGCAAAGGGCCGTTCCACCAGCGACGAAATGATCGCTTTCGTCATCATGGCGGCTGTTGCTTGCGGTTGTGCCGCTGACCAGCATCTATCCGTATTTCGTGATGCAGGCGCTGTGCTTTGCGCTGTTTGCCTGCGCGTTCAACCTGCTGATCGGCTACAGCGGCTTGCTCTCGTTTGGCCACGCAATGTTCATGGGCACGGCCGGCTATGCCACCGCGCATGCGGTGAAAGAGTGGGGCTTCCGTCCGGAATTCGGGATCATATTCGGTATGATCGCCGCTGCTGGGCTCAGCGTGGTGACCGGCCTGATCGCGATCCGCCGCCAAGGCATCTACTTCGCGATGATCACGCTGGCGCTGTCGCAGCTGCTTTATTTTATCTATCTGCAAACGCCATTCACTCACGGTGAAGACGGCATTCAAGGCATTCCGCAGGGCATCATGCTCGGCGTGTTCGATCTATCCAAGCCGATCACGCTCTACTATGTCGTGCTCGTCATTTTCCTGCTCGGCTTCCTGCTGATCCACCGCACCATCAATTCGCCGTTTGGCGAAGTGCTGAAGTCGATCCGCGAGAACGAGCAGCGCGCGATCTCGCTCGGCTACAAGACCGACCAGTACAAGCTGCTCGCTTTCATCCTGTCTGGAACTCTGGCCGGACTCGCGGGCGCAGTGAAGGTGTTCGTGGCGCAGAATGCCTCGCTGACCGACGTGCACTGGACCATGTCCGGTGAAGTCGTGCTGATGACGCTGGTTGGTGGCCTCGGCACCGCGTTCGGGCCGGTGGTCGGCGCTTTCGTCATCATCGCCATGCAGCAGTATCTCGCTGGCTTCGGGCAGTGGGTGCAGGTGATCCAGGGCGCAATTTTCGTGATTTGCGTGCTGACTTTCCGCCGTGGCGTGATCGGTGAAATCGCCCATTTCTTCAAGCGCTCGCTCTAATTCACTGATTTAAAGAGCTTTCTCCGCCCCACAAACCGGTGGATGACCGCCCAATTGACCTTGGGCGGCGTCTGTTGGCGTGCGAAACGGTTTGTGACAGATGAATGACAAGTCTGTCGTTCCGGAGAAATATTCATGCTTGGCTGGTTTCGCGCTCTCTTGCCCAAGGAGGAGAGGTTCTTCGACCTGTTTGCCAAGCATTCCCAGGCCGTCCTGCAGGGAGCGCAGGCGCTGGAGGAAGTGATGCGGGGCGGGGACGAGACGCCCGTCTATTGCCAGCGTGTCAGTCAGTTCGAGAACGACGCCGATCAGGTCACCCGCGAGGTGCTCACCGCCGTCCGCCGAACTTTCATCACCCCGTTCGATCGCGGTGACATCAAAAACCTGATTACGGCGATGGACGACGCCATTGACCAGATGCAGCAGACCGCGAAGGCGGTGATGCTGTTCGAGGTGCGAATTTTCGAGCCGTCGATGCGAGAGATCGGAACCATCCTCGTCCAGTGCGCGAATCTGGTGGGACGCTGTATCCCGCTGATGCAGTCGATGGGTGAGAATGTTGTGACGCTGACGGCGCTAACCGAGGAAATCACCCGGCTGGAGGGCCGCGTCGATGATCTCTACGACATCGGCCTCAAGGAGCTTTTCCTCAAGCATCGTGACGGTAACACGATGGAGTTCGTCGTTGGCGCCGAGATCTACAAGCACCTTGAAAAGGTCGCGGACCGGTTCGACGACGTGGCGAACGAGATCAACAGCATCGTGATCGAGCAGGTCTAGGTCGTGGATGCCTCACTTGCTTTCCCCATCCTGGTCGGATTGATCGCTGTCGCGCTGGTGTTCGATTTTCTCAACGGACTGCACGACGCTGCCAATTCTATCGCGACCATCGTCTCTACACGTGTGCTGCGGCCGCAATACGCCGTGGCGTGGGCGGCCTTCTTCAACTTCATCGCATTCGCCGTATTCGGCCTGCATGTCGCGGAGACAATTGGCACCGGCATAATCCATCCCGAAGTCATCGATGCGGAGGTGATTTTCGCCGCACTGATCGGCGCGATCATGTGGAACGTGATCACATGGGCGCTCGGTATGCCGTCGAGCAGTTCCCATGCGCTGATCGGCGGATTGCTCGGTGCCGGCATTGCCAAGGCTGGAATTTCGGTGACCGTGTGGAGCGGCCTGTCGAAGGTGCTGCTCGCCATCGTGCTGTCGCCGCTGGTCGGATTTCTGCTCGCGTTATTGCTGACGGCGATCGTGTCGTGGGCTTCTGTGCGCTCGACACCGTTCGCGGTGGATCGCGCGTTCCGGATTTTGCAGTTCGCCTCCGCCTCGCTGTATTCGCTGGGGCATGGCGGCAACGACGCCCAGAAGACCATGGGCATCATCGCGGTGCTTCTGTACTCGCAGGGCTATCTTGGAACCGAATTCAGCGTGCCGTTCTGGGTGGTGCTGTCGTGCCAGGCCGCGATGGCGCTGGGCACGCTGATGGGCGGATGGAAGATCGTGCGCACCATGGGTCTACGCATCACCAAGCTGACGCCGATGCAGGGCTTTTGCGCGGAAACGGGCGGTGCCGCGACGCTGTTCATGGCGACGTTCCTCGGTGTGCCGGTCTCAACCACGCACACCATCACCGGCGCGATTGTCGGCGTTGGCGCCGCCCGACGCATGTCAGCGGTACGCTGGAACGTGGCGAGCTCCATCGTGGTCGCGTGGATTTTCACCATCCCAGCGTCCGCGCTCGTTGCAGGGGCGACGTATTATGCCGTCTCGCTGTTCGTCCGCTGATCGCGTCAGGTGACGAGTTTCAGCCCGATAATCCCCGCGACGATCAGCCCGATACAGCCGAGGCGGATAGCGGTGGCCGGTTCGCCGAGCAGCCAGATGCCGAGCAGGGCGGTTCCAACCGTGCCGATGCCGGTCCAGACCGCGTAAGCGGTGCCGACCTGCAAGGTTTTAAGCGAAAGGCCCAGCAAGACGACGCTGCCGAGCATACTGACCAGGGTCAGGACCGAGGGCACCAGCCGCGTGAACCCGTCAGTGTATTTCAGGCCGATGGCCCAGCCGATTTCCATTAAGCCGGCGATGAACAGCATTCCCCATGCCATGTTGGTACCCTTTCATGACAGGGTCGTCCCTGCGGACTTCGATCAAGCGGAGGCCGTCCTCGCGCACCCAATATGAGGCAGGCCCAAACAAGATGCAAGTGCATGGAGTTCTAAATCTCCCTTGATCCTGCCGCGTTTCTTTGTCACACGCTGGCCACTATGACTGACATCGCTGTGACCACTGAGTCCCCGTCTCGCGCGCCGCTTGCCCAAGAGGTGAAGCGCCGGCGCACATTCGCGATCATCTCGCATCCTGACGCCGGCAAGACCACGCTGACGGAAAAGCTGCTGCTGTTCGGTGGCGCCATCAACCTCGCGGGACAGGTGAAGGCAAAGGGTGAACGTCGCAATACCCGTTCCGACTGGATGAAGATCGAGCGTGAACGCGGCATTTCCGTTGTCACCTCGGTGATGACCTTCGAGTTTCAGGACCTCGTCTTCAACCTGCTCGATACGCCGGGCCACGAGGACTTCTCCGAGGACACCTACCGCACGCTCACCGCCGTCGACTCCGCGGTGATGGTGATCGACGCCGCCAAGGGCATCGAAGCCCGCACCCGCAAGCTGTTCGAAGTCTGCCGGCTGCGCGACATTCCGATCATCACCTTCATCAACAAAATGGATCGCGAAAGTCGCGACCCGTTCGACCTGATGGATGAGATCGAAAAGACACTGGCTCTGGATACGACGCCGATGACGTGGCCCGTGGGACGCGGCCGCGACTTCCTCGGCACCTACGACATCGAAACCGGCGGTGTGCGCTTGCTCGAAGGCGGTGGCGCGAAGACCGGGCAGGCCGAGCAGATCGTCATTTCCGATCTCGCCTCGCGCAATGCCAATCTCGATGCCAATGCGATCGAGGAAGAACTCGCGCTGGTATCGGAGGCTTGCAAGCCGTTCGATCTCGAAGCGTTCCGGGAGGGCCATCTGACGCCGGTGTTCTTCGGCTCGGCATTGCGGAATTTCGGGGTCGGCGACCTGCTCGAAGGTCTCGGCCGCTACGCCCCGCCGCCGCGCGCGCAGGAAGCCGACAAGCGCAAGGTCGAGGCCGACGATCCGAAGATGAGCGCCTTCGTGTTCAAGATCCAGGCCAACATGGACCCGAACCATCGCGACCGCATTGCCTTCGCGCGGCTCTGCTCCGGCAAGCTGACGCGTGGCATGAAGGCGAAACTCGTGCGCACCGGCAAGAACATGAGCCTGTCGTCGCCCCAGTTCTTCTTCGCGCAGGATCGCGCCATCGCCGACGAAGCGTTTGCGGGGGACGTGGTCGGCATTCCGAACCACGGCACGCTGCGGATCGGGGACACGCTGACCGAAGGCGAGGACATCAATTTCGTCGGCGTGCCGAGCTTCGCGCCGGAAATCCTGCGCCGGGTGCGTCTCACCGATGCAATGAAGGCCAAGAAGCTGAAAGAAGCCTTGCAGCAGATGTCGGAAGAGGGCGTCGTGCAGGTGTTTCGTCCACGTGACGGCGCGCCAGCGCTGGTCGGTGTCGTCGGCATGCTGCAGCTCGACGTGCTCAAGGCGCGGCTCGATGCCGAATATTCGCTGCCGGTGGATTTCGAAATCAGCGAATTCCAGCTCGCACGCTGGATCATGGCGGAAGATAGGAAGAAGCTCGAGACGTTCCTCGCTGCCAACAATTCCGGCGTCGCCGACGACGTCGATAGCGATCCGGTGTTTCTGGCGAAGAACCAGTTCTATCTCGATTACACCCGCGAACGCTCCGAAGGCATCACTTTCCTGAGCGTCAAGGACGTGAAGAAGAGGGCGTGAGACTGGCGCACGAACCTCGTGCCCAACGCCCGTTACCGTTGCGATCATACCAGCTGGCGTTAGGGCTCCGGTAACAGGAGTCGTCCCTTGCCGGGACGGCATTGTATGCACGGCGGTCTGCAATGTTCAATTTGGCGCGACGGCCTTGATGCGTAGCATCCGCGTCTTACGTCTATTGTCATTCGTGACGGCTGCGAGCGTTCCATGCTCCAACGCGTATCTATTTTTATCCTCGCTCTCGCGGCTGTGATCATCACCGCCGCGCCAGCTTCTGCTCGCTCGCTTCGTCACCTTAATCCAATACCATTCTCGCATTCACCATGCAGCGTGCTGAGCGAGGGGCCGTGCACGCCGTATTATTGCAGCCCGCTCGATCATGGCCCGTGCATTCCCGAGATCGATTATCCGATCGGCGAGAATTTACAGCTCACCATCCTGAGCAAGCCGGATAACAAGGACGCGCAAAAATACGTCAAACCCGATCACGATCTCGACACGATCGGCGATCTGTTTACGGCGCTGCGGGCGTGCTGGACGCCACCGCCGGAGGACGAGGCGAGGGCGGGCATGCAGATGTCGGTGAAGTTCTCGTTCAAGCGCGATGGAGGATTGATCGCACCGCCGCGCGTGACCTATGCAACCGACGGGGTGTCGACGCAGACACGCGATGTCTATCTCGGCGCCATCAAGGACGCGCTGAGTGGCTGCACACCCTTAACCTTGAGCAAGGGCCTCGGGGGCGCCATCGCCGGGCGGCCGATCATGATCCGCTTCGTGGACAATCGCTCCCTCGACAAAGACCATTCGCCGCCATAGCAGGAACGCCCTGATTGCGTGGCAGTTTGAGGAAAAGCCCTAGTTTTTGCGCTTGGCCGCGCCCCTCCCGCACAGGGGCTTTTTCCCGTGAACCTTCGTCCCATCGGCTGCGACCAATATTAGCGGGGCAGCTGGCCCTGGGTGATCAAGGGGCGCGGCATGAACGATCAAGGGCAGACGACACCCGACCAGCGGGATACGCCTGAGCAACGCCAACGCGCTGCCCGGCTTCTCCTTATTCTTTCCCCTGCCATGTTCATGTTTTGCCTGGTCCTTGCTCGTCTGCAGGGAGCACCCTCGCGAGACTCGCTGATCATCGCCTCCGCTGGGTTTGTGATGTGTCTGGTCTTCGCCGCGCACCACAAACTTCGTGGCGGGCAATCACCGAATGATCTGTTCTGGCTCAACATTGTTTTTAGTATTTTCCGCCGCTGAGCAAAGACAATGGACACCCTGCTCATCCATCTTCAGTCCTCGATCGGGGATTTCGACGCGAGCTTCATCAAGGAGTTGCGCCGGTTCGAGGCCATCATGCAGGCGAGGGGACTGGACCCATCCGCCTACGTCATTTCCAAGGACCGCGTGCAGTTCACGGAGCTGCCATCATTCATCCGCCCGGGCGGCGACGGCTACAACTACACCGTCTTCGTGGACGGCGAATCCTTCACGGTGACGAAGGCCACCGACATGGCTTTTCTGGGCTATTTCGAGCAGCTCTGTGCGGCCGCGATTGCGGACGATGCGCCGAAGCCTGCGTCATTGTCGCTATGGTCGAGGCTATGCGCCCCGTTCAAGCGGCTCAAGGCATGGTTCGATGTGCCGCTGTTCGACGAGACGAAGTAAGCCGGATTGGGGCAGATGCGATTTCCGAGATTGCACTTCATTAACGGCATGCTTGATCTAGGGCGATTTCGCCGCGCGCCGATTATGCTGCATCCGACCTTTTTTCTGGCGGCCTTCGTACTGACTTTTCATTTCTGGCGTCTGCCAGGTGGCACAGGCCCTTTGCTGGTGCTGCTCGGTGCGCTGGTGTTGCTGGGTTCGATCCTGCTGCATGAACTGGCGCACGCCGAGGTAGGGCGGCGCTTTGGTGTCGCCGCACGCCGGATCGACATCAATCTGTTCGGCGGCGTAGTGTATTTTGTGACGACGCCACGCCTGATGCGTCATGACTTCGCAATCACGATCGCCGGGCCGCTGACCAACGCCGCGCTGGCGCTGCTGGCCTTGCTCCTCCTTGCCCTTGTTCGCTACGTGTCACCGGAGCAATTTGTGTTCGGCGCTGGATATGCCGAGCAGTCGCCGACGGGAATGGTGGTGCGGCTTGCGCGGTTTGCGTGCTTCCTCAATGCTGGATTGGCGATTGCGAACATGCTGCCAGCGTTTCCGCTCGATGGCGGCCGGCTGCTCTACATGCTTGTCGCCGATCGCTTTGACCAACGTACCGCGACACTCGTTGTCGGTTTGCTTGGCACGATATTTGGGGCGATCGCGACGTTTGTGCTGCTGGTTTCGACCATGGCCGGCTTTCCGATCTGGTTGCCACCGCCGTTCATGGTCAATTGGGAAGCGCTACAGCAGGCCCGCAATGGAGGGGCGGTCAGGATTTAAGCGTCCGTTTCTCGACGTTGGTCTTGATGTTTTTCAACCCTATTGCGGCTTCGTCATCAATGCGGGCAAGCTGGTCGTCGGTGGGAGGCTTGGGACGCGCAGGGTTACGCACCGTCCGGGTGAAGGTGGTGCGGCCGTCCTCTTCCTCGCAGGTGTATTGAATGACGATGGGACCGATAAAATCGGTCTCGGCCTGTACGATCCACAGCTTTGGGCTGACACAGGCGCGCACGATCCAGCTCAGCGAGACTTCGCCGGCTCGAATATGCCATTTCTCGCGGAACACTTCGCCGGTGTCGAGCGGCCGGTTTTCGCTATCGATGTGGTGTGACGCGGCCAGCCATTCGGGCCAGGATTGAGGATTGGTGACGTAGTCGAACACAGCCTTCGCCGGCGCGTCGATGACGATGTTATGGCTGCGTTCGAAGGCAAAGGTCTCGGTCGAGTTCATGGGCAATTCCTTTCGAGCGCGGAAACCTAGTTTATTCGGATATCGCCGCGTTTGATGACGTCGGCCCATAGTTTGATCTCGGCTTCCATCCGTGCGCGCAGTGCCTCAGGAGTTGAGGGTGTAGGCTCCATCAATTGCGTTTCGAGCCTTTCGCGCACGCTCGGCTTGGTCAGTGTGTCGTGCACTTCGTCATTGATCTGGGCGATGATCGCGGGCGGGGTTGCGCCGGGCGCGATCAGTGCGTTCCATGCATCGGATTCCACGTCGATGCCGCTCTCCTTCAGCGTCGGCACGTCCGGTAGAAAACGCGAGCGCTGCGCGGTGGCGACGGCGAGGATTTTCACCTTGCCATCGGCAAGCTGGGGCGTGACAGCGATGGCAGGCAGGCACGCGGCCTGTACGTCGCCGCGGATGACTGCGGTGATGGCTTGCGGCGAGCCGCCATAGGGGATGTGCGTCATGGTCACGCCGGCGCGTTGCGCGATGGCTTCCATGGTAAGATGCGACAGCGACCCCGCACCGATCGAGCCGAACGCAAATTTCGAAGGATCGCGCTTCAGCGCGGTGACGAAATCCGAGACGGAATTGATGCCGAGACTGCTCGGCACCACCAGCACGCTCGGCAGCGAAGTCAGCAGCGTGATCGGTGCGATGTCTTTTCCGGGATCGTAGGGCAGCTTCGAGAACAGGAGCGTGTTGATGGCGAGCGGTCCGCCGAGACTGATGCCGATGGTTGCGCCGTCCGGCTCGGCTTTTGCGACGGCATCCGTGCCGATATTGCCACCGGCGCCGGTCTTGTTCTCGACGACGAAACTGGAGCCGGGGTGTCGTGCCTGCAAATCATCGGCAAGCACGCGGCCCACAAGATCGGGCGTGGAGCCAGGCGCATAGGGTACAATGATCTTTACCAGCTTGGGCGGCCATGGCGCGCTGGGCGTCTGGGCGGCGACGCCGGTGGTCATAGCGATCGCAAGCGCCAGACTGGCAAGTACAGTAAATTTCATGGGGGCTTTGAAGGGGTTAACGCAGGGTGGCGATGCGGAAGCGGCATTGCGCGCGGGACCCTAAAAATGATACCCGAGCACGGCGTAGGCGGATCCTAGCAGGCTCGGCGCGCAGAGGAAACGTTTCGGCAGATAACTTGCGCGCGATCTTGTCCGGCGCTTCGGTCGCGTTCTTGTGGTTTCAAAAGGTCTAACCGCAAATGGATCGAGAGGTAGGGACATGGGGCTGCTGACGATGATCGCGGGACTGGTGCTGTTCCTCGGCACCCACATCCTGACGACGTTGCGCGGCACGCGCGGAGCGGTCATCGCGCGACTTGGCGAGAGCGGTTACAAAGTCGCCTATACCGTGATCGCCATCGCCGGGGTCTATCTGATTGGACGCGGCTTCAGCACCTATCGCGCGACGGAGTGGATCAACGTCTGGTATCCGCCCGTGGCCATGCGGCATCTTGCGCTGGGCCTGATGTTGCCTGCGATCATTCTCGTGGTCGCCTCTTACATCCGTGGCCGTATCTATACGACAGTCAAGCATCCGATGCTCGCCGGCGTGAAGCTGTGGGCCGTGTTGCATCTTCTTGCCAATGGCGATCTTGGCTCGATCATTTTGTTCGGCTCTATTCTTGCGTGGGCGGTTTATGATCGCATTTCCCTGAAGCGCCGCGAAGATCCCGGCGCGCCGCCGATTCCGGTCGGCGGCCTTGGCAACGACCTGATCGCGATCGTGGTCGGAACGGTGGCCTACCTCGCACTCGCCTTAGCTTTCCACCCGCTGGTGATCGGCGTTCCTGTGATTGGAGTTTGAAAATATGTCCGTGCAAACGACGGTAAAGCGCAAGACCGCGCCCGATATTCTCAAGCGCAAGGGCGGCGAGCCGATTGTGATGCTGACCTCGTATCACGCGCACACAGCCTCGCTGGTTGATCAATATTGCGACGTCATTCTGGTCGGTGACTCGCTCGGCAATGTGATGCACGGCTTCGAGACCACGGTGCCGGTCACACTCGACATGATGATTTTACAGGGCCACGCGGTGATGCGTGGCTCGACGCAGTCGCTGGTGGTCGTCGATATGCCGTTTGGCTCCTATGAGGCGTCAAAGGAACAGGCATTTCACTCCGCCGTGCGCATCATGAAAGAAACCCATTGCGGCGCAGTGAAGCTGGAAGGCGGCGTGCGCATGGCGGAGACCATTGAATTTCTCACCACACGCGGAATTCCGGTGATGGCGCATGTCGGACTCACGCCACAGTCGATCAACACGCTCGGGAGCTTCAAGTCGCAGGGCCGCGACGAAGCGCTGAAGCTAATGGAAGGCGGCAATGGCGGCGGTCCGATTCAGGATGATGCGGTCGCTGTTGCCCAGGCGGGTGCATTCTCAATGGTCGTCGAAGCCGTCGCGGAACCTCTGGCGCGGCGTATCACCGAAATTGTGCCGGTCCCGACCATCGGTATCGGCGCCAGCGCAGCGTGCGACGGGCAGGTGCTGGTGCTGGAGGACATGCTCGGGCTGTCGCCGTGGGTGCCGAAGTTCGTCAAGCGCTACGGCAATCTCGGTCCAGGCATTGAAGCGGCGATCCAGGATTACGCCAGAGAAGTTCGTTCGAGGGCATTTCCGGGGCCGGAACACGTCTACGGGATCAAGCCTAAGGCGTAGTGCATCGCATTTTTCTAAATATCTCACGGATTTTCTGATCACCGGGCTGATCTTCATGGTCGCTCGGCTGATTACAAATCGTCAGGGTTAATGAAATTTCTGGATGCGTTACGGGGGTACCAAAGAACTCTTTAATTGAACTCTGAAATGGTTCGACTCGCAGTTGAAAAAAGACAAGAACAATGCGAGCGGAATCCCAAGGGCCTGCGAGTTCGGGTGCGAATCCGGATCGGAAATCGGGTGAGACGCCAATTCGGCCTTCTCTATTCAGTGGAGGCGCATGGCGGCTGAGCCGGTGGATCATTATTGCGACGGCGCTTCTCGCGCTGCTGTTCGTCGCTGCCACGGCCGCCGTGGTGCTGACATTGCGCAAGAGTCTTGTCGAACATGAAAAGGCGGATTTGCGAAACCTCGCGTTGATCCTCGCCGAGGAAACCGATCGCTCGTTTCAGTCTGTCGAAATGACGCAGCGCACGCTGCAGGACGACATTGCCCGCTTCGGGATCGTCAGCCCACGAGACTTCAATCTCCGTATGTCGAGCAAGGAGATTCAAGGAGTTCCTGAAAAACAACGTCGCCGCGCTTCCTCACATCTCGGAGTTGGGCATCGGTGATGTCGATGGCGAGATGATCAATACGACAGCCATGATCATTGCGTCGTTGAACGGTCCACTGAGTTCGAGTGCTGTCAAAGCTTTTCGCGCGGATCCTCAATTGAAGGTCGCTGTTACCCGACCCGCAAGGATCCCCGCAAGCGATGCAGTTGGATTTAACGTTGCGCGCAAGCTTTCAGATGCGAGCGGTCGATTTCTGGGAACGATCAATGGCGTGATTCACCTCGACTATCTCGAACGATATTTCGAGCGTATCAGGCCAAGCCGCAACAGCACGATCGCCCTGTTCCGCGAAGACGGAACGCTGCTTGTTCGCATTCCTCACAAAGGCTCCGTCATCGGGCAGCAGTTTCCTGAAGTTCGCAACGCGATACTGCTGAGCAATTCTGTCGAGGCGCGCCATACGAGTCCGATCGACGGCATTGAGAAGTTAGTAGCTGCGCGCCGGCTGCCAAATCATCCTGTGTTCGTGGTGGTGACATCCAGCATTATCGATGCCATGGCCGTTTGGCGCGAGGCCGCAATCTATCTGATCGGAGCTGCCGCCACCGTACTCATCGCAATTGGAATTGTCGTGTTTCTTGGTGCGCGGCGTCTGGCCAGCAACATCAACACGCACAACGCCCAATTCAGCTCGGCGATCAACAATACTTCAAAGGGATTGCTGATATTCGACGATCAGGCCCGGGTCATCGTCAGCAACGAGGGCTATCTTCGTATGTACGACATGCCCGCGCATATCGTACGACCGGGCGCTCCCCTTAAGGATCTGCTGGATCACCGCAAGACATCAGGCACCTTCAAGGGAGATCCTGCCGAGTACCAGCGCCTGGTTCTCGAAGAAATAGGGAAGGGATTTCGCACTGAACACACGCTGCAAGTTGCCGATGGCCGCACGATCCGTGTGGTCAACGAACCTATCCCGGGTGGCGGCTATATTTCCACGCATGAAGACGTCACCGAAAGCACGTTGCGCGAGGAATCGTTCAGGCTGTTGTTCGATAACAATCCAATCCCGATGTGGGTGTTCGATCGGGAAACACTTGAATTTCTTGCCGTCAACGATGCCGCGATCGAACAATATGGCTATGACCGTGAGCAATTTCTCGGGCTTTCCGTGCTGGCTATTCGCCCTGTCGAAGATCGGCAACGCTTTGCTGCCTTTGTTAAATCGATGCCGAAGAGAGATAGTGGCAAAAGCATCCGGCGCCATCAGCGCGCGGATGGCAGTATTCTCGAGGTTTGCAGCTATTCGCACGCACTGCGTTACGAGGGCAGGGAAGCGCGGCTTGTCGTCGGCCTTGACGTGACCGAACAGCGGACGGCGGAAGGTGACCTGCGTCGCGCACAGAAATTTCTCGACACAGTGATCGAAAACGTGCCATTGCCGATCATCGTGAAGCAAGTTCCTTCTGGCGCCGTTGATGCGCGCAACTGCAGCGTGACCCTGGTCAATCGTGCGGCAGAAAATCTCTATGGCATAGAGCGAGCCCGTTGGATCGGCAGATCGTCGTCGGAAATCTATCCCGATGAAGCAGGGGAACTATCTACCCAGCTCGACACGCGAGCCCTTTCCCAGGAAGGGCCCTTTGTATCCGGCGACCATTCAATTCAGACCTCGTCCGGTGCAACGAAACTTGTCACATCGCAGCGCGTGGCTATTCGAAACGACGAAGGGATTTCAGAGCACCTTGTTGTTCTTCTGGAAGACGTCACTGAGCGGCGCGAAGTGGAAAAGCGTATCGCTTACATGGCGCACCATGATCGCCTGACGGATCTGGCCAACCGCAGTGCCTTTGACGAATGCTTTGCTGCGACCATCGCGAACGCGGCTGCGCAGAACAAGCATGTCACGGTCATGTGTCTCGATCTCGACGGTTTTAAGGAGATCAACGACCTCCACGGGCATTCCGCGGGCGATCAGGTGTTGCGTGAAGTCGCTGCTCGCCTTACCACGACCGCGACGAGTGCCTTCGTCGCGCGCTTTGGCGGTGATGAATTCATGCTCATCACGCCCGATGACGAGACCGGCAATATTTCCCGGGATCTGGCGGCTCGACTACTGTCCGCAGTCGCGGAGAAGATCGACGTCGACGGCCATTCCCTTCACGTCGGATTGAGCATTGGCATCGCCATGTATCCACAGCACGGTTCGGACACGCAGAGCTTGCTCGCAAATGCGGACTTGGCACTTTACCGGGCAAAGGGTCATGAACGGGGAACAGCTCAATACTTCAATTCCGAAATGGACATACAGGTGCGCGAGCGCCGTGCGATGCAGGAGGACCTGCGGCAGGCTATTTCCGCCGGCGAATTCACGCTCCACTATCAACCTCAGGTGACGATCCGTCGCGAGGTCATCGGCTATGAGGCGCTGGCCCGTTGGAATTCACCGAAATACGGAAACGTATCGCCTGCCGTCTTTATTCCACTTGCCGAAGAAAGCGGTTTGATCAATCAGCTCGGTGAATGGATTCTTCGCGAGGCGTGTCTTGAAGCGGCTTCGTGGCCGGAGCCCAAGAAGATCGCCGTCAATATTTCTCCGCGCCAATTCCAGCAGGGTAATTTACCGGAAGTCGTTCTTTCGGCTCTTCTAAGAGCCAATCTGTCGCCGTCATTGCTTGAATTGGAAATTACTGAAGGTGTGTTGATCGACGATTTTTCGCGCGCTGTCTCCATTTTGAAACGCCTCAAGGCGGTTGGAGTAGATATCGCTCTCGACGACTTCGGAACTGGATATTCATCGCTGTCTTATCTCCATTCGTTCTCGTTTGATAAGATCAAGATTGATCGCGCATTCATCATGGATCTCGAACGCAACAAGCATTCGATGGCGATCGTTCGCGCTGTCATCGGGCTTGGGCGCAGCCTGAGTATTCCCATTCTTGCGGAAGGTGTTGAAACGGACGAACAGTTCGCGCTGCTTGCGCGAGAGGGATGCGATGCAGTGCAGGGCTATCTAACAGGGCGTCCGCAACCCGCTGCAACATTGTTCAAGTCGGCGGTGTCGCAGAAAACCGCGTGAGCCTGTACACACGAATGAATAGTGTCAGTCGCAAGCTTCGGTCAAGAACGAAAGCTTGAACACGGTTCGTCCGCTCTCTTCGGTCAGGTTCATTTGCACTTTGATCCGGGTTCGAAGGAATCATTCAGTTCACGGATCATCTCACCACACGCTTCGGTAGCTTCCAACCAAGCTGCGCGTGATTGGGAAGCTTCAATCCGCTTTTGCTGCAAGTCTGTCGCGTTGCCGGACTTGGTAATAGTAGTTCGGCATGCCTCGCCTCGTTCGTCCTTCAATCCTTCGTCGGGCTGACCATTCCAAAAGTTCCCGCTGCGCCAAGAGATGATGTGTGCAGTGCAGTTGTGTGTGAAGGGAACGACAGCTCGCAACATTGAGCGTCGCTTCGTTGGTCGATGATGCGTGAGTTGGCATCTGCGGCTCACGTGCGGTTATCGGAACTTCTCACGGTCCCGGCCGTTGGGTTTTGCGGCCGACATTCGGTTCTGGTGCAAAATCACCTGATATTCCGCTGTGTTAGCGGGTCTTATGTCGGATTCCGGGCGGACAACGTCTTTGTTGCTCGCGCAGTGGAAATAATCCGCAGCGGCGTCGAATCGCCAAACTTCCCCCAGGTCCTGCGGTCAACAGCCCCGAACGGGCAGGATACTGAATTTGAACGGTCCTCATATCGATCCGCGCGGAAACAAATTGCTGGCCACGCTATCGCGTGATGCCTTCGAGATACTGAGTCCACACTTCGTGTTCGGAGCTTTCGTGCAGGGGATCGTGTTGGCTGAGGTCGGTGAGGAGGTCGAGTCCGTCTACTTTCCCCTCGGCGGCATGATCTCAATTGTTGTCGTGATGAAGGACGGCAAGGCGATTGAGACCGCGACAGTGGGACGCGATGGTGTGTTCGGCGCGATGGTTGGATTCGGACCTTACACATCGAAGGTCCGTGCGATTGTCCAGATGCCGATCACGGCAATTCGCATTCCATCATTACAATTCAGAAAAGCAACGCTGGCGAACAGGGAGCTTCAAAATCTCTGCATCGGCTACAACGAATTCCTCTTGGTTCAGGCGCGCATCAGTGCGGCATGCAATGCGCTACACAAAGTCGAGGCGAGATTTTGCCGGTGGCTGCTGCAGACGCGGGAAACGACTGGCAGTGACACCATTACGCTGACTCAGGAATTTCTGTCGGAAATGCTCGGTGTTCGCCGCACATCGGTTACCGACGTCGCATCGAAGCTGCAAACCGCCGGCGTGATCAGTTACTCACGCGGCGTTATCAAGATTATCGATCTTCTGGCACTGCGTACGCTGTCTTGCGAATGTTACGAGACCTTGCTTGAACAGCGTGCCATCTGATCCTCGACCGAATTTATTCCGAGCTCTTTGATCTGGCCGAACTCTGACGTTGGGTCACCGCATTGCGGGCAGACGAGCTCGATGGTGTGCGTACTCTTCGCATCGTCACGCTTTGATCTTCATCCGCTGCAGTCTGAGCGCGATTCCGAAGTGTCATTGGCGGATGCGTTTGGGCGGTGGGTGTCACGAAAAAAGCCCGGCGTTCTGCCGGGCTTGAGTTGGTCTCTGGAGAAGAAAACTGGGGGGCAATCAGAAGTGATAGTTGACGCCGCCCTTCACAGTATGAAGGTGGAGTTTGGACGCATCCGCGTTTGTGCCGGGAATGGATAGCGAAGCGCTTCCGGTGTCAAAGCCGAGGTAGATATACTCGGCCTTGACGGACCAGTTCGGGCTGAATGCCCATTCGCCACCGGCACCTACGGCGTATCCGAAGCGGGCGTCCGTTGACGATGCACCGTTTGACAGCGCTGCGAGTTGGGCATCCGAGAAGTTTCCAGGAACGCCTGGCACTACGTTCTCGACGCTGAGTTTGGTTTCCACATTTGCCCAAGCGAGGCCGCCTGTTGCGTAGAGCATAAACCGGTCGACGCTATATCCGATGCGCCCACGCACCGTGCCGAAGGCATCGATGGTTTGTCTCAGCCGCGCTGTGCCGGTGTAATCACCGATGTCGCCAGCGATACTGGCGTTGACAGCGAACGGCTTGGCATCTTCGCCACGGAGGCGGCCGAAGCTCGCATCGGCTTCCACGCCAAACACCCACGGTGATCCGATTGCCTGCCAGTTATAGCCGATCTGGAGGCCGCCGAATCCGCCACTTGTGAGAGGTCGAATGGGGATGTGGTGCCCACCGGATTCACGACCATCGATGGAACAATCGCGGTGGAGTACGCCGCTGGATCGAAGATGGTCGAAGATCCCGAACCATCGCCGTAACCGCCGTGAGCACCGATGTAATAACCGGTCCAGTTGAACATCGGGCTTGGTGGTGGCGCCTTGGTATAAAGGCGAGGGGCAGGTGCAAGGTCGGCCGCATGAGCCGATGACGCCACAGAAAGAGCGACAAGTGCGAAAGCTGTCCGCGATGCGAATTTCATTTCAGTATCCATTGATTCCGTGGCTACGACGCCATCACTAACGGCGGTCGAGAAGGGTGGCTTGGACAGGTCGGTACTTGGGCTTGGACTCCACGATACTTTGGTTGATTTGGACGGGGTGTCGCTTTTGCATCACAGTTGCGGCTTGGTCCGCGTTCTGTACCGGACAAAGCAAAAGCCCGGTGTTCTGCCGGGCTTGTGTTGCCTCTAGAAGTGATTTTCGAAAGCTCACCGATAGCGATCGCAGTTCGTCGCGCGGTTCAATTGCAAATCGAAAATGCGTCCCAGCTTGCATCCAGGAGATGCGGTGCGAGAAAACGAGTGAATAATTATCTTGGTCTGACGGCGCGCTTCTCATTCGCCGATGCATTTTGCGCGACGGTCGTTCGCTCGATGACGCATTCAATCAGACAAGATGAGACATTCAGTCACACAACAAGAAGGCCGGCTTACTTGGGGGGAAGCCGGCCTAGCTTGGGGTAGCGAGTACGGAGGGACCCGTACTCATGCTGATCGAACAATGTTGTCGATGTGTGGTCGAGTCAGTCATTGGCGTTACGGTGATAATGCTTTCGGAGTCTCGCCGTAAGCATCAGCCGAACTTCCTGCTCCATGCCGCAGGGCGATTGCGAACTGACTTGATCCAGATGAGCGCCGCGAGTGCGAACAGGCTCGCAGAGAGAAATAGTACGGCATACATTTTACGAATCTTTACGAATCTCGGAACGTTGACGTCGCGGCTTTATCATCGTCGCGTGGCAGACATCAACCTCACCAATAATTCTGCCGGTGTGCGAGGACGGCCCGGCGCAATATGTCAGGACATCCTCGCGTACCAGGAGGGTTTGTGACGGCGAGATTATTACCGCGCCCACCGGTTTGAAACGCATAGCACCATTGCTAAAACCAGTCGTCTCACTCAGCGCAAAGACGCGCGATCGCCATATTAAACTTAACGGGCGTGTGACACGGCCATTCGGCCGCCGTGGAGGGGCCTGCAGACGCGATCCACCTCGGATGAGCAGGCTGCAAATCGGCAACGGGCCGTCGTCCGGCTAACTCCGGCATCGTTAACGTTTTGATCTGTCTGACTTTGCCTTGTGGCTGCCATACCGGTACTGTATCGGCGCCGTCATATCGGGGAGCGCGCGGGACCCGCGTGACTGGGCGGCATTCTCGATAAATTGTCGGTGGGACGGTATAAGTGTCTGAATTATTTAGTGAAATCGACGAAGATCTGCGCCGTGAGAAGCTTAAGAAGCTTTGGGAGCAGTACTCGGTCGTCATCGTCGCAGGCGCGATTCTGATTATCGCCGCAGTCGGCGGCTGGCGCGGCTATCAATATTGGCAGGTAAAGCAGGCCGCCGAAGCTGGCTCGGCCTTTGAGGCTGCCATCACGCTGTCTGAGCAGGGCAAGCACGCCGAGGCCGAAGCAGCATTCTCGAAGATCGCTGCAGGCTCGTCGAAAGGCTATGCTGGTCTGGCGCGGCTGCGTAGCGCTGCCGAGGTTGCATTTCGCGATCCGCAGGAAGCCGCGAAGCTTTACGATTCGATTGCTTCGAATTCTGCCGTATCGGCTTCGGAACAGGATCTCGCCCGGATTCGTGCGGCAAGCCTGTTGATGGATACAGCGCCTTACGATGCCATGCGCCAGCGTCTTGAGCCTTCGACGGGCCCGGATCGCACCTATCGGCATTCAGCGCGCGAGCTTCTCGCATTGTCGGCATGGCGGAATAACGATGCCGCCGCGGCGCGTCAGTGGCTCGATATGATGGGCAACGACGCCCAAACGCCCGCGGGCATGCGCAGCCGTGCGGAAGCCTTGCAGGCATTGTTGCCGCCTGCGGCAAAAAGCTGAGCAAGCCGGATGAAATCGATGCGCCTTTCGCAACGCCTGATTGCCATCACCGTCCTAGCCGCGATTTCGACCGCGCTTGCTGGGTGCAGCGGCGGCAGCTTCGATCCGACCGACATGATGGATTGGTTTGACACCAAAAAGAAGGTGCCCGGCGAGCGCCGGCCGGTGTTCCCGGAAGGCGTTCCGGGCGTCGAGCAGGGCGTACCAAAGGATTTGTATAAGGGCGCGCAACAGCAGCAGGATCAGCCGCCGGTCGCCGAGACGGCCCCGCCGCCACCGGCGCCTGAGCCGAAAGCAAAGCGGAAATCCTCCCCCCGAACCGCGGCGCGTCCAGCGCCGGCTGCGGCGCCCGCCGCCGAGCCTGCACCGGACGCTGCGCCAACTGAAGTCCGATGAAGGCGTCGCCGCCGCGCCTCCAGCTCCGCCGCCGCCGAAAGCGAAACGGACGCGGATCACAGCGCCGCCACCAGATGCACCCGCGCCGCAGACACAACAGCAACCAGCGGCACCGCAGCAGCAACCGGCGGGTTCATTCCCGGCGCCGTTGCCGAGCGGTGGGTTCTCGCGCTGATTTATTCCGGTTTTGGCCGCAGTCCTGCGTGGGCTGCGGCGTTTCACTTGATCCTTTTATTGACACGTGGTCCGTAAAGGGCGAACGGATCGAACATGTCGTCGTTCACCATTGCCATCATCGGCCGGCCCAATGTCGGAAAATCGACCCTGTTTAACCGGCTGGTTGGGCAGAAGCTTGCGCTCGTCGATGATCAGCCGGGCGTGACCCGTGACCGCCGCGAAGGCCAGGGACGCCTTGGCGATCTCGACTTCACCCTCATCGATACCGCCGGCCTCGATCAAGGCGCGAAGGGTTCGCTCACTGCGCGCATGCAGGAGCAGACCGAGGCTGCGATCGCTTCTGCCGACGCATTGATGTTCGTGATCGACGCTCGCGCCGGATTGACGCCCAACGATCGTGCGTTTGCTGATTTCGCGCGCCGCGCCAACAAGCCGGTTCTCCTCCTCGCCAACAAGAGCGAGGGCAAGAATGGCGAGGCGGGCGCGATGGAATCCTACGCGCTCGGCCTCGGCGATCCGATTCCAGTTTCGGCCGAGCACGGTGAAGGTCTCAGTGATCTTTACGATGCGCTGCGCGATCTGATGCCGGAGCCTGTCGATGAAGACGAAGAGGATGACGGTGATCCGGATTCGTTTGAGAATGTTGACGGTGTTGATGAAGATCTTTCGACGCGCCCCATCCGGGTTGCGGTGCTGGGCCGTCCCAATGCAGGCAAGTCGACACTGATTAATCATCTGCTTGGCGAGGAGCGTTTGCTGACCAGCCCCGAGGCTGGAACGACACGCGACTCCATCGCGGTCGATGTCTCCTGGAAGGGGCGCGATTTTCGCGTGTTCGATACTGCCGGCCTGCGGCGGCGCTCGCGCATCGAGGACAAGCTCGAGAAGCTCTCGGTATCGGATGCACTGCGTGCGGTTCGTTTCGCTGAAGTCGTCGTGCTAATGATGGATGCGCAGAACCGTTTCGAGGAACAGGATCTGCGCCTCGCGGATCTGATCGAGCGCGAAGGCCGCGCCATCGTGCTTGCGGTCAACAAATGGGATCTGATGGATCGTGCGCCAAGCCAGATCGCGAAGCTTCGCGAGGACGTTGACCACTGGCTGCCGCAGATAAAGGGCGCGCCTGTCGTTGCTGTGTCCGGTTTGATGGGTGAGGGCATCGATCGCCTGATGAGCGCGATCGAAGATGCCTACGCAGTGTGGAACAGGCGCACGTCCACCAGTCAGCTCAATCGCTGGTTCGAGCAGGCGGTCAACACCAATCCACCGCCTGCGGTGTCGGGTCGGCGTCTGAAACTTAACTATATCACGCAGGCCAAGGCACGCCCGCCGAGCTTCGTGATGTTCTGTTCACGCGCCGACGCAGTGCCGGAATCCTATCTGCGTTATCTCACCAACAGCTTGCGCAATTACTTTGAATTACCCGGCACGCCGATCCGCATCACGCTGCGTGAGAAGGCCAATCCGTTCGCGCATAAGGCCAAGCGAAAATCGTAGAATTTCGCTTGGATAAAGAACATCTATAGTCGTCGATCCAATTGAGGTGGATTGTACTGACGCGATGTTCAGGCCGCGGGCGGTCGGAAATTCAAGATCGTTTTAGTCGGATAATCGTAGAGCTTGCCAGTTTCGGTCCATGATGACGCACACATCGGCACGATGAATTCCGCAGCTTGTTCGGGTGTATCAAGCGTTGACGGATCTTCGCCGGGCATCACCGTGGCGCGCATGCGCGTGCGGATCGGCCCGGGGCTGAACAGGTTGACGCGGATCGGTGTCGTCACAGTCTCATTGGCCCAGACGCGGACCATGGCATCGAGCGCGGCCTTCGAAGCGGCGTAGGGGCCCATATAAGCATTGGCTTTGTGAGCGATCCCCGAGGTGATGAACACGGCGCGCCCTGCATCCGACTGTTGCAGCAGTGGCTCCATGCATCGGATCAACTGGAAGTTCGCAGTGACGTTCACCGCCATCATGTTGTCCCAGAATTTTGGATCGGTATGGCCGAGCGGCGATGATGTGCCGGCAACGCCCGCATTGCCGATGAGGATATCCAGCTTGCCGTGACGTTCGTTCAGCGCGGCACCGAGCCGCGCGATGCCGTCAAGATCAGTGACGTCGAGCGGGACCAGTGTCGTCGTTCCGCCGTCCTTCCGGATATCGTCGTCGAGCTCTTCGAGGCCGCCCTGCGTCCGGGCTACGGCAATGATATGGGCGCCGGCACGCGCGAGGGCGCGGGCGGTCGCGTAGCCGATACCGCGCGATGCGCCGGTGACGAGAGCAATGCGGGAGGAAAGATCAGCGGCCATTCAAAGTATCCCCGTCGTCGCGGCCGGATCATCACTGCGGCCGCTTGTGAGCCGTCTTTTAAAGAGGTGGCTGCGTGGCACAAGGCCGGAATGACAGGATCGGGCGGGTCGGACAATCCATGCTAGAGCAGGGCATGAATTCGAACCTCCATTCTGCCCAAGGCCAGTGGCGGCCCATGGCCGAGGCGGACCTCCCTGCGGCCAGCGTGCTCGCTGCGTCCATTCATCCCGCCTATCCGGAGGACGATGCGGTTTTCGCCGAGCGGCTCAGACTGTATCCGAACGGTTGCCGGGTATTCGATCGTGGAGAGGGTGCTGAGGCTTATGTCGTCAGTCATCCATGGCGACGTCTCGAACCGCCAGCTCTGAATTCGCTGCTGGGGGGAATACCGGCTGCGCCATCCACTTTTTACATCCACGATCTCGCATTGTCGCCAGCGGTCGAAAAACGGGCGCGGCTTCGCAGATCGTAGCATGGCTGGCGGACCATGCGCTGGCGGAAGGAATGCCCCATATGTCGCTGATCGCGGTGAATGGATCTGGCGGCTTTTGGCTGCGCCAAGGGTTCACGATGATGCAAAATCGCACGTTGGATTCGTTGCGCAGTTACGGCAACGACGCTCAATTCATGGTGCGCGATCTGTCTTAAGCTGACAGCAACGAGGTTCCGGGGGACAATCCCTCAGCTTGCTTCCGCCAGCAGCGACAGCTGGTGCTGAGGCTGTTCGACCTGGGTCTGATCGGTAAGTGGCGTGGGATAATCCCCAGTGAAACAGTGATCCGAGAATTTCGGATTGGCGGGATCGCGGCCCGGCTCGCCCATGGCGCGGTACATGCCGTCGATCGACAGGAACGCCAGCGAGTTTGCGCCAATGATGTCGCGCATCTCCTCAAGACTATGGGTTGCAGCCAGGAGGCCGCTACGATCCGGAAGATCAATGCCGTAGTAATCGGGGTGAACGATCTGGGGGGACGCAAGGCGGAAGTGCACTTCGCGCGCTCCGGCGTCACGCATCATGCGAACGATTTTCTTCGACGTGGTGCCACGCACCAGTGAATCGTCGATCAGGATGATGCGCTTTCCTTCGATCGCGGCCCTGTTGGGAGCATGCTTCATGCGCACGCCGAGTTCGCGCACGCTTTGGCTCGGCTGGATGAAGGTGCGGCCGACATAGTGGTTGCGGATGATGCCAAGTTCGAACGGCACACCCGAGGCTTGGCTGTAGCCGACAGCGGCAGGCACGCCGGAGTCCGGCACCGGCACGACAACGTCGACATCGGCGTGGCTTTCGCGGGCAAGCTGCGCACCGAAGGCTTTGCGGACTTCATAAACCGAGCGTCCGCCCACAATCGAGTCCGGCCGCGCAAAGTAGATGTATTCGAAGATGCAGGGCCGCGGCGGGACCGGAGGGAAGGGCTTGTGAATCTCGTGGCCCTTCTCGTCGAACACGATAATTTCGCCCGGCTCGATATCGCGGACGTATTTCGCGCCGATGATGTCGAGCGCACAGGTCTCCGACGTCAGGATTGGGCAGCCGTCGAGTTCGCCGAGCACCAGCGGACGAATGCCGCGTGGATCACGCGCACCGATCAGCTTCTTGTTGGTCAGCGACACCAGAGCATAGGCGCCTTCAATCGTGCGCAGCGCCTCGATATAGCGTTCGATGAACCGGCTACGCTTGGACTGTGCGACCAGATGCAGAATCACTTCGGTATCGGTGGTCGATTGCATCATGGCGCCGTAGCGCACGAGTTCCCGGCGCAGCGTCAGGCCGTTGGTGAGGTTGCCGTTGTGAGCGACGGCGAAGCCACCGGCGTTCAATTCGGCGAACAGCGGCTGCACGTTGCGAAGGATGGTTCCGCCGGTGGTGGAATAGCGAACATGGCCGACAGCGTTGGAGCCAGGCAGCCGATCGATCACCTCTTTGCGGGAGAAGGTATCGCCGACGAGACCGAGCCGACGTTCGGAATGAAAGCGTTGGCCATCGAAGGAGACGATGCCGGCGGCTTCCTGGCCGCGATGTTGAAGGGCGTGAAGACCAAGTGCCGTGATGGCGGCGGCTTCAGGGTGACCATAGATGCCAAACACGCCACATTCTTCGCGTAGCGTGTCGCCATCTCCATGCAGGTCTAGGTCGCGGTCGTAAGGGTGGGGCGCATCGACATCGCTGGATTGGCTGTTCATATGGTCCACCGCACCCTCATATATGGCTGTCAGGCAGGGACTAGCGTCCCGCCGCCTTACCGTCGATCAACTGTTTGAGCCCGTCGCGGGCCGATTTCGCATACCCACCGTCGTTCCCCACTGCGGCCGTCGAACGCGGATCGGGAGCAGCATCAGTCTGCTGATCCTCGTCGCCTTTCTTTTTGAACCTCTTCAAGATGGTGTTCTCAGGATCGTCCGGCAAGAGCGTCATCAGCCAATCGCCGGTTCCTTGCAGCATTACGCGCGACTTGGCGTTACGCACCCATTCAGGCTGTTGTTTGTCAGGCACCAGCCAGACGAAGAACAGGAACGCCACAACCATGATCAAAAGCCCGCGTGCCAGCCCGAACAGGAAGCCGAGAGTACGGTCGAGCGCGCCGATCCTCGAGTCGAGGATCATGTCTGATATGCGCACGGTGATGATCGAGACGACGATCAGCGTCAGAATGAATACGCCGGCGACAACGGCGATGGTCGCGATCGTGTCGTTGTTGAAGTAGGCCTTCGCGCTCGGGAGCAGCTTTTGATAGGCATAAAGCGTGGTGAGGGCAGCAGTGCCCCAGGCGGCGATCGACAGGATTTCACGCATGAAACCCCGGATCATTGCCAACAGGCCCGACAACAGCATCACGGCAAGAACGATAATGTCGAGAAGCGTTATCGGCATTGGTCAGTCAGGTCCCGGTGATCAGGTCGAGGTGGCGAATCAGTTCATCGGCACGTCGGCTAAGTTGAAGGCCATATGCCATGTCCCGCAAGGTCCCGGAACCCGCAAAAAACCGCACATCACAATCAAAACTGCATTGCTCCCGGGGATCGTCCGTTGACGTTAATGGACAGTTTCTTTGGGAACGTATTTTGACGGATTGGGGCAGGTTCGCGGCCAAGCGCAGGTTGTATAGCGGTGGATCATGCGGGCGTCATCCACGCTCTGGCCGTCCTGACCGCGGAATCGGGGCGTAGCGGTCGATTTCTCCGGAGTTGTGGCTTTCCGGCGCGGTCAGCAAAACGCTGGAACCGGCTTTTCCGACCGATCGCGATCTCAATTGCTTTCGGCCCGTGGTGGTTGTGCCTTCCGGCCCCGCGCTGCGATATCCGCCACCAGCGACGTTAGCGAACCGACGCTATTGAGCGACAGTCCGGCGTCGCCGCCGGGTTCACCGCGCGTGGTCTCGGGCAGTACGGCTCGACCGAAGCCGAGCTTGGCGGCCTCCTTGAGACGTGCCGAGGTCTGGGCGACCGGGCGGACCGCGCCGGAGAGCGAAATCTCCCCAAAATAGACCGCGTCCACTGGAAGCTGTGCATTGACCAGCGACGACACCAGAGCGGCCGCCGCAGCCATATCCGCAGCCGGTTCCTGAATCCGCAAACCGCCGGCCACATTCAGATAGACGTCGTGGCCCGACAATTTGACGCCGCAATGGGCCTCCAGCACAGCGAGCACCATCGACAACCGGCTGGGGTCCCACCCGACCACCGCACGCCGCGGCGTACCGAGTGAGGTCGGCGCGACCAGCGCCTGCAATTCCACGAGCACGGGCCGCGTGCCTTCTATGCCGGCGAACACTGCCGTGCCGGGACTGCCAAGATCGCGCTCCGACAAGAACAGCTCTGACGGGTTCGAGACTTCGCGCAAGCCAAGCCCTGTCATCTCGAACACGCCGATCTCGTCGGTGGGGCCGAAACGGTTTTTGACGGCGCGCAGGATACGGAACTGCTGCGAGCCTTCTCCCTCAAACGACAACACCGCATCGACCATGTGCTCGACGACACGCGGGCCTGCGATCTGGCCATCCTTGGTGACGTGGCCGACGAGGATAAGGGCGGTGCCGGACTTTTTGGCAAAACGGATCAGCGCTTGCGCCGATGCGCGCACCTGCGTGACGGTGCCGGGCGCAGATTCCACTGTGTCGGTCCACATGGTCTGGATGGAGTTGATCACCACCAGACGCGGTGGTGTGCCTTCGGACAGCGTCGCGATGATATCCTCGACCGACGTTTCCGCCGCGAGTTGCACGGCGGCATCCGCCAAACCCAATCGCGCCGCGCGAAGACGGACCTGCGCGACGGCTTCTTCGCCTGAGATATAGACCACGCGATGACCCGCGCGGGCAAGCAAGCTGGTGGCTTGTGTCAGCAGTGTCGATTTGCCGATGCCGGGATCACCGCCGACCAGCAGCACCGAGCCGCGCACGAACCCCCCACCGGTGACGCGGTCGAGTTCGCCCATGCCTGATGGCAATCGTGGTGCATCGGGGCTGGAGCCCGTCAGAGTTTCAAGCTTGAACAGCCGGCCCTTGCGCTTGGGGCGCATGTTCGCCGGCATGGTGGTGACACCGGTGACGTCCTCTTCGGACAGCGTATTCCATTCGCTGCAGGACTCGCACTTGCCCTGCCACTTGTTATAGGCGGAGCCGCAATTTTGGCAGACGAAGGAGAGGGCGTTTTTCGCCATGTGACGGACTCAGTGCGGCTGGCTGATTTTGTGTTCCTCTTTTGTTCACAATCGTCGTCTGAAAGTCAACCGAATTCGCAAACGCCGCCGATAGCGGAATACCGACAGATGCGCCTATCCTGCGCCTCGCATCTGATCAACGAAGGGAGTCGCTGCCTTTAGTCGTTCCTCGTATCCAACCACACTCAACAAATCAAACAACGACCGTGCGCGACCGATCATTGCTGACGGCGTGACGCGGCATCAGGGAGTGACGTCATGAAATGGATTGCTGCATTTGCTGGTTTTTTGGTTGCCACCGCGGTTCACGCGGCCGACGCGCCGAAATTCCAGGTCGACCCGCAATGGCCGAAGCCGTTGCCGAACAACTGGATCATGGGACAGGCGGCAGGCGTCGCTGTCGATGCGGAAGATCATATTTGGGTGGTGCAGCGTCCGCGCACCCTGACCGATGACGAGAAGGCCGCAAGCCTCACACCGCCGCGTACCAAGTGCTGCGTTCCCGCGCCGCCGGTGATGGAGTTCGACCAGGAGGGAAACCTGATCAAGGCCTGGGGCGGCAAGGGGGAGGGCTTCGATTGGCCTGCCAACGAACACGGCATCTATATCGACAGCAAGGGGTTCGTCTGGCTAGCGGGCAACGGTGACACCGACGGCTTGATCCTCAAGTTCACCCGCGACGGCAAATTCGTGATGCAGATTGGCAAGTCGGGTCCGCAGACCGACAGCAAGGACACGACACGTCTCGGTCGGCCCGCGAACATGACGGTCGACGCCGCAGCCAACGAACTCTACGTGGCGGACGGCTACTACAATCACCGTGTCATCGTGTTCGACAGCGAGACCGGTGCGTTCAAGCGGATGTGGGGTGCATACGGCAAGCCGCCCACTGATGAGAAGTTACCTGCTTACGATCCGGCGGCAGCGCCTTCGCAACAGTTCGGTAACCCGGTGCATTGCGTGCGTATCGCGCAGGATGGTCTCGTCTATGTCTGCGACCGGCAGAACGACCGCATCCAAATATTCAAAAAGGACGGCACGTTCGTAAAAGAGATATTCGTCGAGAAAACCACGCTGGCAAATGGCTCGGTATGGGATCTGGAAATCTGGCCGGATGCCAACGAGACATTCCTTCTCAATGCCGACGGCGCCAACAATGAAGTCCGTACGCTCGTGCGCGAGACCGGCGAGATCGTCGGCCGCTTTGGCCGCAACGGTCGCATGGCGGGAGACTTCCACTGGATCCACAACCTCGCGCTGGACTCCAAGGGCAACGTCTACACGACGGAAGTGGACAATGGAAAGCGGGCCCAGAAATTCCTGCTGATCGGCAACATCGTGTTGAAGAAAAGAACTGCGCAGTAAAACTGCTATCAGGGCGAGGCGGTTATTCAGCCTCGCCTTGATAGACGCGCGTAAAGCGCTTGCCGAGACTGGTCAACACCTCGTAGCCGATGGTGCCGGCGTGATGTGCCAAATGATCGACGGTGATGCCATCGCCAATCAGGGTCACCATCTCGCCACGCCGGGCGGTTTGAACTGGCACATCGGTGATATCGATCGCCAGCAGATCCATGGAAATGCGACCGGCAACAGGGCAGCGCTTGCCGGCGACCATGGCTACCGAGCCGCGTCGATTGTCGATGCCTCCTGCCGCGCGGAGATAGCCGTCAGCATAGCCGGCGGTCACGATTGCAAGCCGTGTCGGACGCCGCGCGGTCCATGTCGCGCCATAGCCAACGGTTTGGCCGCGTTCGAGGTGGCGGATCTGTGCGATCCGCGCCTTCAGGTTGATCACAGGCAGCATTGGCGTGTCGGCTTCCGGCGTCGGATTGACGCCATAGAGCGCAGCTCCGGGCCTCAACATATCGAAATGAAATTGTGATCCGAGAAAGATGCCGGAAGAATTGGAGAGCGAGGCCGCCACACCGGAGAACCGCGATGCGATATCCCGAAACGCCGCAACCTGCCGCCCATTCATGGGGTGGCCAAGCAACTCAGCATTGGCGAGATGACTCATCACCAGCGTGATACCGTGGTTCCCCGCATGGATTCGCGGCAGCAAGGCTTCGGCCTCGGCGATAGAGAACCCCAGCCGGCTCATTCCGGTATCGATGTGGATGGCGGCAGCGCTCTGCCTGCCGCTGGTCTTGCGAAAGGCTTCCCACTCGGCGAATTCCGTCGCGTCGCCAATCACCGGGCGGCAATCGATCCGTGCGAATGTTGGCCCTGAGTTGGGGAAGAAGCCGTCGAGCACATAGATGATGGCGGTCCGGGCGACTGCGCGTACGGCGCGCGCCTCATCAAGGGTGGCGACGAAGAACGTCCTGCAGCCTGCTTTCGAGAGAGCATGGGTAACGGGCGCGATCCCGCAGCCATACGCATCTGCCTTGACTACGGCAGCGCATTCCGCCGGCACGCCCTGGCTGCCGAGCTTGCGCCAATTGGCAACAATGGCATCGAGATCGATGGTGAGGATGCCAGTCGTGGTTGCCAGTGTCACGGCATCAAGGGATGGCGTCGCACCTGCGGTGTGTGTTGTGACGGATGTCGGGTCGGACAGGCGGTCCATGGCTTGAAATCCTTCGCGCAAAACAGCGCGCGCCGTCTCCGCTCGTAATGGAACTGCACAATACGCGCAGCCCCGAGGCGGTTCAATGCGTTTTGGTCAACGGTGATGAGGCAATTGGGCGTCCTGGGCAAGATCGCCGAAGCGCGTCACGCTTGCATCGAACTGCAAATCAATGGTGCCGGTCGGACCGTGACGTTGTTTACCGATGATGACTTCGGCCTTGCCGTGCACCAGCGACATATCGAGCTGCCACTTCTCGTGCTCAGGTGTGCCCGGACGCGGCTCCTTGCTCTGGAGGTAATACTCCTCGCGATAGACGAACAGCACGACGTCGGCGTCCTGCTCGATCGATCCCGATTCACGAAGGTCGGAAAGTTGCGGGCGCTTGTCCTCGCGGGTTTCGACCTGACGCGACAACTGAGACAACGCGATGATGGGAACGGCCAGTTCCTTTGCGAGCGCCTTGAGACCGGTGGTGATTTCGGTGATTTCCTGCACACGGTTGTCGGATTTGCGCCCCGACCCCGACAGAAGTTGGATGTAGTCGATGATCAGGAGATCGAGACCTTTCTGCCGCTTCAGTCGCCGGGCGCGGGCCGTGAGCTGCGAAATCGACAGGCCGCCCGTGTCGTCGACATAAAAGGGCAGGTTCTGCATTTCGATCGAGTGCTCGCGGATTTTTTCGAAATCCGCTTCGGTGATGCCGCCGCGGCGGATCATGCTCGAGGAAATGCCGGTCCGTTCTGACAAAATACGGGTGGCCAACTGTTCGGCCGACATTTCGAGCGAGAAGAAGCCGATAATGCCACCATCGACAGACTTCATCTGACCGTCCGCCTGGATTTCGCCGCGCCAGGTCTTGGCAACGTTGTAGGCGATGTTGGTTGCCAGCGCCGTCTTGCCCATCGCCGGACGGCCGGCAAGGATGATCAAGTCGGACGGCTGCAGGCCTCCCATCTTGGTGTCCATGTCGCGCAAGCCGGATGCCAGACCCGACAGGTTGCCGTCGCGGCTATAGGCATTCGCGGCCATATCGACAGCGACCGCGAGGGCTTGCGAAAATTTCTGGAACCCGCCGTCGTATCTTCCGGACTCCGCAAGGTCGTAGAGTTTGCGCTCGGCGTCCTCGATTTGCGCACGCGGAGCGAAATCCACCGGTGCATCGAAAGCGACGTTGACCATATCCTCGCCGATGCGGATCAGGTCGCGTCGCTGCGACAGGTCATAGACCGTGCGTCCATAATCCTGCGCGTTGATGATCGTTGTCGCTTCGGCCGCGAGGCGCGCGAGATACTGCGCCACCGTCATGCCGCCGATGTCGGTCTCGGCTGGAACAAACGTCTTCAGCGTGACCGGTGTCGCAACCTTGCCGGCGCGAATGAGGCTTGCTGTGGTTTCGTAGATCAATTGATGAATCGGCTCGAAGAAATGCTTTGGCTCGAGGAAGTCCGACACGCGATAGAACGCATCATTATTGACCAGGATCGCACCGAGAAGGCCTTGTTCAGCCTCGATATTATGGGGAGCTGTCCGGTAGGCCGGTGCGCCGGCGTCGGGTGTAAGCTTCACAATGTTCGAATCGGGTGAGGCCATCGCGACGAAGTATGCTTTCTTTTCGGCAAATGCGGGGCGCCTATCTCGCACCCCGGATCGGTCAGGCGAAAGCGCTGCGTGGTCTTATGCACGATTTACACATGCCGCAAGCCAATCTAAATCAGTTTAACAGCGGGCTTGACGAAACCCGCTGCGCGCAGCAGCGGCGTGAGCCTGATTATTCGCCAGCCAGACGCAGCAGCGGGCCTTTCGCACCCTCGACACTCCTGAGACGGTCTTCTTCGCGGGTGATGTAGTCTCGCGTGATGGGAACCACACCCTGGCGCTTGCTGAGTTGAATCTGCATCACCATGACGTTCTGTTTCCGGAACGACATTTCGGATGAGGCGAGATAGAACTCCCACATCCGCACGAAACGCTCGTCGTACAGTTTGGCGGCTTCCTCGCGCCTGGCAAGGAAGCGTTCGCGCCATGCCTTGAGCGTTTCTGCGTAGTGCAGCCGGAGAATTTCGATGTCATCCACCAGCAATCCGGCGCGCTCGATCGGGGGTAACACCTCCGAGACGGCCGGAATGTAGCCGCCCGGAAAAATGTATTTCGCGATCCATGGATTGGTGATGCCCGGCCCTTCGGAGCGCCCGATGGAATGCAACACCATGACGCCATCATCCTTGAGGAGTTCAGCGCAACGCTTAAAATAAGTGTCGTAATAATCGACACCGACATGTTCGAACATGCCGACGGAAATGATACGGTCGAATTGTCCCGGCGTGTCGCGATAGTCCTCAAGCCGGAATTTTGCCCGATCACCTAGTCCGAGCTCACTTGAGCGCGCATTCGCCACACCGAGCTGCTCTTCCGACAGGGTAATCCCGGTCACATCCGCGCCAGTCATGTCGGCGAGATAAAGGCCTAGTCCACCCCAACCACAGCCGATATCGAGTACACGGTGATGGGGCTGCAGCAGCAGCTTGGCGGCGAGATGGCGCTTCTTGGCGAGCTGCGCATCGTCGAGCGTGGAGACCGGCGTCTCGAAGTATGCGCAACTGTACTGCATATCTGCATCAAGGAAGAGGCGATAAAGTCGTCCATCCAGATCGTAATGCGATGCAACGTTCCGCTTGGAGCGCGAGCGCGGATTGAATTGCTGCCAGTGCCGGATCAGGTAGCGGAGCCACCACAGCGCTTTGGACCAGCGGGGCAGCATGTCCGGCTGGTTCAGCACGATCGCAAGCACGTCGGCGATCGTGCCTTGTTCGACAATGAAGCTGCCGTCCATGTAGATCTCGCCGAACGCGAGTTCCGGATCAAGCAGTAGCTGCCGTGCGGCTGCTGTTGTGACGAATTTCACGACCACCGGGGCGCCGGTGCCATCGCCGCAGGTGAATTTAGCTCCTGTCGACGTCGTGAAAGTAATCGAGCCCCTTCGGATGAAACGGCTCAGGAAGAACTGCAACAAACGATCCATCGAGCGCATGTCCAACGATCCAAGATGTGGTCCCGGCAGACATCCCCATGGTGGGTATTTTTTGGAACAGTTTCAATCGCAAATTTCCACTGGCGACCTCGATGTAAGGCTGATCTGCGTTTTCACCATGGTTCGACAGCCTGTCGGACGGCCCATACGCAGATCGGATGGTGGACAAAAATTGGACTTACACAGTTGCGAAATCTGGGTGCTTCCATTCGCGGCACAATCCGTTAAAGGTGACCGCCATGCGGTTTGGGCGATTGAGTTCGCTACGATTTGTACCTGGAGATTGGGAATGTTGAGCCGAGCGCTCATTTTGGCGGCGGTGACTGTTGTGTTCGGTTGTTTCGCGGCAATTCCGGCGGACGCGCAAAATCTCGAAGCCGGAAAGTCTTCCTCCCAGATTTTCTCGAGCACCTGTTCGTTGTGTCACAAGAGTGCGCGCGGGCTGTTGAAATCTGTTGCGCCCGGGTCGCTGCCGGGCTTCTTGCGCCAGCATTATACGACCAGCACCGATATGGCGTCCGCGATGAGCGCCTATGTGCTGTCCAACGGAGCTGCCAACGCGCCAGTGTCCGGAGGGAATTTGACCCGGCAAGGCCAGGACGCCAAGTCCGGGCCCAAACCATCGGCGACGCCTGAACCCGGCCCGGAGCGGTTGGGGCCGGAACGGGCAGCGAAGGGGCGCAAGCCTCATACGCGTGAAGCGATAAGGCCGGGCGATACGGATGGCTTGCAGGATAGCCCTGGCGCATCGCCGGAGGCCCCGTCTTCGGCCGACGCGCCTGCCGAGCAGAATCCTGCCGCGAAGCAGAAGAGCAAGCAAAAGGCGGCAAAGGGTAAGCCGGCCAAGGGCGAACCGCCAAAGATCGACGCGCGGCATGAGGCTCCCAAGGAGGAGCCGCCGGCCGCTGAGCCTGAAAAGAACGAGAACGCCAAAATCGAGAGTCCCAAGACAGAGCCCACTAAGAGTGGAGACGACGCGCCTTCGGCTGAAACGCGGCTTGATCCTGTTCCAGCTGTGACGCCAGTTACTCCCAAGGAGCCCGAGAAGGGGCCAGATACGGCTGCGGTCCCACCGCCTCCAAAACCGGTGGAAGACAATCCGAACCGGCCCCTGACCATTGATATCGGACCGGCGCCAACTCCGCCGCCGGCTGCTATTCCCGCTGCTCCGCCGGCTGGTGCGCCGATTTCGCAGTAATCGCGAAGCAGCAGTCTGGACGCCGGGAATTGGCCGACGGGACATCCAAAGAAAAAGCCCGGTCTCAAGTCTGAGGCCGGGCTTATTTTCTTTCGTGGTTTTATAGGCTTGCGCCAGGATCCTTACTTCTCGGTCGGAGCTTCTTCCTGCTCGCTCTGATTGTCGCCCGCTTCCGGATCGAAGAACTCGCCAGCAGCCGCAATTGCTTCGGCTGCGGCGTCGCGATCTTCCTGGCGGCTGTTGACGTCCTCACCACGGTTGATGCGCTCGGCTTCCGCCGCGCTGCGGGCCACGGTGACCGAGACGTTCACTTCGACTTCAGGGTGAACAGCGATGGTGATGGTGTGCTGACCAATCGTTTTGATCGGTGCATCGAGCAGCACCTGCGAACGATTGACGGCGACACCGTCAGCTTCCAGCGAGGCCATAATGTCACGCACCGAAACCGAACCATAGAGCTGGCCGGTTTCCGACGCCTGGCGGAGGACGATAACGTTGCGGCCGTCGATCTTCTCGGCAACCTTGGTGGCTTCGCCCTTGGCCTCAATGTTCTTGGTCTCGAGTTCGGCCTTCATGCCGTCGTACTTCTCGCGATTTTCCTTGGTCGCGCGCAAGGCCTTGTTGCGCTTGAGCAGGTAGTTGCGGGCGAACCCGTCCTTGACCTTCACGACCTCGCCCATCTGACCGAGCTTCGCGACGCGTTCCAGCAAAATGACTTCCATTTCAGTTCTCCGTTGATGTGTTGGTTGAAGTAAATTTCGAACGTCAGGACGTCGGCGCGGGCGGCCCGTGCTTGGTCCAATAGGCTCGTCGAATTCCGAACACGGCGTCGGCCAGGCCAAGGCTGATCATCGCGATCAAGGGCCAGCCGACGAACAGTGTTGCGGCATAGGCCGCGCCGAGCACAAATGCGCGGCCCGAAAACGTCTGCGTGAGGGTGTGAAGCACCGCAAAGCCGGTCATGGCGTAAGCCATCAACAGCGCGGAACTTGCGATCTGCGCGCCCATGGCAACCAATCCGCCGGCAAAACAAAGCGCCACGAGAATGATCAAAGCCCCGATCGTCATGGTCGGCAGGGTGGTGGTGCGCAGATCAGGCCACGGTCGACGAAGACGCCCTGATGTCGATGTCACCTTGGCGGCGAGCCACAGGTTGAAGGTCAGCGTCATCATGGCGATGAGAGTGGCCGCGCCGGGTGCAAGCGCCACCAATGCGTCGACCACACGTTCGCTCTCGCCCGTTGACGATCCCGCGCGCGCACCGATGATGCGCATCAGACCCCGACGCAACGATGCGTTGATTGAAGCTTCATCGGTGCCGAGTGTGAACAGTGCGCTGATCGTGGTGATCACCGCGAATGCAGCTGACCAAAGCAGGATTCGTCCTGTCGGATACCAGTCCAGTCCAGGGGCGAGACCAGCGAGCTGCGGGTCCTCCGATACGGGACGCGCCAGCATGGCCAGATGGCCGAGCCACCAGGCGGGAAGCGCAACGGTCACCGCGAACGCCGCCATATAGGGAAAGCCGAACAGTGCGCCGAGACCGAGCGCCGCTGTGACGCTCCCGATCAACGCGGTCGCGGATCCCCAGCCGAGTGCCGCAACCATCAGCGGCAGGGGAGCGAGATAGAACAGGACAAGCGAAATCACCGCGCCCGAGATGATCGAGGCGAACATCAATGCCGACGCGAGGCCGGCCGCCAATGCGATGAGAATGCCTGTCATCATCAGCTGTCCCGCTCCTTTCGAGCGGTTAGAGGTTTGTTGAACCCCAACCATCCACCGTGGGACGACCCCAGGGTGTTATGAGAATAAAACGTCGAGAACGTGAACGAACGCGCGGAGGCCGCGCGTTCGTATCAGCGTGTATTAGCGGATCACGTAGGGCAGCAAACCGAGGAACCGCGAGCGCTTGATGGCGCGGGCGAGTTCACGCTGCTTCTTTGCTGACACGGCCGTGATGCGGCTCGGCACGATCTTGCCGCGCTCGGACACGTAACGCATCAGCAGCTTGGAATCCTTGTAATCGATCTTCGGCGCGTTCGGACCCGTGAACGGGCACGTCTTGCGGCGACGGAAGAATGGACGGCGTGCACCTGCTTCAGCCATGATTCTTACTCCTCAACCGCTGCTTCATCGTCGCGAGGCCGGCGTGGGCCACGATCACCACGGAAGCCACCACCACCTTCGCGGTCGCCCCGGAAGCCGCCGCCACCGCGCTCGTCGCGGTCGCGCTCAGCCTTGCGCATCATGGCGGAAGGACCTTCCTCCAGTTCATCGACGCGAACGGTGAGGTAACGGATGACGTCTTCGTTGATGCGCTCCTGACGCTCGATCTCGGAGACCACTGCAGCAGGGCCGTCGATGTTGAGCATCATGAAATGCGCTTTGCGATTCTTGTTCATGCGATAGGTGAGGGAGCGCACGCCCCAGTTCTCGGTCTTGGTGACCTTGCCGCCCAAACCTTCGATCACGCCGGTGATCTGGGTGGTGAGTTCTTCGACTTGTTGTGCGCTCGCGTCCTGACGCGCGAGAAATACATGCTCGTAAAGAGGCATGGGTGTCCTTTCCAGTGTTAGCGCGGTTCCTGGCGGCAAGCCCTTCGAGACCTTCGGAAAGGACTCGATCTGCTCAGAAGGCGGAAGCACGGGACGACGGACCGACTGGCCCTGCCGCTTCGACCAAATACAAAGGGGATAGAACCGATGTGGATTGATTGAGATACGACCGTCCGTTCAGCTCCCGGCCGGGATCCACGGATAGCGCGGTTATAAGGATTCTGGACCGGTTGGCAAGGCAAAGAGCGAGGCATTTCTCAGTCAAAAGCCCCCGATTTGCTGGGATTCGATCGGCTTTTAAGCCCCCGGCAAGGGCCTCGCTTCTGTCAGTTGTGGTTCCGCCGCGCCGCAGCTTGACACCGGAGGCCCGGGCGGTGTCTTACCACCCCATCTTTTGGGGACTTCCATGACAGCAGCATTTACCTTTCCGGGACAGGGATCGCAGACGGTCGGCATGGGCAAAGCCTTGGCGGACGAATTTCCGGCCGCCCGCGCTGTTTTCGACGAAGTGGACGCGGCCTTGGGACAGAAGCTCACGGCGATCATCTGGGACGGTCCGGCGGAAACACTGCAACTCACGGAGAACGCTCAGCCGGCGTTGATGGCTGTCTCGATTGCCACGCTGCGGGTGCTGGAGAACGAGGCCGGCGTTGACGTTGCTCGGGATGCTGCGTTCGTCGCTGGTCATTCGCTCGGCGAATATTCCGCTCTGGCTGCGGCTGGCAGCTTCTCGATCAGCGATGCGGCCCGGTTGCTGCGCACGCGCGGCCTTGCGATGCAGAAGGCGGTGCCGGTAGGTGTCGGTGCCATGGCGGCCCTGCTTGGGCTCGACTATGAAGCCGCTGTCGCTGTGGCCCAAGAGGCGGCGCAGGGGCAGGTCTGCCAGGCTGCCAACGACAACGGCGGCGGGCAAGTGGTTGTGTCCGGTGACAAGGCTGCCGTTGAACGAGCGCTGGAAATTGCCAAGACCAAGGGCGCAAAGCGCGCCATGCTGCTGCCGGTGTCTGCCCCCTTTCATTGCCGCCTGATGCAGCCTGCGGCTGACGCGATGGCTGAAGCTCTGGCGGGTGTCACAATCAACAAGCCGAAAGTGCCGCTTGTTTCCAACGTGCTGGCGTCCGCAATTACCGATCCGGATGAAATCCGTAAGCGCCTGATTGAGCAGGTCACCGGCACCGTGCGCTGGCGTGAGAGCGTAGCGCACATGGCCGGGCAGGGTGTCACGCATTTTCTTGAAATCGGTGCCGGCAAGGTCCTGTCGGGCCTCGTCAAGCGCATCGCGGATGGTGCGATTGGTGTATCGGTCGGCGGTCCGGGCGACGTCGCTGCCGCGAAGGACGCGATTACCGCTGCACGCGCTTGATCTTAAGGAGAGTAATATGTTCGATTTAACTGGCAAGACTGCGCTCGTCACCGGGGCGACCGGCGGCATCGGTGGTGCGATCGCCCGTGCGCTGCATGCGCAGGGTGCAACGGTTTCGATTTCAGGCACGCGGCGCGAGGTGCTCGACGCGTTTGCAGCTGAGCTGAAGGATCGCGTGCATGTCCTGCCGTGCAATCTCTCAAACGCGGAAGAAGTTGAGGCGTTGGTACCTGCCGCCGAGAAAGCGATGGGGCAGGTCGATATCCTCGTCGCCAATGCCGGCATTACCCGCGACAATCTTTTTGTGCAGTTGCGCGACGAAGACTGGAACGACGTTATCAACGTCAACCTCACATCGACATTCCGTCTGGCGCGTGCCGCGACCAAACTGATGATGCGCAAGCGGTTCGGGCGAATCATCGCAATCACCTCGGTGGTCGGCGTGACCGGCAATGCCGGACAGGGGAACTATGCCGCGTCGAAGGCTGGCCTGATTGGCATGATGAAGTCCGTGGGTGCGGAATATGCCCGGCGTAATGTGACGGCGAACTGTATTGCGCCTGGCTTCATCGCAACGCCAATGACGGACGCGCTCAACGACAAGCAGCGCGAAGGTATTCTCGGCAAGGTGCCGGCAGGACGGCTTGGGACGCCGGAGGATATCGCCGCGGCCGCCGTCTATCTCGCCTCCAACGAGGCGGCTTATGTCACCGGACAGACAATTCACGTGAACGGCGGAATGGCAATGATTTGAGCCTGCTGGGCTTCTTTTCGGGGCCAGGGAGAACTGTGGGCGTGTTCCGGGGGCGTGTGGTCAAGCCTTGGGAAGTATGGTAACCGAACGTCGTTCGCAGAGCGTTTTCCGGCAAATAGGGCTTCCGGTTTGCCGTTAGAAAATGCTCAGGTATGTTGATAAGTGCGTATTCTATTCGCAAAGCGGGTACCCACTTTTGCGGAATACGCGCCGGGGGAATAACGCCATTGCAGGATCGTCAAAGCCTGTATATTGCCGTTGCAACGCCTGCCGCTGTTTCGGAGGTCGCTGCCCTTGCGGCGGTGCTATCCGGAGCGCCCGGCAGGCAACATGAATTCAGCGAATATACGCACCGCGATGGCTCGTATCGTTTTGCGGTCGAGTTTAATGGAACAACACGAGGTTGAACGATGAGTGAGATTGGCGAGCGAGTTAAGAAGATCGTGGTTGAACACCTTGGTGTCGAGCCCGAGAAGGTTGTCGATAATGCGAGCTTCATCGACGATCTCGGCGCGGACAGCCTTGATACGGTCGAACTCGTGATGGCGTTCGAAGAGGAATTCGGCTGCGAGATTCCGGACGACGCTGCGGAAACGATTCTCACCGTTGGCGACGCCACCAAATTTCTCGAGAAGAACGCAAAAAGCTGATTTCAGCGGGCGACATGATTGCGTGCGGCGGGTTGTAATCGAACGACCCGCCGTCTTGCTGTTATAGCGTCGCCGAATTTAAGGCGGAGTGCGAATGATGAGGCGGGTAGTCGTCACAGGCTTGGGCATGGTGTCGCCGCTTGCCAATGGCGTTGAGCCGACCTGGAAACGCATTCTCAATGGTGAGAGCGGCGCGAAGCGTGTTGACGCATTCGACGTCTCCGATCTGACCTGCCAGATCGCATGCATGGTGCCGCGCGGTGACGGCACCAATGGCACCTTCAATGCCGACCAGTGGATGGAGCCGAGGGAGCAGCGCAAGGTCGATGATTTTATCATCTTTGCGATGGCTGCGGCGACCCAGGCGCTTGATGACGCCAATTGGCATCCGACCACCGAGGAAGATCGCTGTGCCACCGGCACCATGATTGGTTCTGGCATCGGTGGCATCGAGGGCATCGGTGAAGCGGCCGTTATTTTGAAGGAACGTGGCCCGCGCAAGCTGTCGCCGTTCTTCATTCCTGGACGCCTGATCAACCTGGCGTCAGGCTATGTTTCCATCAATCACGGCCTTAAAGGCCCGAACCATGCGGTGGTGACCGCGTGTTCGACCGGCGCGCATGCGATCGGCGATGCCAGTCGCCTGATCGCGTTCGGCGACGCCGATGTGATGGTTGCAGGCGGCGCGGAATCCGCGGTCAACCGGCTCGCCATGGCCGGTTTCTGTGCGCTGCGTGCCATGTCCACCAAGTACAACGACAATCCGACGATCGCATCGCGACCTTATGACAAGGATCGCGATGGCTTCGTAATGGGTGAGGGCGCGGGCGTTTTGGTGCTTGAGGAATACGAGCATGCGAAAAAGCGCGGCGCGAAGATTTACGCGGAGATCGTCGGCTACGGCTTGACCGGCGACGCCTATCATATCACGGCACCTGCCGAAGACGGTGACGGTGCATTCCGCTGCATGAGCATGGCGATGAAGCGCGCCGGCGTGACGGCGTCGGACATCGAATACATCAACGCGCACGGCACCTCGACGCCGCTCGGCGACGAGATCGAACTTGGCGCGGCCCAGCGTCTGCTCGGCAATGCCGCGTCCAAGGTGTCGATGTCGTCGACGAAGTCTTCCACTGGTCATCTGCTTGGCGCGGCCGGCGCGATTGAGGCGATCTTCAGTATCCTCGCGATTCGCGATAACATCGCGCCGCCGACCATCAATCTGGATAATCCCTCAGTTGAGACGGCGATCGATCTGGTCCCGAATAAGGCGCGCCCGCGCGAAATCAATGTGGCATTGTCGAACTCCTTCGGATTCGGAGGCACTAACGCGTCACTGATTGTCAGGCGTGTCGCGAACTAAGCGTTTTCACGAGAAGCCAGGGGCGTTGCTCGCGTAGAGGCCGCGTTGATGAGGTGGGCGAGAGCGCGGCGGAACTGTGTTCACCGTTTTGCCGTATTCGGACATAATTTCTTTCACGGGCGCGCGTATAACCCTGAAACTACAACGCCGTAAGGCGAAATGCCTGCAGGATTTAGGTTGCTTCCATGAGCCAGAGACCGCCCATTTCGCCCCGGAGTCCGCGCGCTGCGCTTGAGCCCGAGCAGGTCCCGCAGCCGCCGAAGCATTCCAACGCGCTCGCAATCCACTCGTGGTCGTCGGCAATGCGGTGTTCACCCTGCTGGTGTTCCTGATGTTGGCGGCGGGTGGCATTTTCTATTACGGCAAGAAGACCATCGAAACTCCAGGTCCGCTGACCGAGGACAAGGTCGTTAATATCCCGCCGCGTGCCGGCATGACCGACATCGGTGACATTCTTCAGCGCAGCGGGCGTGATCGCTGCCGATCGCTGGACATTCATCGGTGGCGTACTGGCACTAAATGCGCGATCCGATCTGAAATCCGGCGAATATCTGTTCCAGAAGAACGCCAGCCTGCGTGACGTCATCAATACCATCGTCGAAGGCAAGGTGGTGCAGCACTCCTTCACGATCCCCGAAGGCTTGACCTCCGAGCAAATCGTTGCCCGGCTTCAGGACAGCGATATCTTTGCAGGCTCCCTGAAGGAACAGCCGCGCGAGGGCACACTGCTGCCGGACACCTATAATTTTCCACGGGGTACGCCGCGCGATCAGGTGATCCAGCGCATGCAGCAGGCACAAAAGCGGGTGCTCGACTGAAGTCTGGACACGCCGTAATCCCGACGTTCCTGTCCGCTCGCCGGAACAACTCGTGACGCTCGCGTCGATTGTCGAGAAGGAGACCGGCAAGGCCGACGAGCGCAGCCGTGTCGCGGCAGTATACGTCAACCGCCTCCGCCAGCGCATGAAGCTGCAATCCGATCCGACCATCATCTATGGCCTGGTCGGAGGGAGGGGCACCCTCGGTCGCCCGATCAAACGCAGCGAAATCACGCAGCCGTCGCCTTACAACACCTACGTGATCGACGGCTTGCCGCCGGGACCGATTGCCAATCCGGGCCGCGCGTCTCTCGAGGCCACGGCGAATCCTGCCCGCACCCGTGACCTGTTCTTCGTCGCGGACGGCACCGGCGGTCATACGTTCACGGAAACCTACGACCAGCACCAGAAGGGTGTCGCGAAGCTACGCGCGATGGAGCGCCAGCAGCAGAACGACACCGTGGAGCAGGACGATCCACCAACTGCTACGCACTGCCCCTGCGCCGGCCACCCCGGCTGCACCTGCTGCGGCACCGCCTGCCGCACCGAAAGCTGGCACCAAGGCCAAAAGCGGCTCGGCTGCTACCGGTGCGCCGCGCAAACGCGCGCAAGCCCGCGAACCGGAAGGTGCAGCTCCGCCCGCGGAGACCGAGCCGCAGGCGCAATAATTTGACTATCCACCGGGGCTTGTTGCGGCAGACGTGATCCGGTCAGGCTTGCGACTTTTGCGGAATTCAGGGACAAGCTGAACCCGTCCAACCTTTCCTGAATACGTTTCGAGATGGAGTTTGCGCGATGGCGCTGTCGAGCATGACCGGCTTTGCGCGAAGCCACGGCACCAGCGGACCCTATACGTTCGAGTGGGAATTGAAGTCGGTCAACGCCAAAGGCTTTGATTTTCGCATGCGGCTGCCGCCCGGCTGGGACGACGTCGAAGCCGCTGCGCGCAAGCGTGCCGCCGAGCTTCTCTCGCGCGGCACTGTTTATGCCAATCTCACCGTGAAGCGCACGGGAGCGGCCTCGATCGTGCGCGTCAACGAGGATGTGCTGTCGTCGATCCTGAAAGTCGTTGGTGAGATTTCCGCGAGAACCGACGCTGTCGCGCCGAGCGTCGACGGGCTTCTTGCAATCAAAGGGGTGATCGAAGTCGTTGAGCCCGAAAGCAGCGAGGAAGAGATGCAGGCCGCGCGTGGTGCTGTGGCGGCGTGCGTTCGAGCAGGCGCTAAAAAGCCTCGTCGACATGCGCAAGCGCGAGGGTGTGGCGCTGGGCCAGATCCTGTCGCAGCGCATGGACGAGATCGAGCGTCTTTCAAAGAAGGCTGAGGCTGCGCCGGGTCGCAAGCCGGAGGCGATCAGGGCGCGGATCGCCGAGCAGGTCGCGGCATTGCTTGAGACCTCCGACCGTTTCGACGAAGTTCGCCTGTCGCAGGAAGCTGTCCTGATTGCTGCCAAGGCGGACATCCGCGAAGAGCTCGACCGCATCGCCTCGCACATCGCGCAGACGCGCGAATTGCTTGGCAAGGGCGGGCCGGTCGGGCGGCGGCTCGACTTTCTCGCGCAGGAATTCAACCGTGAAGTAAATACCACCTGTTCGAAATCCAACGATATCGAATTGACGAACACCGGCCTCGAGATGAAGAACGTGGTCGAGCAGTTTCGCGAACAAGTTCAAAATCTGGAGTGAGGCATGGCGGCGGGGGGCAGCTTGCAGGGCGTTGAGCGGCGCGGGCTGATGTTCGTTCTGTCGTCGCCGTCTGGGGCGGGCAAGTCGACCTTGTCGCGCATGCTGATCGAGAAGATGCCCGGCCTTCGCATGTCGGTATCTGCCACCACACGCCCGATGCGTCCGGGTGAAGTCGATGGCCAGCATTATCATTTCATCGACAAGGCGAAGTTCGATGCGATGGTGAAGAACGGCGAGTTTCTCGAATACGCACCGGTGTTCGACAATCACTACGGAACGCCGAGAAGTCCGGTTGAGGATGCCCTGTCGTCGGGCGAGGATGTGCTGTTCGATATCGACTGGCAGGGCACGCAGCAATTGCGCGAGAAGGCCCGGGACGATGTGGTCAGCGTTTTCATTCTGCCGCCATCGGCGGACGATCTGGAAAAGCGGTTGCACACCCGCGCACAAGACTCCCACGAGGTCATCCGTGGCCGTATGAGCCGTGCCAGTCATGAACTCAGCCATTGGGCCGAATACGACTACGTCGTGACCAACCGCGATGTAGATGCGGCCTATGCGGAAGTCGCGACAATCCTGCAAGCCGAACGGCTGAAGCGCGAGCGTCAGACAGGACTGTCGGCATTCGTACGCGAGTTGCAGCGACAGCTTGAAAAATAAGCGTCAGGCCGCCGCGCGTTTCGATGCACGCAAAAGCAGTTTCTCGATCTCGTCGCTTGGATTGCTTGGTTCGGACAGTTCGCGGACGAACTGGGACTTGCGTGGCTGCAACCCAGAGTTCATAAGCCAGCGTTGTGCTTTCTTCGGGCACGGTATCCCAGATATTACGTCGTTGGTTGCGTCTGAGACTCGCTCGCCGTCGATCACCGGCATATTTGACGATCACGCGGCCGATAATGGCGACCAGCGCCAGTGCGCCTGCAAGAACGACGAGCAACATCGCAGTGCTGTTAAACGAGGCTTGGTCTGGGTGCGCCGCCGCAGTTGTGAGTTTGTCCGCAGTGAGGGCGGGTTGCGGGGCTGCGTTCTGGGCGCGCGTCTCGGATTGTGCCGGGGACCGGTTATCGTTTGTGCCGGCTACGCTGGGGTCAGGCCAACGCGAAGCGATGGTCCAGTTTTTTGGTTCCGATGTTTGGGCGGAGTCGCCTTGTGAATTCTCAGGCTGAACATTTGCACCTTGGCTGTCTGGCTGTGACGGCCATATGGTCTCGTTGAGAGTCGCATCTTCAGATGTCTCTACAGCCGGCGGCTTAGCCGTCGTCAGTTCGGCGCGTGCGTTGGCGACAGACCGCTGCATCGCAGGTTCGGGAGCCCGAGGCGGGGCCGGATCCGCGGATGGTGTTGGGGTCGATGAGGCTGTCTTATTGGCCTTTGCGACTTGGTCTCCGAGATACCAGCACTTGCGCTTGGTTCCCTTTTCGAGGCGATAAAACCAGTGTGCGCCCTTGGGCGTTTCTGTCTTTGGCGCAGTAAGACATTCATCTGCTGCGGCCGCAGTGTTGCTCTCTGTCGTCGGCGCTGCGTTGGCGGATAACGTAAGGCCAACACCTGCAAGGGAACTGATGAGCATCGCCGATGCAAACATTGCGGCCCGATTTAGCATTTGTCCCTCCGGTATCACTCAACACGAACGTCATCCGCGTTAAGTTCTCGGTGACAAGTTGGGTCGTAATGAGCCGCAAATTCGGACAGCGTGGGGCTTAATTCGGGCGTGCAGACGCGGGTAGCGTGGCTTCAATAACTATTACTGGTTGAGTCAAAAATCCGCGTCATGCGGCGCTGAAGATGCCGCTTTCGTCAATTCGTCAGCATGATGCGGCCAACGACTTTTCCGGCACGGAGTTCTTCCATCCATTTCTGGACATCACCCATGGGTTCTTCTTTCATTGGTGTCGGCTTGACCTTGCCGGACCGCGCCAAAGCCATCAGCTCATGTGCTTCGGCCAGAGTGCCAGTCATGAAGCCTTCGATGGTCATGCGCTTGTAAATCCACTGCACCATTGGAAGACTGAAGTTGCCGCCCATCAGGCCGGACACCACGATTTTGCCGCCGCGTGCAAGCACGCTCATCGCGAAGTTCATCGACTTCTCATTGCCGGCGAAATCGACGATTTCGTCGAAGCCGCCTTCGGTCTCCTTGAGAATACGCTTGGCGATATCAGGCTCCGATGGATCATATGCGATCGATGCGCCGTTCTTCAGCGCCGTCTCACGCGCGGTCGCACTGAGGTCGGCGACTGAGATTTTCTGCTTGAACATCGCGGAAGCGAACGAAAGTCCCATCATGCCGACGCCGCCAAGACCGATCAGCAGGAGGTTGCGCTGGCGCGGACGATCCACAAGACGCTTCAGCGCGCCGTAAGCCGTCGCCCCCGAGCACATCAGCGTCGCGGCGACGTTCACGGGCAGGGGATCGTAATCGAGCAGATATTTCGCATCAGGCACCAGCACGTGACTCGCGAAGCCGCCATCCAGTGAAACGCCGAGATAGCGATTGCGCGTGCACAGGTTCTCGTCGCCATTGATGCAGTCCTTGCACTGGCCGCAACCGATCCAGGGAAACACCGCAGCTTTTTTACCGATCAGGTCCCTGGATGCATCTGGGCCGACGTCTTCGACGATGCCGGCGATCTCATGGCCCAGCGTAAACGGCAGCGTCATACCGCGTGTGGTGTCGAGCCTCTTGCCGCCGCCGATATCTGCGTAGCCATCCTGAATGTGCAGGTCCGAATGACACAGACCACAGCGCTCGACCCGCACCAGAACTTCGCGACCTTGCGGCTTCGGCGTGTCAGCAATTGTTTCACAGAGGGGAGCATCGAATTTCACAAGCGACTGCCGGCGCATCAGAGCCATTGCGTTTCTCTCCCTTACGGTACCTTCGATTTTGCAGCTGATATATTTGCCAATTCGCGCGCCATGGCAACAAAGCCGGATATGGGTATCGTTTCTGCCCGCCGCGTTAGATCGATGTCGGCCGCTGCAGCGAGCGCCGTCGGGTCGACACCGAGCGATTTCAGGCTTTGGCGCAACATTTTCCTTCGCTGGCCGAACGCCGCCGCTGCGACCCGCTCAAGCATCCGGCGGTCGCAGGGCTCGGGTGCTGGGCGCGGGATCAGGCGCACGACGGAGGACGTCACCTTGGGTGGCGGCACGAAAGCGTTGGGCGAGATGTCAAACAGGATCTTGGTTTCGGCGCGCCAGTTCGACAACACGCCGAGCCGTCCGTAGGCGTCGTCGTCTTCGTGGGCGACGATACGTTCGGCGACCTCGCGCTGGAACATCAGGACCATCATGTCGTACCACGGTGGCCAGGGTTCGGTGCATAACCAGTCGATCAACAGCACGGTTGCGATGTTGTAAGGCAGGTTGGCGACGATTTTAGCGCGGTCGCCAGCAAGATAAGGTCGCGGATCGAACGTCATCGCGTCGGCGTTTACGATCTCAAGCCGACCAGGATAGTGCTGCGCGATTTCCTCAAGGGCAGGAATGGCACGCTCATCGCGCTCCACCGCGATGACGCGTTTCACACCAAGCGCGAGCAGGGCACGCGTTAATCCGCCGGGACCAGGGCCAATCTCTACAACAGTCGTATCTGCCAGAGGCGCTGCGACGCGTGCTATCCGCGATGTCAGGTTCAGATCGAGGAGGAAGTTCTGGCCCAGCGATTTCCGTGCAGATAATTCATGGCGCCGAATGACGTCGCTGAGCGGTGGCAGATCGTCGATGGCGCTCATGCTCAGGTCGCGCCCGGCTGAGTTGGCGTCATTCGTGCGGCCAGGCGCAGCGCAGCGATCAGGCTCGAAGGATTGGCGCGACCGGTGCCGGCGATATCAAACGCGGTGCCGTGGTCCGGTGAAGTGCGAATGAACGGCAGTCCGAGTGTGACGTTCACCCCCTCGTCGAACGCGATGGTCTTGATCGGGATCAGCGCCTGATCGTGATACATGCAGATCGCGCAATCGTAGGTACTGCGTGCGGCAGCATGAAACATGGTGTCGGCAGGCAAGGGGCCTCTGACATCGATGCCGTCACGGCGAAGTGTTGCGACTGCGGGCGCGATAATCGACTGATCCTCTGTGCCGAGCGAACCGTCTTCGCCGGCATGAGGGTTGAGGCCTGAGATTGCGAGGCGCGGATTTGACAGGCCGAACCGCGCTTTCAGGTCCGCGACGACGATATGCGCAGTCTTGACGATGAGATCGCTGGTCAACTCCGTGATGGCATCGCGCAGCGAGACGTGGATGGTCACAGGCACCACCGCGAGCAGGGGTGACCACAACATCATGACCGGCAGCGGGGTTTCGCCATTGGCGCTCGCCAGTTCCGCGAGAAATTCCGTGTGCCCCGGATGTGAGAATCCGGCGCGATAGAGCACGCTCTTGGCGATGGGATTGGTGACGACCGCACGAGCGCGGCCGGCGGCGACATCGGCGACCGCGTGGCGGATTGAGGCAATGGCGGCGGGTGCGCTGCTATCGTCGGGATGACCGGGTTGCGCTGTTGCGACGACGCCGCTGGCCACCACCGGAAACGCATCAGGGAATATTTTCAGGCTTTCCTCGGCGCTGGTCTCGGTGAATCTCACATCCGCACCGAGCATCCGCGCTCGCGCAGCCATGAATGCAACATCTCCGACGAGGTAGAATGCGGGAAGATTTAGTTCGTGCCGCTCGAGCCATGCAGCGATGGCGATATCGGGACCAATGCCTGCGGGATCGCCGAGCGTCAGCGCAAGAGGCTTTGTCATCGCAGCGATGTGATTGTTGCCGCAGTCACCGATGGATCCTAGCGCATTTCGATCATTGCGCCCTTGCGGGCTTCCTGAAGGTACGATTTGGATTTGGCTTCGTATCTCTGATTGTAGATTTTCTCGCGTGCTTCGCGCTTGGCCGGTGTGTCAGCAGTTGTGGGTTTGCGGCTGCACAAAGCCACCATCTCGATGCCCTGCTTGGTTACCTCCGGCGGTGTCAGCCGGCCGACAGTGGTCTTGTCGAGAAGTTCACGCAGTGGCGCGGGCAGATCGGCGGACGTTTTCGTCATCTGGTCGCGGATCGCCGCGTCACGCATCGAACGGAAAAGTTCGCTTGCTTCATCGCAACTCTGGATCCTGTTGCGGAGCAGTTCGGCTTCCTTACGGCGCTGTTCGAAGGTAGCCGGCGATGATCCGCGCGGTACGATCAGGACGATTGGACGGACGAGATATTCGAAGCTTTCGGTCTGCGGATTGCTGTCATCAACCTTGTCTCCGACGCTCGCACGAAGGTCTTTTTCAGCAACAATGAAGGAGGACTGGAAGCGTCCGCGGACGAGATTGCCCCATGTCATGTCCGCCTTGATGCGTGATTTGAGCGTCTCCGGACGGATGCCGTGGCCCTCAAGTGTCTTTGCAAGTTGATCACCATTCATCCGCATCCGGGTCGCCATGTTCCCGAACGCTGCATCGACGTCGGAAGCTGACAGGTCGAGGCCGTATTTTTTGGCTTCCTTGAGCTTCACCTTGTCATTGATGAGTTCTTCCAAAGCTTCCTGACGCGATGGGGTCTTGCGCGTCGTCAGCGTCGTCAGCTTGATACGTTGCTCTATGTCCAGATTGGTGATCGGCTCGCCATTGACGATCGCAGCGACGGCCTGTGCCATGACCGAGGAGCTATGGCCCGACGCAATCGTGATCGCTGCGGCAAGAGCTCCCAGTCGAGCGAATCGAAACAGCAATGTCGCAATCATAGTCAGGCCTGTCGTCACCAGTTGGGGATTGAGTGCAGGTTTCGTGGCCGATCTTCCGGCTGAAGCTTGCGCATCCTTTATCAGTTCAAAGCACCTTTTTGCGGCAACCGATTTCAATTTCCCGGGAACCCGACTCTGGAAGAGCCCTGCTCGTCGCCGGAATATTATTGCGTTGATCCGATTCCAGTACTGAGTGAAGTGGTACCGATTGTCCGCAAACCGATCTGCAGCATCACGCGGTGATCCGTGACGGGAGTCAGATTAACCGTCGAGGTGTAGTTGTAGTCGGTCACATAGTTGACGGCCATAATGAAGCAATCGTCCACATAACCCGCACCGACGATGTACTGATTGACCGCCTGGTTGGAAATATCATAGCGCAGGCCGCCCGACACGACCCAATTCTCTGCGATTTTGATTGAGCCGGTTCCAAGAATGCCTTCACGGCGCGTGAGGAAACCGAGTTCCGGTTGCTTGTCGTAGTTGCCGTAAAGCATGCTGACGGAGAAGCGATCAAAGTTGGCTTTGCCTTCGATTTCAAAGCGACGTACGGCCCATGTCGCCTCGTCCAAGCGGGTTCGCGCAGTAAAACTGTAGATCTTGTTCGGCTGATAGGAGATACGGCCGACATAATCTGACCGAGCGGTTTCAAGGCCGCTGTCGAGGCCGGTATTGGTCATGTCCGCGACTGCATAGGAGTTCAAGCCGAACAACTGGTAGGACTGTCCGAACAGAACGTTGACGAAACCGCCGCGATCGAACTGCGTCGTGGCCTGCACGCCGGCATTGGCGCGGCCACCGCCTTCGACGCGATCCCAACCCGAGAACTTGTTCACGCTGAACAGGTTGCTGTCATCGAACGTAAGGCTCTGCGCATCTTCGTTTGGAATACGGCCGGCATTCGGTTCGTTCGGACGGATGATCAGCTGGCCGATCGGTTCGATCGTTGTTGTGCCCCACGGCTGCACGTTGATGAAGGGATAGCGGTACTCAAGCCCGATGGTGGGCATGATCCGAGCGGTCTGTATGGTACCAGGCGGCAAGAAATTGGCGACGCCAGGCTGATTGAGGATGTCGGCATCGATCAAATCCGCGCGAACGGACGCGAAGGGAGTAAAGATCTGTCCGATGGAATCGGTGAATGACCGGCGCCATGACACTTCGCCGGAGGCGCGAGTGTAGTTCCCCGGGATGCCGCGCAACAAACAGCTGGATCGTCCCCGGGCGTTCGGATCGGCTGAGGTGGGCAGACAGAAGCCGGTGAGTGCCGCCAAGTCCGTGATCGGATCAAACGCGGCGAGATCGCGACTTAAGCTTGTAAAGTTGGCCCGATAGCTCAGTTCGCCGCCCAACAAATTGCGATTCAGCACATTCGAATAGTCGATAACCGGGTGAACCACCGGGAGCTGGCTTTGGATGTCAGCTGCCGAATAGCCCAAGAAGTACATGACGCGCGCATCGAAGTAACTGCGGTTACCGACGCCGGTCAGATAGATCTGTGAAAGACCCGTATCAGGGACCAGAAGAAATGAGTTCAGCGCGTTCTTGTAGGGGCCGAGATTGTAGTCGATGAAGAACGCCTTGTCGGAGACTGCAACTGCGTCCCAGCCCCAGACCCATTTGTCGTTGAGCGCAAACTGGCCCTTGGTGTCGATACCGCCGCGGAATTCCTGGTTGCCGGGATTTCCGCCAAATGCGGCCGGATCATCCTGCCGGATGCCATAAGCACGGATTTCGTAAGCGCCATTCATCAGGCGCTGACGGAATTCGCCCTGCATCAGGAGGCCCTGCTTGGTGGTGTAGCGCGGCGCGACCGTCAGGTCGTAATCGGGTGCCAAAGCGAAGTAGTAGGGGACTTCGAAGCTGCTGCCATATGCCGAATTGGACTGGTAGTTTGGCATCAGGAAGCCGCTCTTGCGCTTGACCGTCGGGTCAGGCGTCGAGAAATAGGGCATGTAGGCGATCGGCATGCCGAAGAATTCGAGGCTGGCGTCCTCGAAATAAAGCATCTTCTCGGTCTGATTGTGAATGATGCGCGCGCCTTTGACCTGCCAAAGCGGCGGCTTCTTCGGATTGTCCTTACAGGCAGCGCAAGCGGTGTACGTTCCGCTCTGGAAAATCGTGACGTCGCCATTGCTGCGATCGGCACGTGCCGCTGCCATGCGGGTCTGATCGGGCGTATCCAGACGCAGCGAATCAACGAAGCCGTCGCGGTAGTCATCGCTCAGGTCGAGCAGGTTGGCGTAGGTGATCTTGCCGTCCGCGTCGGTCAGCCGAACGTTACCTTCGGCATGGAGACGCTTGGTCTTCTGGTCGTAGATGACCTTGTCCGCTTCAAGCGTCGACCCGTGATAGTAGATCTGGACGCTGCCTACGGCAGAGACCCGCGAATTGTTATAGTCGTAATTGACCTCGGCGGCCTGAACCAGCATTTGCCCGTCATTGGCCGTCTTCGGGCGCCGCTCTCGGCGGGGCGGGCGGACGAGGATTATACTGATATTGCGCGGCTGCCGGCGTAGCCGTCAGTCCCGTGAGCCCGGTTGCCAGGAGCAACCCCAAAACAGCAGACGCAAGAAAGCGTTGACGGCGCAAACGCATGCACCGCCTGAACGCAGGCGTCAGCCCTTGGAGGGCGGCGACAACGACCACTACCCGTCCTCCTGGTGTAGCAAGGCCAAAAAGCCAGCGAGACCGCCCACGCATACGGGCAGCCACGCAGCAGCGAGCGGATGCATCAACTCAGCCTTACTCAAATCCTCAGTTACTTTCGACAGGACATAGAGCAGAAACCCTGATGCAACGCCACTTAAAACCATCTTTTGCACGCCGCCGAAACGGAAGAACCGGAGGCTCACGGCGGCGGCCAGCAACACCATTGCAGCCAGCAAAAATGGGCGTGCGAGGAGCTTATGGTACTGCAGCCGGTAGCCGGCCGTGGTTTGCCCGGAGTTCTCAGACGATTTGATGTAGTCCGAGAGTTGCCAAAAAGACACGGTTTCCGGTGTGGAAAAGTTGTTCCGAACCTGAGCGGGAGTCAGGTGTGGTGGCCAGTGTGTACGTGGCCTGTTCCTCAACAGGGTTGTCCAGTGTGTAGCGTCGGACCTGCTTGAACAGCCAGCGGCCTGGTTCGAGAGCTGCCTCGCGGGCTTCGATTCGTTCCCTGAAAGCGCCAGACGGATCATACCTAAATACCGTTAGCCCGGTCAGCAGCGCGCCTTGTCCTTGGCTTCGGGCGGCATTGATGATGCTCTGTCCTTCGCTGGTTGATTGATTCATCCAGAAACTAGCGCCTTCCGTGGAGACTCGATCCGTGAAGATCTTTGTCTCCATACCCTTTGCGCGTTCCAGCATCTCCGCCGATACGGGGTTGTAGACAGCTGTTGCAAACGCTCCAATCGCGAGCGCGCTCAGAACTGCAGGGGTAATAAACTGCCAGGCGGAGATTCCCGCAGCTCGTGCGATGACAAGCTCGAGACGACGCGACAGGGCCAGGAAAGATGCCATCGCTCCGATCTGGATGCAGAAAGGCATCAGCTTTTCGAGCGATATCGGGACGCGGAAAAGTGCGGTTTGTGCAACAAACAGGCCAGAAACATCCGCGAGGCCAGCGGCGCGGCGCATCAGTTCGATGTAATCGACGGTAATGACCAGGGCAAAGATGCTGGCGAACACGGCAATTGTCGCGACGAGGAAACGCGCGGCGAAATAGCGGGCAAGGATCGTTGTTACCATGGGCGCAATCGCTTCATGCCAACGACTGTTGCCGGCAGAGCCGGGCAGCCAGTTGTACCAACGCGGACAGAGCAAATGTTGTCCGCAAAATCATGGTGTCGATTGACCCCATCAGCCAGCGATATCCCCAAGTCCCAAGCCGGAATGAACGATCGCGCCCTGATTTCCTGAGAAATCTCCCCACGGGCACGAACAGCATTTCCGAGTACATTCTTAGTTCATAGCATCCCTTTGATTAGTCAACAAAATGGCTGAGCTGGGGCCGGCTGTGGAGCACGGTTAATAAATCATTTGACGTGGCTTTCCGGCCACGCGGGTAAAGAAGCAAATCCGCCCGCAATACCGGCATGCATGCCCCGATGGCAGCACGCTTGGCAGCGCGATGCGGAAGGCGTCATAGTGCGGCCACCTGAACCCGGATTCTGGTTCTTTTGCCGCGAAAGCTGCGATGATTTGGAGGATTTGCTTATGACCGACGCCGTGAAGGTCGGCTTCGTTCCGTTTTCTGCTGCCGCACGCGGCGTTTTGGTGGTCTTTTGTGACGAGACACTGAAGTTGGGATCCAGCGCAGCCAAATTGCTGGGGACAACAACCGGTGCGGCGGTCAAACGCGCCGCAACCGCCAATCAGTTCAAAGGCAAAAGTGGTGCCGTGTTGGACATTCTGGCGCCGGAAGGCCTTAAGGTTGGTCGTTTGATCGTCATTGGCGCTGGAAAACTGGCTTCTCTAAAGGACAGCGATTTTATCAAATTTGGGGGCAAGATCGCCGCCAAAATTCAACCGGGCACCGAGACTGTCACCGTCGTGGCGGAACTGCCGTCCGGGAGCATGAAGCCATCACAGGCCGCGGGCCTAGCCGCCGGCGTTCGTCTCCGAGCCTACCGATTCGATCGCTACAAGACGAAGAAGAAGGATGGCGACAACGCGCCGCTTCGCGCGCAGTTCTCGATTGCGGTCGCGGATGTAGCGGCGGCGCGCAAAGCATTCGCGCCCGACAACGCCGTGGTGGACGGTGTGCTGATCGCCCGTGAACTGGTCAACGAGCCGCCGAATGTGCTGTTCCCGGCCGAATTCGCCCGTCGTGCGAGCCAGTTGCGCAAGGTCGGAGTCGGCATCCAGGTTCTCGACGTCAAGGCTATGACGCAATTGAAGATGGGCGCGCTGCTGGGTGTTTCTCAAGGTTCCGCGCACGACGGTCGCACCGTCATTATGCGTTGGAACGGTGGCAAGCCCGGTGAGCAGCCGATCGCATTCATCGGCAAGGGGGTGTGTTTCGATACCGGAGGCATTTCCATCAAGCCATCCGCCAGCATGGAAGACATGAAGGGCGATATGGGCGGTGCAGCTTGCGTGGTTGGGCTGATGCATGCGCTCGCTGCGCGCAAGGCGAAAGTCAACGTGATTGGGGCGATCGGTCTCGTTGAGAACATGCCGGACGGCAAAGCGCAGCGGCCTGGCGATATCGTGACGTCGATGTCGGGACAGACCATCGAGATCATCAACACTGACGCTGAAGGGCGCCTCGTGCTGGCCGACGTGCTCTGGTACGTCGCCAAGAAGTTCAAGCCGAAATTCATGATCGATCTGGCGACACTGACCGGTGCCATTATGGTCGCCTTGGGAATAGACCATGCAGGCATGTTCTCGAATGACGACAAGCTGGCTGAACGTTTGTATGCAGCGGGGCAGGAGACAGGTGAGCGCGTGTGGCGCATGCCGCTCGGTCCTGAATATGACAAGCAGATCGATTCTCAGTTCGCCGATATGAAAAACACCGGCTCCCGCAACGGGGGCTCAATTACGGCCGCGCAATTCCTGCAACGCTTTGTCGACGATACGCCATGGGCGCATCTCGATATCGCAGGTACGGCGATGGGGGTGCCGGCGTCCGATCTGAACCGAAGTTGGGGATCAGGCTTCGGCGTGCGCTTGCTGGACCGTCTGGTTGCCGATCACTACGAAGCGAAGCGCTAGCGCCGATCTCACAAAGGTGAACCGGCGTGCCGGAACACCAGCACTGACGGGCGGGGCTCTGTGCTCCGCCCCGTGTCAGGGATGACAATGGATTGGCACGATGACAGAAGTTTTATTCTATCATCTACAGGACACGACGCTCGAGAAAGTGCTGCCGCCGCTGATCGAGAAATCGCTTGAGCGCGGCTGGCGCGTTGCCGTCCAGACTGGCTCTGAGGAGCGTGTGGAGGCACTCGACGCACATCTGTGGACCTACCGCGATGACTCGTTTTTACCGCACGGCACATGGCGTGACGGCGATGCGGCAGATCATTCGGTCGTGCTGGTCATGGATGAAGGCAATCCGAACAAAGCCAATGTCCGCTTCGTAGTCGACACTGCTGGCTTGCCTAAGGATTGCGCAACATATGACAGGGTCGTCCTCGTTTTTAATGGCGAAGATGACGAGGCATTGAACGCGGCGCGCGTGGCGTGGACGGACAGCAAGTCGCAGGGGTTCGAACGCACATATTGGCAGACCGATGAACGCGGCAAATGGCAGCGGCGCGATTGATCTGGTTCGTGCCGTTCATGAATTGGCGTTCCCGTTCCAGCGTTAATGATATCTCGGTTTTCGTTGGTCGATCCTGTGGTTAGCCACCTTGGTGCCGCAAAGGGATGGTGCTAAGGCTTTTATTCAAAGTTTTTAGGGACGATGTTCCGTGTTGATGGCGGAATGTGCGGAAATGATTGTTGAGGACATTCTCCTTAAGGGTGTTTTCCAACATTGAAGTGCTAAAAGCGCATCAAGGCGCTGGAGTTGATGTGAGAACAAACTTGAACGCTTGGCGTAAAAGCATTCATGCGAGGCAATTCCTGGTTCTGCTTGCAGTCGGCCCCGATGGTTGCTGGCTGCGGAAGCATATCGGATTTCTCGCTGAAGGATCAGGAGTGGTTTGCGCGTCCCGGTCGGATGTTCAAGAACAGTTCGACGATCGAAACGCCACCATTGAGTGTCGCGAAGGAAGTCACACCGAACGACCTGATGAGTTCCGACGGGCAATGTGCCGGCATGCCTGCACCGAGTGCGCCGGCTGACGCAAATGCGTCGACTGATGCGCAGGTTCCAACCGCGGCATTGGCGCCAGTGGCGATCGGTCATACCGAGTGTGACGTCGCACGTGCCATTCCTGTCGCGCCTGACAATGTGAATGTTTCGGCCAACGAACGCGGGGAACGACTTCGCGCGCATTACCTGGCTGCATGGTCCGCGGCCGGGGGCTTACACCTTCACGTCGGGACGTTTGTCGAGCATCGAGCGCGTCGACGTGCCCGCGCCCGAAAAACCCGCGCGCCCAGCAAAGAAGAAGCACTCCTGACGCGTTGCTGGTGTCCGCAGAATATCAGCCGGCATCATTAGCGGAGCTTGCCGCGAGCCATTCGTCTTCAGCGCGCTGCAAGGCATCTGTCGCGCTGGCGCGAGCCTTGGTCAACTGGGTGGCTTGCTTTGGATCGCGTTTGAACAGATCCGGCAACGCGAGTGCAACATCGATCTTACCGATGATGTCGCTGATCCGCGCCATCTCGGCCTCTGCACTCGCAATCCTTTGCTTCAACGGAACGCGTTTTTCTTTTGGACGCTGTTGCTTTTCACGGTCATTGCCGTTCCGGTCCCGCCCGGCTGTTTTCATGCCGCGCGCTGTCAGAACTGAGCGGCGATAGTCGTCGAGGTCGCCGTCGTAGGGCGTGACGGCGCGATCCGCGACCACCCACAATTGATCCGCACAAGCCTCGATCAGGTAGCGATCGTGCGAGACCATGATGATCGCGCCGGGATATTCGTTAATAGCTTCTGCGAGCGCCGCGCGGCTATCGATGTCGAGATGGTTGGTCGGCTCGTCGAGAATGATCATGTTCGGGCTCTGGAATGTTGCTAATCCCAGCAGGAGTCGAGCCTTCTCGCCGCCGGAGAGTGATTTGACCGTCGTATCGCCTGCTTTACCGGAGAATCCGATGGCGCCGACGCGGGCGCGTACCTTGGTTTCCGGCGCGTCCGGCATGAGCCTGCGGAGATGATCGTAAGGCGAGCCTTCGAGATCCAATTCGTCGGTCTGGTGCTGGGCAAAGTATCCGACCGATAGTTTGTCGGCTCGCACGATCTTGCCGGAGAACGGCTGCAGCTTTCCCGCAAGCAATTTGACCAATGTCGATTTGCCGTTGCCGTTGGAGCCGAGTAACGCGATGCGGTCGTCGTTGTCGATACGCAGCGTGACGCGGTTGAGGACCGGTTTGGCCGGATCGTAGCCCACCGAGACGTCATCCACCGCGATGATCGGCGGAGACAATATCTTTTCCGGTGTAGGAAACGTGATCTCGCGCACATCCTGCGTGACGAGCGCCATGACCGGCTTCATCTTTTCGAGCATTTTGACGCGCGATTGCGCCTGACGTGCTTTCGACGCCTTGGCCTTGAAACGATCAACGAAGTCCTGAAGCCGCTTGCGTTCTTCCTGTTGCCGTTTTGCGTGCTTGGCATCGAGCATTTCACGCGTGGCGCGCTGCTCTTCGAACGACGAATAAGTGCCTTTGTAGAGCGTCAGCTTGTTGCGATCGAGATGCAGGATTTGATCGACCGAAGTATCGAGCAGGTCGCGGTCGTGGCTGATGACGATGACGGTGCGCGGATAGTTCGCAAGATGGTCCTCGAGCCAGAGCGTGCCTTCGAGATCGAGATAGTTGGTCGGTTCGTCCAGCAGCAACAGATCGGGCGCGGCGAACAGCGTCGCCGCGAGTGCCACGCGCATGCGCCAGCCACCGGAGAATTCCTGACAGGATCGCGCCTGATCGGCGGCGGAAAACCCAAGGCCGCTGAGGATCGCGGCGGCGCGTGCAGGTGCCGAATGTGCGTCAATATCCACGAGACGCATCTGGATTTCAGCGATGCGTTCGGGATCGGTCGCGGTCTCTGCCTCCTGCAAAAGGGCGTCACGCTCCAGATCGGCTTTGAGTACGACCTCGATGAGGCTTTCTGGCCCATCGGGTGCTTCCTGAGCAAGGCTGCCCACCCGCCACCGTGGCGGGATCGAAATCGAGCCCGTTTCGGTCGGCAATTCGCCGCGAATAGCGTGAAACAGGGTGGATTTTCCGACGCCGTTGCGGCCGGCAAAACCAACGCGGGCACCTGGCACGATTTGCACTGTGCTGTTTTCGATCAGCAAACGTCCGGCAATGCGGATGGTAATATCATTGATGGAGAGCATAGGGCGGCTTTTACGGAACGGCCTGCCGAACGCAACAGCTTTGTGATGTCAGTTTTGCGATGCTGAGCCGCAAAAATTCAGTGCGTTACCTCGTCCATGGCCGGAATTATCGATGGTGTTTGCGCGCGATCCAGTTCTGGAAGACGTGCTATCAACTCGCGCAGGCGTTGCGGCATCTCCGGTGATTGGCTCAACGTTTCGCGAAGGCGCTCACCAATTCCCTGGCAAACAGCGTCGGCGTGAATATGGTCGATCTGAACATCAGGAGCGTTACGATGTGACATGATCAATTTCCAATTCGTTTCAACGTCGAGCAGACTACATCGGACCAAGTCGAGACGGATCGATTGGTTCGGCGCTTTCACTGCGGATGGTGAGCAATCGGTAAAAATTTAAATGTCTGGAACTAGGAACCTCAACCGCGTGGTTCCGCAGCAAAAAATTGCCCGGCCGCGGTCGCGATCGGGGTGAAAGTCGAGAGGGTAGGAGCCAGAGTTCAGTAGCAGACGTTCACGACGCGGTAGCGCAGGCCATGGCGTATCTCCACCAGACGCTTCATGTCGCAGCCGTTGTGCCACCGCTGACGATGAAACGCGGGCCGCCAACGATGGGGTCGTTGCCCTCTGAAGGCCGGTTCACCGCTGTTGGACGCCAACTTGTCGCAGGCAAGGTCACTGGTATGAAGGTGTAGGAATGCCCTATGTTTCGTGGCCGTCAGCCTAATCTGCCACAGCGGGCGGGGGAGCTGCTTGCCGTTCGTGCAACCCGCCGTTATAAGCGCGCCACCTTCCTAAAACCGCAGTTCCAAGGACAAGATCATGGCGATTGAGCGCACCTTTTCGATTATTAAACCCGACGCTACCGCGCGCAATCTGACCGGCGCCGTAAACGCCATCATCGAGAAGGCGGGCCTTCGTATTGTTGCCCAGAAGCGCATTCTAATGACCCGTGCGCAGGCTGAAACATTCTATGCTGTGCACAAGGCGCGCCCGTTTTTTGGCGAATTGGTTGATTTCATGATTTCCGGTCCGGTCGTCGTTCAGGTTCTTGAAGGCGAGAATGCGATCCTCAAGTATCGTGACGTGATGGGCGCAACCGACCCATCCAAGGCTGCCGAAGGCACCATCCGTAAGGCACACGCCAAGTCGATCGGTGAAAATTCGGTGCACGGTTCGGATGCGCCGGAAACCGCTGTCGTCGAGATCGCGCAATTTTTCGCGGGTAACGAGATCGCCGGCTAATTTTAAATTGTTCTAACGGGGGCGGGGGGCCTTTGATGTGAACTGGGTGACGCAGATATTCGATCCCGCCACGATTGGCGGATTGTTCACGCAATTTCAGCACGAAATTCAGCATCCCCAGTTCTGGGTCGCTCTGACGAAGATCATCTGGATCAACGTTCTCCTGTCCGGCGATAACGCGTTGGTCATTGCGTTGGCCTGCCGCGGATTACAGCCCAAGCAGCGCGTTTGGGGCATGGTGCTCGGTGCGGGTGTCGCGGTTCTGCTCCGCGTCATCTTCACCGGTATCGTCGCGACATTGATGTCGATGCCTTATCTCAAGCTGATTGGCGGATTGGCTCTGCTGTTGATCGCGGCAAAGCTGCTTGTTCCTGAAAAGGAAGACGAAGACGGCGTGCAAGCTGCGGCTCATTTGTGGGCGGCAGTGCGCATTGTCGCGATCGCCGACATCATCATGAGCCTCGACAATGTCATCGCAGTGGCTGCGGCCGCCAATGGCAGCATCGTCTTGATGATGCTTGGACTTGCGATCAGCATTCCGATGATCGTCGCCGGTGCGGCGCTGATCATGGCAGTGCTCGACCGTGTTCCGGTATTGATCTGGCTCGGCGCAGCGTTGCTTGGTTGGATCGCCGGCGAGGTCATTGCGACTGATCCGGCCGTGGTTCCGTGGCTGCACCGTCTGCTCGATGGCCATATCGCCCTCGACGTCGATACGACTTCGACATTGCTCGGCTTTGCGAAGCATCTGCGCTTCGATGGTGAGATCGGCGAAATCGTCGTCGCACTGCTGGGTGTCGTGATCGTGCTGACGGTCGGCTCGATCTGGCGTCGCCGCAAGCTGCATGAGATGGAAGAAGCTGAAGTTCCAGCTGCCGCTTGATCCTCAATGTGATTTGCCGGCCGTCACGACGGCCGGCGATTCACCACTTCAGTTCGACGCCAAGCGTACCCTGATGCGAGGTAAATCCGTCGCGGAATTTTCCGTCGTAATTGGCGTAAAGCCGCGCCGTATTGCTGAGAATGTATGACACAGCGGCGCCGGCATCCGCGCCGTACATGCTCTCACGAATGCCTTGCACGTTGAGAGTATTGCCGCCTGGCAGCGCAAGGCCGACCTGCACCGCCCCGACGTTCTGCGAGAAGTTGTCGACGAACTTGCCGTAGGCCGACACGTCGACCACCTGCTGATCAATGATCCAGTAGTGGCCGACCTCGGCGCCGACCAGCACGCGGGCGCGCTCGCCAGTGGCTTCGCTTACCGTCGTCGGATGAAAGCCGCCGGCTTCCTTGAAGCCGTCGGTTACGGCCGAGACGTATTCGAGCGCCACTTTTGGCACGATCCGGCTTTGATCGAACGAATAGGTGTAATTCAGCTCACCCAGCACGCCGTCGACGTGACCGCGATAGTTGGCAGTGGCATCGCCGAAGATTGTCGTTCGACTGGAGTCGATTTGTGCAAAACCGTGCACAGCGGCAATGGCCACGGTCCATGGCCCGTTGTTGTAGGCCGCGTTGACGCCGAGCTGCGTCATGTCGAGGGTTGCGCTTTGGAACGCGAGCGGCACGTCGATATTGGTACGGCTCTGATCGACCGAAAACCCGACGTTCAGGCCAGGCGCGATGGTCGCCCCGATTCCGCCGACGATGCCGAACGTCTTGCGGCGGTCACCGACGAAAGTGCCTTGAGGGTCGGTGCGTGACGTAAGGCCATAGCTTTCGGCCCATGCTCGGTAGAGGGGATCAGCCGTGCTTTGCGAAGCGCCACCGCCGCCAGAATTGTCGCGCATGGCGAAGCCGTAGGTCGCCTGGCGGCTGAGGCGTTGCAAAAAGCTGCTGCTGAGATCGATTTGGGCGGCAGTTGCCGAAAACTGGGTGCTGTTGTCAGTCGCGTTCGGGAACACCGACGGTATCCCCGCTGGTGGCGCTAACTGCGCCTGAGCATCAGATGCCCATATGAGGATCGCGACTGACGCTGCGGTCGCGACCGCAAACGGCGACTTCGCCAGGCCAGAGCATGCTCGCCACGCACAAATTTTCATAAAAACCGACGTTCAAGGAAATTGCCGCAACAGCGTCTGCGCGATTAGCCCTGAATCATGGAACACGTCAACATTTGGCCACATCTGCGGCCGGCATTCGCGCGCCATGTTGTGGACGGGCCACAGTCATGGGCCAGCGGCTTGACGCCTCAGGACTAAACCTGGGCCGGGGTGGCTTGCCGGCCTTGGGAACCCGTTCATCCGACTTGCTAAGGTGAAATTTTCATGTTGGGATTAAGACAACAATCGGATTTGGGCCATTCGGCTGTGCGCTTGGTACTAGAGAAACCCTGCAAAACTTTTAGAAGCCCGCTAGCGGCGTGGCACGCGAACAGCGTGACCGCGCTTTTTTTATTCCGGATGAGGGACGAAGGAGACAGACGTGGCAAAAGGCACCGTCAAATGGTTTAACCCAACCAAGGGCTATGGGTTCATCAAGCCGCAAGCTGGAGACAAGGATGTGTTCGTTCACATTTCTGCAGTCGAGCGCGCTGGACTTAGTACTCTCAATGAGAACCAGACGGTTGAATACGATCTGGTTGAAAATCGCGGCAAGGCATCTGCCGAGAATCTCAAAGTATCCTGAAGCTAACAGGGTCGCATTTAATTCTTCGATGACGTGTTGTCGCCCCCGGCCGATCTGCCGGGGGTTTTGTTTTTGAAATTCGCTTTCGCGAGTGGACTTGAATTTTACGTGAGTTGTCCAGCAGTTCTGAACGTTTGATACTTTCGTGCATTAAGCTGCCACGTGCGGAGAACAATGCATAATGCACAAACATGTTCGGAACATTCTGATCATACTTTGTAGCGGAGGACTGGCTCTCGCTCTCGCCGGCTGCAGCGAACAGGCGACCGTTGCCGTTGAGCAGGGCTACGGGCCGCAGCCGACTTTGCCGGCCCCCAGGCCCTCGTGGATTCCCACGGTCAACATCGCCACCGCAACTGGCTGGCCGCAAGGTGGAAAGCCTGTTGCGGCGAACGGCTTTGCAGTTGCTGCCTTTGCGACCGGGCTCGATCACCCGCGCTCGCTTTATGTTCTGCCCAACGGTGATGTTCTGGTTGCGGAAACCAACGCGCCCCCCAAGCCTGATGACGGCAAGGGTATTAAAGGTTGGGTCGCAAAAAAGGTGATGGGGCGAGCCGGTGCGAATACGCCGAGCGCCAATCGTATTACGTTGTTGCGCGATACCGACGGCGACGGGAAAGCAGAAACTCGTACGGTGTTCCTCGCGGGATTGAATTCACCGTTCGGCATGGTCTTGGTCGGCAACAATTTCTATGTCGCCAACAGCGACGCGATCATGAGGTTTCCTTATAAAGAGGGCGAGACGCACATCAGTGCGCAAGGCGTGAAGCTGACCGATTTACCGGGCGGCACCATCAATCATCACTGGACCAAGGATCTCACTGCCAGCCCTGACGGTAAGAAACTCTATGCAACCGTGGGCTCGAACAGCAATGTCGGCGAGAACGGCATTGATGCGGAAACCAACCGGGCGTCCGTTCTTGCGGTTGATATCGCGAGCGGCGCGTCGCGGGTGTTTGCTTCGGGCCTGCGCAATCCGAATGGCCCATCATGGCAGCCGCAAACCGGCGCTCTGTGGGTCGTCGTCAATGAACGCGACGAAATCGGCAGTGACCTGGTGCCGGACTACATGACATCAGTGAAGGAGGGCGGCTTTTACGGTTGGCCCTACAGCTACTACGGTCAGCACGTTGATACGCGGGTCGAGCCGCAGCGGCCCGACCTCGTCGCCAAAGCGATCGCGCCTGATTATGCCTTGGGGCCGCATACCGCGTCGCTCGGCTTGACGTTTTATCAGGGCGATCTTTTCCCGGCGTCGTTCCAGGGTGGAGCGTTTGTCGGTCAGCACGGATCGTGGAATCGCAATCCGCGCAGCGGCTACAAGGTGATCTTCGTGCCGTTCACCAATGGCATGCCCTCCGGCAAGCCGCAGGACATTCTGACCGGTTTCCTGAATGACAAGGGTGAAGCGCAAGGCAGGCCCGTCGGTGTCAAGATCGACAAGCAGGGCGCGCTACTGGTGGCAGATGATGTCGGCAACGCGATTTGGCGCGTGACGCCGGCGACGGCTTCGGCAGCGAAATAGCTCTTCGCCTGTGAAGTCCTAGATGATTTCTGGCGAGATCAGTGCGTCGTCGGGACTGCCGTTAGCGCCCGTCTTGCAGACGCTGCCGTCGAGATGAGTGTCGCCGCCCGCGACGAGGCGCAGCGAATCCGGATAGATCCGGTGTTCGACGCCGAGCACCCGCGCGGCAAGCGTATCCGGCGTGTCGTCATCGCGCACGGCGACAGCCCCCTGCATGACGATGGGGCCAGAATCCACTTCCGGCACCACGAAATGCACGGTCGCGCCGTGAATCTTGACACCGTCCGCAAGTGCGCGTTCGTGGGTATGCAAACCACGATAGGACGGCAGCAGAGCGGGGTGGATGTTGAGCATCTTTCGTTCCCACTGCTTGACGAACCAGGGTGTCAGCAAGCGCAGGAAACCGGCAAGACAAACCAGCTCGACGTTGTGTGAGATAAGAATTTCCTGCATCGCGCGCTCGAAGGCCTCGCGATCCTTGCCGAAGGATTTGCTCTCGATGGTTGCGGTTTCAATCCCGCTTTCTGCAGCTTTTGCGAGGCCGCCGGCATTGGCGATATTCGAGAGAACGAGGACGATTTCAGCCGGGTAGTCGGCAGCCTTGGCGGCATCGATCAGCGCGGTCATGTTCGACCCGCGCCCCGAAATCAGGATAGCAACGCGGCGCTTTGCCATCTCACTCCGCCAGGTCGAGGTGGCCGTCATAAACCACTCGCTCGTCGCCTGAGATTTCGACTACGGCGCCCAGCAGGACAGCGCGTTCGCCGGCCTGCGTGAAGATGTCGATGACGGCGCCGACCGCGTCATCCTTGACGATGGCGACCATGCCAATGCCGCAGTTGAACGTGCGCAGCAGTTCGAGTTCGGCAATGTTGCCTTCGGCTGCAAGCCACTTGAAGACCGGCAACACCGGCACGGCATTCAGATCGATGCGGACGCCCAGATGTTTCGGCAATACGCGCGGAATGTTGTCGGTGAAGCCGCCGCCGGTGATGTGCGCGAGGCCCTTCACCGCGCCGGTCTCACGGATCGCGCGGAGGCAGGATTTCACATAGAGCTTGGTTGGCGCCAGCAGCGCGCCGCCAAGTGTCATGACCGGCGCGAAGGGGGCCGGCGCATCGAAGGCGACCCCAGACATTTCCACGACCTTGCGGACCAGCGAAAAGCCGTTGGAGTGAACCCCGGACGAAGCCAACCCAATCACGGCGTCGCCTGCGGCAATGTCCTTGTGCGGCAACAGTGTGCCGCGCTCGGCAGCTCCTACCGCGAAACCGGCGAGATCGTAGTCGCCGTCCTTGTAGAGGCCGGGCATCTCGGCGGTCTCGCCGCCGATCAACGCACAGCCTGACTCTGCGGCAGCCTTCGGCGACACCGGCGACGATGGAAGCGGTGGCTTCAGGATCGAGTTTGCCGCAGGCGAAATAGTCGAGAAAGAACAGTGGTTCAGCACCCTGAACGACAAGGTCGTTGACTGACATGGCCACCAGGTCGATGCCGATGCCGCTGTGCACGCCAGTTTCAATCGCGATCTTGACCTTGGTACCGACACCGTCGGTTGCTGCCACCAGAACCGGGTCCTTGAAGCCCGCAGCCTTAAGGTCGAACAGGCCGCCAAAACCGCCGATTTCGGCGTCCGCGCCTGCCCGCGCGGTGGCCCGGACCATCGGCTTGATCAGGTCGACCAACCGGTTTCCGGCGTCGATGTCGACGCCCGCGGATGAATAGGTGAGGCTGGTTTTCTTGTCCGTCATGCCGGGGTTTCCGAGGTTTAGCCGGTGGTTACGTCGGATTTCGAGTCCGCGCAATGGCTCCCGGTGCGGTTGTGCATAGCTATGGGGGATGCGGCAGATCGCGCAATGGAGCCCAAATCCTATGCAAGGCTGCCATGGCTCGTTACAAGGTAGCGAGCCGGGGAACCTCTGCGTGAATCTACCTAATATCATCACCTTAGGCCGCATCCTGCTGGTGCCGATCATTATCTGGGCGATCGCCTCGAACCAGATGACGGTGGCTTTTGTGATCTTCGTGGCCGCCGGGGTGAGCGACGCCGTCGACGGGTTCCTCGCCAAGCGTTTCAACATGACCACGGAGATCGGGGCGTTGCTCGATCCGGTGGCTGACAAGGCACTCCTGGTCTCGATCTATGTTGCGCTCGGTATTTGGGGGGCCATGCCGCGCTGGCTGGTGATTTTGGTGGTATCGCGGGACTTCATGATTGTGGGCGCGGTGATCGTGTCGTGGCTGCTGGATAATCCCGTCCCGATGAAACCGCTGATGGTATCCAAGCTTAATACGGTGGCCCAGGTCGCATTCGCAGCACTCGTCCTCGCGTCTCTTGGTTTCGGCTTCAGCTCGTCGCCATACGATACAATCTTGATGGGTTTCGTAACGATCTTGACGCTACTTTCGGTGTCCTTCTATCTCGTGGAATGGGCACGGCACATGAGCACCACCGGGCCGCCGCCTTGAAGCAAGAGCAGATGTCGCGTCGTGTGAAAGCCGGACTGTCCGGCAAGGAGTGATTGCGTGGCAGCCCGCGTCGTTCAACCTCGTCAGCTTGCGCTTGCGCTGCCGCACGCCGAAAGCCTTTCGCGCGACAATTTTCTTGAGGGACCTGCAAATGCGCAGGCGCTTGCCCTCATTGATGTTTGGCCGGATTGGCCCAATCGCGTGATGATGATCGTGGGCCCTGAGGGCAGCGGCAAAAGCCATCTAGCTGCGATCTGGGCAGCCGAGGCCGGTGCACGATCAGTCGCTGCGCACACATTGATCCCGGCCAATGTGCCTGGAGCGCTCGCGACGGGCGCTCTTGTCGTCGACGATCTCGATCCCACGACGTTCGATGATCACGCGCTGTTTCACTTGCTGAATCTTGCTCGAGAAGACGGAGCTTATGTCCTGATGACGGGGCGCACGCCGCCGTCGACATTTCCCGTGGAGTTGCGCGATCTGCGTTCGCGGTTGCGTGCCGTGCCGGTGGTGACATTGGCGCCGCCGGACGATCATCTGTTCCGGGCATTGATCGTGAAGTTTTGTGCCGACCGCCAGATGGTTGTGGACGAGTCGCTCGTCAGTTACCTCGTGACCCGCATCGAGCGATCGTTCGCCGCAGCACGGCAGGCGGTAGAGTTGCTCGATAGCGAAGCGCTTCGGCAGCGGCGGCCGGTGACGCGCGCGCTCGCCGCAGAGGTGTTGAAAGAAACCGCGGCTTGATCGCGCAGGGTCTTGGTTCCTTTAGGGTCTTGGCCCATCATGTCATTGAATGGTCATGACGCTGGCACATTGTTCGCCGCGAACAGGCCGGATGGCACGGTCTGACGATTTGGAATGGATTTCGCCTGATGGACACCGCACAAGTCGTTGTTAAAAAAGCCGAAAGCGAAGAAGTGACAAGTGCTTCGGCGATCGCCGAGAGCCCTGAGCGTTTCATCAATCGAGAACTGTCGTGGCTGCACTTCAACCGCCGTGTGTTGGAGGAGTTGGTTAACAACAACCATCCGATGTTGGAGCGGGTCCGGTTCCTGTCGATTTCTGCCAACAACCTTGATGAATTCTTTATGGTCCGTGTCGCGGGTCTGAAAGCGCAGATTCGCGAAGGCATCAGCGAACGCAGTCCTGATGGCGCTACGCCTGGCGAGCAGTTGGTGCGCATCAATGAAACTGTGTCCACACTTGCCAATGACCAGCAAGCGATCTGGCGCGATTTGCGCGCGAACCTTAGCGACCTCGGTATCGTTTTGGTCGATGGCAAGGACGTCACCAAGGCCGAAGCCCACTGGATCGAGGAGCACTTCCTCCACAACATCTTTCCGTTGCTGACTCCGCTGGCGATCGACCCGGCGCATCCGTTTCCATTCATTCCAAGCCTCGGATTCACCATCGCGCTTCATCTGGCGCGGCTCTCCGACGGCAAGACAATGAATGCGCTTATCCGTATGCCGGGCAAGATCGATCGCTTTATCCGTCTGCCCGCAGGCAAGGACAGCTCGGTGCGTCTGATCACGCTTGAGCAGGCAACGGGCCTGTTCATCGGGCGCCTGTTCCCCGGCTATGCCGTGAAAGGACAGGGCGCATTCAGGATCATTCGTGACTCCGAACTGGAAATCGAGGAAGAGGCTGAAGATCTCGTTCGCCTGTTCGAGACGGCTTTGAAGCGCCGTCGCCGAGGGTCTGTGATCCGTCTCGAAATCGAAGCGACGATGCCGCAGGAATTGCGCGCGTTCGTGCAGCGTGCATTGTCGACAACTGACGACGAAGTGTTGATGGTCGAAGGTGTGTTGGCGATGAACGAGCTGTCACAATTGACGCGGCTCGATCGTCCCGATCTCGAGTTCACGCCTTACGTGCCGCGTCACCCCGAGCGCGTCCGCGATCATGGCGGCGATATCTTCGCGGCGATTCGGCAGAAAGACCTTGTCGTTCACCATCCGTATGAATCGTTCGACGTCGTCGTGCAGTTCCTGCAACAGGCCGCGCGCGATCCGGACGTGGTTGCGATCAAGCAGACGCTCTATCGAACGTCCCGTGACAGCCCGATCGTGCGTGCTTTGGCTGAAGCGGCTGAAGCTGGAAAATCCGTGACAGCGCTGGTCGAACTTAAGGCACGCTTCGATGAAGAGGCCAATATCCGCTGGGCGCGCGACCTCGAACGCGCGGGCGTTCAGGTTGTGTACGGCTTCCTTGAGTTGAAGACGCACGCCAAGCTCTCGCTGGTGGTGCGGCGTGAAGGTACGGGTCTCACCACCTATGTTCATGCCGGCACCGGCAACTACCATCCTGTGACTGCACGCATTTATACCGACTTGTCATACTTCACATCGGACCCGGTGATCGCGCGCGATGCGGCACGCGTGTTCAACTACATCACCGGCTATGCAGAACCGAGCGACATCGAAAAGATGGCGGTGTCTCCGCTGACATTGCGCAAACGAATCCTCGAACACATCGAGGGTGAGATCAATCACGCCCATAACGGCAAGCCTGCCGCGATCTGGATGAAGATGAATTCGCTGGTTGATCCGGACATTATCGATGCACTCTACGAGGCCTCGCAGGCCGGCGTGTCGATTGATCTCGTGATCCGCGGAATCTGCTGTTTGCGGCCCGGTGTTCCCGGATTGTCGGAGAACATTCGCGTCAAGTCGATCATTGGCCGGTTCCTGGAACATGGCCGAGTCTATTGCTTTGGCATGGGACATGGGCTGCCAAGCCCGAAGGCAGCTGTGTATATCTCGTCGGCAGACATGATGCCGCGTAACCTTGATCGGCGTGTCGAGGTATTGTGTCCATTGCAAAATCCTACGGTGCATCAGCAGGTTCTCGAGCAAATCATGGTCGCGAACCTGAAAGACAACGAGCAGAGCTGGCAATTGTTGCCGGATGGTTCGTCAACGCGTATGAAGGCCGCGAAGGGCGACGAGCCTTTCAACGTGCACAACTACTTCATGACGAATCCGAGTCTGTCAGGCCGTGGAAAGTCGCTTAAAGAATCTTCGCCGCGTCGTCTTACGCGCCGTTCGGAGCGTTAGCGCTCCGACATCTGCGGTTGAACCGGCGGCAGTGACTGCGCCGCCGCCGGTGCGTGAGCGTCATCATCGAAATCCGCAAGCCTTCCAAAAGCATCGCTGTCATCGACATCGGTTCCAATTCTGTTCGTCTCGTCGTCTATGAAGACAGGACGCGAAGTTCTGCGCCTGTCTTCAACGAGAAGACATTGTGTGGTTTGGGTCGTGAAGTTCAATCGACAGGGCTGCTCGCGGCTGATGCGGTCGAAAAGGCGTTGGCGTCGCTGAAGCGCTTCAAAGCGCTGTGCAAGGTCATGAAAGTCGGCGATGTCTATGCCATCGCGACCGCAGCCTGTCGCGATGCGAGCAACGGCCCGGATTTCATTGCGAAAGCTGAACGCATTTGCGGTGCCCCGATTGAAATTCTATCCGGCGCGCGCGAGGCGAAACTGTCCGCGCTCGGCGTGTCGTCCGGCGTCTATAAGCCTGACGGCATTGTTGGCGATTTGGGTGGCGGCTCGCTTGAGTTGATCGATATTCGCGGACATCGCATCCGCCAGGGGCTCACGCTGCCGCTGGGTGGTCTCGCGTTGCAGGATGCTTCTCAGAAATCGCTGAAGAAAGCCGAAAAGATTGTTTCGGACGGCATCTTGGGACTTCGCGCAGCTCAAGGCAGGTACGGGACGAAACTTCTATGCGGTTGGCGGCACGTGGCGCGCGCTTGCGCGCATCCACATCATCCAGAGCGGCTATCCGCTGCATGTCATGCATGGCTACAGCATTCCCGCAGCCGATGCGCTTGATTTCGTGAAACGACTTCGCCGTCTTGCGGCAAGCAACACGCTTGCGGATATCGAGACGGTGGCAGATGCCCGCCGGCCGTTGCTGACTTACGCAGCTCTGGTGCTTGAATACATCATCCGTGTCGCGAAGCCGAAGACCATCGTGTTCTCCACCTACGGTGTACGCGAAGGTTTGCTCTATGAAATGTTGTCGGAGAAAGAGCGCCAGAAGGACGGTTTGCTTGCCGCGGCTCACTCGCTGAACGCGTTACGGGCGCGTTCGCCGCGTCATGCAGAAGACCTGATCGCATGGACAGACCGGATGGTGCGTGTTGCAAGCCTTCGGGAGACCGATGACGAGCGACGGCTACGCCATGCGGCCTGCCTGCTCTCAGATCTCGCATGGCGGTCGCATCCCGACCATCGTGGGGAGCAGTCGCTCAATACCATTACCAACGGCAACTTCGGTGCTATCAGCCATCAGGGCAGGGCGTTTCTCGCGCTGGCAATTTTCTATCGTTATGCGGGATTGAACGAGGAGAACGAAGCGCCGGAAGAAATCCGTGCGCTGGTGACGCCTGCGATGCTCGAACGCGCACGTTTGATCGGCGCCGCGATCCGAGTTGCGGTTCTGCTCTCTGCGGCGCAGCGCGGGGTCCTTCCGCATTCGCATTTCCGCAACCAGGGCCGCAAGCTCCTGCTTGTGCTGGACAAGAACGTCGCGGAGCTCGCGGCGGACCGCCTTAGCAGCCGTTTCAAGCAATTGGCCCGGCTGATGGGCCGCAGCGGCGTGGTGGTGAGACCGTAGGAATGCAAGGTGCAGCCAAGACCTCGGGTTGGCCGGACACATATTGGTGGATCGCTGCTCTAACCATTGCTGTTGCGCTTGGTTTCCCTTTTTTCCTCGTCGATGTGCCGCCGGTTCTGGATTATCCAAATCATCTGGCTCGTTATTTTGTCCTGGCTCATCCCAACGATCCAATCCTGTCACGGATGTATCAGCCGCAATGGAAGATCCTGCCGAATATCGGCATGGATGTTCTCGGCGTCGCCCTACTGAAAATCGCCGACGTTCATGTTGGCGGACGCATTCTGCTGGCTTGCAGTTTGTTTGTGCCCATCATCGGGGTCGTTACTTATAGCCGCGTTGTCTTTGGCCGGTTCCTCTACTGGCCGCTGGCTTCTGCCCTGATTGCCTACAACGGCATATTTTTTCTCGGCTTCCTCAATTTTGAACTGTCGCTCGGATTGGCCTTTGCGGCTGCGGCTCTCTGGATAGCAGTACGTGATCGTAGCGTGGTGTGGACCACCGTCCTTGGGGCGGCGATGGCCGCTGTGATTTTCTTCTGTCACATTCTTGGAGTTGGCTTGTTTGCACTGCTGATCGGAAGCTGGGAATTTGGCCGTCTGCTCGACTTGCAGCGGCGCAACAAGCTCGATGGCCGTGAAGTTCTGCAAACTGGTGTCATGCTGGGATTGGCGCTCAGCTCATCGCTGATACTTTACCTCGCTTGCCCGTTGTCCGAGACCAGCAGCTCAATCGGCTCATGGAGCGGATCAGAAAAATTGGCGGCGTTGTTTGTGCCGTTCATGGATTACCATCTGCACACAACGACCGTGATTGGTGTATTCTTCATTGCATTCCTTATCCTGGCTCGACGTCATTTGCACGTTGCCCAGGGTACAGTTCTCGCTCTCCTCATTCTGGCTGTGATGTTTGTCGCTGCACCTTCCAGTATTAAGAGCGGGACTTTCGTCAATCCACGCCTCACCCTGATGATGGCGCTTCTGTTGTTTGCCGGCATGCAACTGCGGCTCCGTCCGAGAGTAGGCCTGTATGTCGGGTTGATTTTTGCCGCTGTTATAGGTTTCCGCGCATTGAACGTCGCTTTGGATTGGGTCGATCATCGACGCGATTTGGCCGACTTGAGGTCTGCAATCGCAAACGTCCCACCCGGTTCAAGGGTCATGGTTGCGCGCGGGCACGCCGGACACGAAGTTGAAACTAAAGTGCCCACGCGTGCTATACAGGGCGGCCAGCGGGTAGACGGCCACGTCGCTGGATTGCTTGTTATCGAGCGGCATGCCTTCTGGCCCCTGATGTTTGCGAGCCCAACGCAGCAGCCGATAGCTGTTAGAGCGCCGTACGATCGCATTGCTAATCCGCTTGGGGATCCAGTCGTTTGGAGGGTACTGCGCCAAGAACCTCTTGCCGCGAAAATACTGGCGGCTGTGCCATATCTTCAAAATTGGCGGGCGAATTTCGACAATGTGCTGTTGATCGATCCGCCTGAATTCATCAATCCGCCACCCGGGTTGGTGGAAGTCTATCGCGGCGATTTTGCGGTTCTGTATCGCATCGACCCTTCGATACATTGAACGAGATATCACCGTTCCTCGAGGTGGTTACCCCCTCAACGGAAATCGGGTGGATCGGGTATTCGCATGACGCTAGCCAGACTCTTTCAGGAATCTGGAGCCTGCACATGACTGCCGCAGCCGAACAACGCCCTGCCGCAACCGCGGACGATATTGCAGCCCGTATCGATGCTATCGATTGGCTGGCCATCGCCACACATCTCGACGGCAACGGTTGGGCGGTGTTGAGCAATCTGCTGTCGCCCGACGAATGCCGCTCGATTTCTTGTCTCTATGGTGCGGAAGATGTTTTTCGCAGCCACATCATGATGGCGCGGCACGGCTTCGGGCGCGGAGAGTACAAGTATTTTTCCTATCCGCTGCCGGACATCATCGCCAGCCTGCGTACGGCGCTGTATCCGCAATTGGCGCCAGTCGCCAACCGCTGGAACGAGTCCATGGGGATTGATGTGCGTTATCCTGCTGCACATGCTGATTTCATTAAGCGTTGTCACAAGGCCGGACAGACACGGCCAACGCCATTGCTGCTTCAGTACGTCGCCGGTGATTATAATTGCCTGCACCAGGATTTATACGGCGAGCATGTGTTTCCGCTTCAGGTGGCCATCCTGCTGTCGGAGCCGGAACGTGATTTCACCGGCGGCGAATTCGTGCTGACGGAACAGCGTCCGCGCATGCAGTCGCGCGCGGCCGTGGTACCGCTATGTCAGGGTGATGCCGTGGTGTTCGCCGTGCATAACCGACCGGTGCAGGGGACGCGCGGGACGTATCGTGTCAATCTTCGGCATGGTGTCAGCCAGATCCGATCTGGCCAACGCCATACTGTCGGCATCATTTTTCACGACGCTCAATGACATGATGCGGGATCTGTTCGACGATGTGGTGATGGATGATGCCGGGCGCGACGTGCAGCTCGCGCCGGGAGCGATGCTGCTTCGTGGCTTCGCGCGACCAAAAGAGTCAGTTTTGATTGCTGCGGTCCACGCGATCATTGAATGCGCGCCGTTTCGTCATCTCATTACGCCGGGAGGCCATCGGATGTCGGTGGCAATGACCAACTGTGGCGCGGTCGGTTGGGTCAGCGACCACCGGGGCTATCGCTACGATGCCATCGATCCGGACAGCGGTAGACCGTGGCCTACGATGCCGGCAATCTTCGCTGGGCTCGCAGCCGAGGCCGCGGCCAAAGTCGGGTTCCCGGATTTTTGTCCGGACGCCTGCCTGATCAATCGGTACGAACCGGATGCGAAACTGTCGCTGCATCAGGACAAGGACGAACTCGATCTGGATGCGCCGATCGTATCTGTCTCGCTTGGATTGCCTGCGACATTCCAGTTTGGCGGATTCAAGCGAAGCGACAGGCCGGACCGCCATCGGTTGACGCATGGGGATGTGGTGGTGTGGGGTGGCCCATCACGATTGGCGTTTCACGGCGTGCTGCCGCTGGCTGATGGTGAACATCAATTGCTCGGCCGTCAGCGTATCAATCTCACGTTCCGAAAAACGCGCTAAGTCTCAGCGCGATCGACCCGCACCACACGGCCCTTGTCGATGGCCAGGGCTAGGCGGCCTTTTTTGAGGGCCAGTGCCGCTTCACCGAACAGTTCGCGTCGCCAGCCGTGCAACGCGCCGACGTCGGCATTGTCGTCGGCCGCAATCTGTTCGAGATCGTCTACCGTGGCGATGACCTTGCTCGCCACAGCATGGCGTTCGGACGTCATGCGGAGCAGCACCTTGAGCAGTTCGACGGTGGCAGAGCCGTTGGCGTTGCCCCGTGGCTTGTCGAGCTTGGGAAGGGTTGTGAGATCGCGGGCAAGCCCGCGTTTCACGGCGGCAACAATGTCCTGTCCCCATTTCGACTTGTCGAAGCCCTTGGGCAATGACCGAAGATTGGCGAGGCGTTCGAGGCTGGTGGGGGCATGGGTCGCGATATCGCCGATGGTGTCGTCCTTCAGCACGCGGCTGCGTGGGACATCGCGCGTCTGGGCTTCCTGCTCACGCCATGCCGCGACTTCCATCAAAACCGCGAGCTCTTTCGGTTTACGCACGCGTGTCTTGAGGCGTTCCCAAGCCCGTTCGGGATGGATGTCATATGTCTTCGGCGAGGTGAGGACTTCCATCTCCTCGCTGACCCATTCGCTGCGTCCGCGGTTTTTCAGATCGGCATCGAGCGCTGCGAACACATCGCGCAAATGGGTGACGTCGGCGAGGGCATATAATATCTGATCCTGCGTGAGCGGACGGTGCGACCAGTCGGTAAAGCGATGGGTCTTGTCAGGCCGGTGCCCCATGATGCGCTCGACAAGCTGGTCGTAGGCGATCGAATCGCCATAGCCCAGCACCATGGCGGCAACCTGTGTGTCGAACACCGGGTGCGGCACGATGTTGGCACGGTGCCAGATGATCTCGATGTCCTGCCGTGCCGCGTGGAAGACCTTGAGGACCTTCTCGTTGCCCATCAATTCGAAGAATGAGGTTAGGTCGATGCCTTCGGCCAAGGCATCGATAACGACAGCCTCCTCCGTGCTCGCCATCTGTACGACGCAGAGCAGGGGATAATAGGTCGTCTCTCGCAAAAACTCGGTGTCAACGGTGATGACGGGGTGCTGAGCGAGGCGGTGGCAGACGGCGGTGAGTTCGCCTGTTGTCGTGATAATTTCCATGGCGAGCTTATTACCGCTTTGAGCGAAATTATCCATGCGAAAATCGGCTAACCGGCAGGCCATTGAGGCATGGCCGCGGGCGATGAATACCTTCCATGAACCTGTTCCCGGGCGGTTGCGACCAATCCAGCACTTGTCGCAATGCACACTCTGGGGAGCCCTGATGGTCCGGACCGCTTTTGCCACCACCGTAGCTGGGTTACTTGCTGTACTCGCACCAGCCATGGTGTCGGCCAACACCCTGAATATGAACGTCCGGCCGAACATCCAAGTCAATACGACACTCCATGTGGATGTTAAGCCGCGCCTTTATCAGGATGTCGTTCTGACGGAATCTTGCGTCAATCATCAAAAACGCAATGACCAAGGCCCCGTACCTCGAAAGCGGTGTCGTTTGGACTGACGGCGATGCGCCGCTGCTATGCGGAAGGTGGGAAGGGCTGCATTGCGTAGCCAGTCGTGATTAGGTGCACGTCCACATTTGGGCCTCGCACGCATGATCACCGGATTTGACCACGTCGTTCTGCTGGTTCGCGATATAGGGACCGGCGCTGAAGGCTATCAGACGCTGTTTGGCCGCAAGCCGTCCTGGCGAACGGAGAATGACGGTGCAGCCACCGCGATCTTCACGCTCACGAATATGTCGCTGGAGTTGATGGCGCCGTCGGGCACCGGCGCGACGGGCGACCGGGTTCGCACGGCGCTCGACAAACAGGGCGAAGGGCTCGCCAGCCTCGCGTTTGAGGTTGACGACATTGCTCAGATGCACCGCCGCCTGACGCGGCTTGGCCTCGCTCCGGACGCCATCGCCGATGGCGAAAGTCGAGATTCCACTACGGGAGCTTCGATTTTCTGGAAACGAACGCGGGCATCTGACCAATTCACCCACGGTGTCCGGATGTTCTTTCTCCAGCGCTCCAAACCGCTGGGCAGACCGGCCGAGATTGCCCCTGACGGGATTCCATGCCTCGACAGCCTGGTCCTCAACACCGCCAATCCCGATCGTGCGGCTGCGCTCTACGGTGCGCGGCTCGGTCTCGACATGACCCTGGATCGGACTGTTCCTGCTTTGGACACGCGCTTTCTGTTCTTCCGCTGCGGAGACCTCGTCGTTGAAATCGTGCACCGTCTCAAGGATGCCTCAGGCGAGGGGCTCGACAAGATCTGGGGGCTGTCCTGGCGGACAACAGACCTTGTCGCGACGCAAACGCGGCTACGGCTGGCGGGCGTCGAAGTCTCGGACGTCCGGGACGGCCGCAAGCCCGGCAGCCGGGTTGCATCGGTGCAGACTGGAACCTTCGGTGTTCCGACCCTGCTCATCCAGCAGGGTGTGCGGGATAGGGAGCCTGCCTGACAATTGGTCAGAGTGCTGCTTTGGTTGTGTTGTTTTCCTTAAACTTTCCGCACGGTTGCAGCGCATCATAGGCCACCATGCGGTTGCCGCGTTCCCGCCGCTCGGGTAAACCCTGCGCGCGCCCACGAGCGCATATTTCTTGATTCTGCCCTCTGACGCCTTTTCCAGGACTTTCATGCATCGCTATCGTTCCCACACCTGCGGCGCTCTCCGCGAAGCCAACATCGGCCAGGAGGCTCGGCTATCCGGCTGGTGCCATCGCATCCGTGATCACGGCGGTGTTCTGTTTATCGATCTGCGCGACCATTATGGTTTGACGCAATGTGTGATCGATCCGGATTCCTCGGCGTTCAAGCTGGCTGAGACCTTGCGTTCGGAATGGGTGGTGCGCTTCGACGGCAAGGTGCGCCGGCGTCCGGAAGGGACCGACAATACCGATCTGCCGACCGGCACGATTGAGCTTTTCATCAACGAGATCGAGGTGCTGGGCGAGGCCGGCGAATTGCCGATGCCGGTGTTCGGCGATCAGGAATATCCAGAAGAGATAAGGCTTAAGTACCGTTTCCTCGATCTTCGTCGCGAGAAGCTCCACCAGAACATCATGACGCGTGGGGCGATCGTCAACTCGATGCGCAAGCGCATGAAAGAGTCCGGCTTCTTCGAATTCCAGACGCCTATCCTCACTGCATCGTCACCGGAAGGTGCGCGAGACTTCCTCGTGCCGAGCCGCATTCATCCCGGCAAGTTCTACGCGTTGCCCCAGGCGCCCCAGCAGTACAAGCAACTGCTGATGATGTCGGGCTTCGACCGTTACTTCCAGATTGCACCATGCTTCCGCGATGAGGACCCTCGCGCTGACCGCTTGCCTGGCGAGTTCTATCAGCTCGATTTGGAGATGAGCTTCGTCACGCAAGACGATGTTTTGGCAGCGATGGAGCCGGTCATCACCGGCGTGTTTGAGGACTTCGCCAAGGGCAAGCCGGTTACGAAGAAATGGCCGCGCATTCCGTTCGCAGAAGCCTTGCGTAAATACGGCACCGACAAGCCCGACCTCCGCAATCCGCTGGTGATGCAGGAAGTCTCCGAGCATTTCCGGGGATCGGGTTTCAAAGTGTTCGCGCGCATGCTTGAAGACCCAATCAATCAGGTCTGGGCCATCCCCGGGCCGGGCGGCGGTTCACGCGCGTTCTGCGATCGCATGAATTCATGGGCGCAGGGCGAAGGTCAGCCTGGTCTTGGTTACATCATGTGGCGCGAAGGCGGCGAGGGCGCGGGGCCGTTGGCCAACAACATTGGTCCGGAACGTACCGCCGCAATCCGCGAGCAGCTTGGCCTCAAGGAAGGCGATGCGGCGTTCTTCGTGGCCGGTGATCCGTCGAAGTTCTGGAAATTCGCAGGTCTTGCGCGGACCAAGGTCGGCGAGGAGTTGAATCTGATCGACAAGGATCGGTTCGAACTGGCCTGGATCGTCGATTTCCCGATGTACGAATATAACGAGGACGAGAAGAAGGTCGATTTCTCGCACAACCCGTTCTCGATGCCGCAAGGTGGGCTCGAAGCGCTTCAGACCCAGGATCCGTTGACCATCAAGGCGTTCCAGTACGATATCGCCTGCAACGGCTACGAGATCGCATCCGGCGGCATTCGCAATCATCGTCCACAGGCGATGGTGAAGGCATTCGAGATCGCCGGCTATGGCGAGGAGACAGTGATCGAGCGCTTCGGCGGCATGTATCGCGCCTTCCAATATGGTGCGCCTCCACATGGCGGCATGGCTGCCGGCGTGGACCGTATCGTCATGTTGCTGTGCGGCACGAACAACCTTCGTGAAATCTCGCTATTCCCGATGAATCAACGTGCGGAAGATTTGCTGATGGGGGCTCCCTCAGAAGTGACGCTCAAGCAGCTTCGCGAGCTTCACATCAGGTTAAATCTGCCGCAAAACTGATCTGCTTGAATAACAACCACCGACATCAATTCGGGTAGACGTGCTGAGGACTTAGGTATGGCGTCAACGTTGTCTGAAGAACTCCGCCTTGCGGCGTTGGCCTATCACCGCCTCCCACGCCCCGGAAAGCTTGAAATCCAGGCTATCAAGCCGCTCGCCAACCAGCGCGACCTCGCGCTGGCCTATTCGCCCGGCGTGGCTGCGGCATGCGAAGCCATCGCAGCCGATCCGCAGGAAGCAGCGTCGCTCACCGCGCGCGCCAATCTGGTCGCCGTCGTCAGCAACGGCACCGCCGTCCTGGGGCTCGGCAACATCGGACCGCTCGCCTCCAAGCCTGTGATGGAAGGCAAGGCGGTTCTGTTCAAGAAATTTGCCGGCATCGATGTCTTCGACATCGAAATTGCCGCCGACACCATTGCACGCGTGGTCGAAACCGTTGCAGCGCTTGAGCCGACCTTCGGCGGCATCAACCTCGAGGATATCAAGGGGCCGGAGTGCTTCGAGATCGAGGAGCAGCTCAAGGCACGGATGAAAATCCCGGTGTTCCACGATGACCAGCATGGCACCGCGATCATCGTTTGCGCAGCGATCCGCAATGCGTTGATCCTGAACGGCAAGAAGATCGAAGACATCAAGATTGTGGCGTCTGGCGCAGGCGCCGCCGCCATCGCCTGTCTCAACCTGCTCGTGTCGCTTGGCGCGCAGCGCAAGAACATCTGGGTCTGCGATATCGACGGTCTTGTCTACGAAGGCCGCAATACGCTCATGGACAAGTGGAAGGCGGTCTACGCGCAAAAGACCGACAAGCGCGTACTGGCGGATGTGATCGCCGGCGCGGACGTCTTTCTGGGGGTGTCGGCGGCCGGTGTGCTGAAGCCGGAAATGGTCGCGCAGATGGCAGACAAGCCGCTGGTGATGGCGCTCGCCAATCCAACTCCGGAGATCATGCCGGACGAGGCGCGCAAGGTGCGTCCGGACGCGATGATCTGCACGGGCCGTTCGGACTTTCCCAATCAGGTGAACAACGTCCTTTGCTTCCCCTTCATTTTCCGGGGCGCGTTGGATGTCGGCGCAACCGCCATTAATGAAGATATGAAACGCGCCGCAGTTGATGCTCTGGCTCAGCTCGCGCGCGATCCGCCGTCTGATGTGGTGGTTCGCTATGATGGTGGCGAAACCCAGGGCTTCGGACCCGGCTCGCTCATTCCGAGCCCATTCGATCCGCGCCTGATCCTCCGTGTCGCTCCGGCAGTCGCAAAAGCCGCAATGGAGTCGGGCGTCGCGACCCGACCGATCGTGGATTTCGATGCTTATACCGAGCAGCTCGACCGGTTTGCGTTCCGCTCGGGCCTTGTGATGAAACCGGTATTCGCCAAGGCGAAAGCCCAGCCGGTCCGCGTCATTTACGCTGAAGGTGAGGATGAACGTGTGCTGCGTGCAGTGCAGGTCGTGCTCGAGGAAAATCTGGCGCGGCCAATTTTGGTGGGGCGCCCGACTGTCGTTGCTGCACGCATCCAGCGCTTTGGTTTGTCGATCCGGGCCGGACAGGATTTTGATCTGATCAATCCGGAAGACGATCCACGCTACCGCTCCTATGTGCAGAGTTATATCGACGTAGCCGGCCGAAGCGGTATTACGCCCGATGCCGCGCGAACGCTGGTCCGGACGAATGCCACAGTCATCGCGGCGCTGGCCGTGGTCCGTGGCGAGGCGGATGCGATGCTTTGCGGCGTCGATGGGCGCTACATGAGCCATCTCCGCCGCATCCGTGAGATCATTGGGGTTTCCCCCGGACTGGAAGATTTCTCCGCGCTGTCGCTGGTGATCACAAGCAAGGGTGCGTACTTCATTGCCGATACGCAGATCCGGCCCAATCCGACTGCCGAAGAGTTGGCGGAGATGGCGGCACTGGCTGCGGTCCATGTCCAACGCTTCGGGGTGAAGCCGAAGGTCGCGTTCCTCTCGCATTCGGACTTCGGCAGCTACGACACCGAATCGGCGCGCAAGATGCGCCGCGCGACCGAACTGCTCGCGAAGGATCATCCGGAAATAGAAGCTGACGGTGAAATGCAGGGTGATACAGCCCTCACCGAATTGTCTCGCCAGCTGGTGCTGCCGCATTCGCGGCTCGAAGGATCCGCCAACATCCTGATCATGCCGAACCTCGACGCAGCCAACATCGGTTATCAGATGATCAAGGTCCTGGCTGGGGCGCTCCCGGTCGGCCCGATCCTGATCGGCCCGGCACGTCCGGCGCATATCCTGACGCCGTCGGTCACCGCGCGCGGCATCCTCAACATGACGGCGGTTGCCGCGGTCGAAGCGCAGGAACGGGCGGGACGACAGCAGCCGACGCTGTTCGGGTGAACATAAGTCCTGTATATCAGGACTATAGTCATCTCAACGAGGTCGGCCGATGCCCGCTTTTGTCTCGCTCGGACGTGTTCTGTTTGTGGTCTTGTTTGTATTTTCCGGGGCCTCCAAACTTTTAGATATCGCTTCGACCACCCAAGCCATCACCGAAAAGGTGGCCATTCCCGCCGCTCTGGCGCCTTACGCGACTCAGCTTGAGGGGATGGCCGGGATGCCGACAGCGCAGATACTTGCGATTCTTGCCGGCGTTATCGAGGTCGTCGGAGGTTTGATGATCGCGCTGAATTTCGGAGCGCGGTTTTTCGCCATCGTGCTGATCTTGTTCGTCGCAGTGACGACGTTCTACTTCCACAATTTCTGGGACATGACCGGCGCCGACCGCATCAACAACATGATCCATGCCCTTAAAAATCTGTCGCTGATTGGTGGGCTGTTCATCATCGCCGGCTATCCGCGAAGCGCGGCGGTCCTGGAGAAAGGCAGCTATTCCAGTAGTTCCGACACCCAGTATTGAACTCGAACAATCTTCGGCATGGAAGTCAGCACTTCGTTCGCACAGCGGCTGTCGCGCGAATTGATAAAGCGTGATTGCTGCGCGGACATTCATTTATAAATTTCTTATAAATTTATCAATCGAGTCTAGTCATGCAGTCGGGCCTTTTTGGGGGACGACATGCTTGACCGCGTAACCGTCGCGACGCTTTTAAAATCTGTTATTGCCGCAATGGCGGCTTGCGTCATCATTCTGCTTGCGACGTCAGCGTGGCAATCGTGGAACACCCTCGATGCGACCAGCCGCATTTCCACGATCGCGGATGCGTCCGGGCAAGCATTCAAGGCCATGCACAATCTGCGGACCGACAGGTCTTCGACTGTTCGTACCTTGAATGCCGAGGGGACCATTACCCCCGATATGGATAAATACATCCGCCGTATCCAGGACAGCGAGATGCCGGCGCTCGGCGCGGCGATCGATATCCTTGGTTCACTGGAGTTCCCGGAAAAGAGCTCCTTGCTGCCGGAGCTGTCGCGGCTGACCGAATCTCTGACCACGATGCAGAAGGAATTCTGGGACGCTGCCAACAAGCCAAAGGCGTCTCGTCGTAGTGGGCTCGCGAAGGAATATTCGGATACGACGACGGCTGTCATCAACGTTCTGGATAAAATTTCGAACCAACTCGCGGCGGTGGTCAATCACGCCAATCCTGTGGTCGATCAGTTGTTATCCATCAAACAGATGGCCTGGATTCTACGCAACACTGCGGGTGATGCGTCAGTGCTCGTTTCGAATGGTCTTTCGACAGGAAAGGTCTCCGGCGATGCGCAGTTGGACTATACGAAGTTCGTCGGTGGTATGGATGCGGCCTGGCTAGCCCTCGAAAGCTCGGCTTCCGGGATGAAGCTGCCGCCCGCACTGAACAATGCGATTGTGACGGCCAAAGGGGCCTACTTCGATTCACGATATATGTCGCTGCGCGACCGGTTGATGTTTGCCTTGTCAACCGGTGAGAAGCCCGAACTGACTGCAGCACAATGGACGCCCCTGACTGTCGAGCGGATGGCGAGTGCTGTCGTCGTGGCGGAACAGGCGCTGGATGCCGCAAAGGAGTATGGCAAAGGATTGCATCAGGCTGCGCTACGGGCGCTGGTCGTCCAATTGATCCTGCTTTCGGGAGCTGTCGGTATGGCCGCGCTGAGCATCGTTGCGGTCAGCCGTCGCGTCATCAAGCCGCTGCAGTCTATTCAGAACGCAATGCTGAAGGTCGCCGACGGCGATCTCGCCGTCGAGGTGCCATTCGCTCAGCGTCGTGACGAGATTGGCGCATTGGCCGGCGCATTGGAGACATTCAAGCAGAACGCGGTCGAAAAAGAGCGGATCGAAACTGATCAACGCTCGCGCAATGCTCGAGGTGCGTCACGCCAGCAAGCCATTGAATCTCATATTGCAGCATTCGAGCAGCAGATTGGTGAAGTGCTTGATGCTTTCAGCGAAGCTTCGGACCAGATGCGTCAGACTTCGGAGGGAATGTCCGCCATTTCGACGCAGACGAATACGCAGGTCCGCATGGCGGCGAAGGCTTCCGGCGACGCATCCGCCAACGTGCAAAGCGTTGCTGCCGCCTCGGAAGAGTTGAGCTCGTCCATCAACGACATCAGCCGTCAGGTATCTCATGCGGCCAACATCGCCGGCCGCGCGGTCGATCAAGCTCGCCAGACCGACGTTACGGTTCAGGGGTTGTCAGAGACTGCAAGTCGTATCGGCGATGTCGTCAGTCTCATCAACGACATCGCAGGCCAGACAAATCTGCTGGCGCTGAACGCCACCATCGAAGCTGCTCGAGCGGGTGAGGCTGGTAAGGGATTTGCCGTCGTGGCTTCGGAGGTGAAGTCGCTCGCGAGCCAGACTGCGAAGGCGACCGAGGAAATCTCGCAGCAGATCACGGCTGTTCAAAAGGTTGCACAGGACGCGATGGAGGCGATCAAGGGCATCGGCGGAACCATCGCCGAAGTTAGCGAAGTCGCTACTGCGATCGCAGCCGCGGTCGAGGAGCAAGGTGCAGCCACCCAAGAGATCACACGCAACACCCAGCAGGCCGCACAGGGCACCAAGGATGTTTCCGACAATATTGCCGGTGTCACCGAAGGCGCTGACGCGACCGGCACGTCCGCTCAGAACGTCAAGGCGGCTGCTGAGGCACTTGGTGTCCAGGCACAACAGTTGCGCGGCAGGGTCAATGACTTCCTGGGGAATATCCGGGCGGCATGATCGTCACTTCGCGTCGACCTGCTTAATCCCTGCGCCATGCGGTGACATCGACCTTGCTTACTGCGTCGAGCATAAGGGTTTCCGTTGGCTTGAGGCCGTGGGACCCCAAAATCACCTCCGGCGACCGTTCGGGTACCCCGGGGAAAGCCCCGGTGCCATCCGGGATGATCATGCCGTGCGCTTGTGACAGCCAGAACGTGTCGTAGCGATCCATAAACATCTCGAAGACCTCCGGACCGCCGATAATCGCGGCGGTGCCGGATGTCACGCCAGCCTGACGGCAAGCATCCTCAAACGTCGCGCGCACCGGATTCCATAGCGTTGCTTTGGGATTTTCGGGATCAGAAGCGAGCGCGCTGACCGAGCGAGTCAGGACAATACGTGTTCGTTGGGCGGAGCGCTGCTGGTCCTCGAACGAGTTTTTCCCGTGAACGATAAGATCAACGCGTTCGAGCGCAGCTTCGAAGAACTTCTGATCCGCCTCGAATTTCAATGAAACCGGCATGATACGACTGGCGTCCGCCAGCATGCCATTGGCGGATACGATGACATAACCTTCAATTCGCATGAGATGTTGTCGCGTTGTCCTTGAAATTGCTGGCCGTTCGCCGTTATTCCGAAATGGTTTGTACTACGCTGTTGAGCGGGCGCGTACTGACCGTCGGCAGTTTGACGTTTTTGGTCACTTCCTCATCATACTGCGCGATGGTTTGCACCGGCGCCTTGGCTTTGACCTGCACGATTTTATATCCGCCTGCCTTCAACCGCTTCATGAGTTCCGGCAATGCTTCTGCAGTATGTTTCTGGAAATCATGCATCAGCACGATGCCTTTGCCATTCTTGTCGAGCTTCGTCATGACGGTGTCGACGATCTTTTCCGCCTTGCTGGCCTTGAAGTCGAACGAGTTGAGATCGCATGACCAGATAGCGACATTCCGCTCGCCCATATAGGTCACCATTGCCGGTGGATGTTGGAGCGCCGGGAAACGGAAGAACGGAGAGGGGGCGGTGCCGAGTGCCCATTTGACCGCACTGAAACCCTTTTCGATTTCTTCCTTTTGTTGAGCTTCCGTCAGCTTCTTGTTGTTGAGATTGGCATGTGACCACGTGTGCGAGCCGATGGTGTGACCTTGCTCGGCGACCTGCTTGAGAATTTCGGGATAGTAGGTCGCATGCTTTCCGATGGGGAAGAAGATTGCCTTAGTGCACTCGTCGGCGAGAGTCTTCAGCACCGACGGCGTATTGACCGGCCATGGACCGTCGTCAAATGTCAGCACCACTTCCTTGTCGCGCAAGAAATCAAGTTGCTTGAAGTGCTCGAAGCCGAAGCCTGGTCCACCCGTGGTGTCGATGGCGACAACACGGGAGACGCCAATGGCATTTGGATTGGCGCAGTTTGCTTTGAGCGGAGTGGATGCTGGCGGCGGGGTAGGATTAGCTGCCGGAGCGGGCGCCGCTGCCTTTTGCGGAGCAGCTTGTGCCGGACGTGGAATAAGCGACTGCGACCAAGCGCTGTTGAACGCACATACAGTTGCGATGGTTGCGACAATGACACTAGCCTTGATGCGCATGGCATCCCCCTCGACGTTGGTCAGTCATCGGGCAAGCGGCGGGTGCCGCTCCCCCCGAGACTCAAAGCCTAGTCTCACATCGTTCAATCCGCCAACGTCTTTTGGCGGCTGAACACAGGTTCGACGCGGGGAGGGTTAACTCGCGGGACGATCAGGCCGTCAGGGAGCGGGCTATTGCGGTTGCGACGCGCGTGTCCGTCGGTTCGATCCGCGATGAGAATGCATCAGCGATGTGTCCGTCGCGACCGACAAGGTATTTGTGGAAGTTCCAGCTTGGCAGATCGGCTGGCCGTTCCGCCGCAGCCCATTTGTAGAATGGATGAGCATTGGGTCCCTTCACGCTGGTTTTGGCCGTGATCGGGAAGGTGACGTGGTAGGTGTGTTCGGCGGTTTCGGCGATGTCAGTTGTGCCACCCGGTTCCTGTCCGCCGAAATCGTTGGATGGAACGCCGATGATGGTCAGGCCGCGGCCGTGGAACTGGGTCCAGAGCTCCTGCAATCCGGCATATTGTGGCGTGAACCCGCAAAGCGAAGCAGTGTTGACCACCAGTAATGGCTTACCAGCATAGTCCGCGAGGCGGATGTCGCCGCCCTTCAGTGCCGGAAACGAAAAGCCGTACGCGGTGATCCGGCTCATTGCCGGCTGCGCATGAACTGCGCGCCCGATGACCGGTGCTGCCGCGGTTGCCGCCACCATGGTCACAATCATTTGCCTGCGATTGATCATGGTCCACTCCTGACGAAATCCGGTGAGCGTATCTCACCAGATTAGCTGATCGGTTGCAGGATTATCTTCAACAGCCCGTTACGGATGTTTCGGTGGCACGTCGCACCAAGGCATCGGCAATTCAGGCTGGTAGACCTGATTCCAGTCGCAAATGTATTCGGGTCCGCTGCGCTTCATCACGTGCTTGATCGGTTCGGCCTGGCTGACGGCGATATGCGCGACGACCAGCGCCGCTCCAACAGGATATGCCCATTTGCCAAATCGCAGGTGGCTCAGGCGGTCCAGGAGCACTGTTCCTGCGATGATGATCAGCGGATCGGTAAATATGAAATATTCGGCTTTTAGCCCGCGACGCACACCCAACGCATCAATTCCGATCGCCGACAGCAGCAGGATCGATGCCTGAAGCGCCGTCTGCCGCTCGCCTTTCAGCCACGCATAGACGATGCCCGGAACGATCAGCCACGTCAGGAACACGGTCGGGCGTGGGGACGAGAACAGGACGAACGAGTAGCGTTTTAAGACGGAGACCACACCGTCAAATAGCAGGCTGATTGCAGCGAACGCCTTTCCGCCATCGACTGCCGTCGTCGCCGGCGCATCGGCGAAGACCAGCATTTTCTCGATGGGGTTGATCACCGCCACGATATTCTGAGCGTTGTATTGAAGATAGAGCGCGAGCAAGCCGAGCGAAGCACCTGCGATGACCGCGAACATTCCCGCTACCGTTTCGGTGAGGCTGATCCGCCACACCGCCGCATAGGCGATCATGCCGAGGCCGATCCAGACCAGCAGCGCAAGCTGATAGATTCCAAACGTCCCGCCGATGATCGGATGAAGTTCCGCGACCGCGATTACTGCAGGGTCGAGGCCGGCAAGAACGAGCGGATACGCGAAATAGGACATCACCGCTGCGATAATGGCCACGATTAACGCGATCATCCATGCCCGGGCTGAGCTGTTCCAGAATTCGGTGCTCGCGCCAGCCTTTGTGCCGAACGGCAGTATCATAAGGGGAAGTGCCGCGATCAGCAGGATCGCCTGAATCTTGTTTTCCATCCCAAGTACGCAGAGGGCAGCTGCGGCAGCAATTGCGAGCGGCCGCCACGCGGTTGCACGCCGACCGACAATGATCAGGATCATGAAAGCGAACGTGAACAAGCTGGCTGCGATCAATTCGCTGCGCAGGATCCGCATATGGACCGCGATGCCACCAGAAAATGCGAAGGCAAATGTCGAAAACAGCGCGACCCGCCAGTCGCGAACGAGATGGCGGGCGAGCGCGGCGAAGACGAGAACGAAGACGCTCGTGGTCAACCACGCGACCACGCGTCCGGCGCGAATGGCGCTCGTCATTGCCGCATCGAAGGCCGGAAGGTTCAATGCTGAGGGGATCGATGACAGTTTCCACGCGTCGAGCAGGCCCAGCGCATGCATGAACTGGAACCACAGCTTCACGGACAGGATCGTGAAATACGAGGGATGATCGAAAAACACCTGGGATTTTCCGTCGTTCAACGCCAGCGCGTTGTAGACGATCATGAAATCCATGTCGGCGTTGCGCCAGTAAATGACGAAATATCCGGCCAGGAAGAATGAGGCAGCAAGGCAGCCAAGGATGACAGCCATTCCGCCGGTCCAGCCGAACGGTGTCAGTCGCTTGAATGCGTCTGGGCGCGCCACTTGGGCGGGGGCGGGGACCGATTGGGGAACTTCAACGGATATGTTCATGTTCGTCGGGTTCTAACCCAACGATCAGTGAGAAGCCAACCGCCCCGCAGAAGCTTTTTACCGCAGCGGAACGATGAAATCGGTGCCGCGGCCGGTTTCCTCACCAAGCCCAAGATCCGACACGATAAGCGATCCGCCGGGGGCGAGCGCCGCTGCGATGCGTTGCATGGCCTCTGGCGGGATGGTCAGCCGGTCGAGCGCCTCAGTGGGCGAAGAGGCCGGAAGCGGCGCGGCCTCTTCGCCTGCCACAGCGTTCCTCTTCCGGCGGGGTGTCTCGTCGTCTGAACGTCTCGCTGTGCGTGTCGGAGTTGGAAGGGACACAACCGTCCAACGGAACGCGTTGACGTCATCCTTGTCGGCGCGAGCGGTGAAGATGTGCGTACCGAGGGGGCGATCCGCCACGGCGATCGTGACTGGAACTTCGAACAGCGGTTCGAAGTTCTGGCGCACGTAGAGCTTGCCTTCCTTGCGGCTGACATATGCCGCAATGTGTCCTGCGCGAGCTTTGACCGGGCCGACGAATTCTGCCGAGCCTTCGGGCGGCGGAACTGGGTTCGCTGCCGCAGGTGTCTTGTCGGCATCTGCTGCGCGGGACTGATCCTTGTCGGTCGCGGTCTCTGCAGCCTTGGTCTCTACAGCAGCAGGTTTGGCGTCGCTCACGACGATATTCTTCGCCTCGTCTTTCGGCGTATCGGCATTTTGTGCTGGCCGTTCCCCAATCGCATCGGATTTTTGCGACATCACGCCACTGGCGTCGGCGGTGCGGATTTCGTCGCGTTTGTCGGAGGCGGGTGTGAGCCTGAGGTCGATTGTTTCCGAGGTTGCAGCTGGCGAATTCGTTGCATCAGCAACTGTAGATTTGTCGGATTTCGTGGTGGTCGCGACATCGTTGCGCGGGTTCGGTGTCGCCGGTGCGAGGGCGACAGTTGCCGACGCAGGTTTTCGCGCCACGAGATTGGAGTTTGAGAAATCGACTGGCGAAAGATCTCCCGGCGCAATAATCACGCGCGCACCCATACGGGTCCAGCCCCAGAGGCGCATCGCAAAATTCATCGGCATGCGGATGCAGCCGTGTGACGCCGGATAACCGGGAAGCACGCCGGCATGAAGTGCTATGCCGGACCATGTGATGCGCTGCATGTAGGGCATTGGCGCATCACTGTAGATGTTCGAGCGGTGATATTTGCTCTTCTGGATGACGCTGAACACGCCCATAGGCGTGGAGTGTCCACGCATTCCGGTCGAGACCGGCGATTCTGCGAACAGGCCATTGGCATCATAGATTTTGAGGTGCTGGTTCTCGATCGAGATTGTGATCACGATCGGGCCCTGCGGCTTTGGCGTGCCCTTGGGTGCGTCGGCTAGCTTCGGCGTGGTGCGCTTCTTGCGCGCGACCTGTGCATGCCAGTGCTCCAGGGAAGTAGGGGAATCATAGATCGCGCCACCGTAGTAATCGTCTCGGTGGTTTGGCCAGAAGACCTGCGCCTGTGCCGGGAGGCTGACACTGATGGTCAGTGCTGCCGCCAACCATGCAGCTCGTTGCATGGTCGGCCGGATGAATTGAGCAAATGCGATCATTTTTTGCGGTTTATGCGAGGAAGCTAGCCGATTGTCGTACACGCCTGATATCCCCAATTGATTCCACTATGAGTGTCGCAGACGGAGAAAATGTTCACCAGCTGGGTGCGCCGATTTAATGCTCAGAGGCCAGCTTTTGCCCCAAATCTAGTTGTGAAGCCCTGACGGCGGCTTAACAGAAGCTATAACTTGAATTCACAATTGCGTGCCTTCCAACAGATAGCTCGCCACCCCACATAATCGAGGCCGTCAGGCCTCATTCCTGGTCCTGACGTTCCCTGCTGGAGCATATTGATGACTGTCTGCATGACCCGCTTCTCGGTCACATATCCCGTGCGTATGGCGCTGATTGCCATGATGTTGGCCTGGTTCGCGGGATCGCCGGTCTTGGCTGCCGACGAGCCGGACCTGATCTTCCGGCGTTCTACGGTGTTCAAGCTGCTGAGCCCCGACGACAAGCTGGCGACGTATGGCGTTGATGACCCGGATATTGAGGGGGTGGCCTGCCATTTCACGATTCCTGAAAAGGGTGGCTACAAAGGCTGGCTCGGGCTTGCCGAACAGGTGTCTGATATCTCGCTTTCTTGCAGGCAAATAGGCCCTATCCATTTCAAGGGGAAAATGGGGCAGGGCGACGACATGTTCCGGCAGCGGCGCTCACTGTTCTTCAAGAAGATGCAGATCGTGCGTGGATGCGATGCCAAGCGGAATGTGCTGGTCTACATGGTCTATTCGGACAAATTGATCGAGGGGTCGCCGAAGAATTCGACATCCTCCGTTCCGATCATGCCGTGGGGTGCCAACGACACCATCCAAAAATGCGGCGACTACATTTCGGGGTAAAGACCGCCGCGAGGTGCGGGCTATGCCAGTCGCGCGCCTCGCCACGATGAAAATTTGAAACAACCGTTTGGACTACCGTTAGTTAAGCTGTCCGGCTTTTGAGCGCGCCAACGATAGCGGTGAGAATGGCGCCGGCGACGCCACCGCTGGCCGCTTGCCCGATGATCGCGCCGATGTCCGGTGTCGATGCGGTATTGGCGAGCATGGGAATTAGCATTCCCAGGATCTGGCCGCCGACACCACCACCGATCGCGCCTGCGATGGTGTTACCGACTGTGCCAAGGTCGATATTCTTTGCAGCGCCTCCCGCGACGTTTCCGCCGATCGCGCCGCCAATAATCTGGATAATCAGATTGATGAGTAAGCCCGACATGACTTCGCCTCCCGGTCCGGTGTTTCACTCCGTCAACGGGCGCCGGACTCGCCGCGCGCCTTGATTGTAGGCGGAAGCGACACATCGTCACGCTGCATATGCGAATAACGGCTTAGAAAAGCCGGGCGACAATTCATCAAATTGTCTTGCGAAGTTTCGAATCAGCCGTTTACGCGAGAAAATATACTGTGGTCTTGAACAGTCGGTTGCCCCGGCGCGACCACTGAGTATCCATCATGGAGATCATCCCATGCGTGTTCTCAGTGTCCTTCTTACCGTCGCTTTCTTCTTCGCCGGTCCGTTGCAGTCCCAGCGTCACAGCGATCTGCCGGGCATCGGCACGTTCGACTACAGCGGCCCATCCATCGTCGGCATGCAGCAAGCGGCTGCCGTCACAGCGGTGCGCTAGCGCTGCAGGCTCCGCCGCGGCGGTATAAGGCCTGTGCGCCGAGTACTTGCGTTCTCAGTCGGTTTGATCGACGCTTCCCATACAACGAAATAAAAACAGGACCGGGAAGATGCGTCTGAAGGACAAAGTTGCCCTGGTGACAGGTGGGGCATCGGGATTTGGTGCGGCCATCGCGCGTCATTTCGTGGATGAGGGCGCGAAGGTCGTGATCCTCGATCTCAATGGCGAAGGTGCTGCGCGCGTGGCGGCAAATACCGGCGGCGCTGTGGCCGTGACCGGCGACGTCACGAAACGCCTCGATATCGATAAGGCAGTCGCGACGGCGGTCGAGAATTTCGGCAAGCTCGACATCGTGGTCAACAATGCCGGCTGGTCGTTTCGCAACAAGCCGATCATGGACGTCACCGAAGAGGAATTCGACCGCGTCTTCGCGGTTAACGTGAAGTCGATCTATCACATGACCAACGCAACGGTGCCGCTGATGCGCAAGCAGGGCGGCGGCTGTATCATCAATATTGGTTCAACCGGCGGCATTCGTCCGCGTGCTGGACTCACTTGGTACAATGGTTCGAAGGGTGCGGTGAATTTGCTGTCGAGCGCGATGGCTGCAGAACTCGCCCCCGACAAGATCCGCGTGAACTGCGTCGCGCCAGTCATGGGCGAAACGGCTCTGCTCGAAACCTTCATGGGTGTTCCGGACACCCCGGAAAACCGCGCGAAGTTCATCGCGACCATTCCGCTTGGCCGCATGTCGCAGCCCGAAGATATCGCGAAAGCCTGCGTCTATCTCGCGTCCGACGATGCGAACTTCGTGACTGGCGTCGTATTGCCTGTCGACGGCGGTAGAACGATCTAAAAACGCGGGCGGCGCAGCTAGCGCCTCATGGTCTTCCGTTCGACGCATTTGCGTGTGCGGGCCACGCCCGATGTCGTGAGCTTCACGCCGGCGATTTCCCTGATCTGTCCCGCTGGACACGAACCATCATCGACATAGCTACGTTGGCCGAGCCGCAGGTTCTGGATGTCGGATTCCCGCATGACAACGTCGGCCGATGCCGGGATGGCCGATAGCAGGCTGACAAACAGCGCTGCGCAAATGGTCTTGCGATGGCTCATGCTGAAACTCCGGGTTGCTAATGTTGTATCGTCGATGAGAACAGGTTGATCGTGCCGACACCGGCGATGATAAGGCCGAGGCCGATGACGGCCGGCGTGTCGAGCTTCTGACCGAACCAGACGAGGCCGACGAGCGTGATCAGGACGACGCCCAGTCCTGACCAGATTGCGTAAGCGATGCCGACTGGCATGGAGCGCAGGACAAGCGACAGGAAATAGAACGAGGCCGCATAGCCGATCACCGTCAGGATCAGGGGCTTCGGCTTGGTGAACTGCTCCGATGCCTGAAGCGCCGAGGTGCCGATAACCTCAAGGACGATAGCCACGATGAGATAAAGAAAGGTCATGACTCATCGTAGTCATTCGACCCTGATTCTCATAGGCGAGGGATCAGCCGCCGACGCGTGACAAAGGCAGCATCTCGTTTTCGGGCCACGCGCTTTCGTTCGTCGACGAACTGCGGCGTCCGGCGCACGTCAGCCTGCGATCTACTATTGGATATTGATCTGTTTGGGTTCTCAAGGGCGATACAGGGTCGATTGGCGAAGGCGTTGCCATCTCGCGAAATAAGCCGAGGAGAAAGTCGACCAACCTCTCCTCGGCTCCAGACCCCAAGCCAAAAGGGGTAACTCATGGCTTGGAAAGAGCATCCGCACCGACAGAAGGTTCGCCTCATGGGCACCGGCGCGACGATAATCAAGCGGCCCGGACGCGGACGTCCGGGCCGTAGGGAACTTAGGCCACAGCCTTCGCGCTTGTTGAAACTTCAGAGATCGTCTTCAGGATCTGTGAAGCAATCGCGTAGGGGTCGCCCTGCGAATTGGGGCGGCGGTCTTCGAGGTAGCCCTTGTAGCTATTGTTGACGAAGGAGTGCGGCACTCGGATCGAAGCGCCGCGATCCGCGATGCCGTAGCTGAAGGTATGGATCGAAGCGGTCTCGTGCTTGCCGGTCAGGCGCATGTGGTTGTCTGGACCGTAGACTTCGATGTGATCCGCACGGTTCTTCTCGAAAGCCTTCATGAGGGCCTCGAAGTACTCCTTGCCGCCGACTTCGCGCATGTACTTGGTCGAGAAGTTGGCGTGCATGCCGGAGCCGTTCCAGTCGGTGTCGCCGAGCGGCTTGCAGTGGAATTCGATGTCGATGCCGTACTTTTCGGTAAGACGCAGCATCAGGTAGCGGGCGATCCACATTTCGTCGGCCGCGCGCCTGGAGCCTTTACCGAAAATCTGGAACTCCCACTGGCCCTTTGCGACTTCAGCATTGATGCCTTCATGGTTGATGCCTGCCGCGAGACAGAGGTCGAGGTGCTCTTCGACGATCTGACGGGCGATCGAGCCGACGTTCTTGTAGCCAACGCCAGTGTAGTAGGGGCCCTGCGGGGCAGGATAGCCGTTCTCGGGGAAGCCGAGCGGGCGGCCATCCTCGTAAAAGAAGTATTCCTGCTCGAAGCCAAACCATGCACCGTCGTCATCAAGGATCGTTGCACGTGTGTTCGATGCATGCGGAGTCTTGCCATCCGGCATCATGACTTCGCACATGACCAGAGCGCCATTGGTGCGAGCGGCGTCAGGGAAAACTGCGACCGGCTTGAGCACGCAATCGGAGCTGCGGCCTTCGGCCTGCATGGTCGAGCTTCCGTCGAAGCCCCACAACGGGAGCTGTTCAAGCGTCGGAAATGCGTCGAATTCCTTAATCTGTGTTTTCCCGCGAAGATTGGGGACTGGAGTGTAGCCATCGAGCCATATGTACTCGAGCTTGTACTTTGTCATTGCGATCTCTCGTAAGTTGACGATGCGAGGGGTGAGAACCCAAGGCTGACCTGGCCACCCGGAGGTGGCCGTCAACGGCCGCCGCTTAATAAGCATTTAACGTGCCAATTGGTGCAGCCACTCGCCGCAAGCGCTCCTGGGGGAGCTAGTGGTCGAATTGGCAGGTTAGGCGCCAGCCGCATCGTGATATGCGCTTATTTCTTAATCGGTGCAAACAATTGCACCTTCTTTTGGCTTTTGGACTTCGGTCCAATGATTTTGGGAACTGCACCTCGCGGCACGCGTTTGATTCAGCAAGAGAATGCTGCGTAAAGACGCAAAGGTTTGAATGCGCATAATGTAGGCAATTGCTGCCTTATATGAGGCAAATCGCGCAAAAGGCGGGCGACTCCGTATATAACGTATCTGAGCGGCGCTTACGCGCAGCATCCGAGAGGAGACAGGCTTATGGCGACGAATGTTTCTCACGGGACCGCGAAAATCTACCAGTTTCCCGTGCGAGGTCGAATGACCGCTGGCGGCAATCGCGAAGAAATCAAACCGGCAACCGATCCAAGATTGCAGCGTGTTACGGGCGATACGTTTGGCAGCGGTTGGTACCATGAAGCAGCGATCGAAGAGGCCAAACGGCCTCGCGAGCATTGATGTCGTCTCGGCTTTACGCCCAAACATTTCTTTGTTGCTGAAATAGCGAATATGAAAGGGCCGAAGCAAAAATGCTTTGGCCCTTTTTCATAGTGTTAGCGCGTGTCTAAACGCCGAAAATAGACCAGCCCAGTCTCTTCGTCAGCGCTTCCAGCGCAACCCGGCCGAGGTGAGAATTGCCGTTGGCGTCGAGGCCCGGCGACCACACGGCGATCGAAGCTTTGCCTGGCGCGATTGCCAGAATGCCGCCTCCGACCCCGCTCTTGCCTGGCAAGCCAACCCGATACGCGAATTCGCCAGAGCCGTCGTAATGGCCGCAGGTCAGCATAATGGCGTTGATACGCCGCGCACGTTCAGGCTGCACCACGGACAAGCCCGTCGAAGGATTTCGGCCTGAGTAGGCGAGATAGCGTCCTGCCATCGCGAGCTGCCGGCACGACATCGCGATTGCGCAATGATGAAAATAGACACCGAGCGTGAAGTCGACGGGGTTTTCGATGACGCCGAAGGACTTCATGTAATTGGTGAGGGCGATATTGCGAAACCCGGTTCGCTGTTCGGAGGCTGCGACAGCCTCGTCGATCGTGATTGATGAATCGGCCGCGAGAAATTGCATGAACCTGAGAATTTCTCCGAGCGCTTCGCGAGGCTGGTGTCCGGAGAGGATAAGGTCGGTGACGGCGATCGCGCCGGCATTGATAAACGGGTTGCGCGGGATACCGCGTTCCCGCTCAAGCTGGACAATGGAGTTGAAGGGACTTCCCGAGGGTTCGCGGCCGACGTGGCGCCACAATCGGTCACCGACCCTGCCGAGGACGAGGGTGAGTGTGAAGACCTTCGAGATGCTTTGAATGGAGAAGGGGGTTTCGCTGTCGCCGGCAGCCGCCACGTGCCCGTCCGCGTCGATCACGACAAGGCCGAAGGAATTGGCGTCGACCCGTGCCAACTCAGGAATGTAGCTCGCAACCTGGCCCCGGTCCGTCCTCTGCGCCATCTCGTCGGCTATTTCCCTGACGACCCGATCAAGATTGGAAGTGGTGGTGCTCATCGAAACTCAATTTGGGCTTGCGGGTAATTGGTCGGCCTTGGACGAGACCTTCGTATGCGACAAACGTGCCAAGCAGTCCATGACGTTGACGACGGTGGGATAGCTACGCTGTAGTTGGCGAACCGCGAGACAGGATGGATAAAGAACATGGATGGAAAGAACGCAATGGAAACCCAACGCCGTATCCTCGATGCTGTCGATGACGCGTTCGACCGACAGATGGAAACGACCAAGCAGTTTGTGTCCATCCCCAGCACACGCGGCGCGGAAAGCCCATGTCAGGACATGATGCATGACTTGCTGCATGCACGTGGCTATGAGATCGATGATTGGCATATCGATATCGATGATCTGAAAGACCTGCGTGGGTATGGTCCCATCGCGCACGATTTCAGCCGTGCACGGACTGTTGTCGGGACTTATCGTCCCTCGCGTGACCTCGGAAAGTCGCTGATCCTGCAGGGCCACTGCGATGTGGTTCCAGTCGGTCCGCTCGATATGTGGGATACGCCGCCGTTCACGCCGGCAATTAAGGACGGCTGGATGTATGGGCGCGGCGCAGGCGACATGAAGTCGGGCACCATCGCCGCGCTCTATGCGCTCGATGCCTTGCGCGCGGCGGGATTGAAGCCGACGGCGCGAATTCATTTCCAGTCGGTGATCGAGGAAGAAAGCACCGGTGTCGGTGCGCTCTCGGCAATCCAGCGCGGCTATCGGGCGGATTGCTGTTTCATTCCCGAGCCAACCGACGCGAAATTGGTCCGCTCCCAGGTCGGTGTGATCTGGTTTCGCCTCAAGGTGCGCGGCAAGCCCGTGCATGTGTTTGAGGCCGGGGCAGGCGCTAATGCCATCAAGGCGGCCTATCATTTGATCCAGGCGATCGAAGGTCTGGAAGAAGAATGGAACAGGCGCGCAGCGGGCGACAAGCATTTCAAAGCCGTCAAACACCCGATTAATTTCAATCCGGGCATCATCAAGGGGGGCGATTGGGCCTCAAGCGTGCCCGCATGGTGCGATGTCGACTGCCGGATCGCGGTGCTGCCGGGATGGTCGATCGCTGAGCATCAGGCCGAGATCGTGGCCTGCGTCGAAGCGGCGGCAAAGAAACATCCGTTCCTGGCGCAGAACCCGCCCGATGTGGAGTGGTCCGGCTTTCTGTCGGAAGGCTACGAGTTGAGTGGTGCAGAAGAGTCCGAGGCTGTCCTTCGCAAAGCTCATGAACTGGCATACGGCGGGCCCTTGAAAGAACTCGCGTTCACGGCTTTGACCGATACGCGGTTTTACGGTCTCAACAGCAATATTCCGAGCCTGTGTTTCGGGGCGAAGGCTGATGCCATGCACGGCTTCAACGAACGCGTGGAGATCGAATCGCTGCGCAAGACCACGCGCGCGATCGCGCTGTTCGTCGCCGACTGGTGTGGCGTTGAGCCGGCCTAATTACCCCGCCTGAAAATTCCTCATGCATCGCTTTAACGGCTGCAATTTCGATCATTTGTTCAAGATAAAGGCTCAGCGAAATGACTCCACTTGAGAAAATCAATTCTTTGCCAATGCCATTTGCGGTCCTGATGGGCGTGACTTTCACCGAGGCGGAGTCCGACAAGGTGGTGGCGACGATGGTGGTCCGGGAAGATCTCTGCACTGTCGGGCACGGCATCCATGGCGGCGCGGTGATGGCATTCGCGGATTCGGTCGGCGCCGCAGCGACGGTGATCAATCTGCCACCGGATGCCAAGGGAACGACCACGATCGAAAGCAAGACCAATTTCGTGGGCGCCGCCAAGGCGGGCAGTATCGTGACGGCGACCGCCACGCCGGTGCACCTCGGCCGGCGGACTCACGTTTGGCAGACCCGTCTGGAGACCGGGGAGGGCCGGCTCGTGGCCATTGTCACGCAAACCCAGATGATCCTGTGATAAATAAGGCTTCTATAAAGGCAATTGCCCAAAATAGCGGAAATCTGGCTCGAAATGGCCCTTAAACACCTGACTGTGAGGTCCGCGGCGTTGCGTCATTACGCCGGAGTCGGGTACATCAACTCCAACAGCATCAGGCCGTTCCTGGCGGACGGCAGCCCGGCCCGTTGAGACCGAGAAACATCCGATATGAACTCGCTTGTCCGAATTGCCCTGAGCCGCCCCTATACGTTCGTGGTCATGGCACTTCTTCTGTTGATTGTGGGGCCACTCGCCGCTTTGCGGACCCCGACCGACATTTTCCCGGATATCCGAATTCCGGTGATCGGGGTTGTCTGGCAGTATACCGGCCTGCCGCCGGATCAGATGTCGGGACGTATCACCACGCCGTTTCAGCGTGCGCTGACCACCACGGTCAATGACATCGAGCACATCGTCGCCAACTCATATAATGGCGTCGGCATTATCAAGATCTTCTTCCAGCCCAATGTCGACATCCGCACGGCCAACGCACAGGTCACCGCGATTTCGCAGACGCTGCTCAAACAGATGCCGGCGGGTGCGACACCGCCGCTGATCCTGAACTACAGCGCCTCGACGGTTCCGATCATTCAGTTGGCCCTGTCGGGTGAGGGGCTGACTGAACAGAACCTCGCGGACCTCGGCATCAACCAGTTGCGCACGCCGCTCGTGACTGTGCCCGGCGCGGCCATTCCGTATCCCTTCGGCGGTAAACAGCGGCAGATCCAGATCGACCTCAATCCCAATGCGCTTCAGGCGCTGGGTCTGTCGGGGCAGGACGTCGCCAATGCGCTTGCTGCCCAGAACCTCATCACGCCGGTCGGTACACAGAAGATCGGAAACTTTGAATACAACATTCAGCTCAACAATTCGCCGCTGAAGATCGAAGAGCTCGGCGATCTGCCGATCAAGACCATAAACGGCGCGATGGTCTACATCCGTGACGTGGCACAGGTCCGCGACGGCAATCCACCGCAAACCAACATCGTGCATGTCGACGGCAACCGCTCCGTGTTGATGATGGTGCTGAAGGCGGGCTCCGCCTCCACGCTCGATATCATCTCCGGCATCAAACAGAAGATCATCGACGTCAAGAACGCGATGCCCGATACGCTCAAGATCAGCTTCATCGGTGACCAGTCGATCTTCGTGCGCGGTGCTATCGCCGGCGTCGCCTTCGAAGGCGTGATGGCTGCGGTTCTCACCAGCATCATGATCCTGTTGTTCCTCGGAAGCTGGCGTTCGACCCTGATCATTGCGGTGTCTATCCCGCTCGCGGTTCTGGGGTCGATCACCATGCTGGCTTTGGTCGGCGAGACGCTCAACATCATGACGCTCGGCGGCTTGGCGCTCGCGGTCGGAATCCTGGTGGACGACGCGACGGTGACCATCGAGAACATCAACTGGCACCTCGAAAACGGTAAGCAGGTCGAGCCAGCTATTCTCGACGGCGCGGCGCAGATCGTGACGCCGGCATTCGTATCGCTGCTGTGTATCTGCATCGTGTTCGTGCCGATGTTCTTCCTCACCGGCGTGTCGCGCTTCCTGTTCGTGCCGATGGCGGAAGCGGTGATGTTCGCCATGGTCTGGTCGTTCATCCTGTCGCGTACCCTGGTGCCGACGATGGCGAAGTACCTCCTGCATGCCCATCCGCATGACGAGCACGGCAATCCGTTGCCGCCGCCGCCATCGCGCAATCCGCTGGTGTTGTTCCAGCGCGGCTTTGAAAAGCAGTTTGAGAAGGTTCGTGCGGGTTATCACGGAATGCTCAGGATGGCGTTGGGACATCGCCCGATATTCGTGATTGGTTTCATGTGTTTCGTCGCTGCATCGTTCCTGCTGGTGCCGTTCCTGGGCCGTAACTTCTTCCCGGCGGTCGACACCGGTCAGATCCTGCTGCACGTTCGCACGCAGGTCGGTACCCGCGTCGAGGAGACCGCCAACCGGCTGGCTGACATCCAGAAGGCAATACGGCAGATCATTCCGGCGGAGCAGCTCGAGACCATGGCTGACAACATCGGCATGCCGATCAGCGGCATCAACATGACCTACAACAACACGGGCGTAATCGGTGCGCAGGACGGCGACATCCAGATCAAGCTCAAGGAAGATCACAAGCCGACCGAGGACTATGTCCGCGAGTTGCGTGAAAAGCTGCCACGCCTGTTTCCTGGCGTTTCATTCGCGTTCCTGCCCGCTGACATCGTCAGTCAAATTCTGAACTTCGGTGCACCGGCACCAATCGATCTGCAAATCCGTGGCGCCAACGCGGACGCCAATTTCAAATATGCCAGCGACTTGCTTCGCCGTGTTCGGCACATTCCCGGCGTCGCTGACGCCCGCATCCAGCAATCGCCGAACAATCCGGGATTCAACGTCGATGTGGATCGGACTCGCGCGCAATATGTGGGGCTGACGACACGTGACGTGACCAACAGCCTTGTGGTCAATCTCGCAGGCAGTTCGCAGGTGGCGCCGACATACTTCCTCAACCCCGACAACGGCGTTTCCTATTCCATCGTGATGCAGACGCCGCAGTATCGGATCGACTCCCTGAGCAAGCTTCAGGCTCTGCCGATTTCCGCTGCCGGCGCGACCTCGACGCCGATCCTTGGGGGAATTGCGGACATTTCGCGCTCTACCTCCAACGCTGTCGTGTCGCAGTATGACATCCAGAGCATGGTTCAGATCTATGCAACGCCTCAGGGCCGCGATCTCGGAGCTGTGGCTGCCGATATCAGGAAGGTGATCGAGGAAACCGCGAAGGACGTTCCCAAAGGCAGTAACGTGGTTCTGCTCGGCCAGGTGCAGACCATGAACAGCGCGTTCTCCGGATTGCTGTTCGGCCTCCTCGGGGCGATCGTGCTGATTTATCTGCTGATCGTTGTGAACTTCCAGTCGTGGTCCGATCCGTTCGTGATCGTGTCGGCGCTGCCTGCGGCGTTGGCCGGCATTATCTGGATGCTGTTCGCGACCCACACGACGCTGTCAGTGCCCGCACTCACCGGCGCCATCATGTGTATGGGCGTCGCGACCGCGAACAGCGTGCTGGTTATCTCTTTCGCACGTGAACGCTATGATGATCTAGGTGACCCGGTCGCAGCCGCGCTGGAGGCTGGATTTGTCCGCTTCCGTCCGGTGCTGATGACGGCATTGGCGATGATTATCGGTATGGCGCCGATGGCGCTCGGCCTGGGCGAGGGCGGTGAGCAGAACGCACCGCTCGGACGCGCCGTGGTCGGCGGCCTGATTTTTGCAACGTTCGCCACGCTTATGCTCGTGCCCGTGGTGTTCAGTATGGTCCACAAGAAGCAGCCCGCGAACCCCGCGATGGCGCCGGAGACAGTTCATGCCTGATGAGACCTCTTCCGTATCGCCCCGTAAGCTCCGGCTGATCGGCATTGTTACCGGCGTTGGATTGGCGGTAGTCGTTGTCGCCGGGATATCAACGCGATCCAACGGCGATGCCAAGTTGCGTGAATGGACTGAAGCACAGGCTGTGCCTTCCGTTGCAGTCACGCTGCCTGGCACGAAGTCGCTGGATGCGAAGATCGATTTGCCCGGACGACTGGAAGCCTATTCGCGCGCTCCAATCTTTGCCCGCGTCAGTGGTTACCTCAAAAGCTGGAACGTCGATATCGGCGCACAGGTGAAGGCTGGACAGAAGCTTGCCGAAATCGACGCGCCTGACCTTGATCAGCAATTGATGCAGGCCCGTGCCGACCTTGCGAATGCGCAGGCTGCAGCGAAACTGTCTGCAGCCACACTGGCACGCCGCAAGACGTTGCTGGCGTCGAACTTCGTGTCGCAGCAGGAAATCGACGAGCGCTCGGCGGATCTCGCCAGCAAGGAAGCGCAGGTTCGCTCGATGCAGGCGAATGTTGAGCGTCTTGAGGCTCTGGCGAGCTACAAGACCGTGACTGCGCCATTCGATGGCATTGTTACGGAACGCAACACAGACGTTGGTGCCTTGATCAACGGCGGCACCGGGTCGGGCGCGGCGATGTTCGTGATCTCTGACGCGAAGAAGCTGCGGCTCTATGTGAACGTGCCGCAGAGCTATCTGCCTTCGATCAAGCTCGGCGCGAAAGCGTCGGTGTCAGTGCCTGAATATGCTGGACGGAATTTCCTGGCGACGGTTGAATCCTCGGCACAGTCGGTCGATGTCGCCTCCGGCACCACGCGCATGCAGCTTGGTCTCGACAACACCACGGGCGAATTGCGTCCTGGCGCTTACGCTGATGTGCAGATGAGCCTCACGCGGGATACGCAGCCACTCAGCATTCCCGCAAGCGCACTGATCTTCAACAACAGCGGTCTGCGTGTCGCCACCGTGACGGCAGCAGACAAGGTATTGTTCAAGCCCGTGACCATCGCGCGTGATCTTGGTCGTGAGATCGAGATCGCAACAGGGCTGGCGGCGGATGATCGTATCATTGTGACCCCACTCGACGGTATCGCGGATGGCGATCAGGTTCGCATTGCCGGTGCCGGCAAGGACGGCACACCGCGGACCAGCGCGAATACCGCCGTCAAGACGGAGTGACGGCGTAAAGCGCCGTCAATTTCTCCACTTTACTTCTTCTTACCTCGTTTTGCCGACGCCGCCGGGATAGCCGGGGTTGGTTGTGCTGTCGCCGGGCAGTCCACTCGGCGTAGCGCCGGTGCCGATCGAGCCCGGCGTCGACGTATTCGGCACCCCGGGTTGGTTGACGCCGCTGGTGTTGACACCCGTCGTACTCGGCGTTGACGGCGCCATGGTGGGAGGCGTCGCAGGTGACACGGGTGAGCCGATGGGCGCAGTTGGCCCTGTGGGCGTTGCCGGGCTGACGGTTCCCTGGGCCACCGCCACAAGGGTTGATCCAATCAGCGATGCGGCTGCTATAACCGCGATTTGTAATTTATGTCGCATTGACAGCTCCATCGATTGCACATGGTCTCCATCGCATGGGGATGCAACGCTGCTTGTTTGGCGACGTTCCTTCACAGCCGTTCACGCGATCGCGCGCAAACGCAGTAGCCGGGGAGCAGTTTATGCAAGCACTTCTCGAAGCGACGGGAAGCTTCCGGATCGGGCCGCATCTGCTTGCATTGACGGTTGCATATTTACTGGCGCTGCCGATCGGCTGGAACCGCGAAAAGGCGGAGCGAAGTGCAGGCCTGCGGACCTTCCCGCTGGTGGCGCTTGCCACATGCGGCATTGTACAGGCGACCGAACACATTCTGCAGGATCACCCTGAGGGCACCGCGCGCATTATTGAGGGATTGATGACAGGCATGGGTTTCATCGGTGGCGGCGCGATCCTCAAGACAGAGAATTCTGTGCGCGGTACAGCTACCGCGGCAAGCCTTTGGGCCACAGGCGCGACTGGCGCTGCTGTCGGTCTCGGCGCTTACGACGTCGCCGTGGTGATCTCGCTGTTCACATTCCTGACGTTGTGGCTTCTGGTGCCGTTCAAGCAGGAGGGTGACCTGAATGAAAAGGTGGAGAAGAAATAGCCGGCTTTCAGCCTGCTTTGCTCCATAACTTCACAAGTGGACCTTTCGCGCCATAAACCGGATCTGTTTTCGGAAGTGCAACCTTTGGAATGGTCCGCAGTGCTTTGCGATGGTTTTCCGGCGTAGGGCGCGTGACCTGCATTTGCGGTCCAGGCGGATAAGCACCGACGACGAGGAAATCGCTGCTTGCAGACAGGCATTGGTGACCGGTGCCGGCGGGAAGAACGGCGACGTCGCCCTTTCTGATTTCAAACTCTTCGCCGTGATTGCCTCCGAACCGCACCAGTGCGCGGCCGCGCGCGACCCCAAGCACCTCATGCACGGTCGCGTGGTAATGCAGATAATCGAACACGCCGTTGCGCCACATCTGCTGACCCCAGCCATTCGCATCGAACACGCTTTCGATCATCCCCTCTGGTTGACGATCCTCGAATTCGAAAGCGCTCTTATAGATCAGGAAGGGGAGCGGATTGTTCGGCACCATGCCGTCGTCGGCGAACACGAAGGATACGGGCGTGACGGCGGTGTGGTGAACAGTCATGGTGAAATCGTCCATGCGCCTCTCATTTGTAGCTTCTGGGGGGCCGGGCACCGGCGGCAAACGGCCGCCAAAACTCCCGTGCTCACGGCTGTTCGATAACGCCGGATCGAGGGTGATGTTCCTCGAATTCATAACGATCGCGGATCATCAGGTTGAAGAACGCGCCCTTGGACGTTGCCCTGCCAAATTGCTCGTACACTTCCGGCCGCACACCAAAATAGGTATAGATACGCCCGGTCGTGAAAACGATATGAAGCTCATGCGCGGACGCGTTATACTCGATGCGCGAGATGGCGCTTGAAGCAACACGTGGCATAGGGCCCTCGTTGCGTCATTCTCTGGTGCGCATATGGGTGTCGACGCGGCGCATTCAAAGCCCCATGTATCCTTTGCCGGAAACATTCGAGAGACATCGATGAGCCCGACAACCGCCAAGCCGAAAACCACCACAAAGCCCAAATTGCAGCGCCCGCCTATGTACAAGGTGATCCTGCTCAATGACGATTACACGCCACGCGAGTTCGTTGTCACCGTGTTGAAGGCGGTGTTCCGCATGGGCGAGGAAGTGGCGAGCCGCGTGATGCTGACGGCACATCAGAAAGGTGCTTGCGTCATCGCGGTTTATACGCGCGACGTCGCCGAAACCAAAGCCAAGGAAGCGACCGACATGGGTAAGGCGAAGGGCTATCCGTTGTTCTTCACGACGGAGCCGGAAGAATGAATTGCACAGTCGTTCGTTTGAAAAAAAGCTACGCCCTGAATATTGTGAACCCAAGGATCAGCAGGATCAGGAAGATTACAGCGAAGATGTAAAACAGGATGCGCGCGATGTCTGCTGATGCAACCGAAACGCCCGTAAATCCCAGGATGCCGGCGACGATAGAGATGCCGAAAAAAATCAACGCCCATTTCAAGATCGACATACTGATATCCTCGTTCTGATTCAGGTCTAGAACAACCGATCTCGGCGATGGTTCCAATACCGCTGCGTCAAACGGAACAAGCGAGACGGTGCGTGGTTGCCTCCGAAAGTGATTGGGAGGTTCTCATGAAAGTCATCGCGACCTTGTGCGTGGTTGTGCCGCTTGTCTTCTCCAGCGGAGCGATCGCGCAATCTTCTGGTGGCAGCACAGGCGGGACAGCGGGTGGTTCGACAAGCGCGTCTCCCGGCGCCGCGTCCGGTGGTTCGCTTGGTACCAGTGCGGGTTCACCGGGCACCAATTCAGCGGGCACTGCGGCGCCATCGGGTGGAGGGGGCACTGTTGGTTCAGCGCCACTCGGTACCGGCGATCCAAAAATTGATCAGTCCGAGAAGGAAGTCGATCGCAAGGTAAAAAGCATCTGCAAGGGATGCTGACGTCCAGCTCCGATACTGGAATAACTGGCCTCGTTAAGCTAATTTCGGGGGCCGGTTGTTGATGTTACGGAGCCACCAATATGGCCGCCAGAATTGTCCACGCGTTTGGTCTTGCCTTGATGCTGAGCGTCGCTGTCGCGCAGGATTGGGTGCATGCTCAATCGGCGGATCTCGTGCTTTGCGACCGCGTGGCGGCCGATCCCGACGATCCGGACAGGCCTGCGGATGTCAAAGGCGTCGCTGCCATAGCTGCGTCGGACGTCGCAACTGCGATCAAGTTCTGCAAGCTCGCCTCAGTATCCTCTCGCCGAGCGATGTATGAATTGGGGCGCGCCTACGCGGCTAACCGCCAGATGGTTGAGGCTGTTGCTGCGTATCGCAAGGCTGCTGACAAGGGCAGCACCACGGCGATGGTTGAGCTTGGCGTGTTGCTCGCCAATGGGACGGGCATCACCAAGGACGAAGCCGCAGCGCGCAAGCTGTTCGAGCGTGCGGGGCAAGCCGGCAATTCGCGTGGTGTGACTAATCTCGCAGTGTTGTCCGAACGGAGCGGCGGCGCGCCGATGGATCCGGTCAAATCGCGCGCCTTGCTGGTCACAGCAGCCGAGGGCAATTCGCCCGAAGCGCAATATCAGCTCGGACTGATGATGCAGGATGGCGTTGGCGGACCGAAGGATGACCCTGGCGCGCGAGCCTTGTTCGAGAAGGCTGCCGCACAGGACCACGCGGGCGCTTTGGAGCGCATGGGTGCATTCGCACAGAGCGGACGCGGCGGTCCGCAGGATACCAGCGCAGCAAAAGCTTATTATGAGAAGGCTGCGGCGCTCGGTAACGATGATGCCAAGGCTGCGCTCAAGCGCTCGGAATGTTCTTATGTGATCAAGGACAAGTCCGGAAAAGTCGTAACCACCCTGTGTTTCTAGGGTGGACCTACATGGCCGATCGCACTTCATGCGAAGCGAAGGCCGCGCCGCCGAACAGTATCGTGCGGCGCGGCCTTGCTTTTAGTCGACGGTGATGCCGCTCGATTTGATCGGAGCCGCCCATTTCACGATCTCGCTTTTGACGAAATCGGCGAGATATTTCGGTGTGGTGCGGTCGTCGGAGACAAAACGAAGCCCAACGCTCTCCAGCTTTTCCCGGACTTCAGGCGTCTTCATCGTATCGACGGCCGCCTTGTTCAACTTCGCGACGATCGCCTCCGGCGTTCCTTTCGGCAGGAAGAAGGCATTCCACGTATAAGCCTCAACGTCGTAACCTTGCTCGACCGCGGTTGGAACGTTCGGCAGAACCGGTGAACGGTCCTTGCTGAGGATTGCCACGGCTTTTACAGAGCCGCCGTCGATTTGCGGTTTGGCGGTTGTGACAATATCGCAGAGGTAGTCGATACGCCCGCTTGCAAGATCCTGCATGGCTGGATTCGCGCCGCGGTAAGGCACATGTACGATGTCGAGGCCAGCCACCGAATTCATTAACACGCAGCCGAGGTGGATTGCTGATCCTGTGCCGGCCGAGCCGAACTGCATCTTGCTGGCATTGGCTTTGCCGTAGGCGACAAATTCCTTCAAATCCTTGGTCGGAAGATCTTTCCGTGCAACCAGCACAAGCGGCGCCTCGACCACGAGTGCGACCGGCTCGAAATCGGTCGTCGAATTGTAAGCTGGCTTTTTGAACAGGCTTTGGTTTTGCGCCTGAGTGCCGACCGTGCCGAGCAGGAATGTGTATCCATCGGGCGCAGCCTTTGCGACCCGGCTCGCGCCGTTCATGCCACCGGCACCGCCGACGTTTTCCAGGATGACAGGCTGGCCGAGCAGGTCTCCCATCCGCTGGGCGAATAATCTCGCGAGAACATCATTCGGGCCGCCGGCCGCGAATGGATTGATCATCGTGATGGGATGGGTCGGCCATTCGTCCGCGTGGGCCGCTGCAGTGACCGTTAAAAAGCATACTGTAAGTAGCGCCCGCAGCATTGTTCCCCCTTGGTTGTTCTTGGCGTTGCAGATAGCTCGTCCCGCTTATTCTGTTGAGCGCTAGTACAATCAAGGGGCGATCGGGCCGGATTGTCACAGTCGGAATACGGACCGGTGGCCAAACTCGCCTATGTGTGAAGCGGATATCTAGGTCAGCCTGCGGTTCGTGTTGGCCCGATGAACTGTCTTGTTATCGACCATGTGATTTTGTTGTGTTTTGCCACCGAGGTCGGAATTGGCTTTCCCGATAAGGTCCGGATTGAAGGTAAAAATCTGTAGATTGCGCAGGAGATTGGATGCCCGGGAGGTGAATGCAGCGATCTCATCAGTTCCTTCGACCGTTTTGCTGACCTCGGCCCCACAGCCGGTGCATTCGTACGTGAACTCGAGCTTGGTGGCGGCCCATTGGACATCGCTGACTTCCATCAGGCGCTGCTTGCAGCTCGGACATACAACCACTGCTGGTTTTGCATCGAGGAGGGCAACATTGGCGAGCATCTGCACTCTCCTGTACTAAACGCATTCGGGAAGCAGCCTTTGTAACTGCCGATCGAAGGCAGTTTATCGCCCCACAGCGGGCTCAGGCATTAACTTTTGGGAAATACACAGAAACGTTCGTTTACCCCGAGCGAGGCCACGGAAAAGGTTTTCCACAGGCTCGATGCGGAGGGGTCGCGCAGGAGCTTGGAGTTCAGGGCGTAATCGGACGGGGCATCACATGGCCTGCGCCGCCGTGACCAGAAGGCCACCGATGATCGCGATATTCGACAGCCACACGTTGATCGTGTTTTGCCGGGGCTGGCCTTCCATGTCCCAGAAATTCAGCAGCATGATCGACGCCGCAAGCGTGAACAGCACCAGCCCGAAGGCCGCGGACGGCACGAACAGCCCGAGGATCACGAGCAATCCCGCGACGAACTGAAATGCAGAGCCTGCGAGCAGCACGATGCGCGGGCAGGGCACGCCACGCGCTGCGATCACCTGCGTCAGTACAGGAATCAAAAACAGGTGTCGCACGCCACCGAAGACAAACAGGCCGCCGAGCAGCAGGCGTCCGAGCAGGACGAGGACATAAGGCAAATCGATATGCATAAGAGGAAATCTTTCCGGGGTAACCGTGGGGAAGTCGGTTGCCTACACGCGTCCGCTTACAGGCAGCAACGCTCCGGTGACAGCACTGGCTGCGTCGCTGGCGAGAAACAGAATGACATTGGCGAGTTCAGCCGGCGTCACCCATTTGCCGAAGTCCGCCTTGGGCATGTCCCGTCGATTGGCCGGCGTGTCGATGGTCGAGGGCAGTACGGCGTTGACCGTGATCTTGCCTTTCAGTTCGGCCGCAAGTGCTTCGGTGAGGCGATGCACGCCCGCCTTTGATGCCGCATACGGGCCCATGCCGGCCCCTGCCTGCAGCGCGCCCATCGCGCCGATGTTGATGATGCGGCCCGCGCCGGACCCGACCAGATGCGGAATTGCGGCGCGTGAGGCATTCAGCGCGGTGAGCACGTTGATCGCGTAGAGACGCTGCCAGGTTTTCGGATCGCCGTCGGCAATCGTCTCGAATGAAAACGCTCCGGCGATGTTGATCAGGACGTCCAGCCTGCCGAAATGCGCAACCGCGTCATCGATAGCCTTCCCAGCTTGGGCGGCATCGGAAAGGTCGACGCCGCCGAGATGAAGCTGGTCCGGCGTTGCGGGAGTTCGTGTCGCTGCATGATCGACTGCGGCGATCTTCGCGCCTCGTGCAAGTGCCGCCTCCATGACCACCTTACCCAGCGCACCTGACGCGCCGGTGATGACGATGACTTTTCCGTTCATGGCATTGGCTCCGCCGGTGGCCGTCGGGATATCCGATCGTAGATTAAAAGAATACTCGATCTTTGGGGGCCGGGCACCTGATTGAATCCCCTGGGCCTCAATGCCTTCATCCACACCGTGAAATCATGAGGATGACCGCGGCTCAAGCCATGGTTATACATCGGCGACGGCGCGGATAAGGGGCGTCAATGTCGTGAGGAGTGCAGATGGCTGATATTGTCCGGGTGTTTTCGACGCTTGCATTGATGGGGGCCATTCGCGGCCTTGCCGGGCGATATGAAGCCGACTTCGGTGTACATATTGACGTGGATTTCGCACCCACGCTGGCGCTTCTGAAACGGCTGGATAGCGGCGAGGAGGTCGACGTCGTTATTCTGACGCGCGAGGCTCTTGCCGATCTTGCTGCGGAGAGACGGGTCGCGGCTGATAGTTGCGCGGATCTCGCGCGTTCCTACGTCGGCCTCGCGGTGAAGGCCAATGCGCAACATCCGGATATTTCATCGCCTGTGGCCCTGCGTACGACGCTTCTCAACACCCGTTGCGTGGGATATTCGCGCATGGGCGCAAGCGGCATCTATTTTGCGAAATTGATCGAGCAGATGGGGATAGCATCCGAGATCAATGCCAAGGCCCGCATCATCCAGGCGGGTCTGACGGCTGAACTGCTCCCGACCGGCGAGGCTGAACTCGCCGTGCAGCAGATCAGTGAGCTCAAGCTGGTGCCGGGGATCGAGGTCGTTGGCGCCATTCCTGTCGAGTTGCAGCAAAATCCGGCGGTGTTTTCTGCCGGACGCATGGCGGCGTCAAGAAAAGTGGCTCAGGCAGATGAACTGCTGAAATTTTTGAAATCATCCGACGTGGCGCCGGCGCTGCGCGAGTCCGGGCTGGAGCCCTAAACAACGCAATTCAAACCCGTGCGACGGCGAGGCAAGAAATCGGGTGTGATGATCGATCAACTCAGTTTCGCAACGACGGCCAGGCGTTTCACTCCGCCACTTCTGTAGGCGCGGAGAAATGCTTCGTAGTTTCTGAACGAGACGCAGCCGTTTGAAATCGCCGTTCGGGCCGAGCATGAAGGTGTGCGCGAGAAGGCCGGTTCGTCCAAAGACCTTGCCTTCACCGCCCACTGGATTCAGCCGTATCGCCTGCACGCCGTGGAAAAGGCTTTCTCGCAGGGAAAGATCATAGATATGCGGGGGCGTTGCGCCGCGCATGCGCACATGAACGAAACGTGGGTCGTCGAGCTTGTCGCCAAGACCCGAGTGGGCCTCGAGCTTTGTGCCGTCCGGCATGTAGACTGTGCGTGAGGAGATATCATACACGGCGGTCTCACGATCGTAGAGAGCGCTGCCTGGTGTGAGGCTTTGTCCGTCACTGGAGACGCCGCCATCAGGCGAGGCGAACGCCAGCATCGGTCCTTTCTCCTGCGACTTTCCAAACAACCTCTCAAAGATCGAGGGCGCCGGCGCGGGCGTCGCGAGCGCGGTGGCCTTGTTGGCTTGCGCCACATCGCGCCGCGAAGGCCCCTTGTCGTCGGGCATGTTAAGCATCGAGGGGCGTGGTGTCGGCAGCGGCACGCTCTCTGCGAGTTGCACAGCCGGCGGCGGCGGTGCAACGGCAGGGCGCGGCTGAGGCACCGGAATTTCGAGTTGAGCGACTTGCGGCTGCGGCGCCGCCATCTGAAGTTTGTCGGCCTTGGCGAGGGCTGGCCGTGAGCCAGGCTGATCGTCGGACCGGGCCAGGAAACGGTCGTTGAACGTCGCTGGCGGCGGGAGCGCAGCGGTCACGTCGAGCTCCGCGACGGATGTTTTCAGGGCCGCAGATGGGCTGGCAACAAATGTGACCGGAGGCAGATCAATCGCAACGGCCTTCACACCGGGACCAAAGACATTGGTGTACAGGGTCCAGGCACATGCCAGGGCAACACACGCAAGCACGGCGTTGCCGATCACGGCCTGCGGACTGGCCTTGCGCGATGAGCGTCGTTGACCGTTTGAGGCTAAATCGTAATACGCAGTACTATAACTCATTCGCCTGACGTCCAGGATGCTTCCACATGATATCTCCCGGGTGCGTGACTGCACTGCACACAGGAATAGTCGTGCACAAAGCTGTGCCGAGTTGTCCTGAGTGAGTGGTTCCCCAAGGCCCGTGTCGCAGATTTGCGGAGCATCATTAAGGCGGCTTTTGGTTAAACCCCGATTAAATCCGCAACGAAAGTTAATGGAACTGGTAAAATTCGACGCATGGCGACACAAAGTTGCCCCAAAAAACAGTGATTCCGGAGAGAATCTGAGGGCGCTCCCATTTACGATGATTAATAAGGATCAAGGGCAAATATGATGATCGTGTCGTGAGGACAGGCCATCTCTCAGCTGCGTGTCAGGATGCCAATCCGGGAATGAGGCTGCAGGAATTTGTGGTCTTGCCTTAACTGAGCGTTGGACCGCTCGCTGTCACTTCGAGTGATCATCGTCTTGGAACGCTGTGCCGATAGATGCGGTTAACCAGCAGTCTTGATCGCTGGAGTTTCTCATGATCCGCAAACTGCAATCGGGCGAATACAGGCTCTATTCCCGTAAGGTGAATCCGAAAACAGGCAGGCGCCGTAATCTCGGAACGTTCAAGTCTCGCGCTGCTGCGGAAAAGCACGAGCGGGCCGTGCAGTATTTCAAACGGCATTAGCATTGCTGAGCACTTTCGCGTGTTGCACAGCAGCGGCGCATTTGAATCGGCGCACGTCTTCACAGAACAGCAACAGCAACAGCAGATAACGTGCGCGATATTTCCATCCGAATAACTTCTAATCGCGATTTGTCAGCGAATGTTTGGATTCGTTGCAGCGGCGCGAGCGATGAGCATTCGAGCCCTTCGCGCAGATGATGAATATCTATCGCCACAATTTTCAGTTCTCGCGTTGCAAAAACTTTTGCGGCTTGCTTTCGAAGTCGAGATGGCGATGGCGACAAATTCTAGCCTCATTGCCTCGCCACGCTTCATACCTGTTCGCGGAGTGGGGACTCGTCAACGCGGACTTGGGGTGTTTGCGTAAAACATTCTGTATCAAAAAGGCCTGACCGGCCGTCGATGACTCTTGAATAAATCTTGGGGAGCGGCATGAAATCAGCGAGAGAGACGGCTGAGCGCAGTCTTGCGCACTTGGGGATCATCGCGGCGTTCGCCGTGATTGCGATGGTGGTTTATTCTCACTGAGCAGACCTGTTGTCGCGTCTCGCCAACTCAAGGCGAGACGCGACAAGAACCATCAAAGTGTTCTTGTCAGGACGCGGGACCAAACCCGGCGTGCTCCCAAACTTTCTGATGTTCCTTCGCGGACAAAAATTTGATGAACGCCAAGGCTGGCTCGTCGGATGAGTTTGCGGCCGTGGTAGCGCCGGCATAGGTGAGATTGAGCTGCAGGGTGTCAGGAAGCGGGCCGATCTGATCCACGCCGTCAATGTGAACGACTTCGCTCGCCGGATAGATTCCGATCTCGGCGGTGCCGTCGGCGACCATTTGGACGCCGCCTTCGAGCGCGGGTCGGTAGCTCACCTTCTTTTCGATAGCGTCAGCGATCTGCAAGCGGGTGACCAACTGCGCCATGTGTGCGCCGCTGGGTGTGGCCGTCGGCGTTGAGTAGACAACCGAACGCGCATCGAGGAGTGCAGTCTTGAATGCGTCGGGTGTTGAGATATCCGGCCGCGCCGCGCCTTTCTTGACGATCGCGACAAGGCGCACCGTTCCGAACGCTTCATAGCCGTCTTGCTTCAACCGTCCCAGCTTGACCAAGCCGTCGATGGCGGTCGTCGGCATAATCACCATGTCGGGTGCTTCGCCATCGGCAATGCGTTGGCGCAACGCAGAGATCAGGACATAGGTCATCTTTACATGATGTCCCGTGGTGCGCTCGAACTGGGGAATCAACACATTCAGTGCTTCCTTTGGCGCACCGCCGCTCATGACATTGATGTCTGCTGCTACCGCCGGGGCGGCGTAAAGCGCCGCGGCGATGAGCCATGCAATTGTTTCTTTCATATGGATCTCCGAGGATGCCTGCCGCGGAAGCGATAACAGAGATTGATGTAAGAACATTCTTCCCGGCAATTTTTTCTCATGTCGCAATTTCTTCTGCCGGATGTCTGGTCCTATTGACGCTTATCTCCCTGGATAATCTGCGGTTTTTTGATTTTGGCCGTGTGGCACGTCCTTTGCTGAACTCCTGTCAGTCAACGGAGATTTGCTATGTCGATTTCGCTTTCCGGGGTTCTGTCATCACTTTCCACGAAGCCGCTGCCACCTGGCACGAATTTGAAGCCTGCGGAATCCCAATCAGCAGAGCAGAAATTTCTTGATTACGCGAAAATGTCGCCGGCCGAGCGTATGCACGCTGCAATGCTGGGGCAGTTAGGGCTGACTGAAGATCAGTTTAAGTCAATGGATCCTGCTGCACAGCGAGAAGTCGAGCAGAAAATCCAGCAAATGATTCAGCAGCAAGCCGAGCGCGGCAATGATAAGCGGACGGGGCTGATCGCAGACATGTCGGTCTGATTCACGGAAATTGAAAAGGTGGAGTTCGACCGCCGGCTACCGCGCCTGCGCCAAAGGCGCAGTCTATTTGCCTTTACTGTCTACCTTGCGTTTCTCTTCATCGTTCATTCGTTTGACCGTTTCATCCTGGTCGGTCGACCCAGTCGGCTTGTTTATGCTCGCGGGCGGGCTGGCATTCGGTGCGGACGTCTGTGCGGGAGGCGTATCCGCCGGCCGTGTGGCTGTCGCGTTTGGCGCAGGAGAAGTTTGGGCCACAACGCTCTCTACGCCAAAAAGCATGCAGCCTGATAGCGCTGCCAATTGAAGACACTTTGCCGTTTTCATCGATCCAACTCCTGTCAGATCGATGAAAACGGAGTGCACGGTTGAATGTTCCGCGTTACGCCTCGAGTTGCTTGCCGATCGGAAGCGCCCGGATACGTTTACCTGTCGCCGCAAAGATTGCGTTGAGCAGCGCCGGTGCGAACGGTGGAACGCCGGGCTCACCGACACCACTCGGCGGGGTGTCATCGTCGACAGGCACGATATGGACGTTCGTGACCAGCGGAGCGTCGTCGATTCGAACAACCGGGAAATCGTCGAAGTTTCCTTGCTGGACCTTTCCATCCTTGAAGGTGATCTCGCCGTACTTCGCGAGACTCAGTCCCATGACCGCAGCACCTTCCATCTGCGACTGTATGCGTTCGGGATTGATGAACGTTCCGCAGTCGATTGCGGTGTCGACCTGATGCACAGTGAGCTTGCCCTTGTCATCGACTGACACCTCCACAACGGTGGCGATATAGCTCACAAAGCTTCGATGGACCGCGATACCAAGCCCATGTCCCTTCGGCACGGACCGACCCCAGCCACCTTTGTCGGCGACGACTTCGACAACACGTCGGAGCCGGGCGGTGTCAATCGGATAGCTGTCAAAGGGCTCGCCGTAATTCCAGGGATCCTTGACCGAATTCAGTTTGACTTTCCGCGGAGAGCCGATGAGCTGCAGCAGCATGTCCTTTTGATCTCGCCCCGTGGCATGTGCCAGTTCGCCGACCATCGATTGGACGGCAAATGCACGCGGGATGTTTGATACGGACCGGAACCAGCCAATGCGCGTATGTGCGGCAGCTTCCGGATTTTCGCACCGGATATTCGCGATCTCGAAGGGCATATCGATCAGCCCCATGCCAAGTTCGAACGGTGCCGCATGCAGCACATTCGGCGCGAACGTCGAGGCAATGCTGGGTGCAACGCTGCGATGTCTCCATGCGATTACTTTGCCATCCTTGTCGAGACCGGCTTCGATCCGTTCGGACGACACGGTGTGAAGGAAATCATGACGAACGTCGTCTTCCCGTGTCCATTGCACTTTCACAGGCGATCCAGTCGCCCGAGAGAGCAGGGCTGCCTCGATCGCGTAGTCGCATTTCGATTTACGCCCAAACCCTCCGCCAAGAAGCGTGACGTTGACCGTGACATTCTCCTCAGGAATTCCGAGAGTCTTTGCGATGTCTTCGCGCGTGCCGCCGGGGCTTTGTACAGGCGCCCATATTTCGGCCTTGCCGTCCTTGACGTTGGCGACGGCAACTGGCGGCTCCATGCTGACGTGCGCAAGGTGAGGTAGGTAGTATTCGCCTACGACAACCTTATCAGCTCCCTTCAGTGCAGCATCCACGTCGCCTTCGTTGCGCACGACCAGGCCAGGTTTGCGCGAGGCTTCTTCCAGTTCGGAACGATAGCTGGCTGACTCGTACTTGCCGTTGGCTCCATCGTCCCAGACGATCTTGAGAGCGTCCCGGCCTTTGATTGCTGCGCCGGTGTTGCGGGCAATCACCGCGACGCCTCCGAGCGGCTGGAATTTGGACGGCCATGGCCAGCCCTGAACTTCCAACACTTTCTCAACACCAGGCACTTTCAAAGCGTCTGCGCCGTCAAACGACTTGACCTTCCCGCCAGTGACAGGAGGCCGCGCTATCACGGCGTATTTCATTCCTGGCAAACGGGTGTCGATGCCGTATTGTGCCTTACCAACGGTGATGTCGTGAAGATCGACCAGGCTGATCTGGCCCTTGCCGATATAGCGAAAGTCTTTCGGAGACTTCAGACGCAGGCCTTCGACGCCAGGAACCGACTGTTTCGAAGCGTCGGCTGCCAGTTCACCGAAGCCAAGGCGTCGGCCGCTGGCGCTGTGAACCACTTCATGATTGACGGCTTTCACTTCTGTTGCCGGTACGCCCCAGCGCTTTGCAGCGGCGGCCTCGAGCATCGAGCGTGCCGAGGCCCCGATCTGACGCATCGGCATCAAATAATGGCGTGTACTGCGCGAGCCGTCGGTATCCTGATTTCCAAACTTAACCTCGTCGCCGTGGGCCTGTTGTACGCGGACGCGTGACCAGTCTGCTTCCATTTCCTCGGCAACGACCATCGGGAGACTTGTGCGGACGCCGGTTCCCATTTCCGAGCGGTGGGCAAGGATGGTGACCGTACCGTCTGTGGCGATCGCGACAAAAACTCTTGGGTCGACGACGACGCCGTGCGGCATTTTTCCGGCACCTGTCTCGTACGCGGCGAATGCCGGGCGTGACATGACAGGGGCGGCGAGCACGAAACCGGCAGTGATGCCGAGGCTCTTAATGATGGAACGACGCGAGACGTTCTCGACGCGGACATATTTCTCGAAGCCGCGCAGTTTTCCGGGTTGGGTGATGATGTTCATGATCAAACCCCCGTCGAAGCAAGGTGGACCGCGTTCTCGATGCGTTGATAGGCCCCACAACGACAGATGTTGCCGGACATGGCCTCCCGTATCTGATCGTTTGTAGGTCTCGGATTTTCCAGGAGGAGGGCGGCTGCCTGCATGATCTGGCCGGCCTGACAATAGCCGCACTGCGGCACGTTCAATTGCCGCCAGGCTTTCTGAACCGCATGATCGCCTGTGGGATGAAGGCCCTCGATGGTTGTGACTTCGCGATCCGCGACATCGGAGACGGATGTGATGCAGGCCCGAACGGCCTGTTTGTCGACAATGACGGTGCACGCACCGCACAGAGCCTGACCGCAACCGAACTTGGTTCCTGTCAGTCCGATTTCGTCGCGGAGAAACCAAAGGAGCGGGAGGTCTGGATCGCCATCCCAAGTCTGTTCCTGGCCATTGATTTTGAGTTTGGTCATGATCATTCCTCGCTCTTCATAAGCTGCCGGTGTCTCTTTGACGCGGGCAGGAACATGTTTCCTGGTTGCCCACGCCATTTCCCGTCATCTTCCGTGCTTGCCGGAGAATGACGAGCTGTATTGGTGATCTCTGTTTCGCGTTCTAGGGGGCGGCCAATCTCCCGCTCTGGCGTGCCTCTGGCAGTCACTCCGGTGACATGCCGACAGCGACACCTTAGCAGAAGGAGCGTTCGTATTAAATCACAACACGTTGTTCCCAAGATGAACGGGGATCGTCCCAGACGGGAATTGAACGAACCGGCCGCAACGCAATGCGTCGGATTTCGAGGCAGGAAGCGGGTGGCCAGGCTCGCATGGTGCTTGCAGGCTGCCGCGCGTGACCCTGCAATCGGGAGTTTTGCTCGTGGAGTCCGCACTTAAGCGAGCTGCTCGTATCGGAATGACGCTAAGCGTTTTTGCGCTATCCGTCGTTTGTACACAGGCGCAGTCGCAGGGACTTCAGGAGCGAAGCGAATCTCTGAGGTCCGGAGGATTTGGTTTGCCAAACGAGCAAGGTGTCCTCACCGGGAAAGAGCGCCTCGGTCGAAAATGGACGGATGAGCAGCGCATCGACAACTGTAATGTGCCAATCGACAAGAGAGGCATCCGGCCGCGCCCAACTGAGTGCGTGCACGCTCCAACGATATGACGCCAAGGTGAAGCCGTGGTTTGGTTCGGTCAGTTTGGCGACAACTTTGGCGTGAGAAGCAGCCGTGTCTCGACCTTTCAGTGGTGTTTCCGCATGCCCGGCTTTAGTGGTGCGGCTCTTTACTGATCTTCTCGCCGCGCAGCGTTGCGCGCCAAGTCCCATGCTCGACCATTTCCGCAATCAGGTCGGCCATTAGATGAGCGACTGCTTCGCTTCCGCGCATATTCATCGTTCTCTGTGAGACGACGACCGACAATGTCCAGGAGGGTATGGGATCCACGATGGGGATCGCCACCATTTCCCCGCGCGCCATTTCGTCCACAAAGGCGAAGTGCGGCATGATCGCCATGAAATTGGAATGGCAAACAAGCTTGGCAATGGCCGGGAGGCTGTCGCAATCCTTGACAATCGGTGTGATGTCATGTCGGGCGGCCAACTGTTCAATCACCGTTCGAAGAACATTCGGACGCCCGGGCAAAACGATCGGGCGATCGAACAGTTTTTTGAAAGAGACTGATTTCCGTTTGGCCATAGGGCTGTTCTGTCGAGACGAACAGCATCAGGTCTTCCGTGATCATCTCTGTCCAGGCGACGTGCTCGAACGCCTTGTGGTCATAGAGAAGTGCCACATCGAGGCGGCCAGCCTGTATCAGTTCGTCGAGATATCCGGTCATCGCTTCGACGAGATGCAAGGTCACGTTCGGAAATCGTTCGGTCATCTCGCGAAACAGCGGTAGCGACAGTCCGCGGCACGCTGATGTCGGCAATCCCACCGAAACCCGGCCCGATGGCGCTGACGTGCGCGAACGGACTGTATCCTTGGCGTGATCGATCTCCTGAAGAATTCTGCGCGCATGATCGTACAGCTGCTGCCCTTTTTCCGTTGCCGTAACGCCTCGCGCGTGGCGCACCAGAAGTTTGACGCCAAGTTCTTCCTCGAGACTTTTTATCTGCTGGCTTAGCGAGGGTTGTGCGATCCGGAGTATTTCCGCGGCACGGGAAAAGTTGCCGCTCTCAACAATCTGCACGAAATATTTGAGCTGGCGCAGGTCCATATAATTTTGTCCTCAGCGCGACATTTGTCGTCTGACATGTTGATCTGTCAACGTGCTTCCAAAATGTGCATTTGCAAAAACTATTGCCTACCGATCTATTTAATCCAGCAATATCATATTGATGTTTCGTTTTGCTGTGCATCAAAGGCGTGCAGATCATTCTTGATAGGTTTTTCCTATACCTTTCATCGGAATTTGATCTTTGTTCTACGGATTTCTTTGCCGTTAGCTCCTGACACGGATGAGCCTCGACGGCGCGTTCGATCACCGAAGAAGCGGGAGATTCGACATGTATTTGCAGAGTAAGTTCCGCAGCGGAATTGTTGCCGGCGCAGCAATGCTCGGTCTGTGTTCGACGGCCGCCTTTGCGCAACAAACGCCTTGCATCGGCAACTCCGCAGCAATCACCGGTCCCGCGGCGTTCGGTGGTCAGGCGATCAAGATGGGCGCCGAAATCGCAATCGATGAGATCAATGCCAAGGGCGGCGTGTTCGGCAAACCGCTGCGGTTCGTACAGTATGATGACGCCGGTGCGCCTCCGCGCGGCGTCGACAACACCCGGCGCGTCGCGCTCTCCGATAAATGCATCGCCATTCTCGGCGGCTATCATTCCACCGTCGCCGTGGCGCAGGCCGAGCCGGTCAACGAGATCGGCATTCCCTATGTCGGCGTGCTTGCTGCCAACACCAAAGCCGTCGAGAACGGCCATAATCCGAATTACATGTTCCGCGTGTCCGCGAAGGACAAATGGGTCGCGCGCTTCCTGGTCGAACAGGCACTCAAGTCGTCAAAGACCGGAAAGATTGCGTTCTTCTACGAGAATACCGGGTGGGGTAACGGCGCATTGCCTGACGTGAAGGATGCGATGGCCAAGGCCGGCAAGGAACTGGTCGCTGCGGAGACTTTCAACTGGGCCGATCAGGACATGACGCCGCAGGTGATCCGGGCAAGAGATGCCGGCGCTGATCTCGTGCTGTTGTGGGCGCTTGATCGCGAAGGCAACCAGATCGTGCGCTCGATGGACAAGGTCGGCTGGAAGCCAACCATTATCGGCGCCTGGGGCATCGCCGGAAATCTCGGCGAACTCGCCGGTCCGCTCGCCAACGGCGTGCAGGTGATCCAGACCTACACATTCATGGGGGCGATGGACCCGAAGAAGCAGGCGCTGTGGGACAAGATCAAGGCGAAGTACGGCCTCAAGGATCCGTCGGACATCAAGATGGGATCGGGCGTCGCCAATGCCTATGACGCCGTCTATATCGTCGCCAAGGCGATCGAGAAGGCCGGCACCTATGATTGGAAGAAGGTCCGCGAAGCTCTTTACACAGTGGACTATGACGGTCTCGTCGCGGACTACAAGCCGGCGTTCGATGCGTCCGATCCGGAACGCCAGGATGCGATCCTGCCCAAATACTACAAGCTCACGGCTTGGGTGGACGGCAAGCTGCTGCCGATCGATCAAACCACTTACGGCAAAACCCACTGACGGCTGTTGAGCGCTGCTCAACATCACCGTGACAGGTTCATCCACATTAGGCGCAGCGCCTGAAAGGCGCCGCAACTTAAGGCTCGACAACTCCGCGGAGGCGGCGGACGCGCGTCGGGTGAACTGTTGCGGAAGCCATCCTGCCTCTCTTGTCGAGCGACTGGGTTATTTGTGACGACAATCATTCAATACATTCTGTCGGGCCTCGCCATCGGCGGCATCTACGCGCTGGTCGCGCTCGGCTTCCACATCATGTGGTCGGCGGCCAAGGCGGTGAACTTCGCGCATGGCGACACGCTGATGCTCGGCGCCGTGCTTGCGGTGCTGGGCGTCGACGCGGGAATGCCGTTGCCGCTCGCGTGCTCTGCTGGCGGTGATCGCGGGCGGAATATTCGGCGTGTTGCTTGAGCGCTTCGCCGTTCGCCCGTTCGCGGGAACGGCAACGTCGATCGGCTGGATGCTGACCACGATTGCCGTCGGCGTCATGATCGAGGCGCTGGCGACGTTGCAATTCGGCGGCTTCTCGCGACCACTGCCGTCGCCCGGCGTGAAGAGCGCCGTTCATATTTTCGGCGCAGGCGTCTATCCGCAGGAATTGCTCATTCCCGTCGTCGCGATCCTCGTGATGATCGGCCTGAAGCTGATGCAGCGGCATACGCTGATCGGTCGCGCCATGCAGGCTGTCGCGCATGATAAGCGTGCCGCGGCTCTGATGGGCATCAACGTCAATCGCATCGTCGCATTGTCCTTCGGCCTTGCGTCGCTGTTCGGCGCTGCTGCCGGCGTGCTGGTCGCGCCGGTGATTCAGGTTTCCGCGAGCATGGGCGCGATCCTGGGGCTGAAGGGATTTGCGGTCGCGATCATCGGTGGCATCACCAGTGCGCCCGGCGTCGTCATCGCCGGGCTCGGCTTCGGCATCATGGAGAAATTCGTCGAAGGCTATATCTCGACCGCCGCGCGCGAAATCATCGGCTTCAGTGTGATGATTCTGGTGCTGCTGGTCTTTCCGCAGGGCCTGTTCGGCAAGCGCGAGGTTCTCAAGGTATGAGATACCTCGTTCCGATCGGCTTTCTCGATCTTCGCGATCATTCTTGTCGCCGTTCCGTTGATGGCAGACAACGAATACGAACTGCGGCTGTTCATGCTGTTTCTGATCTACGGCATGATTGCGGTGGGTCTGAATGTTCTGGTCGGCTTGACCGGGCTGGTTTCGCTGGGGCAGGCGGGCCTGTTTGCGCTTGGCTCTTATACAGGGGCGATCCTTGCCACGCGGCTTGGCTTCGACATCGTCGCATCCTGCATCGGCGCGGCCATCGTCTCCGGATGCATTCGGCGTGCTGCTGGCCTATCCGACGGTGCGCGTTCGCGGCGTCTATCTCGCCGTCGTCACGATCGCGTTCGGCATCATCGTCGAGAACGTCGCCATCGAATGGCAATCGCTGACCGGCGGCACCACGGGTCTCACCTCAATTCCGCGGCCAAATGTGTTCGGCATCAAGCTGTCGGGATTTGCCTTCTACGCCGTTCTTGCGGGCACGCTGTTTGTCTTCACGCTGCTGATCCACAATCTGAAAATATCGCGTTACGGCCGCACCATGCTCGCGGTCTCGCAAAGCGAGACGGCGTCGCGCGCGCTCGGCATCAATCCGACCGGCATGCGGACGACTGGCCTTCGTCATATCGTCCGTGACCGCAGGACTCGCCGGCACCTTCTACGCTTTTCTGAATTCGTATATCTCGCCGGACATCTTCACCTTCTCCGACAGCGTGCGTTTTCTGCTGATGGTGATCCTCGGCGGTGCGGGGTCGACCTTCGGACCGGTGATCGGCGCCTACATCCTGACCTATCTTCCCGAGTATCTGCAGCAATTCCAGCTCTGGCAAAAATTCGCCTACGGTGCGCTGCTCGCTGCTGGTGATGTTCGTGCTGCCGCGCGGCATCCTCGGGACCTTGCGACTGGTGCTTGATCGCTTCCGGCCCGCCGATGCCGTTCCAGACGCTTCGGAAGGGCTTCCCGCTGAGACGACGCTGCGTCACGACAAGCACGAACTTGCGGCCGAACTGGTCGCCAATGGGCTCACCGTGCGCTTTGGCGGCCTGACGGCATTGTCCAATGTCTCGTTGCGGGTGAAGGGCGGGGAAATTCACGCGCTTGATCGGTCCCAATGGTGCCGGCAAGTCCACATTCGTCAACACCATCTCCGGATTCTACCGTCCCAACGAAGGCCGTTGTGAACTTGACGGCATCGAATTGACGGGCCAGCGGTCGCGCGACATCGCGCGGCTCGGACTCGCGCGAACGTTTCAGAACACCGAACTGTTCGGCGACACTGAGCGTGCTCGAAAACGTCATGGCCGGCTATGACCAGCGCCTGTCCTACGGCCTCTTGCACGCGCTGCTGCGAACTCCCGCGCATGCGGCGTGAGGAATTCGAATGTCGGCGAACCGCGATCGGTCTTGCTCGGCTTCGTCGGTCTGTCGCAATATGCCGAATGAAGCCGCGCGTTTTCTTCCGTTCGGTCTGCAGCGCCGTCTCGAAATCGCGCGGGCGCTTGCGGCAAAGCCGCGGCTGTTGTTGCTCGATGAGCCGGCCGCCGGACTGACCACGCAGGAGATCGACGATCTCGAAGCCGATGATCCGCCAGATCGCGGCGCTTGGCATTTCCGTGCTGCTGATCGAGCACCATGTCGATCTGATCATGGCGCTGGCGGACACGGTCACGGTGCTGGACTACGGCCAGGTGATCGCCAGCGATACGCCTGCCGTCATCCAGAACGATCCGCGCGTCATCGAGGCTTATTTCGGCACTTCGCTCGCTCATGCCGAGTCGCGCGGAGACGCGGCGCATGAGCGAAGTTCTGCTCGAAATTCGCAACCTTGAACTGCGCTACGGCGCTGCGATCGCCGTGCGTGACATCTCGCTCAGGTCAAACGCGGCGCAGCTTGTCGCCGTCATCGGCAACAACGGCGCCGGCAAGTCCTCGATGGTGCGCGGCGCTACCGGTCTCGTGCGTCCGTCAGGCGGGAAGGTCTATTTTCGCGGCGAAGATACGACGGGCCTCAGCGCCGACCGCAAGGTCGCGCGCGGGCTGGTGATGGTGCCGGAAGGGCGGCTGCTTTTTCCGGACCAGACCGTCGAAGACAATCTGATCCTCGGCGCCTACGCTGCATGGCGGACTCAAGCAACAGGGCTCGCGATCCGTCGCTGGAAAAGATTCTCGAGCTGTTTCCGCGCCTCAAGGAGCGCCTGCATCAGCAGGCGGGCAGCATGTCCGGCGGCGAGCAGCAGATGCTCGCCATTGCGCGCGGACTGATGGCGCAGCCCGAGCTTCTCATCATCGACGAACTCTCGCTCGGACTCGCGCCGAAGATCGTCGATCAATTGATGACGCGTGCTGACGACGCTCAACAAGGAAGGGCTGACCATCCTCCTGGTTGAGCAGCTTGCGTCATACGCGCTGGCGATCGCCGACTATGGCTTTGTCGTCTGCCAACGGACGAATTGCGCGTGAAGGACCGAGCGGCGACATTGGCGCGCGATCCCGAGGTGATGGAAGCCTTTCTCGGCAAGAAGAAGTCAACAACCTCAACCCCAAAAGCCTAAGGAGTAACCATGGCTCAACGCGTAATCGATCTCAGCCTGACCATCGAAGACAACATGCCGGCGCACAAGCTGTTTCAGCGGCCGGTCATCGCGGTGCATATGAGCCACGAAAGCACGAAGGCAGCAAATCTCGGCGTGCCCGGCGACGCGATGACATTCCAGACCAACTTCATCGCGCATGCTCGACCACGTCGGTACGCATGTCGACGCCTACCGGCATGTCAATCCGAAGGGAGCCGCGGTCGACGAAATGCCGCTCGACACCTTCATGGGCAAGGCGGTCTGCTTCGACCTGCAGCACATTCCGGATCTTGGCGACATCACCGCCGCGGACATGGAAGCGGCGGAGAAGAAGGCCGGCGTGAAGGTCGACGGGCACATCGTCCTGCTGTGCACCGGCTTTCACAAGCGCAACTATCCCGGGCTCGATTCGGTCTGGAAGAATCCGCTGCTGACCGTCGAAGCAACCAAATGGCTCTACGATCGCGGATCGAAGATGCACGGCGTCGAAGGCCCGTCGACCGACAAGCCGACCGACAACATCTTCGCGCAGCATCGGCTGTGCCGCGACCTCGGCATCAGCCACTGGGAATGGCTGGTGAATCTCGAAGAGCTGCTCGGGAAGGGCGAATTCCAGTTCTTCGGCGTGCCGCTCAAGTTCAAGGGCGGCTCCGGCTCTCCGGTTCGCGCTTTCGCCATCCTGAACTGAACGCGGCTCAAAACTGAGCTCTCCAAAACTGATCCGGACGCTTCGGTAAAGGAGCGTCCGGACTTTCTGCTTCCTGCCAAAGAGGTGCACCCGATGTCGGCCGAATTCGATACCATGAGCGCGATGGAGATGCGCCGTCGCATCGCGGCCAAGGAGATATCGCCAGTCGATCTGACGAAGCGTGCGCTGGCAAAGGCCGAGGCACGCAGTCGACGCTGAACGCATTTTATCACTCTGATGCCGGAAGAGGCTCTCGCCGCGGCGAAGGTGGCGGAAGATGCCGTCATGAAGGGCGCGCCGCTTGGGCGCCATTCACGGGATTCCATTTTCCGCGAAGGATCTGATGGCGGTCAAAGGCGTCGGCTACGCCTCGGGCTCGCGCACGATGAAAACCAATGTCGCGACGGTCGACGCGCCTGCAGTCGAGCGCGCCAAGGCCGCCGGCGGCATCCTGATCGGCAAGACCACGACCAGCGAGTTCGGTTGCAAGCCGGTCGGCGACAGTCCGCTCACCGGCATCACGCGCAATCCGTGGAATCTGGACAAGACACCGGGCGGATCGAGTGCCGGGGCAGCCGCTTCGGTTGCGGCGGGCATCACGCCCTTCGCGCTCGGCACCGATGGCGGCGGTTCGATCCGTATTCCCTGCTGCCTTTACGGGATTGGCGGGCATTGAAGGGACAATTCGGCCGCGTGCCGGTGTGGCCGACATCCGCGACGCCGACGCTCGCTCATGTCGGCCCGCTCGCGCGATCGGTAACGGATGCCGCGCTGCTTTTCTCCGTCATCGCCGGTCTTGATCGCCGCGATCCGTTCGGCGTTGCCGGGCCGGTGCCCGATGTGCTCGGCGCGGCCGCGCGCATCCGTGGCCGGATCTGCGAGATCGCCTACAGCCCGACACTGGGGTATGCGCGGCCGGATCCCGAAGTCGATGAAACTGACCGATAACGCGGCCCGTACATTCGAAGACCTCGGCTGTCGGGTCGAACTCGTCGAGAACGTCTTCGACAGCCGACCCGGCCGATCTCTGGACGGCGGAATTCTACGCGGGTGTCGGCATTCGGTCTGCGATCGTTCATGGAAAATCAGCGTGATCTTGCTCGACCCGGCGGTCGCCGAAGTGCTTGAACCGGCGCTATCGCAGGACATGCGCGACTACTACACCAAGGTGTTCGCGCGCTACGCGTTGCGCGACAAGATTCGTACCTTCTTCGAGAAGTACGATCTTCTGATCTCGCCCGTTCTTCCCGTGACCTCGCTCGATGTGGGCAAGAATATTCCTGACGCGCTGAGCGATCGAAACCTGGTGTCATGGGTGTACTACACCTATCCGTTCAACCTGACCGGACAGCCGGCCGCATCGGTTTGCGCCGGTATCGCACCGGACGGCATGCCGGTCGGCCTCCAGATAGTCGGACGATCCCATTGCGAAGACGATGTGGTGCGCGCCGCTGCAGCCTTCGAGCGGAGCCAGCCTGCTGGTTACAACGTAAAGACATTTGAGTTTTAGGCAGCGCCGCCAGCATCGCTTGCCTTCGAGCGATAGTCTGTGCGGGCGCAAATTTCCTGACCTCGGCAGTTTCGGTACGGGTCTCGGCTACACCACCGAATTGTTCCCCACGCCGTGGATTCGCTCGCGCAAGCGATCTTGGGATGGATGGTGCCTCCCATTCGCCGGCGGCCGGATTTCCACTACTGGCCGTGTCATTCTTCGCGTTGGCTCCGCTCTTTCTTTTGCGTCGCCGAATACGACACGGCGGAAATTGGCGGCTCCGTCAACCAAACGCGTTGAGCAGCTAGGTGGGCCATGGCGAATGGGGGATCGGCCCCGGCTCGCCGCCTGCTGTCGACGCTGCGGTGCAACTTCAAAATTTGACGGATTTCGTAGAGTTGCATACCTTCCTGCGCGAACTTGCGCAGGTCGATGTCGCGGCCACCGTCACGTCCGGTGAGATAGTGATTGGCGTTCTTCCGGACCTTCTCCTTGCAGCGAGTGCTGTATCGACAGGAAGATCATACTGGCCGAGGTCGTCGAGCCATTCCACCGCATCGCGGCCGCGATAGATGCGCGGACAGTCGCGGCGCGCTGCCAACCGCCAGATGAAGCCTTACGCCCGGCGAGATGTAGGTCTTTGCGATCTGGCAACCGGACTGGCCGCTGCCGACCACAAGGACCTCCCCATCGGGAAGCTGGCACGGATTGCGATAGGCCGACGAATGGATTTGCGTGATTGGTTGGATCGATCCGCTCCGCAACGCGCGGACACGTTGGGTATGTGATAGCCGCTGACAGCGAGCACGATGTTGTCTGCAGACATCTCTCCCGATGTCGTTTCCAGCAAAAAGCGGCCATCCGGTTGCTGCCTGAGGCGCGTGACCCCGACGCCTTCCATCGACGGGTGCGCGCGATACGCTTGGCATAGTTTTCCACATAGGCGACGATCTCGTCCCGCAGCATGAAGCCCTTTGGATCGTTGCCCGGATAGGGAAAGCCCGGCAACTGGCACTGCCAGTTCGGCGTCACGAGGCAGAATGCGTCCCAGCGCTGGGTCTTCCATGAATGTGCGATGGCGTTTTTTTCCAGCACGATATGATCGATGTGGCTGCGGTTGAGATGGTAGCTGATCGACGAGACCGGCCTGACCGCCGCCGATGATGATGACGGGATAATGCGGTGTAGGTGAGGGCATGGTTGGCTCCACGGATTTCTGAAAATCATTCTTCGAATGCGACGATAGTGACGTGCCCGCGGCGGCGATGGCGTAAATCGCGTGCGTGGTCCTCGATGCGCGCAAGCTGGCCGAGCGCGCGTGAGCACGGAATGCCGTATTTCTCGCGCACACGTTCGCTTGCGATCATCAGCGCCGTGCGGCTGCGTACGAGAAAATCGGAGACGCGAATAGGATACGCCGACCGCGAGGTGATCCTTGATGACCAGTGACGGCGAATAGCATGTTTCGTCTGCGCCATCCGGCCAGCGGATTTGAAAGCGCATCTCAGGCATGGTGCGTCTCCTTCATCAATTCATAGACCGGAAGATGAGCGCGCGCCGTCCGCAGCCAGTCGTGACGACGCGCCACCGAGTATCCCGTTGGCTGACAGCTAGTGCGAATGGGAGTCTGCAAGCACGCTTGCCATCGCGTTCGCAATCGAACCGACGCTGAAGTGGATCGCACCAGATTACGTCGTCATCCGTGAGATATTCGGTGAACGGCGGAATGTGCGACGCGATGACCGGCAAGCCGCTCGCCATGGCTTCCAGCACCACGAGGCCAAAACCTTCCCGGATCGAAGCGAACACCAGCGCGTCCGCCAGCCGGTAGAGCGACGGCATGTCGACGTCCGCCAGCACGCCGGTCAGAATCACGGCGCTGGCAGGAAGGCCGGCAGCGATCGAGCGCCGATCTGAAACTGCCGACGATACGCCCTGTGATCGAGTACGGATGCGCCGCCCGCGATCACGCAGTTGCGCCGGTAGGACGGATGGCGCGCAACTGCCGGAAGGACTTCGAGGATTTAAGATCGAGTTCTTGCGTTCCTCGATACCGCCGATGCAGAGCAACACCGGGTCCCGCGAATGCCGGATAACCGGTTGCGCAGCGCAACGTCGTCGGCGGACGATCTTGCTGAATAACCGCCACGTATCAACCCCGTTGCCGACGATGATAGCGCGTTCTTGGACAGTTCGGCGGCGATACGATCCGACCACATCTGACTGACCACGAAGAGTTCATCCGCCGTTTCGATCGAGCGCTGCTGCAATGCCTGCAGGTGCGGATCGCTGAAATTGTCGATGTGATGGACGGTCCGGACGAAGCCGGGATCAGTCCGCGCTGCTTGAGCGTTGCGATGGCGTTGCCTGAGATACCGTCCTGAGCATGGAAGACGTCGAAGCGACGATGTGCCGGATTCTCGAAGTACTGAGACGTAGTCAGCGACACGCGTTTCGACCATCTCAGCGATGTCGCCGGTCTACGGGCGACGCCGGAACCGAGATCGTCTCCGGTATTCGATCGTGCGGAAGAAGCCCTTGCCACTTTCGGTCCGGCGCGTGAACGACAGCGGTATGGCCGAGACGCGTTAACGCTTCCGCCAAGTTCCAGCGCATGGATTACGCCACCGCGCGCGTTGGTCGAATGAGTCAGGATCGCAATGCGCAGGCGAGATGCATGCGCCCGTTCATGCGCAGCACCCGTCCGTCTGGCGGTGACGCTCGGCCCGCATCCAATCAAGCGGGCTTTGCGCAAAATCCCAAATGATTTCGCGCTGCGCAGCCATTGCCAATGGCTGACGGTCGTGCCTGCCGTTACATCGCCGATTGACGCGAGCCGGCGATGCCTCGTCCATCGAAAGCGCGACCAGGACATCGTCGACACGATCCGCGACGAACGGACAGCAGGTAACCGAAGCTCGGAAAGGTTTGCAGCCAGCGCTCCAGATCGACACCTTCCGGCTTCGGGATCGATGACGAGATTGATCGACAGGCCGACACCGGAAGCACTCCGCGAGCATTGCCGCGGTGCCGATTATGCCGCCCTGACTGATATCCTTGGCGGCTTTCGCAAGACCCGCCTCTGCAATCAGCGGCAGAATTTCGAGATCGGCGCGCAAACGGTCCGGCGGTGCATCCGTCGCCGCTTCCCAGTTGGCAAAAGGATCGCGATAACGCCCGCGCAAGATCAACGGCTGCGATCAGACGATCGCCCGGCGAAGCATCGAAGCTCGTCAGTAGTTTCTTGGCGCGGCCAAGGATGGCGACGGCGAATTGCGCGTGGGCGTTTCGGGTATTGGTGTGTCCGCCGACAATGGGTACGCCGAATATGCGCGAAGCGCTCTTTAATCCCTCGAGGACCGGTGATGCCGCGTCTTCGCCATCCGACCATATGGCATTCACAACGGCGAGGGGGCGGCCTCCCATTGCCGCGACATCCGACAGGTTGCACCATGATGCCGCACCAGCCGGCGAACCAGGGATCCCCCGCGACGAATTCGTTCATGAAGCCTTCGATGGCGAACAGTGTGTAGCCGTCGGCGTCGGGAATCGCGGCGCAATCGTCGCCAACGGCAATAGCCTGATCGCCCGCCAAACCCAGTGCAGCGGCGACGCTAGCGATATCGCTTTTGGCCGCGAGTCCTTTGCTGCGGCGAAGCCGCTCGGCCAGTCGATCGATCGCGAACGCCGCTGTCATGGTCACGCTGCTTTCGGAAGGGAAAGGAAGCCGGTCTCGGGCGTCATGAACGGCGGGTAGTGAGCAAGGTCCGCTTCCATCCGGTGATGTGGGCGGCCAAGCAGTTCGAACTCGCCGAGAGAACGCCAGTGGAGGTGCTGGAACAGCAACGCGTTCTGACTCTGGACGTTGGCAAGGAAGCGCTGGCACCCGCGCCCGTGCGCTGACGACACAGCCAGACGAATGAGACCGGCTCCGACAGCACCAAGCCGGCGATAGCTTTTTTCGACCGCAAGGCGTGATCCCCACCAGACGTTTGCCTCGATCTCGTCGGGATGGATTCTGACGGTGCCGACGACGTCGCCTGCTGCGACGCCGAGCATCGAAATCGCGACGAGCGGAATTGCGAATTCGTCGGTGCCATCGCGATCGCTTTCGGCGAACACGTGTTGTTCGCCGCAGAAGACTTTTCGGCGCAAAGCTGCTGCGGCTGCTTTCTCCCAGTTTTCTGTGGCAAACTTGACCTGGAATTCCGACGCAAGAAAGGGAGCGAAAGGTTCGAACATCATGCGTTCGTCCTCCGCTCATAGATGGATAGAGCGGAGCAGGCGCCGCATTTGGCGCAACCGGCCTTCACGTCGCTGGAGTTGAGATCTCCGTCGCGAAGCAGCTGCGACAGCGGTTGCAGGATGCCGTGCATGAAAGCAGGCGGAGGGGTTGGGTGACTTTCCAGCGGCGTACCCGCGATTGGCACGAATGGCACAACGAACGGGTACACGCCGATGGCGATCAGTCGCCGGCAGATGTCGAGGACATTTTCGCTGCTGTCGCCAAGCCCAGCAAGGATATAGGTCGAGACCTGGCCGCGACCGAAGACGGGGACGGCCGCTTCGAATGCGGAGAAGTAGCGTTCAATGGAGACTTGCGCTTTGCCCGGCATGATCCTTTTGCGGATATCAGGCGTGACAGCTTCCAGGTGCATGCCGACCGCGTCGGCTCCGGAGTCTTTCAGGCGTTGAAACCAGCGATCATCGTCGGGCGGCTCGCATTGCACCTGAATCGGGAGATTGACCGCCGCCTTCACGGCGGCCGCGCTCTCGGCAAGGATTGCTGCACCCCGATCGTTGCCGGGCGGCGTGCCCGTCGTCATCACCATATGCTTGACACCGTCGAGTTCGACGGCAGCCTTGGCTACTTCCGCAAGCTGCGCCGGCGTCTTGCGCTCGACGGTGCGTCCCGCGGCAAGCGACTGGCCGATGGCGCAGAACTGGCAGGTTTTGGTACGGCTTTGATAGCGGATGCAGGTCTGCAGCACCGTGGTCGCCAGCACGTCGCGGCCGTGAAGGGTCGCGATCTTCGAATAGGGAATGCCGTCGGCAGTGGTCAGGTCATAGAACTTTGGCCGCAGCGGAAACGACACCTTGCCCAGTACAACGCCGTCGCGGCTGATTTGGCTGTTGCCGCGCGCATCCGGCTTCTCGACAAGATACGGGCTCTCGAATGCCGGCGCATTGTGAACGGGCACCATGACGGTCGCTCCGTCGATGGTGAACGGGGTGTGGTCCGATGGCCCGGCGCCGCCGCGACGGCTTATGGAGCTGCTCTTGGGATCAACGAGACGAGCTCCGAAGGATTGCAACTCGTTGATCAGTTGCTCCGTCGGCATCGCTGACGGCTGGTCGTGCGACATCAGAGGTTTCATCGGACTGTTCTCCGGAGGCAGACGTGAAAGAGGCGAGAGTAGTGTTCATGGGCGCGGTCGGGCGATCATCGATCAGCAACGACAGCAGTTCGGGGCGGGCGTAGTGCCCGACGGAATCCATCATGCGCTTGCGCTTGACGATCAGCGCCATGTCAAGGTCGGCAACGAGGATGCCTTCGCCGCTGGTCAGTGGTGGCACCACGTGATTACCTTCGGGCGAAATGATCGCGGTCATGCAGCCGCCGCGCAGGCCCTTGCGCAGGCCTTCATCCGGCGAGATCTTTGCGATTTGCTCTTCGGTCAGCCAACCCGTTGAATTGACGACGAAGCATCCGCTTTCCAGCGCATGGTGCCGGATCGTCACTTCGATCTGGTCGGCGAAGATCGGACCAACCAGCGAACCCGGAAATTGTGCGATGTGAATTTCTTCGTGCTGCGCCATCAGAGCGTAGCGGGCGAGCGGATTGTAGTGCTCCCAGCAGGCGAGTGCGCCGATGCGGCCGACCTTTGTATCCACGACTTTCAGTCCGGCCGCGTCGCCCTGGCCCCAGATCATCCGCTCATGAAAGGTCGGCGTCAGCTTGCGACGCTTCAGCAGAAGGAAGCCGTCGGCATTGAATATGAGTTGCGTGTTGTAGAGCGAGCCATGGTCGCGTTCGTTGACGCCAAGCGCGATGACGATGCCGTGTCGTTTTGCGGCCTGCGCCACCGCCACGGTCACTGGACCGGGAACCACCACGGCGTTGTCGTAGAGATGGATGTGTTCGGCACCGCTCAGCACCGGCGGACGGACGAAGGAGAAGTAGGGATACCAGGGGACGAACGTCTCGGGAAAGACTGCAAGCTGTGCACCCTTGCCGGCAGCTTCCGCAATTGCCGCGAGTACGCGGTCGAGTGTTCCCGTCGGCGTCTCAAGGTCGGGAGCGATCTGCACCGCTGCGACTTTGACGATCCGTTTCTCCGGCATGACCTGTTCTCCTTCGTCTGTGGCGTTAGAGCGTCCAGGTGTGAAGCATGAAGGCGTTGTCGTTGCGGTGAATTAACGTGAGGTCGAGCACATCGAGCGGATTGATCGGCTTGATGCCGGGAATAAGAGATGGCTCGCCGTGGCCATAAAGCGCCTGCAGCGCGAACCGGCAGGCATAGACTTTGCCGCCTTCTTCCATGAACTTGGTAAGTTGGTTGTTGAAGTTCTGCGCGCCGGGGAAAGCTTCGTCGCCGATCTTCGGAAAACCGCGCTGCACGCCGAGCGTGACGCCGGGACCGTAGAGAAGGATCGAGGTTTCGAAGCCCTTTCGCTGCAAGCGCAGCGCCTGAAGAATATTGACGAGACCAATCGAGCCTTCGAATGCAACGGTGTGAAATGTCACCAGTGCTTTCTCGCCTGGCTTGGCTTTAACGTCTTCAAAAACCTTCTCTTCGTAATCGACCAGAAAGTCGCCTTTCTGTCTGGCGGGCATGGTGACTGCGGGCATCTTGCACTCCTTGTTATGATCCGGTCCTCCGGACACGGTTCAAGGATTTGCAATCAATGTGCCAAAGCGCATTCTGCACACCGAATAATCAAAACATTCAATTTGCATTCAAGCATGCATTCAATATTGACTGGAGATTTGAATGGTCGTTTCGACGGTCTCGAAAAGTTGCCTATTTAAACTAGGCAAAGCGCCTTTTTGCTCAGCAGGAAGCTGGCGCGGAACCAGGAGTGTCAGCAATCCTGATCGGATAACTTGGCATATGCGCCTACATCAATTATGCAGTCAATATAGCATCAATTGACAGGTGAGTTCCAATGGCCGATTGGCGTCCGGATATTTCCAACAGTGACAAGCCGCGCTATCTCGCCATCGCAGATGCGATCGCTGATGACATCGTCGCGGGCCGGCTTGTGTTGGGCGATCGTCTGCCGCCGCAGCGCAAGCTCGCCAAACGTCTCGACATAGATTTCACCACGGTCGCACGAGGTTATGTCGAGGCGCAGAAGCGCGGGTTGATCGAATCCAAGGTCGGACAGGGGACGTTCGTGCGCGACAAGCCGCGGCCGCGCCGGACGTCGCAGGCGTTGCCGCCCCGTCCCGTGGATTTGTCAATGAACCTGCCGCCGGAACCCGACGATCCGGAGCTGATCGCGCGGATGCAGGCCGGTGTCGAATACGTCACGCGCGATATTGTCGCGTTGCTGCGCTATCAGGGCTTCGGCGGCTCGCAGGCGGACAAGGACGCTGCTTCAAGCTGGCTCGGACGTCGCGCGTTGGTGCCCGCGCAGGATCGCGTGTTTGTTTCGCCAGGTGCACACCCGGCATTGGTCGGGATCGTTTCGATCCTCGCCAAGCCGAGCGAAACCATTCTGTGTGAAGCTATTACCTATCCAGGTATCCGTTCGATCGCTGCGCAACTCGGTGTCGAACTTGTCGGTCTGCCGATGGATGACGACGGCATCGAGCCCCAGGCATTGGTTGACGCGTGCAAGAAGCGCAAACCGAAAGCAATATATCTCAATCCGACATTGCAGAATCCGACGACCCTGACGATCCCGGATGAGCGGCGGCGCGAGATCGTCACCATTGCGCGGCGGTTTCATATTCCGATTATCGAGGACGACGCTTATGGCTTCATCCCCGAGCATGGCCACGGGCATTCTCCTTTCGCTGCGATTGCGCCGGATATCACGTGGCATGTCGCTGGTCTTGCCAAGTGCATCGGCGCGGGACTTCGCGCAGCATATGTGGTGGCGCCTGATACTCGCTCAGCGTGGCCATTTGCTTCCGCCTTGCGGGCGGCAACCGTGATGGCATCGCCTTTCACCGTCGCGTTGGTAACGCGCTGGATCGAAGACGGCACTGCGGACACCATGCTGCGGTTCATTCGCGCGGAGACGACAGCGCGGCAGATGCTCGCTGCGAAGATCATGCCCAAGGGGGCTTATCGGGGTGATCTGCTGAGTTTCAACATATGGGTGCCGCTACCGAAGCCCTGGACTCGTTCGGCTTTCGTCGAGCACATGCGTTCGACCGGGATTGGGGTCGTTGGGAGTGATGCGTTCGTTGTCAGCGGTCAGGTGCCCGAAGCCGTCCGGATTTGCATCGGCGGCCCTGTCGATCGCATGAAGGTGGCGAGTGCATTGGAATATGTTGCACATGCTTTGGTGGAAACGCCCGCCCTCACATTATCTTTCCTGTGAGACTATCACTCGCCGCCTGCTGTCACACGCTGCGGTGCAATTTCAAAATTTGACGCATTTGAAATGGAACCCAGCCGTTGCTGATTAATTATGCCGATGCGCGGGAACTCATGATGGAGTACAGCCATGAATATCGTCAGAACAGCGGTTGTCTGTGCGTTCGCGGGAGCTTTGACGGTCGGCTGCCTCGGTTCGGCGGCCGCAGCCCCGTTACCGACCAACGTTGACGCAATGAAATCCACGACCGCCGGAAGCACCATCCAGGTACGATGGGGCGGCTGGCGCGGAGGTGGTTGGGGTGGAGGGTGGCGCGGAGGTGGTTGGGGCTGGGGCGGCGCCGGCGTCGGACTTGCAGCAGGCGCGCTGATCGGCGGTGCCATCGCGAGCAGCGCCTACGGTTATGGCCCATACGGCTATTCTGACGGTCCGTACGGCTACTATGGCGGTGGTCCATATTACGGGTATTCACCCTATGCCTATGCTCCGCGTCCCTATTACGCTCCCCGCTACGTTTCCTACTATGGCTACAGGCCATATTACGGATACTACGGCCGTCCCTACAGGCCGTACTGGGGTTATCGTTATGGCTGGCGCCGCTGGGGTTACTAATAAGTATCTCTTGGCGACGATGCGCCGCTAGCGTGCTCGTTTTCTGGAGTCATTCGTCGCGTAAATCTTAGCCGACGAGGGGCTTCGACGGCGCGTTGGCCGCCAACTACTATTGAAGCTTTCTTTGTACTTCCAACCTTCAAGGGCCGGTTGTCTGGCCACCGATTACGTACATCCCGCACTGCGAACGCGATCATCCGGGTTTGGGAAGAGTGTCGTCTACAAATTGCGGAGTATTCGCACCAGAATTGTGTGAAGATATTGCGGTTGACTAACGCAAGTTGAGACCGGCTATTTGGTCGGTCTACCGTTGATTGATTTACCAGCGTGCCTGCGCCCCAATTTAACGAAAATCGAAACGCAGATATCGCGACGACATAAAGCTAAAACGTAATTTGATCTGGGGAGAACGCGCATTTTTTAGGGGGAGCATTATGATTGACAAAATTATTGTGAGTAATCGCGAAGCGTTGACGCGAAAATATGGCGCTGCTGGCGTTGCGAAAATCAAACGGGCAGTCGAGGCATTGATCGCTGCCGATGCAAAGCTCGGCATCAAGAGTCAGTTCGTCTATCTTGATGATGCCGTCGCCATGAAACGTTTCAAAGGGCGCGCCGTTACTGATCCCATCGGTCCGAAGCAAAACAAGGAAGCGGTCGACGCGATTTTTCGGATCGCCAACCCCGAATATTTGATGATCCTGGGCGCCCCCGATGTGGTGCCGCATCAGGATTTGTCGAACCCGTTGTTTGATCCGCCCAATGAGCCGGATCGATACGCACTCGGTGATTTACCGTATGCCTGCGACGCGCCGTACTCACGCGATATCGCGAAATTCAAGGGGCCGGTCCGCGTCGTCGGGCGGCTTCCGGATTTGGCTGGCGCCCCCGAGCCGTCTCACATCATTTCGCTGCTTTCTATGGCCTCAAAATATCGCAGTCAGAATGTCGCGGCCTATGCCACATATTTTGGGATGTCGACCGACTCGTGGCGCAAGTCGACGGAACTGAGTCTCTCGAACGCTTTCGGAAATTCCGACAGGCTCACGCTAGCGCCGCCGAACGGCCCGACACACCCGGCTGCTCGCTTGGCACCGCTATCCCATTTTATCAACTGTCACGGCGCATCGAACACGCCGGAATTTTACGGTGAGAAGGGGACAGCACAACCGATCTCGCTAACCAGCAACGGCATCAAGAAAAAGATCAAGATCGGAACGGTTGCTGCGGTGGAATGCTGCTACGGAGCAGAGCTGTATGACTCCATTACCCTGTCGAGCCCGCTGCCGATCTGCCAACGCTACCTGATTCAAGGCGCGTATGGTTTCTTTGGCAGCACGACCATCGCTTACGGGCCGGCGGTCGGCAACGGAGCAGCCGATTTGATTACCCAGTATTTCCTGCTGGCCGTGCTCGAGGGATCGTCACTAGGTCGCGCCGCGCTAACGGCGCGGCAGCGCTTCGTCAAGCAGACCGGCGAACTTGATCCGGCGGATTTGAAAACGCTCGGCCAGTTTTACCTGCTTGGCGATCCCTCGATTACTCCAGTGAAAATTGAGAGTGCAACCAGCATTCCCAGAGGGACCGATGTTCACGCGGCTAAACGTCAGCAGCGCCTTGAACGCCGTGCTAAATTACGGATCGAAGGTGAAATGCTGCAAGCGACAAAGCCGACGGCGTCGCGGAAGGCCGGCAAGGCGCGCAAATCCGCGCCCGTTGAAAGGGCGCTCGCCAATATCGCACGCGTCGCAGGAATTGGGACAAAGACATTCACGGCCTTCAAGGTACAAGTACCAAAGGGTGCGCGCCCCCGTGGCAGCAAGGCCGTGTCGACTGCATCGCGCTACCATGTTGCCGTCTATCAGCCGAAACGGCCATTAGAACATACAGAGGCGCTTAGGATTGTCGCCGTAGCAAAAGAGGTGGAGGGTAGGATTGTTGGATATCGGGTTTATACGGAGAAGTAGTGGACAATAACGACGATCATCCGAAACGTGTCGATGGCTTGACGGGCAGGGTGGTGAGCGGCCCTTTCGGCACCGGAAGCAAGAGCCAGCGCGAAGCGATTTGGCTGGAGGCGGACGGCCGCCGGTTGGTCCTCAAGCGCAAGCAAGGTCCGGCCTATGGTGACCGGACACTGGAGAAATATGTGGGCAAACAGGTGAGCTGCAACGGCTTCATCGTCGGCTACATGTTGATCGTGGAGCAGATCGAGGTTGTGCCGCAGCCGAAATAATCCGCCAGCCGAGAACAGACTGCAATTTCACTGGGAGGTAGCAGGTGGCAACGAAGCGCAAGAAGGCCAAAAAAGCCAAGAAGACGGTGTCCGTCAAGCCGCGCGTCAAGCGGAGTGCCAAAACCAAGGCGCCTGGGCCCGCGAGCGGACCTGTTACGCTCGACGAGGCGAAAGCGATCGCCATAGCAAAAAGTCCCAAGCGGGCTGTACGAAGTGTTCGTAAGGGCGCTGCGCCGCCGGCGTCACCCGCCGCCCTCGGCTTGGAGCGCGAACGGCTAAACAAGGAACGACGTGAAGAGCGCAAGCGCCGTATCGACGAATACAAAGCAACGATGGACATCATGAAGCGACGTGGTGCCCGAAGGCCACGTCAGAAAAGTACGGTGAAGGCAAAGCAAGGTGGGTCCACAGCGGATGGCGGATCATTCGCGCCGCTGCAGATCTTCGCTGAGGGAGATTCGTGGTTCGATTATCCGATCCCTTTTTTCGGTGGAGGCATTATTCCGCGGCTTGAGCAGCGGCTCGGCGTCCCGATCCTGAATATGGCGAAGGCGGGCGACGAGGTGCGCTTTATGCTTGGCGTCGAAGAGCGCAAACTGCTGTCCGAGCAATTTCGCAACGGCTGCCCGGCGGGCGGGCCATGGGATGTGCTGCTGTTCTCCGGCGGCGGCAATGACATTGTCGATAATCCGATGGCCCTTTGGGTCAAGGACTGGGATCCAAATGTGCCCCCGACCAGCCTCATCAATCAGCCGCGCTTTAGCGCTGCGCTGACGCTGGTGCAGGCCGGATACGAAGACTTGATCGCGATGCGCGACGCGTTGAGTCCCGACACTCACCTGGTCTTTCAGGGTTACGACTTCGCAATTCCCGATGGACGCGGGGTCTGCTTCCTGGGCCCGTGGATGAAGCCGACATTTGACTTGCGCAAGTTCCCGACCCGCCATGCCGCGACGCAGGTGGTGAAGGCCATGCTGCAGCAATTCGCAGCCATGTTGACGGCTCTGGCCGCCCAACCCAACGTCACATTCATCAACGGCCAAGGAACGCTGACGTCGCAACCTGCCTCCTGGCACAATGAACTTCACCCCGCGAAGCCCGGCTTCGAGAAATTTGCCGATATTTTTCAGGACAAACTGAAAGTTCTTTTTCCCGATCGCGTGGCGTGAGGTGTTTTGGATACCTCCGAACGGCTTGTTGGAAATACTTCCGATGCTTGCTTCAGTTACCGGCCGTCAATTTCCAGCGTCAGACCGGAGAAGGCAACGACTGTTACGGCTTGCCGCCGGCCTCGACGCGATCGAGGCACCAGAAATAGGCGTTCGGGCTGTCCCAGAACGAAGTCTTGCCCGCGCAAGCAGCCTTCGCTCGTGGCGACGCGCTCGTCATGAATGTGACCACGTGCGCCGTCCACGCTAATGACGAAGCCACAAGCAACATTGGCACGCCGTGCTTCAGGAACCATGTCATCCCGCGATACTATCCGGGCATCGTTTCCGCTTCGTGAACCGCGTCGCGGCATTCTCACGATGAAGGCGTAACAGCGTCGTGGACAGCCCGCCTTATTTTCCGGTGTAACGCGGTGTCCGTTTCTCGCGGCTGCTTTCGAAACCTTCGCGAAAATCGTCGCTGGCCATGACTTTCTCCACGACGCGCATGGCGTGACTTGCCCGCTCCATGGGGCTGCTTGGAATGATCTCGCCTGCGAACATCTTGAACATTTCGAGCACCAGAGGTGCGTTATCGGCAAGGCGCCGCGCGTACGCCTTCGCGGCCGGCATCAGTTCGTCCTCGGGAACGATCTTGTTGACGAGGCCGACCTGATAGGCGCGCTCGACCGAGAATTCCTCTCCCAGCAGCATGATTTCCATCGCGACCTTGTGGGGAATGCGCGCGGCCAGTCCCGCAATCAGGCCACCGGCAAAACCCATCTTGGCTTCGGGGTACATGAAGCGCGTGTTCGACGTGGCGATGCAGAGGTCGCACATCTGCACCAGCGTCAGCGCACCCCCGATGCACCATCCGTTGACCGCAGCAATGATCGGCTTCCTCACCTCGATGTCGAAGCCCGGCGTGAAGCGGCGGTAGTCCGGAATCGAAGACGAACTTAGATCCTTGCCGACGGAAAAGGCTTTCTGACCCGCGCCGGTCAGAATGGCCACACGGTCGCTGCTCGCGTTGAAACAACGCCAGGCCTCAGCCAGCGCGAGTTCGGTCGCGGCATCGATGGAGTTCATTTTGGCAGGCCGGTTCAGCGTGATCGTGCAGATGTCATCCGCGCTTTCGTAGAGAACTGGATCGCTCATCATGTCAAACCTTTCGCGGTTTCCAGAAGTTTGTTCTTGAGAACCTTGCCGTTGGGAGCGAGCGGCAGGGCTCGGAGAATGATGATCTCGCTGGGATATTTGTAGGCGGACAGGGAATTCCGCAGATGCTGTTCGAGATCATCAGGTAGGGTGGTCAACGGCTGCATGAGTTCGACGAAAGCGACGACCTCTTCGTTGTTGCCGTCGGCCTTCCGGCCGATGACGGCCGAGTGCGCGATGCCGGGATGGCGATTGAGGATCGTCTCGACCTCCAGCGGATTGACCTTGAATCCGGATCGGATGATGACGTCTTTCTTTCTCCCGGCAATGTAGATGCGGCCATCGGGCGCTCTCCTTGCGAGGTCCTGCGTGTTCAGCCAGCCGTCAGGCGTGAGAACCTTCTCGGTCATGTCCGGATTGCGGAAGTAACCCCGCATCACATTCGGTCCACGCGCCCACAATTCGCCGACGGCATCGTCAGCGATGTCCCGGCCGTTGTCGTCACGGATCCGCAGCTCCATTCCGGGAAGGGGGCGGCCGACGGACTCGTCGTCGTAGGTCTCGCCGAAACGGGTCCAGCAAATCGACGCGGCCTCGGTCAGCCCGTAGCCGTTCTGAAGCGACACACCAAGAAGCCGTTCGGTGTTGCGCTTGACGGTGGTGTCGATGGGCGCGCCGCCCGCACCGATGAATTCGCATGTGTCCCGTCAGCCGCCATGTGTCTTGGTTGGCCTGTTCGGTCAGCTTGGCGAACATGGCGGTCGCGCCCTGCAGCACGGTGATGCCCAGCGTATTGATTTCGGCGAGGCATTCCCGTGCAGAAAATCTCGGACGCAAATGAACGTGCGCGCCGGAATGCAGCGAACCGAGCAGCACGGAGGCGAGGCCCATCACATGGGTGATGGGCAGGACGCAATACACCTGGTCGCTCGGCGAGATCTCGCGCAGCTCCTTCATCATCGAGGCGATAAAGCAAAGATTGCGATGGGTGAGCATGACGCCCTTTGGCGTTCCGGTTGTTCCGGTCGTATAGATAAGGGCGGCGAGGTCTGCATCTTGACCGGATGCCGAAGCGCCTTTGGGATTCTCGCTGCTGACGGCAAATTCGCCGATCATTGCGTCTGAAACGATATCGGCTTTTGCCTGTTCGGCATGCCGCCTGGCATCGGACGAATGCGCGAAGACAAAGACGGCGCGTTTCGGCTGGCAATGCGACATGATCGCGTCGATCTCGAGCGGAGCGCGCCGTGCATTCTCAAGCACGATCGTGGCGCCGGCATGCGATCCGGCGAGGATCATGACCGCAAGCGCGACGCTATTTTCGCCAATGATCATCAAGCGATCGCCCGGAACGATGCCAAGCGACCTGAAATAATCGGCCAGTCGCGTGATCTCGCGCTGTAAGTTCACAAAGCTCAGCGAGGTCGATTGATCGCTGAGTGCAGGCGCGTTGCCCAGCGTAGCCGCCTGGTTGAAAATAGGGGCAACGATATTCATCGCGCGCGATCTCCTCAAGAGTTGATGTAAGGTTCGCGTAGGCCGGAAGCGAGCGCGCTGGCTTCCGGCCGCTCCAGTCAATTCATGCCGATACTTAGTTGTCGATCTTGATATTGGCCTTCTTGACGAGATCCCTCCACTTCGCCAGTTCGGAATCGATGAACGTGTCGAACTTAGCGCCGCAGACAACCTCGGTATCGCCGCCGAGTTCGAGGATCTTAGCCTTGATGGCTTTGTCATCGAAAATTTCAGCGATGTTCTTGTCGAGCAGGTCAATCACCGGCTGCGGCGTTCCCTTCGGGACCCAGAGCCCGTACCACGACGTGACCCCGTAGCCAGCGACGCCGGTCTCGGCAACGGTCGGAACGTTTGGCGCAGCCGCTGATCGCTTCGGTGAACTGACCGCCAGAGCACGCAGCGTGCCGCCCTGGATCTGAGGAAGCGCGGCATTGTCGAACATCATGGTAACCCGGCCGCCCATCAGATCGACCTGCGCCGGGCCGCTGCCTTTATAAGGAACGTGCAGCATGTCCGTGCCGGTCATAATCTTGAACAATTCGCCTGACAGATGAGGACTTGCGCCCGCACCTGATGAGGCGAACGAGAGCTTTCCGGGAGCGGCTTTCGCGGCCGCGATGACATCTGCCACCGTCTTGTATGGCGAGTCCGCGCTGACAACCATGAAGTTGGGGATCGAGATGACCTGGCACAGCGGCACCAGATCGCGTTTGAGGTCGTAGGGGACCTTCGCATAAACCGCGGGGATGGTGGTGTTCGCAACGGATCCCATCAGGATGGTGTATCCGTCACTCTGAGATTTCGCCACCACATCAGAACCGATCATACCGGCGGCGCCTGCGCGGTTGTCGATAATGAACGGCTGTCCAAGACGCGCGTTCAGCTTGTCGGCGATGATGCGGCCGACAACGTCTGTCGTACCGCCGGGTGGATAGGGAACGACGATCTTGACCACGTGGTCCGGATACTTGGTGTCTTGCGCAATTGCTGTACCAGAAAGACCAACCGCCAACAGGACCGAGGCAACCCAGCAGTGCTTCAACATCATCGTCTCCCACCTAACTTGGTTTTTGTGTTTTGAACTTTGTAGTGCGTCCCCTTCAGGATCGTTTGTATTGGAGCAACCCGCCCGTCACCTTGGGAGGGTATTTCAGTATCGCTTCTTCCACGGGATCGATGCCCCATCCTGGACGATCAGGAATGACGAGGTGTCCTTTCTCGAATTCGGGCTCGTGACTGAACAGTTCCTTGTCCCACGACAGCCGGTCGATATCGACTTCCATGATGCGCAGATTGGGCACGGCTGCCGCGAAATGCGCGTTCATCATCGTGCACAGATGACCATAGAAGTTGTGAGGAGCGACGTTGACTTCGTGCGCTTCGGCCAGCGCCGCAATCTTCATGGATTGCCATGCGCCGTTCCACGGCACGTCCACAATGGCAACGTCCATCGCCTGCTCCTGGAAAAAGGGCAGGAATTGACGCAGGCCGATCAGCGTTTCGCAGGAGCTGATGGGGATACGGCTGTGCTGGCGGACATAGGCCAGCGCCTTGGGATTGTGCGAGTCGATTTCCACCCAGAACATGTCCATGTCCAAGTCCTCGAGCGCGCGCAGGATCTTGAGATAGCCCTCGGTCTTTGCGTTGAAATTCAGGTCGAGCAGGATATCGACGTCGGGGCCGGTGCCCTCACGCAGCGCCTGAAGATGGTTCGTCAGGTTGCGGATCAGTGCCCGGTCGACGTTCAGCTCGGGATAGAACGGCACACCGAATCCGGGGCGCCATGCGCGCACAGGGCCGTCGTCATGAATGAAGATATTGGTCTTGCACGCCGTAAACCCGCGGGCACGAACCTCGGCGCCGATATTCTTGACGCCATCCAGGTCGGTGATCGCAGGCGGAAAGAACGCCGGGTGGTTGATGCGCCATGTCGGTGCATGCGACCAGTAGACGCGAACGCGATCGCGGATCTTGCCGCCGAGCAATTCGTAGCAAGGAACGCCGAGGGTCTTGGCCTTGGCATCGAGCATGGCGTTTTCGATCGCGCCGATGCCCTGGCCGATGACGCCTCCTGCCGCCGGACGCGTGAGAGCGGAGGCTTCCGCGAAGAAGCGTTCATGGTTGCGGATATCCTGACCTATGAAGCGCTGGCCGAGCTGTTCGATGACGGAGGTAACGCCGGGCGAGCCGAACCCCTCATCGAATTCACTCCACCCGACGACGCCGTCGTCCGTCGTCAGCTTGACGAAACGGTAGTTTCGCCAGCCTGCATCGCATCGAAGGGTTTTGATTTCAGCGACCTTCATGGGCCGGCTCCTTTTACATGTTTGGATTGTCTCGATGAGCGTCAAACGACCTGGTTGCGCAGTTGAGTGTCACCCCGCGCCAGCCGTCCGAGGTTTTCTATCAGAATGTCGACGACACGTGTTTCATAGCTTCGTGTCTCGCCACCGCTATGGGGCGTAATGACCGCGTTCCTGAAATCCCAGAGAGGAGATGATGGTGGGAGCGGCTCGTCATGGAAACAGTCGAGGCCCGCACCGGCAATCGTCTCAACGGCAAGCGCCTCGATCAGCGCGGACTGATCGACAACCCGTCCGCGTGACACATTAATAAGGAGCGCATTGCGTTTCATCGCCTTCAATTGTTGCGCGCCGATCAGGTTTTCGGTCTGCGGGGTCAACGGGCAGGCCAGCACCACTACGTCGACGCCGGGCAGGATTTCTCCCATGCGGTCGATGGTCTGAACGGAATCGACGATGCCCTGTGCGGCATGTCCGGACCGGTTGACGCCGATCACGTGCATGCCGAGCGCCTTGGCGATGCGCGCGATCCGCTGCCCGATTTCGCCAAGCCCGACGACCGCGATGGTCTTGCCGCTGAGTTCCTGTTCGCGCACCTCGGGATTGCTGATGATCGGACGCCAGAGATGATCGCGCTGCCTGTCGCGGGCGAGATGAAGCTGGCGGGTCAACGACAGCAGCAGCCCGATGGCGTGTTCGGCGACGGCCCCGGCATTCGCGCCTTGCGCGCTGGCCAGCCGGATTCCGCGGGCGGCGATGCGGGCGCGGTCGAACTGTTCTGTGCCGGCGCTGACAGCTTGAATGAATTTGAGGCGTTCCGCGCGTTCGATCCAGTCATTGCGCCAGAAGCGGGAGACCACCAGCACATCGGTGTTCGAGAGCTGCGCCTCGACATCGTCGATGCTGCGCGCTTCGATGTAACGCTCACGGTTGCCCCGCGCCTTGAAGGCGTCGCCGAGCTGATACGCCGCATGACCGAAAAGAACGATCGGCTCAACAAGCATTCGCTTCCACCTTAGTCCGGGCCTCTTCCGGGCCTCGCTTCACTTATTGACGAGGAAAGCCCTGTCTGTCTATCCTAAATATTGGATAGGCGTTCCAAATAGTAGAACAAATGGAAAAGACTTTTCTCAAAGGCATGAAGATGCTTCAGACGCTGGCGTCGTCCGAGAATCCGCGCGGCGTCAGCGATCTCGCGCGCGAGCTGGGTCTGACCAAGAGCAATTCGCATCGCCTTCTGAAAACGCTGGTGTCGTGCGGCTTTGCGCAATCCACAGCTGACAACGGAAAGTACTCCGCGACGCTGAAGCTCTGGGAGCTGGGCTCTCAGGTGCTGGCGAAAGTGGATATTAAAAATGTTTCGGGCGCGTTCTTGCAGACGCTGGCCGACAAGACCGGTGAGTTGGTGCACTTGTCCGTGTTTATCGAGAATGTCGTCGTCTACATCGACAAGATCGACAGTCCGCAGCCAGTCAGAGCCTACAGCCAGATCGGAAAGAGTGCGCCGGCTTATTGCGTCGCGACCGGAAAGGTCCTTCTTGCATTCCAGAGCGAGGACGTCATCGCGCGCGTGTGCAAATCCCTCAAGCAATACACGTCGCGCACCATCACGGACCCCGAAGAGCTGCAGCGTGAACTCGCGCGCGTGCGGCAACAGGGCTACGCGATCAATCGTGGTGAATGGCGCGAGGGTGTCTGTGGCGTCGGTGCACCCATTCGCGATTTATCGAGGCAAGTGGTTGGTGCAGTGGGGATCTCCGGACCCGCCAGCCGCATGAAGCCGACGTTCATGCGTGATCAGGTGCCTGAAGTGATCGCGGTCGCAAACTCCATCTCGCGGGCTCTCGGGTATTCAGGCGATGCCAACGCGTCGCGCAAGACGGCTTAAGTCAAGACAAACAACAATAAGGTCAATCAATGAACGGTCCTCTCACCGGTATACGTGTTTTGGAATTCGCGCAGATCGCAGCAGGTCCCTTCGCCGGAAGCCTGTTTGCCGATCTCGGCGCCGATGTGGTCAAGGTGGAGCGTCCGGATGGCGGCGACGGCATGCGGAGCTGGCCGCCTGCCATCAAGGGCGACGGAGGCGAACCCGTCAGCGGTAATTTCACGTCGGTCAATCGCAACAAGCGCAGCATCACGGTCGACGTGAAGAACCCGGAGGACATGAAGCGCTTCTACGCGCTGGCCGCGACGGCAGATCTCTTCGTCGAGAATTATCGTCCCGGCGTGCCGAAGCGACTTGGCCTTGGCTATGAAGAGCTTCGCAAGCATAATCCGCGGATCGTTTACTGTTCGATCTCCGGCTACGGCCAGACCGGTCCTTACGCCGAAAAGGGCGCGTTCGACGTCACGGTGCAGGCCATGAGCGGTGTGATGAGCGTTACCGGCGAGGAAAGCGGGCCGCCCGTTAAGTGCGGCGTTCCGATCGGTGACTTCGGCGCGGGTCTTTATGCAGCCTTCACGTCGCTTGCGGCGATCATGAAAGCGCGGGAGACCGGGCAGGGCGCTTATATCGACTGTTCGATGCTCGGTTCGCTGATCGGGATGGCTGCGTTGCAGACCAGTGAGTTCTTCGGAACGGGCGTTGCGCCCAAGCGATTGGGCGCGGCGCATCCGCGCAACGCGCCTTATCAGGGCTTCGATGCGAAGGACCGGCCCTTCACGGTGGCTGCGGGTAACGACAAGCTGTGGCGTGACTTCTGCGACGTGGTCGGCCGGCCGGATCTGCCGGACGATCCTCGTTTCGTCACGCAGCTTGACCGCGCGCGAAACCAGAAAGACCTCGCTGCCATTGTGCAGCCGATCTTTCTGACGCGAAATGCCGGCGAGTGGGTCGCGGCGCTCGATGCCAAGGGCATCCCCTGTGCGCCTGTGCTCGATTATCGTGAAATCCTGTCGAACGAACAGGTCGAGCATCTGGGTCTTGTGCACTCGATCAAGGTGTCGAACGGCGCGACGACCAAGACCGTCGGCTTCCCGGTCAAGATTTCGGATTTCGACTACAGAATTAAAAAAGCGCCGCCTGGCCTGGGCGAGCACAATGAAGAGGTTTTCAGGGAATGGACCACGCGCGCAAAGAGTACGTGATTGCATCGCCGCTTGTTGATGGTGTCCGCTTCCTGACGCTCGATCGGGCTGACAAGGCTAATTCGCTGAGTAGCGATCTGGTCGATCAGCTGCTGGGCTGGATCGAGCAGGCGGAAAACGAAGACTGCCGCGCGGTGGTCATTGCCGCGAACGGCAAGGCCTTCTGTGGGGGCTTCGACTTCACCGGCTATGAAACGGCAACGCACGGCGACTTGCTGCTGCGCTTCACGCGTATCGAGCAACTCCTGCAGCGGCTGCGACAATCGTCATTCGTCAGCATCGCGCTCGTTCATGGGGCTGCGATGGGAGCGGGGGCCGATATCGCCGCGTCATGCACCTACAGGGTGGGCTCTGCCGCATCAAAACTCCGCTTTCCGGGATTTCGCTTTGGTGTGGCTCTGGGCACGGGGCATCTGGCGCGACTGGTCGGGACACAGGCTGCACGCGACATCTTGCTGAACAACTCAACGATCGATGCGGGCACCGCACTTGATATCGGGCTGCTGACTGATCTGATTGAACCGGATGCCCTGCGCATCAGGGCTGACGAGATCATCGCGCAGATCGGTCCGCTTGATCGCTCGGTGCGCAATCGCATTCTGCACCTCACGTCACCGCAGAACAACGATAGCGATTTGGCTGAGCTTGTCCGGTCGGTCAGTGCGCCGGGACTTCATGACCGAATTGCTCGTTATCGGGCCGGGCACTGAGCGCACCCCGTCACCAAGACTATAGCCAAGTTCTTCGGACTGAGCGGAGTAACTTGTTTTGGCGGCGGCCCAACCTAAAAATCTGCGGTCCTGATCAAAGGGGTTATCTCAAAGGTATGTCTAGCATGGATATCGACTACAACTCAGATGATCGCGATCTATCGATGGATCAAGAGTTTTTCGCGCTCATTACGCAAGGCTTTGAACGCAGTGTCGGTACGCCGCTTGTTCCGAAAGGCTGTGATCCGCACTGGCTCTACAACGATGCGCCGTTTGTCGTGGTTGCCCACAACACACAACCAGATCCGCGGTTCGTCTATGGCAACCGTGCCGCGCAATCCTGCTTTGGTTATAGCTGGGAGGAATTTATCAAGCTTCCATCCCGCCTTTCGGCTGAGGAGCCCAATAGGGCGGAACGGCAGCGATTGCTGGACGCTGTAACAACGAACGGGTTTATCGATAATTATCGCGGTGTGAGGATCGCGAAGTCTGGCTACCGGTTCTGGATAGAGAACGGAATTGTTTGGCAACTCGTCGACGAGCGCGGACGTTCGCTCGGCCAAGCTGCGACGTTCTCGACCTGGAAGGACGCGTAGGGAGCTGCGCTCGTTCCATGCTTACTAGCATTGCGCCGATTGCGGACGTGCAATAGATCGCCGTGTTCGCGGCACCCGTGGAGAGCCCATACTTAAGTATGCTCCGCTCAGCCGAACGTACCGTGCGGATCAACCTCCGTGTAATGGTTTGCCCCGTTTCTCTCTGATTACCTCAAGGTGTGAAGTCCCCGTCGGAAACTTCATCCCAGACTTGGCCGCGCTCCTTAACCCGCTCCCTAACGGGAGCGCGGTTTTTTATTCTGAATTCCTTATTCACCGGCACCGCTTCAATAACGACGCGACCCGAGTTTAACCGAAGCCGATGTTCCGAGCGGCAGGCGATCACAGCAAGGGACATCTGCGGTCGCCGAGGCCTGCGAGCTCACACCACCGGCATTGGGCCGGCTTGCTCGGCGGGAACGGTGTCATCCCGTTCTAGAGGGAGGGTGAACTGAAAGACGGCACCCCGAGGGTCATTCGCGGTAGCCCATAACCGTCCCCCGTGAGCCTCGATGATCGAACGGCAGATCGGTAGGCCCATGCCCAAGCCATCGGGCTTGGTCGTGTAGAACGCCTCGAACAGGTGGTCCGCACTCTGCGGGTCCAGCCCGGGGCCGAAATCCCGCACAGTGACGAGCTCGCCGTTCGAGGCCTCCCTCCCGGTGCTGATCTGCAATTCCCGCGTGCCCTCGTTGACGCCGCTCATGGCTTCGACCGCATTGAGGATCAGGTTGAGAATTACCTGTTGCAGCTGGATGCGGTCGCCTTCGATGAGCGGCAAGCCCGTGGCGAGCTGGGTCTGCAGCGAGACGTTATGCTTCAGCAATTCGTTTCGGGTCAGGGCAATGACATCGAGGACGGCCTCATTGATGTCGAGCCGAACCATGCGCGGGGGCGCCTTCTTGATGAGGGCACGGATCCGGTGGATGACATCACCGGCACGCCCGCCATCCTTGACGATACGGCCGAGGACCTCGCGAACCTCGTCCAGATTGGGCGGTTCAGTCGCCAGCCAGCGCAAGCCGGCCGCGGCGTTGGTCACCACCCCGGTGATGGGCTGGTTGACTTCGTGGGCGATCGAGGCTGTCAGCTCGCCCAAAGTCGTCACACGCGTGACGTGAGCAAGCTCCGCCTGTGCCTGGCGCAACTCCTGTTCCGCCCGCTTGGCCACGGAGACATCCATGACCGCCCCAACGAACTCGACCTCGTCTGATTCATCTCTTACGGCACGAGCCACAACGTGCACGAACTTCACCGAGCCGTCAGGCATTAGGAGTTGATGTTCGAGCTCCCAATCCTTGCCATCGCGTGATGCGCGGCCGATCTGTCGCCGAACTCGGGCGATGTCAGTCGGATGAATTCTTTGTTCGACCAACTCTATTGAAGGCTTGGTCGTCCGATCGTACCCAAAAATCCTGAAACTCTCCTCCGACCAGAAGAGTTCTCCGCTGGAAATTTTCCAACCGAAACTACCCGTGAGACTTAATTTCTGTGCTTCCGCCAAATAGGCATCGCTTCGCCGCAAGGCATCTTCGGCATGCATGCGCTCAGTGATGTCGTTATTGGTCTCCAGGATCGCGACGGGATGTCCGCGTGCGTCCCGTTGCACCGACCACCGGCTGGCCACCACTGCCTGCGTGCCGCACTTCTTCGTGTGGACGAGTTCCCCTTCCCAGCGGCCAGTGCGGAACAACTCCGCCGTGATGTCGTCGAGTGGCATGGGGAAGATCGTCTGCATGAGTTGGTGGGTGACTTTGCCAAGGGCCTCCCTGTTTTTCCATCCGTACAGCTCCTCGGCGCCGCGGTTCCAGTAGACGATGACGTCGTTCATGTCGCGTACGAAGACTGTGTCGTGGGTAAGGTCGAGGAGTTCCGGCCTGTTCGCGCAGCACCATTTCTCTTGATTGGCTTTGCACCGCGAGAAAGGCTGTCACGCCGATCGCCGCCAGGCTGAGAAGTAAATTCGAAAAGGCGATGCTTGCCGAGTTATCCTCCTCCGACAGCACATAGCTTAGCCCCGTCAGCGCCATTAACCCCAACGACACCAGCACAACGCCACGCTTCTGAAGAAACCTGGCTGATAGCAGCACCACGCCCACGTACAGCACGGCGAGAACATTTTCTGCGGGGGTCATTGTATCAAGGATGAAGACCCCGATCGTGATGGCCGCGCCAAGTACTGCAAGCGCACGCGACGTGACGATCGTCGGCGAAGTCGCAGTTTCTTCCGCTTGGTGCTGTTCCGTCCGCATGTCACGCCTCGCCAGGAACATACCGGTGTCCCAGTGTCACGATCGGACTTTATCGTTCGGCCAATCTGGCGAGCTGACGCTCCCAGATCGAGAGCGACGGAGCACAAGCTGCTGGCTCGCGCAGCCAATCACCCCATTTGCCACATCGGTAGCTTCTCTCGATCTTTCCTGCGAGTAAAGCGGCAGCAGCGGGGCGTTGGCGAAACGGAACAGTGTGACGCAGGCCGAGCAGACCACCAACGGCAGGCACTCGGATGGCTTATCGATTTGTGGGCAAAATGATGCTTTGCTCTGGTAAGCTCAAGCGATCGGGAACGGTGGGTGCTGCGATGCGTAATCAGGCCGTCCGATCCCGGAATTCTGCTGCCAGTGTATGCTCTGCAGCATGGTGCTGGCATTGGTGACCTTGGCTTCGTTTGGCTTATCGCCAAGGAGGACAATACGTCGTGACCGGGCGCCCAACATCGGCTCGCGATCTCGCGGGCGTCGAGGAGCCGATCGTCTTCATCATCGACGACGATGCCTCTGTTCGCGACGCGCTCGGGGGGCTTTTCCGGTCAGTGGGCTTGCGGGTCGAGGTGTTCGGCTCGGCGCCCGAGTTTTTGCAGAGTAAGCTTCCTGATATTGCCAGTTGCCTCATCCTCGACATCAGGCTGCCCCGATTGAGCGGCCTGGATTTTCAGGCTGACTTGATGAAGGCCGGCATCCACATTCCGATCATCTTCATGACGGGGCATGGAGACATCCCAATGACGGTCAAGGCGATGAAAGCCGGCGCCGTAGACTTCCTAACCAAGCCGTTTCGCGATCAGGATATGCTTGATGCCGTGGCGACGGCGATCGAGTGTGACAGAAAGAGACGGATCGATGCAAAAGCCCTCTCAGATTTGCAGGCAGTTTTCGCGACCCTGACCCCTCGGGAACGGGAAGTGCTGGCTTTGGTCGCTGCCGGGCTTATGAACAAGCAAATAGCAGCGGAGATTGGCATTGCTGAGATTACGGTGAAGATACACCGCGGGCAGGTTATGAAGAAAATGGGCGCGAAATCGTTGGCCGATTTAGTGAGGATGGCCGAGATGCTCGGAATTCGTCGCGGGAAGTCTTAGACCGCTTGTTGCTTTGGACAGAGCTTGCGAGCGCTGCTTGACGCCTTTCTCTTTTAAGACCCGGCATCACTTCGGTTGAAAAGGCTCTCGCGGATACAAACCTAAGTATGATTTTCTGATCCTGGTTTGCGGCGCACTCTTTCGTTCAGCGGCTGTGCTTAGGCTCTCCGTCCGCGCCCGCAGGAAATACCGCTTTGTCCAAGACTCCAGTGATCTCAATCATCGACGATGACGGATCCGTTCGCGCCGCCACCTACAATCTCGTGAGGTCGCTTGGCTACATCGTCTATGCATTCGCATCCGCCGAAGAATTCTTGCTGTCGAACGAGCTGAATGGCACGTCGTGCGTGATTGCAGACGTCCAAATGCCAACAATGAGCGGTGTCGAACTGCAAGCTCACTTGCTCGCCCAAGGACATTGCATGCCGTTCATCTTTATTACGGCTTTTCCCGTTGAGAGCGTCCGAGCGACAGCGCTGAAGGCGGGCGCGATTTGCTTCCTGACCAAGCCCTTCGACGGGGACGCTTTAATCAAATGCCTCGACGCCGCTCTGGAACGGCATGGCCGGGAATGTGTCGATGACAACTGAGCTGGCGAGTTGTTTGCGCCCTGCGAGCGGTTATACGTAGGGATGAGCAAACCAAACATTCAGACAACTTGATGATGGACTGTGAGGGGGTGAAACTAGAGGTACTCTCTCTCCGAGACCGCGAGGACGAGATGAAGCAGCAGCTTCCAACCGCAAAATGGTCATTCCTCAGAAGGTGGTCGCCATGCGCATAGTCCTTCGTTGCTCTGAATGCGACAGTGAAGATCCAAAAATTATCTCTCTGCGAAATCCTGCGTATGAGCATTATTGCGGACGCGCGTGCCTTCTCAAGGGTCAGGAAACCTTCATTCGTTGGATATTGCGAATGAAAGCGGAGGTCGTGACATGAAAAACCGTTGCGGCAATTTGGGCCAATTGAATTAGTTTGAGCGTTTTTGCTCGGACAATTGTCGCAGAAGTTGTAGACGCCTCAAGGCCATACCGAAGGTCGCACCGGGTCGTTTTCGAAATCTCTCAGCGTTTCCTGTTGTTTCTTTTCCGCGAACGCTGCTGCGATGGCACTTCTTCGCAGGTCTTCCAGATAAACGATGTATTGTTCGTCCATCCACTTGAGTTCTTCCGGTGTCGGATTTGGACCAGCAATGTCAAATTTCCGATCCTGCATAAAATCATAATATGTATATCCGCCGCCGAGCTTACGTCGGCCGAAGAATTTGGCGTCGCACTGAGAGATCAGCGACGTCCGCGCCTCTTTGGATGTGGCTGTCTTCTCCGCTGTGTGGGAACATTCTTCATAGTCGCGCGGCGCAGGGGTGGGCCACCACCGTGCACCAGATCCTGTAAGGACCAGGGCAAGGCAGCAGAAAAGTGCAATCCGTCTCCTTGTCGAACCGCGCAAGGCTAATGATGCAAACCGCGGAATACTACTCATGACGCGTCATCTTGTTCGCCGTGATCGGCATCCAAAAGGAATCTTATCCAATCAAGGCGCACGACTCGATTCTACGGGAGTTGGTTCGAATGTCCTGTTGGTTTGCTATGCCTCATACCTTGGTTTAGCGGCCGAAGATCCACGGCCACCGCCCGACTAGCTTGTTCTGGTGCTATGCTTGTTCAGGATAGAACTCGATGCAAACGATTACGGGCGCAGCCAACCGTGAGAGGTGTCCGTCGTCAGATAATTTGAGACAGATGGCGGGCTGATCTAACGGAGGCTCCGGCTCATCTCGGTTAGCATTTTAGGCTGCGGCTTTGCGACGCTGCAAGCGCCGCTGTTCGATGGTCTTTCGCTTGATCCTTTCTCTCTGCAACAGGACAGTTTGGCCGCGCCCGAAGTAAACGTCTGCGGGAGTGAGATTGTCGAGGCTCTCATGATATCGCCGATGGTTGTAGCGGTCGACGAAGGCCGTGATCTGGCCTTCGAGATCGCCCGGCAGGAAGTAGCTCTCCAGCAAGATGCGATTCTTCAGCGTTTGGTGCCAACGCTCGATCTTGCCCTGGGTCTGAGGATGGTTCGGCGTACCGCGGATGTGATCCATGTCGCGCTCCTGAAGCCATTGCGCCAGTTCGCCGGCGATGTAGCACGGCCCGTTGTCGGATACGGGATGCGTAAACATGTCGATCACCCTGCGAATGCTGGCCGTCGGTGAAAAATCGCTGCGGTACACAGAGATGAAGATCGTCTTTGGCGCGCGTGATTGCGACGTAGAGCAGACGACGTTCTTCTTCCAATTCGGCACTCGTGCCGGCGCCGAGGTCCGACGGCATGCAGCCGTCAACTACGTTGAGCACATACACCAACTTCCACTCCTGGCCTTTGGCGGAATGGATTGTCGAGAGGATCAGGTAATCTTCGTCGAGCATCGGCACACCAGCTTGATCGCTCGTTGCATCGGGTGGGTCGAGTGTCAACTCGGTCAGAAAGCGTTCGCGGGATGGAATCGTTCCTCGCTAAAGTGGCTAGACTCGGTGATTCAGCATTGAATTGCAACGAGGTTGGCAGACTTGCGGCAGTTGTTTCGTTGTTGTTCCACTTCGGCTGGGCTTTAAGTGTTCAATGGGACAATCGCGTGGCTTCACTGCGCGTCGATGGCGGAATTGCCCGGGTCGCGATCGAACACGTCGGCCTTTGTTGCCATCGCCTCATACACCTCGATCAAAGTGCGCTGAGGTCATCCGGTACGTTGCCGAATTTCCTGATCAACTGTTCGTCGGAGAAGTCGCCGGTTGATAGATCGCCGCTGCGGCTGAATGCGACCGCACCTGCACATCCTTCCTTACGTGAGAGCGCCTCGGCGCGGCTAACAGCTTCGACGCTGGTGCGGCATTCCTCGGCCTGGCCTGGCGCAAGCCCTTCCTCCGTTTCGCTGAAAGGCAAAGCAACGTAATACGTCACGTCACTCATGTTTCACCTCCTGGTTGGTGTACAGCGTGATCGGAAGCAGCGACTGGCATGCTCAATCGATCCGGTGCAGACCGTAATCGGGCCCGGCTTTGCAGATATCCCGCTGTTCCGTGTTGACCGTCCAAGGATGATGTTCTTATTTTGTTCTCATGAAGTCAAGAGAGCAAAAGCGTCGTTTTCCGCGGCCGTGGAGCGTTGAGCGGCCGGGGGCGGACCTATTCGTTGTGAAGGACGCGAACGGAATCCCGGTCGCGCAAATTGGATGTCGGGACGACCTGACGGATTGCGGATTTGCTCATAGCCATCTGACCTCTGATGAGGCGCGGCGCATCGCAAAAGCGATCGCGCGGATAATTCCTCATGCAGCGGCGCGGTTTCTATTCGCGCGGCGGATCCCCGCTGCGCTGGTCACCGACCCGTCCGTATCACGTTGCACTCGAAGACGCTTACGTCCGAGAAAATTGGGATCAGATCAACACGCTGACACGGATGAATGGCATTCCCTTTGATCAGACAGGCGAGCGCATCGAGCGTGATGGCTGTTGGTACGTCTACGAGTTTGCAGTCCAACTCGACGCGATCATGTTCTGGGATGAGTTCAATGGCCGATGGCTGAGGGGAGAAGAGTTTATCTATCCCGAACGACCCGACAACTGCCGAAGATAAAGCGACCTGCGAATTGGGAGAGCATGTTTTCGAAGCCGGGACGATGGTAGTCGGAGGCGAGTGACCGATTGTGGTGAAGAAGTCGGCTAGTGGGCAGAATGCAAGCCATAACGCGACGACGCTGGTGAGGTCGTAGGCGCAGTCGCCAACCTTTTTGAATTTTGTCGGCCCGGTCGGCGGCATCCCTTATCCCCAGGGGTTCCGACCGGGCCTTGTCGCTGCTTTCGGGCTTTGCGACGCCGTTTGGAACGCCAATCTTGCGATCACGTTCCGGCAAAAATAACCCAGCTGCCTGCCAGGGTTCAGCCGGGTTTTAGGTTACGCGGCCCTCATGGCGAGCGGCGAGTAATCAGCACAACCTCATAACTAGCGAGGAAATTGAATGTTCCGCCTGACGGCACGCGCGCTTGTGCCAACGATCGCCGGGGCTTTATTGGAGCGCGGTGTTGTGCCGGACGTTCTTTCAATCAGCGGAGTAATGCCCAATGACCGGCCGACCTTGCCGCCTGAAGCAGCGCATTACGCTCGGCCGCGAGATCTACCGGTACTTGTCATTCTTGCCATTGGGACTTCCGTCTCCGCCGCCGTTGCCCCAGCCGTTATTTCCACGAGGCCCATGGCCAGGGGACCCACTCCCGCTAGAATGCGCGACGGCGGTTGAATTTAGTGAGGTGGACAAAAGCATCGTGATCGCTGGAGGAGTAACTACGGCAAACTTTCCGCACGTTGCGAGGAATTTCCGACGATCCGCGTCCGCCTGGTCATCTGAGAGTTTTTTTCTGAATTCACTGTTACTCTCCATCTTTAAATAGATAAAGCAAGACGTGTCGATTAACTATTTAATCAGTTAAACGCTCGCCGGCATAGTATCTAATTAAATAATTGTGTTTCGCCGTGATGCCGGCCCTGCTTCGTTCTCGGAGCTCAAATGATCAACGCGCGAACGCGTTTCTGATTGCGCCGCTCTCCCGCTGCAGCCGGGTCTCCAGACTTCGCCCGGCGCCACACGGCAGCGGGCTTTTTTGTCGCGTGGCATATCCACAGCTAAAGGCGCATGGTCGTCGTTTCCAACTTACCTTATTTCATCACGGTTGCCGCGCTCCTTAACACGGGCGCGGCTTTTTTTGTTTTCAGTGCTGCGTCGGCTGCCAAGACCCGGTCTCGCGCATATGGCGAGCCCAGAGTAGTATTTTCTGTTCGCGCTTGAGCGCATCTTTGATCGAGATGCCCCGAACGGAATCCCGACCACTTCTTATCCACGCGCGGAATTGTAAGCAGCAGACAAGGGAGCGTGAACGCTGAAGATCTGCGGCCTCTTTAGGTGGCAACGATTTGAGCCGATCGATACGGACGTCCATATCTTTGATTATCTCAATGGCCGCCTCAATTGCTTCGCGCGACGCCATTACGTCCTCCTCGTCGGCGGGCCGAAGATCTCGACCACTTCGACTTTCCCGCCATGAAGGTAGCTTAGCACCTGGTCTAGGTCGCGACGATCGAACACATCGCCGCACACCGGGCATTGCATAAGTGTTCCAGCGCAGTCCTTGGCTTCCAGCCTCGCGGCTGGCCTAAACTTGGCTTTTTCGTTTGATCCATGGCCGATCCAGCTTCGATCGATTAAGGGGTTTGATAGGGCCATTCACCGCGTGCGCCGCTGCGGATTGTGGTGTGTGGATCGGCCCGCGCCCTTCGGCGGCCATGATGGGGGCTCGTCCTGCTTTGATCTAGGAAAAGTGAGAATGTATTTGAAGGCGTCCAGCACGGTGACGAGCTTCTCGCCGTTCGGAGTTTCAACGGCTCGCTCTAGCAACCTGTACCAATTGGTGGTGGGCAAGCTGGGATCCACACAACGCAATAAAGCGATTTAAGCGCGGAGGCGTCGTTAGGTTCCGGCCATGACGTAGACGCGCGTCCCGCCACCGTCGATCCGGAACCACTTCTGCTCGATGCCATAGGCAACGCCAGCGGAATACTCCGCGACGCTGCCGCCGCGAACGATGATGAACTCTCTGTTGGTCACGCCCGCTTGGGTGTATCCGTGATCCGGACGCCTCGCCATGAAATCGCGATAGATTTCCAGCAGCGCTCTAGCCGCCGCTTCGGGCTTTGCGAATGGACGTTCTTCTACAAACTTGGTTTTTGGCTTGCCTTGCATGCATTAGGAAGACGCGATCCCGGAGGTGGGGCGTCCAGCAATCCCGGCTTAAGGTAAAATGTTTGCTCCGTTTTGTCCGCCGGTTCACGGGCGGATTCCTATTGTCATCAATGAGTATTTCAGGCTTTCTAGGCGCATTCTTTAACTCTTGGAGATTTCAAAAGTGGCTACAGGTATTGTGAAGTGGTTTAATTCGACAAAGGGTTTCGGTTTCATTCAGCCCGATACGGGCGGCAAGGACGTATTCGTCCATATCTCTGCTGTCGAAAAGGCCGGCCTTTCCAACCTCAACGAAGGTGCCAAGGTGAGCTACGAAGTCGTCGCGAATCGCGGCAAAGAGTTGGCTGAGAATTTGCGGGTAGGCTAATTAGGAACTCAACGCGTTGAGTAATCGCGGACGAACCAAGCCACTCACCTGTTTGGCGGTTTCATTCTCTTTCCGGTGACCATCCTCATCGCCGCGACAGCGGCGACGAGGACCTTGGCTCGGCTGTGTTGATCAGCGTGTCGCTGACCGATCGGCGGATCAGTGTTTAACCGCAAGCGTAATGACAACGCCTGTCGGTTCGGGTTCGTGCGCTCTCAAACTCGTCAGGGTTTCATCGCTCCAGAAGGCAAGACTTACGACCTCGCCGGCTTCGGCTTCCCGTTCCGACGTTCCGGCGGGCTCTACGACGTTCAGGCCGCTGTTGTTTAAAAAGAAAGTGTGATCCCCAAACAGGCTGTTCAGTTGAGGAACCGCCGGGTGACTGTCGGGGAGAACCTGAGCATCGAATTGGCTTAGGGTTCGCGTTACCTGGTCTGAGTTCAATTTCATGGGTTTCCTCTCTTCAGGACTTCGGCGCAGGTTTCATGCATAGCCGGCATTCCCCGCGAGAATCGAACGCTGTCTCCCGCCGGACGCGCCCGGCAGCTAAGTGCCTTCGAAGCGAATTCAAGGCCGAAACGCCAGTGACTTATAAGATCGCCGAATTGACATAATTTAGTCGGCGATAACGGTGACCGCCGAATGAGGAAAGATGATGCATAACGCCCGCGTCATGATCTCAGCGATCTTTCTTGCCTGTCTCTCTCATCTTGGACAGGCGCAAGACGATGTGCCACAGGCCGTCGAGAGTTCCAACAAGCAGCAGCCTGGCCATTCCACCAGCGAGACTGAAAGGCTGGGTCAGCAGAGCAGTTCATCGTCAGCCGGCGTCCTCGGCTTATTACCGGTCGATTCCGTGACAGAACATGTCCTCGATGTCGGCAGCCAAACGCTTTCGTACAAGGCCACGGCTGGGACGCTGAATTGATATGGACAGGACGGCAACCGATCGGCTGCGGTTTTTTACACGAGCTACTTGGCCGATCACCAATCCCCGGATCGTCCGCTGACATTCATCTTCAATGGCGGACCAGGCGCGGCATCTGCTTTCTTACATCTCGGTTTGGTTGGTCCCAAAATTCTCGATTTTGGTCCGACAGAACGGGACGGAGCTAACTCCAGATTGGTCAATAACCCGCAAAGCTGGCTCGCCTTCACCGATCTGGTGTTGATTGATCCGGTCGGGACCGGTTGGAGCCGTGCCGCCAAATCCGACGAGGCGAAAGAATTCTACGGGGTGCGGCAAGACGCACAAGCTATCGCCAAGACGATCGCACTATACATCGCTCACAGCGGCCGCATCTCCTCTCCTGCTTATCTGTTCGGCGAAAGTTACGGCGGTCTACGTGCGGTGAAGGTAGCTAACGTGCTTCAGCAAGACCAGGGGATCGCTGTATCAGGCATCGTGATGCTGTCGCCACTTCTCGAAGGACCGTTAACGTTCGGCGCAAATCGCTTCGCGTTGGGCGCAGCACTTCAGCTTCCATCACTGGCAGCCGCAGAGATGGAACGTGGGAACACGTTTTCAAAAGGCGGCGTCGAGGCCGCCGAACAATTTGCGATGCATGATTTCCTGATCACGCTCGCTGGTCCGCCTTTGAAAGGCGCGGCCGCAGACATGTTCTATGAACGCGTTGCCAAATTGACAGGCTTGCCAATCGAGACGATCCGCAAAACTCGCGGCTTCATACGCGATGAGTTCGTCAAACATTTGCGGCAAGGCGATGGTTCTGTTGTCAGTCGCTACGATGCCGCATTTATCGCACCCGATCCGTTCCCTGAGTTAGACACAGCGAAAAACGATGATCCGGTTCTCGATGGCTTCGTTCGCAGCTACGGAGGAGCCTTCGTGCAGTATGCCCGCGATCAACTCGGTTACAAGACCGAGATAACGTATATACTCCTCGACGGTGGCATCAACGAGAGGTGGGATTGGGGTCGCGGCTCTCGCTTCCAAATCAGCGCCAGCGATGATCTCCGCCAGCTTCTATCCCTGAATCCTTCAATGCGGGTTCTGATCGCCCAAGGGTACAGCGATCTGGCCATCCCTTACGCTGTCAACAAATACGTTGTCGATCATCTACCGGAAGACATCAATCGTCGTGTGACGTTCAAACTCTATCGCGGTGGCCACATGCTTTACACAAGACCGCCGTCACGGACTGAATTTACTGCCGATGCAAAGGCGTTTTATGCCAGGTAATAGGGGATGCGTAGTCTTGGCAGAGCCTCTCTTACTACCTATCGAAACCTTGTCGTCGCGAGAAAGCTATTCGCTCACGGGCTACAAAACCTTATCAGCTGCACTTGACCGTTTTTGGATGTCTGCTTTTGCATAGCGGACTTAATTGCATAGAATTATAATGCCCTCACGGCATGCACTTGGGAAATTCTGATTGCGAATAAATATGTCTTGCAGGCGATCGTGGGAGGCATGAATGACGCAGCAAGGACAGTGGCAAGTCGCGGGCAGCGCGCCCGAGATATACGAACGTGAGCTAGTACCGGCCGTGTTTGGTGTGTGGGCTCCGATACTTGTTGAGCTCGCCCAACCCCGCCCAGGCGAGCGTGTTGTCGATGTCGCGTGCGGTACTGGTATTGTGGCGCGGATCGCCGCAACGGGTGTCGGTCCAACTGGTGTTGTGGTTGGGGTTGATCTCAATCCCGGAATGTTGAGGGTCGCTCGATCAGTGATGCCGACAGGATCGCTCCAGTGGCAAGAAGCGAGTGCTGACAAGCTGCCATTCGCAGACGGATCCTTCGACGTCGTGTATTGCCAATTGGGCCTGCAATTCTTCGCTGATCGGGCCGCAGCCCTGCGCGAAATGCGTAGAGTTAGTAGTGCCGAAGGTAGACTCGCGCTGATGGTTTGGCGCGGCATACACGAAAGTCCTGGTTTTGCCGTGCTGGCAGAAGCATTGGAGCGACACGTTCGTCAAGCGGCGGGAGCTATCATGCGCGCGCCATTCGGGTTGTCCAATGCCGACGAATTGGAAGCTCTCGTTCGTGCCGCCGGTTTTCAGAACGTTTCCATTCTGCAGCGAAATGGGACGGTTCGGTTTCCTTCGGTCGAGCGATTTGTTTTGAGTTATGTTGCGGGCTCGCCGCTGGCTGGCCCGGTTTCCAAGGCCGACGATGCGGCGCGCGAAGCTCTGATCACTGACGTCCGGAATGCCTTGAGAAAATACACAAACAATACCGAGTTGGCATTTCCCATAGCTGCCCATCTGTTAAGCGCAGGAGTGTAGGGCATCGCGTTCGGTCATAAGATTGCGACTTCCGATATTGGCAGATTTTGTTCTCTAATTCCGGGTCTGGGTGTCAAGCTCTCCAATGATCATCCTTGCCGGGCCCACTGTTCTCTCCGCGGTAGGGGTGAACCCTCCGCATGATGGCGTAAGGTGACGCTGGCGGTTCAATGTTGCAATCGCGGTCGGCCTTTCGGACGCTCGCAAAAAATCGGACGAACTCACCATCGCCATCGTCCCGGCTGGGACGTCTTTTCCTGCCGTCCTGGCAGGAACTCTGTAAACCCTCGCTAGGCGGCAATCTCCTTCGTCGACCAGTTGAACTCGGTTCCGTCGATCCACATGCGATGCAGAATGACCGCGAGCTTGCGCGCGACCGCTACCTTTGCCTTGCGCAGCCCGTTGCGCTTGGCAAGCCTGACCCCCCAAGCCTTCAGGGCGGACCATTTTGGGACGCGGGTCAGCAGAACCCCGGCTGCTTCAAATAGATAACTTCGTAGCATCGCGTCGCCGCACTTCGAGATGCGACCTGTCCAATCGACCTCTCCGGACGCATGGCGTCTACTGGTTAGCCCGACGTAAGCACCTACGCTTCTCGACCGCGCAAACCGTGTCGGATCGTCAATCGTTGCCTTGAAGGCGAGCGCGGTGATCGGACCGATCCCAGGTGCGGTCATAAACCGTCGGACCTGTGCATCATGGCGAGCCAGTTTCATAATCTTGCGGTCAAGCTCACTGACCTGCTGCTCGACGGCATTGCGCGCTTCGAGCAGCGGTCTGATCGCAGCCACCAGCTCAGGACGGCCCTCGATCAACTCCTCGGCTCGCACGGCAAAGACATTGAACTTGGCGCGGCCGATGACGAGACCGAGGTTCTTCAGAAGGCCGCGAATATGGTTCTCGAGATCGCGCTTGATCTTGACCAGCAGCGCCCGGCTCGCCAGCAGCGCCCTGATCGAGTGGCTGTCGATGTCCTTGACGTGCACCTCCTTGAACCAGCCGGTCTGCATTATGCGGGCGATCCCGATAGCATCGTTGCGGTCGCTCTTGTTGATCTGCATCTTGAGCACGGCCTTGGCATGGCGCGCGTCGATGCAGATCACCGGCAGGCCAAGTCGCTTAAGCTCTGTCCATAACCAGGTAGACGTCGGTCCGGTCTCGAGGCCAATGCGTAACGCGCCCGGCGCCTTTGACCTCACGTAAACTGAAATCGCCTCGGGATCTGAATCGACAACGCTCTCCCGCACGACCGTCCCCGTCTGGTCCACCACGCAGATCGATGTTTGCTTCAACGATACGTCCAGTCCGACATAGTATTCCATTGTCGCTCTCCATCGTTGCAAGGCCACATGAGGCTGGCCTCATCGTTCCTGGAGAGCTGATTCCCTTGCCTTTGTCTGGCTCGATCCCGGAATTACCCCATGTTGCAAAAGTCGGCTGTGACCGATGATGTCCGTTCGGCCAGTTCATTTAGGGCGACGGGCTTTGATCCCCGACCCTGACGCTCTCTACGCAACTTTGACGCTACGCAATACACAGAGCCTGAGCGGGTGGCGGTCGCGCAACCAGCGATGCGAGCCGTCGGAGGTTCTGGGCGATGGCAGCCAGAACAAACTCGTCCTGGGCGCCTCGTGGACCACGCAGTCGAAGCCGGCCGAGCTTCAGAATGCGCTTCAAGTGCGCGAACCGCATCTCGATCTTCTTGCGCTCATGTCGCGACTGCTCGAAGCCCTCGGTGCCGGCGAGCGACCGGGCAACGTCTCGGGCGTGTTCATGGATGTCGCGCGGGATCTTGCGTGATGGTTCTTTTGGGCAGCACTGGGGTTTGAGCGGGCATACATCGCAATCGAGCTTGCTGGCGCGATACAGAAGCGTCTTGCCCTCGTGCACGGTGCCACTCGTGCCGAGCCGCTTCCCGCCCGGGCAATGGTAAACGTCGCTCGTCGGATCATATCGAAAGTCGCTGCGCGAGAAGGTGCCGTCGTTCCGCTTCGATTTGTCGAACACAGGAATATGTGGCGCGATGCCTTTCTCCTCGACCAGCCAGTTCAGCATCGGAGCTGCCCCGTAAGCGGTATCTCCGACAAGCCGCTCCGGCTTAAGGCCGAAGCGCTCCTCTGTTCGCTCGATCATGGTCTTTGCCGCGCCGACCTCGGCCTGCCGAATGGAGCGGGAGGCCTCGACGTCAACGATGACGCCGAACTTCACGTCGATGAGATAGTTGTCGGAGTAAGCGAAGAATGCCGGTCCCTTGTGAGCGCCGGTCCACTGGGCCGCGGGATCGGATGGCGAGACGAACTTCGGGACAACGTCGCTGGCGGCGCCCCACGCCGTATCGTCGAGGGTCGCCAGATACTCCTTCACCGCGCGGCTGGACCTCGCCGGATCACGATCCCTGCGCCAATCCTGACCTGCGATCGAGCGTTGCTTGTTGGCATCCGCCTGGATCAGGCTCGCATCGACCGCAAAGCCTTCGCCGCCAACCAGACCGGCCGCGATGCACGCCTCGACGACTCGCTCGAACATGTGGCGGAAAACATCTCCATCGCGGAAACGCTCGTTGCGGGCGCGCGAAAATGCCGAATGATCCGGGATAGCGTCCTCGATACCGAGCTTGCAGAACCAGCGATAGGCCAGGTTCACCTGCACTTCACGGCAGATCAGCCGCTCCGAGCGGATCGCAAACACATATCCCACGACCAGCATCCGGATCATCAGTTCCGGATCGATCGACGGGCGACCCATCGACGAATAGTGAGGTGCAAGTTCGCTGCGAAGCCAGGACAGATCGAGAGCAGCATCGATCTTCCGCACCAGATGATCTTCGGGAACCGCGTCGCCAAGATGAAACTCGTAGAACAGTTGACCTTGGTCACTCTTCAGACGGCCCATCATGGATCGACCTCGCCGAGATTCGCGTCAGCACGACGGAATCACGGTTCGCGGCCTGCCTCAACCGACTTTTGCAACAAAATCGGCACCTTCCGGACCTAGTCCTCTTAGTCGGTCGCGTCCGATCATTGAGCTAACGCGGACATGACTCCGACACGCGGTTACTTCTGAGAATGACCCCATCTGAGACATCACGCCTGCTGATCGTGCTCAGTGAGATTCACGCGGTTCGACTCGATCTCGTCGTCATCAAGCCAGTCCATGTTGACCGGTCCGGCGCGGATAGTCGACGCGGCGTAGATGTTCAAGGAGAAGAAGTTTGTACTGCGCGATCAGCTTCAATTTCTGAAGCAGTACTGCACCGAAAACCTCCAATCAGATTTCTCCGACGCAGTTGCCGCGCTTTATAAAAATCTGCGAGTAGAAAGCGAACGTTCGCAGCGTTGATCGCTCTGTGCGTCGCCTTCTTGGGTCGGGCGCGATGAAACGCCATTCGCGGTCAGGGTGCAGAGGGGGGCGGTGAAAAGATACCGTCTGCGGCCAGCATTTCGATCAAGAAGTCATTAACCAGCCTCGATTTCCGCAGGAGATTGGGACATCCAGCCGCATTGCAACGTCATCTGTCGTAAGCGATCACAGCAAGAACGGAATCTCTAACCGATACGAGGCGACAAAATTCTTTGATTAGATGGAGCGACGCTGTTGTTCCATCCAGTTTGGAAGAGTAATGATGAAGCGCTTTAGGTGGCTGGGGAGCCTTATCTCTTGTGTATTCATATTTATTATTCTTTTCCTCATAGTCGAGCCAAGAGCTGTTACGAGCGGCCGTCCGCAGGCTGAATTGATCTCTGCACTGCGCATCCCTCCTGAAGAAAAGTCGCCATCCCACGCAAATTGGGGGATCAGGTTGGCGAATGACTCAGTGGCGGACATAAGATCATCAGGCGCGCCGCAAGACCGTTTGCCATCCAACACGCCAGTTCTCGTCATCACTGGCTCCAACAATCCTTTTGGCGCTTACTACGCAGAGATCTTGCGGGCCGAGGAACTCAACCTGTTCGCAGTAACGGATGTTGAATCACTCACACGGGAGCGGCTCGCCTCGACCGACCTGGTCATTCTGGCCGTTTCCGATTTGAGCAGCGAGAAAGTTCATCAGCTTGAGGCTTGGCTGAGCGCCGGGGGAAACCTCATCGCGATCAGACCGGAAGGCAATCTATTGCCTCTCTTGGGGGTTGGTTCCGCGGGAGATTCGCTTCTCGATGGTTACGTCCTAGTTGACCGAAGCTCTGAGCCTGGGCAAGGGATCGTTCGAGAAAGCCTTCAGCTTCGAGTTCCGGCAAGCAAGTTTCAGATCAAAGACGGCGTAGCTATCGCTCATCTCTACGAAAGCGCGACAAAGCCGATGGGCCGCCCAGCCATTACGATGCGCAAAATCGAACGCGGTCACGCTGCGGCCTACACCTATGATCTGGCGCAATCCGTCATTCGTACCCGACAGGGCAATCCCGCCTGGATTAATCAGGAACGCGATGGTCTTCCTCCTCGTCGAGCCAACGACCTTTTCTTTCCCGACTATACCGACATGAATAAGATTGGCATTCCTCAGGGAGACGAGCAGCAGCGCTTCTTTGCGAATCTCATCTTAACCATGAACCGTGAGCGTCGGCCTCTACCACGTTTCTGGTACCTGCCTGAAGGCAAGACGGGCAGCGATCATTCTCGCCAGCGATGATCACGAAACAAAGCAAGGTACTCATAACTCGTTTGCCAGACTACTGGCCGAGAGCCCCCCGGGTGCCGCGTCGAAGTTTGGGAATGTTATCGGGCGACATCTTACCTGACGGATGACACACCCATGGAATCGGAGCAAGTGAAGCGCTATGAAGCGCTAGGTTTCGAAATCGGAATCCACGCGGACACTGGTTGCATGGATCGAGATATTTCCGCTGTATCCTCCAACTGTCCGAGCAAGTCCGCGAGTATGGAAAACAACATCTGGGGATCTCGAAGCAAGAGACGCACCGCCTTCACTGCATTCCATGGAATGGATGGGTCAGACACGGTAAAGGTCGAAAGAGATCACGGCATCAGGTTCAGTCTGAATTACTACTACTGGCCGGGATCCTGGATCCGAGGAAAGCAGGGTTTCATGACGGGATCCGGTTTTCCCATGCGATTTGCCGATCTCGACGGTAAGATCTTGGACATCTATCAGGCTGCGACGCATATCGTTGACGAAAACGGCATCAAGTACGCAAAGAGCGTCGGCTACATGATTGATAAGGCCTTAGGTCCGGAGCAGTTTTTTGGAATGTTCGGGACACATTACGACTTTAGAAACGATTTCCTAAGCACCGTCATCCGAGCCGCGAAGGAACGAGGCGTTGCCCTCATATCGGCATCGCAAGCGTTGCGCTGGACTGATGCGAGAAACAATTCTCGGTTCGAAAGAGTTGCTTGGGAGCAAGGATCGCTGGCCTTTGACGTTCGGGTCGAAACCGAAACAGCAGAAATGACAGTGATGATTCCGCTTTGGTCGTCGCAACAAAAGTGACTACGATCGAATGCGATGGCAAAGTGAAGTCCTATCGAGCAGTGCGGATTAAGGGCCTGGATTATGCGTCGCTGCCTCTTCGCTCAGGTAGCTGCATCGCAATGTACAAAGGCCAGATTTCGTCTGCTGCAAATTAGTGTCCGGCGTCAGCAGCAATGAGACAGAATTGGGCTGATTGAGAGGGGAGGATTTCTGGTTCATCGTAGCCTTTCAAAGGAACGACGATGAGACAGAAAATGGAAGCGACCAAGCCGTCGGCGGAGAAGGTCATCAAGGGCATTCGCCGGGTGACCCGCAAACAGTATGGCGCGGAGGAGAAGATCCGCATCGTGCTGGATGGATTGCGTGGCGAGGAGTCGATCGCGGCGCTGTGCCGGCGAGAAGGGATCGGGAGAGCCTGTATTACAATTGGTCGAAGGAGTTTCTCGAAGCCGGCAAGAAGCGGCTGGCGGGCGACACCGCGCGTGCCGCCACCACCGACGAGGTCAAGGTTCTTCGCCGCGAGACGCGAGATCTGAAGGAGGTCGTCGCCGATCTGACCCTGGAGAACCGCCTGCTTAAAAAAGTCTGAGCGGGGATGGGGAGGACGAGGCATGAGATACGCTGCATCCGAGAAGGCCGAGATCATCCAGCTGGTCGAGCAGTCGCATCTGCCGGCCAAGCGCACGCTGGACAAGCTCGGCATCCCGCGCGCCACGTTTTACCGCTGGTATGACCGATATCGTGAGGGTGGGCCTGAGGCGCTGGCTGACCACCGCTCGCGACCGGATCGTGTCTGGAATCGCATCCCGGAGGATGTCCGCCGCCAGATCATCGTTCTGGCGCTGGAGGTTCCTGAGTTGTCGCCGCGGGAATTGGCGGTGCGCTTCACCGACGAGCAAAAGTACTTCGTCTCGGAGGCTTCGGTCTCCAGAAGCATCCGTATGGTCTCAAGATCCTTCCGCAGGATGAAACAAGCTTGACCGCCTTGAGGTCCCGAGTGCCAAAAAACATCAACGGGAGCCGCATGAGACCGGGTGAGGTAGGTTGATCCAAATCAATACGGCCTCAGTACGTTTGATGTGGACGATTAGAGAGGCAGTTGTTTCGGTCAGAAGTAATCCAGGCATGTTTAGAGCTAGCCGCTGAGGCACGGTTCCAGGGCGGGAAGGACGAGCAGGGCTCGGCGGCCCAAAAATCTCAACCAGCCGGTTACAGCAGTGATGTAGCAATGGCTCCAAGTTGATTGCTACGATTGTCGTCTCTGACCTATTCGGGGTGCTTTGTATTTGAACCGAAAACAGGAGATGTCATGGCCGAGACCACCAAACTCTCTGTTGAAAAAGCGCTTGAAAAGCTGCGCGGCGTCGATCCGTTAAAATCGAGGAGTGCGCGGCTAGATGAAAAGACTGAAGAGCTGAATGAAGTGATCAAGCGCATGAGGGCACAAACACGTCGCCTAGAGCAACACCAGCGTAAGCGGGATTGATCTCCCGGCCTCATGCTCCTTCAAAATCCCGATGTCTGCTCTTCCGAAAAACGACTGCGCTTCATGCTCTGGTCCTCATCATTGACCTGCTCCCGCCAAATTAGGCCATTCTCAACTGGAATTTTCCAATAATGCGCCCGGTGACGGGCTGAGGAGAATTCGATGAAGACGACGAAGTTCACAGAAGCGCAGATCGCCTTCATTCTGAAGCAGGCAGAAGACGGCGTTGCCGTGGCGGATGTCTGCCGCAAGGCCGGGATTTCCGACGCGACGTTCTACAACTGGCGCAAGAAATATGCCGGCCTGATGCCATCGGAGATGCGGCGGTTGCGCCTGCTCGAGGAGGAGAACGCCAAGCTGAAACGGATCGTTGCGGACCTGTCGCTCGACAAGGCCATGCTGCAGGATGTGTCTGCACAAAAAGCTGTGAGGCCTGCGCCCAAGCGCCAGCTTGTCGACGAGCTGCGATCGGTGATGGAAGGTGTCGATCGCGTCGCGCCTGTTCAACGCTGAAGATCGATCCTGCGCTGTACGTCTACAAGTCCAGGCGTGGCGAGCAGGCGGACCTCAAGCGCACGGATCAAGGAGCATCGCCGAGACGCGCATGCGTTATGGCTATCGGCGCATTCATGTGCTGTTGCGGCGGGAGGGATGGCAGGTGAATCCGAAGCGAATCTATCGGCTTTATCGGGAGATAGGCCTGCAGCTGCGCAACAAGACGCCGAGACGGCGGGTGAAGGCGCAAGCTGCGCGCAGGATCGCAGTGCAGCGGTCGCGGCGCAACGAGACCTGGGCGATGGACTTCGTCCATGACCAGCTCGCCACCGGTCGCAAGATCCGGATGCTGACCATCGTCGACACCTTCTCGCGCTATTCGCCCGGGGCCAGAGCGAACTTCAAACTGGATTAAGCCCGGGGGGCAAGGTCACCGCGCATGGCGGCGGGTATCTGCCGTCATATGCCGACCGCTCAGATCACGCCTGTCTGGTCGGCCCGAAAGGATGCGACCCCAACATCAAACTGAAAAAGATGCCATCGGAATATCTCAAGCAGATCTATTTCGATTCGCTGGTCTTTACACCCGAAGCCATTCGGCATCTGGCCGCGCAGGTCGGCCCAAATCAAATCATTCTCGGCAGCGACTATCCATATCCATGGCAATTGGCACCCGTCGATCACATCTTCGCTTGCTCGTCGTTGAGTGAGGACGACAAGGCCGACATATTGGGGCGGACTGCAGCCAAGGTGCTCAGGTTGAGCTAAGAATTATGCGGGAGCGACGGTTCTGTTTGAGGCCGTCGTCTCCCGCGCCCCAGGCCGCGGTTTCTAAGTCGATCTCAGATAACCTTCGCTCGAAATCCCGCCGTCGTTTTTCGATGGGGCGATCAAAAACATATTCTCAGCGATCAAGAGAACTTTTCGCGTTCTTTCTTCGCGCCGTTGTAGATCTCGAATCTTGAGCATCTTGTAGCGATTCAACAAGTCAGCCGCCGCGACCTTCGCTTCGGCCTCACCTTCATATTTTGTCTTGAAGTGTCCATCGACAACGAGGGTAAAGCCATCGGCTGGCGCAATATCGGCCCGCTGAATCACGCGCGGCTGTTCTTCGTGAAGCGTAATTGGCTTTTTCATCGTGGCTCCTCGTTGGGGTCCTTCTAGCACACCATGAATTGTCTGCAACGTTCAGAGACGTCTTTACGCCCCGGAGCGAGAATCCATAAAAAAGCCCGGCCGTACTATGAGCAATCGCGACCGGGCGAAAGTTTGCGGGCATAAGGGCGGCGCGCGCTTGGTTGGATTGGAGCCGAGAGGAGTTAACGGAGAAATCTTTAGTCTCGAGGATGTCGATTGCGAAGTATGAGCGCGGCGACACGGTGGCCTATGACGACACCTTAGTGAAACTGCAGCAGGCATTAGAAGTAGGAGGAGTGCAGTTCCTGTTTGATCGAATGAAGCCGCGGGGTGGGGGCGGTAACTCGGTCTTTCGCAAGCCAGGGCAGATCTTTGGAGGCGAGCACTCGGTAGTCAATGAATTCCTTGAAAAGCCACTTGGAGGGGATTGTTCTGTTTTTAACGCTCTTTTTGGCTGCTAATGATGAAACTTGATCGCCTTGCAAACAGGCTATCGGTGCACCCACGAAGACGGCGTTTTACCCACTAGGCTGCTTCCATCTCTCCATCTTCCTTGCTCGCCCCGCGGGTGACGATGAACAACTGATCATCTGGCAGTGGCCTCTGCAGTGCCTTTGCTTCGTCCCAGGGCGCGCGCATCCAGACGTCATGCTCTTCTTTCGTTGTCAGGATGACCGGCATTGCTTTGGCATGCACGGGAGCAACAATTCCGTTAGGCTCGGTCGTCAGGAAGCCATAGAGCAGGTGGTTCGCTTCCGATGATGAACTCTCGGAGGAGTGCACGCGCGCGCGTAAGGCGATTGCCTTCAAGGACGAGCAATCGATTTGAGAAAACTGTCCGTGCCGTTGAGAACGGCCAGATAGATCCTGCGGCGGCCAGAGCTGCGATTGATGGCCGTAAGTGGTTGGCAGGTAGACGGCGGGCCGAAGGCGGCCTGGATGCGCGCGTAATCTTCATCTGTCATTTTGTAGGAGGGACGAGGGCTACTGCCCGTGCCCAAGGTGCGGCCGTACTTCTCAACGCGAGCTTCACTCAAGTCGGCGTTAAGTTCAAGAATATTGCTGTAAGTGATGATTTATCTTTCCGTTGCGGAAGAATCATAAGTCAGGCGGTGTATGCGTCAAAGACAAAATGCAATTAATTGCACGAGGCTGCTTACCGATGCAGCAGGGGCTGTCCGGATCTGGGCAGAGCATTCTCCATTCGACCTCAAGGACGAATTGAAGAAGCGCGGTTATCGTTGGAGTTCGGGTGACGATGGGCGCCCAAAGGCCTGGTACGTTGATATAGATGAAAGTCTAGAAGCCGACGAGATCCGCTACTTGTGCGATCATATCTATAGACGTGATGTAGACCTATTTACTCAGATCATAACGGCTGTCGAGCGATTTTCAGTGCGCGCCTGACTTCTGCATCCGAAGCCTTCAGGTTTGGGCAAGCGTGCAAATATTGCATTCTATGTGCAACGACTACGAGCAACACATCCGCTGGAAGCAGTACTGCGATATGATGAAGGCGTTGGAGCCATCTTGGCAACGGCTCTCGTCGAACAGGGACAAGTTTCCCGGCGAAGAAATTCTTCCCGGATCGCCGCGCAGGGCTCATTTCGGGGCGTAGAACTGGTCATTGTCGCGTCGACGGCCAAGAATTGTCCCGCAAAACACATACCCCGCGTTTTGCGGAATAATTCTTTTCCAGTCATCCGCTTGCAGTTCTAAGTGATGATTTGGTCCTCGGCTGACCCCGCCGTAACTACGCGTGGATTCAATTTCCGGCAGGCACACGGTCCCTGGCTTTTAGCTACTTAGCGTAGGACGTTCGCTGTGGCGCAGCACATAGATCGAAATCACCATGACGAGTATCAGGCCTGCGAGCACACCCAGCTCCAACATCGTCGAGTTAAGCATTCCTTGTAACTCCGGTGTCCATTTGTCAGGTTGGCTGGCCTGTGAGGCCTCAAGCGTGATGACCAGTACGCGCCGGATCGAGGCGATCAGCCCGACAATCAGGAACGGTTCGGGCTGCAGCTCGCCGGACCGGAAGGAGACACGCACGGTGTGCAGGATTTCAACGATCATCAGAACGAATAATAGCCGGTCGATCGTTGAGACAAGCGAACTCGGATCGCCGTATGCCTGGACGGCTTTCCAGAGTGACACTCCAGCGGTGAAGATGCCTAGCAGAGCGGTTAATGCGAGCACTATGCCCAGAACTAAGTAGGCGAAAACTTCGACTTTTAGGAACGCCTGGCTGGCTAACGCCCCCACGCGTGTCACGTCATTATCGGAGATCTCGTCGCTGTCCATAGTGCGCCCGCTTTCTGTCGTTCTATTGCAGCGTGGGACACTTTATAGCGAGGGCGAGCAGCGTCGCAGTCTTCAGTGTCGCGACATCTGCTCTCCAACGTCATTACGCAGGTAACGTGACGCCCTGCAGCCTGTTCCGCCGCGATCCCAATTCCTGTATCATATACATCGATGCGGACCTCGCGGCGGATGTGACGACAGCCCAGATGAATTCGGCCGCTGGGCTGAGTATATTTTATGGCATTGCTGACCAAGTTGCGTAGGACGGTTGTTATTCGGCATGCAATTTTGACCCCCTGAGCCGGGGGATCGGCGTCCAAAATTGACACCCTATAGGTTGGTCTGTTGCGCTGCCTGCTTTCGAACGAAGCAGGTGGTTGGGGATGCTGATCGTGGAGACGATTGCGCGGTTACGACGCGAGCACTTCATCAAGGGTAAGACGATCAAAGAGATCGCACGTGATCTGAAGGTGTCGCGGAACACCGTCCGCAAGGTGCTGCGGTCGGGAGAGACTTCATTCGAGTACGAGCGTGAGGTCCAGCCGCGGCCGAAGCTGGGGCAATGGGCAGCCGATCTCGACGGATTGCTGACGTCGAACGTGGCCAAACCCGCTCGTGAGCAACTGACGTTGATACGGATCTTCGAAGAGCTGCGCGGGCGCGGTTATGGCGGCGGTTACGATGCCGTGCGGCGTTACGCCAGACGCTGGAGCAAGGAAAGCGGACAATCGACGGCTGCAGCCTATGTGCCGCTGAGCTTTGCGCCGGGAGAAGCCTACCAGTTCGACTGGAGCCACGAGGTCGTCCTGCTGCATGGCGTGACGGTAATCGTGAAGGTCGCTCATGTCCGGCTCTGTCATAGCCGGATCGGGGTGTTCGAAGCCTCCACTTCCCCACAGGAGTGATACGCCCAGACCGACGCTAACGTTTTCCAACTCTCCCAACCAGAAACTTTTGCGGACCCGCAGACCGAGGTCTTGCACAACGGTGCGCGAGCGCTTCTGGCGCAGGCCGTCGAGGCCGAAGTGACGGCTTTGAACCGAAATGCTTGGGCAAGGAAGAATGCACCGACGAAGTGATCGAGAAATCAACTGACTTCCGGTGACGGCCCTTTTCGGACCTGGCGCGATGTCCGACTAGAGTCCGGAATGCGCATGCCGGCTCAACCAGTCGACGCAACACAGGCGTTAAATCTCTCCGCTGGGGTTTCAAATTGCAAGGTCTCACGTGGTCGTTCGTTTAGCTGACGAGCCACTTTGTTCAGATAGGCTTGCGAATGCACCGACAAGTCGGTGCCCTTCGGAAAGTACTGTCTCAGCAGGCCATTGGTGTTCTCGTTCGACCCGCGCTGCCACGGGCTTTGCGGATCGCAAAAATATACGTCGATTTTAGTCGCCAACGTAAAGCGGCGATGATCCGTAAGTTCCTTTCCCCGATCCCAGGTCAAGGACTTATACAGCTCCTTTGGTAGCTTCTTCGCCTGCTTGATGAGCGCGGTGACTACCGTTCGGGTGTCCTTACCGGCCACCTTGGCCAACATCACGTAACGCGTATGACGCTCAACCAAGGTCGCGATGTAGCTGTGGTTCGGCCCCGACAGGAGATCGCCTTCCCAATGGCCAGGCACCGCTCGATCTTCAACCGCCGCCGGTCGCTGACGGATTGAGACGATATCCTTGATATGCCCCCGTCTATCGCCGTTCGGATCAACCGGCTGGGAGCGACGCATCGAGCGCTTAGATCGAAGATGACTAAGCAGCTCTTTCTTGAGCACGCCACGTGTTTGTACAAATAAGCTGCGGTAGATCGTCTCGTGTGACACCTGATTACACTCGTCTTCAGGATGCGTTCTCTTCAGCCAGCCGGCTATCTGCTCGGGCGACCAATCCAATCTGAGCTTCCCCGCCACAGCTCGCCGTAGCCGCGGACTGTTCGCCAATTTACAACATTTTGGACGACGAGCTCGCGCCCAGGCATTCTCGTCCGCAAGCGCCGCTCTGTAGCGATTACAGCCGCCATTGCGGCTCATTTCCCGGCTCACCGTCGAGGGTGAGCGGCCCAGCAACCTGGCGATCGATCGTGCCGATTGATGTGCCGTAATGCCTCTGGAAATCACCTCGCGTTCCGCGAGCGTCAATGCCAGCCTGGCGCGACGTCGCTGGGCAGGACGAATCCCACCATGCGGAGCCACCAAAAAATAGATCGACGATGACTGCTTACCAAAAGCTCGCCCGATCGCCTTTAGCGACTCTCCGCGCTTCCAGCGATCCCATAACTCCGTTTTCTCTGCCGCAGTAAACCCTCTATGAAACTTGTGAGCCATCAAACCACACTCCATCTCTCCTTCAAGATAAAGTGTTGCGTCGACTGGTTGAGACCACCGCATTAAAGCGGACGTTCGCTCACGTCTGTAAAGTTAGCGCAATGAGGGCGATGTCCAAGGCGCTCGATCAGTTGATCACGGAGTGCGCCAATGAAACACAGCCCGTGAACGAATGCACAATCATTGCCGCCCTGGAACGGACAGCCGCTCCGTCAGGGGCGCAGTGACATGAAGATCGAGTTTTTATACCCCGGGCTGCTCCGAATGCAGTGCTGCGCAGGCCAAGTCATAGGTTTTCGTTCCGACCCCCTGCCGTCCAGGAATGGATTGCTAGACCCGAAAGAGCAATGCCCTTCAAGCGATGGTGCACGGAAGGTCAAACGCGCATTCGAACTGCTCAAAGTGCCTTTTTGAGTTGCAGGCGTTTGGAAAGATCGGCGGCGGCTTCTTTGCGCTCGCTATAGCGGTCGGTGAGATACGATGAGACGTCTCGCGTCAGCAGCGTGAACTTCACCAATTCCTCAGCAACGTCGACGATGCGGTCGTAGTATGGCGACGGTTTCATTCGGCCGACGTCATCGAATTGTTCGTAGGCTTTCGCCACCGAGGACTGGTTGGGAATGGTGATCATGCGCATCCAGCGCCCTAGAACGCGAAGCTGATTGACCGCGTTGAACGATTGCGATCCGCCGCTCACCTGCATCACGGCCAACGTTTTTCCCTGGGTCGGGCGGACGGCCCCCAGTGACAACGGGATCCAGTCGATCTGGGCCTTCATGATGCCGGTCATCGCGCCGTGACGTTCTGGGCTGCACCACACCTGACCTTCTGACCATGCGGAGAGTTCGCGCAACGCTTCGACCTTCGGATGGGTCGCCGGCGCGCCGTCCGGAAGTGGCAGACCAGTCGGATCGAAGATACGAGGCTCGGCGCCAAAAGCCGTCAGCAACCGGGCGGCTTCCTCGACGGCAAAGCGGCTGAATGACCGCTCGCGCAGCGAACCATAGAGCAACAGAATGCGCGGGCGGTGGTTCGGTGTCGATGCGTCAGGCGAGCGCACTGAATCGGGGACAAGAAATGCGCCAGGATCGACGTTTGGAAGATCAGTCAGCATCAATGACCTCGCCGTCTTCTTTGACGAAGCGGCCGATGTGAGGATTCGGCAGGATATCGAGAACAGCCTCCGACGGCCGGCAAAGCTTCACGCCTTTTTCGGTCACCACGATCGGCCGGTTGATCAGGATCGGATGAGCCAACATGAAATCGATCAGTTGGTCATCGGTCCATTTTGGATCGGCAAGGCCGAGCTCGTTGTAGGGCGTGCCTTTCTCGCGCAGGAGAGCCCGCGTCGGGATACCCATCGCTGCGATCAATTCTTTTAGACGCTCGCGAGAAGGCGGATTCTTGAGATACTCGATTACTTCCGGATCTTCGCCGCTTTGGCGGATGATGGCCAGTGTGTTGCGGGACGTGCCGCAGTCAGGGTTGTGATAGATGATCACCGTCACGACCGTATCTCCGCGCTTTTTGCAGTTGGTTGATGTGCGCCGGTTTCGTACCAGCCCCTCGTAGCCTGAACGATCTTGACCACGGAGAGCATGACCGGGACCTCGACGAGCACGCCGACGACGGTCGCCAGCGCGGCTCCGGAATTCAGGCCGAACAGGCTGATCGCGGCCGCGACCGCCAACTCGAAGAAGTTGCTGGCGCCGATAAGTGCCGCGGGCGCGGCGACGCACCAGGCAACACCGAAACGGCGACTGAGCCAGTACGCCAGTCCGGCGTTGAAATAGACCTGAATGAGGATCGGAACCGCGAGAATGGCGATCACGGTAGGCTGTGCGAGGATCTGTTCTCCCTGGAAGCCGAACAGCAGCACCAATGTCGCAAGGAGAGCGACCAGCGACAGCGGCTGAAGCATGCCGAGCGTCCGCTCAAACGTGGATTGACCTGCACTCAGCAGAGCGCGGCGCCAGAGTTGCGCGACGATGACTGGCACGACGATGTAGAGCGCGACGGACAGCAACAACGTTGCCCATGGAACGGTGATCGAAGCCACACCCAGCAGCAAGCCGACCAAGGGGGCGAACAGGAAGACCATCAGCACGTCGTTGAGGGCAACCTGGCCAAGCGTGTAGTGAGGCTCGCCGCCGACGAGATTGGACCAGACGAACACCATGGCTGTGCAAGGTGCGGCTGCGAGCAGGATCAGGCCCGCGATATAGGATGGGATTTGATCGCCTGGCAGCAACGGCGCGAAAACGTGGCCGATGAAGAACGTGCCCAGCACGGCCATCGAGAACGGTTTCACCGCCCAGTTTATGAAGAGCGTGACGCCGACGCCGCGCATGTGCTCTGTGATTTTCCCCAAAGCGCTGAAATCAATCTTCAGCAACATCGGGATGATCATCAGCCAGATCAGGACGGCGACGGGCAGATTGACCTTCGCGACTTCCGCGCTGGCGATTGTGCCGAACACGGCCGGCATCACGTGACCCAACGCGACGCCGGCGACGATGCATAGTGCGACCCACAGGGTCAAATAGCGTTCGAATACGGTCATGGTCAGGCCACGTCCGGACGGGCGGCGGTCGCCCCCTCAGTGCGCCCGATTTCGCGCAGCTTCGTACCCAAGGAAAGGCGATCGATGGCGTCGATTGGCAAGGCCGTGAAGGCTGCAATCCTGTTTTTCAGGTATCGAAAGGCGGTCAAGAATGCCGTGTGTTTTTGAAGGTCCTCCCCGACGACGTCGGAGGGATCCTCGATGCCCCAGTGCGCTGTCATTGGCTGACCTGGCCATACCGGACAGGACTTCGCCGGCGGCGCTGTCGCAGACCGTGAAGACGAAATCCATCACGGGCGCATCAGCTGCCGCGAATTCGGTCCAGCTTTTCGAGCGCATGCCGTCCGTCGGGTAATCGAGACTTTCGAGGACGCGTAGCGCGAACGGATTGACCTGACCTTTCGGCGCACTGCCGGCCGAGAATGCGCGGAAGCCGCCACCGCCGTCTTTGCGCAGGATGGATTCCGCGAGGATTGATCGAGCAGAGTTGCCGGTGCAGAGGAACAGGACGTTGTAGATACGATCAGACACGGGATTTCTCCTTTTTTGTCTTTGGCGGGCAACATGGGGCGAGGCTTTCCAGAAGCGGCGCGCACACTTCCGGCCTGCCGCCACAGCAGTCCTGCAGCAGGAACAGGATCATCTCCTGCAAGGCGGGGAGGTTTGCGCGATAGACGATGGAGCGGCTGTGACGCTCGGACAGCACCAAATTGGCGCGGGTCAGCACCGAAAGATGCGAGGAAAGGGTGTTTTGAGGCACCTCGAGCAGCCGAGCGAGATCGCCTGCGGCCGCGCCGTCAGGTTCATGCTGGACTAGGACTTTGAAGGCTTGGAGCCGCGTTTGCTGCGCAAGGGCCGCAAGGGCGAGTAGGGTGGTCTCGTTTTCCATATATCGAGATTTATGGATATATGGAGCTTCTGTCAATTCCCTGACGGCGCTGGCGCAATTTCTATTTCGAAGCTTGTCGAAATACGGTCGACGCCTGTTCCAACATATTCGATGATCCCATCATGAAAATCGACGACGCAGCGGCACGCCTTGAGGCGCCGACCCGCCTGAAGATTTATCGAACCCTGGTCCGCGCAGGGCAGGCCGGGCTGCCGGTTGGGCGACTTCAGGACAAGCTGAAGGTCGCGCCGTCCACCCTTTCACACCACATCAAAGTCGCTGGTCGCGGTCGGCCTCATCTCGCAGGTGCGCGAAGCCACCACACTCGTCTGTCATGCGAACTACGACACGATGCAAGGGCTCGTCGACTTCCTCGCGGCGGAGTGCTGCGCCGACGAAGCGTGTGCCGACACGAAGTCGGCGGCCTGACATTGTCAGGTCCAATTATTCGATATTTCTAGAAGGAAGGAATATCTATGGCCGGCGTCTCCGACTACCTCACCGACCGCGTACAGCGAACGGAAGGAAGAGACGCCTTCTCCTGCGTTGGTCGTCTGACTCTTCGGGCGGGTACGCTCATTTCGAGCCCCGATGACGTGCGGCTAAAGGGCGAAGGCGGTGGAGAACGGATGGAATTTCACTCTAGCACCACACTCTACATCTCCGACGTCCGGCCCGATTTCCGCGAAGCCGTCTGACAAAACCAGAGGCAGCAACCTTGCTGAACCGCCGCGGCCGAGCTTGCTGATGACCGGTTGTTGGTCCGTGTCGTGATGATCGATGCGGACAGGAACGAATTCCGTTCTGCCGATCTTGTGCTCGAAGATTTCGCAGGTGCGTGCCGACGGGGCGAGGGCTCTTTCGTTAACGGCACCGAGAAGGGCTTGCACCATCGGGCGCCCGAAAAGAAGGAAGTTCACGAGAGCGGCGACAGGATTTCCCGGAAGCGCCAGGACCTGCATATTGCCGATCGAGCCTTTTCCGATCGGCTTTCCCGGACGTAGCGCGAGCTTCAACGTTTCGCAGGTCCCCCCGGCGTCGATGATCGCGCGAGCAATGTGATCGGCGTCACTGCCCGCCACGCCGCCTGAAGTCAGCAACAGATCCAAATGCGACGCTGCATTGAGCATAGCCCTCGCAACCGCATCCCGATCATCCGGAACGATGCCGAGGTCCGATATCGAAAGGGCCGGCGACCCGAGCAGGGAACGAAGCATGGGCCCGTTGGTATCGACGATCGCGCTCGGGCCGATTCCGCTTCCGGCTTCGACCAACTCGTCGCCGGTCGACAGAACCCCGATCCGCAGTTTCCGCTTTACGGGGATGCGGGCGTTCCCCGATGCAGCGAGGATCGCGATGTGCCTTGCATCGATCACGGTACCCTTCGCTACCACGATTGTTCCAGCAGCCACATCCTCGCCACGACGACGAATGTTCGCGCCGCCGCGGGGCAGAAAATGGAGTGTCACGTCGGACGCCGATCGTGTTGTCCGCTCTTCGAGGACAATCGCCGAAGCGCCTTCTGGGATCCGCGCACCGGTTAGTACGCGCGCAGTCGTGCCGGCTTGAAGGGTATGGGCCATGGCGTGGCCAGCCGCAGCCTTGCCAACGATCTTGAGGGTTAGGGGGAGTTGTTTGAGAAGATCGTCGGCGTGCAGAGCGAAGCCGTCGACCGCGGAATTGTCAAAGCGGGGCAGGGCTACTTCGGACAGGATGTCCGTCGCGGCGACCCGGCCGAGCAATGCGGTTATCGGCCTGGTTTCAAGCCCTGAAATTTCCGAAACGTCGTTGAGGATTATGCCGCGCGCAAGTTCAGGGGGAAGAAGGGTAACGCCCGCCAAGCAATCGTCGACCGCGCGCACCGTCGCAAGATCAGGTCGAACATTCATCCAAATATTCCCCGACGATCGAGAAATGTGGGGAGCGTGCTCCGCTCCCCACATTGAGATCAAGCCAAGTATTCCTGCGATTTGAACGTCAGGTGCCGGACGCCTTCGGGGGCATCGGAAATCTTACGGATGTTTCCCCAAGTTTGCTTGTAGTTCGGGATTATGAACTCGTTGACGCCCTTCGACACCACGTTGCCCTGAACACCCGTCGGGAAGCCAAAGAGCATGAACGCCTGTTTCCTCTTTGCGGTCGGCGTCGGATAGACCATGGCTTGGGTCGATCCATTGTCGTTGTAGACCTCAACAAGGTCTCCGTTCTTGAGCTTGAGTTCCGACATGTCCTGAGGATTCATCTCGATGAACGAGTAGGGCCACCGGTCCATCACGAACTCGTTTTCGACGTCCAAATAGGCACTTTGCCAAACGTGGTTGGTTCGCCCATTGTTTATCAAGAAGGCGAATTTGTCTTTCTCAGCCTGCTTGCCCGGTGCCTGCAGGCCGCGCCAGACTGTGGAGGCAAACGTAGCTTTACCGTCCTTCGAGTTGAATTTCCCGTCTGCATAAAGGCGTTTCGTTCCGATGATGCGCTGGGTGTCGGACGAAGCGGCAACCGGAGCGCCCGTCTGCGTCGGCGTGTCCTTCTGCACGGGCTCCTTTCCGCGCGCGCCTTCGATAGCCGGTCCCTTGAGGACTTCGCCCGCCGCACCGGTCGATGTACCGACGGTGATCGGACCGGTGCCTTCCAGTCCCGTAGCTGGCTCTTGGAAGCCGTTCGTACCCATGGCGCGAAGCCGTGCATAGGTCACGAATTCTCCGCCCTTTTCATGCTTGGCGTAGCCATCCAAGAAGGCATCTTCCTCGGTCTTCCAATCGAAGCCCTTGAACTTATCGGCGACATCGGCCTTGCCCATCTGGCGGAAAACCCGCTCAAGATTGTTCGCAATGCGGGCTGCGATCAGGCAGTCTGGCATCGCCTGGCCGGGTGGGTCCATATACCGTTCCGTGAGCCGCATACGGCGCTCACCGTTCATGGACGTGAGGTTCATCTCTCCGGACGTCGCAGCGGGCAGGAGCACATGACACGCTTCCCCGATCTTCGAAGGGATAATGTCGACATCAACCGCAAACAATCCGCCCTTCTTGACCGCATCGGTGATGGCCTTCACCATCGCGTCGCGGTCGCCGTAGGGGACAGAGTTCATCGCATCCTTCACGATGTCGGTGCGTTTCTTGTAAACGCGCTTGAATTCCATCGCATTGAGGGTCGTCTTGTAGTGATCGCAACCCCAGATGTGATGCACGCCACCTTTGCCGTTGATGAGCAATTGGTCGACATACGCTGCCGGCTTGCCAACGTGGGCGTCCGAGGGACGCGAATAGCCTTCCTGGTGCCCGCCCATGCGCACGCACCCGCCGCCGGGTCTACCGATATTTCCGGTCGCAAGCGCAAGATTTACCAGAGACTGGTTGGTGCGGTAATTATCGTTACCCCAGATCAATCCCTTCTCGTACGCGAACATGGTCCGGCGGCGCGCAGCACCGGTCTTCGGCTCGGCAATCCAGGTGATCGCCTTGACGATGTCGGCCTCGCTCAATCCGGTCGCCTTCGCGGCATCAGCGACCGTAACCTTGTTCGCTGCGACGGCCTTATCGAAATCCTTGGTCGATGCGGCAATGAATGGTTTGTCCACCCATCCCTTTTCCGCGGCGTAGGTTAGCCACGCATTGAAGAGGATCAGATCGGTGCCTGAATTGATCGCCAGGTGGAGGACGTTGTCCTTGCCGGCCTCGACTTCGCAGGCGTTGACCGTGACTGTCCGGCGCGGATCAACGATGACGATGCGTCCACGGTCGACGGCTTCATTGCCGAACTCGGCCTTCTTCTTGTCGAGAGAGGATCCACGCAGGTTGGGTACCCAGTGGTTCAGGAAGTAGTTAGTCTGCGTCTCCAAAGCGTTCGTCCCGACGGCGACGAGGGTATCCGCGAGCTCAGCGTCTTCGTAGCAGTTGTTCAATTCACCAACGCCCATGTCGCGTGTGCCGTGGACTTCGGAGTTGTACGCGGGCCGGTTGTGGATGCGGATGTTCTTGATCTTCATCGCTCCGAAATAGAGCTTCCCTGTACCCCACGTGTTTTCGTAGCCGCCGCCCGCGCCGCCGTGATCGAAGGCGGACACGAAAAGACCGTCCTCACCCTGTTCAGCGATCACCGCAGCCGTAACCCGCGCGACGAGATCCAGCGCATCGTCCCAGCTCGTCGGCTGCATTTGGCCATACCGCCATACGAGAGGATCGGTAAGCCGCTGAAGCTGAGTGTTGCGCTGGCGCGAGTAGCTCATTTCGGCAATGCGCGCGCCACGTAGTGAACCCAACCCCGAATTGACGACGCAGTCCTTGTCCGGCTTGATGACAATATGGACGTCGCGTCCGTCCTGTTTCACGATGTTGTACATTGATGGCGAGTACCAAGCTGGCGTTTCCGCTTCCTGCTGCTTTGAGAGGTCGACGCCGAACTTGTTTTCTCCCGGTGCTGTTCCGCCTTCATAACGCGCATCCCACGTGTAAGCCTTGTAGCCGCATCCGACGATGCAGTAGTGACACACGACGTTGTGTTCCTTCGCATCCGCTGGGACGATCGGCAGACGGCCAATTTGACGCTTGTAGCTCATGATTGTGCTCCCTCAGAGAACGTTGGACAGGCGGCCGTACAGAAGCTCGTCCACGCCTTCAGCGTAGACGTCGCCTTTGTCGTCCACGCGCAGCACATACTGCGGGAGGTTCTGAGTGGCCTGGCCCCAAATCTGTTGTCCGCCCTTTTCGCAGTCGAAACGCGAATAGTGGCCGGGGCAATTCATGGTTCTATCCGAGGCGTTGTAGTTCAGAGGGAAACCCTTGTGAGGACATATCGTCGTGAAGCCGACCACGTCGCCTTCCGGGCCAACGCCGCCCGGGACTTTTTGACCGAGCCGCAACAGGACACCCGGCGCATCCGCGTCGGGATAACTGACTTGAAAGGGCTCGTTCGGCTTGAGATCGTTGATGTTGGCGAGCCGGTTCGCCGGGTATTTCACGAGAGCGGATTGCGTATCCGCCTTTGCTTCTTGGGGGAGGACAGTGACCGCCGCTGCAGCGGCCGTCATCGCGCCGGCACCGCTCAGGAATTGCCGCCGACCAACGTCGACGAGATTTGTGCATCGTTTCATGCTGATGATCTCTCCAGATCAGGATTCACTTTGTCCCATCGGACGTGTGATCCTTTGCAGGAGGCGGGCCAGACGAAAAACGTCAGCAGATTCAGGCAATCCGCTCGGATGCGCCGCACCAAACACGGGGAGAGTGTTCGCGAAACCGAACGTGCTGCGGCGCCGTTGGTTCGGTTATCCGATCACATCATTGGGTTAGGCGGTACGTTCGTGCGGCTGTGACCGGCTCACTTGTCGCCGGCCGCCGCCGCCTTCTTGGCTTCCCAGGTCGCGCACAGGAAGGTCGCCATCGATCCCGAGAGGTTCACGGCCAATTTCGCGTGGCGCGGTTGTGGCCGTGCCTTCGCCGGGCCTTGGCTGTGCGCATCGCCGAGTTTGTTGCGGACGGCGCCCAGCGAGTCCACGATCGACTGGCAGCTGCCGAGAATTTGCTTGTGTGCTGGCCGGTGCCAACTTCTTTCGCAGCGACGCGCTTGTAGAATTCCGGCAGGCATTTGTGGTCGCGGCTCGCATTACTTCATCACTGACGGCGTCGTCGAATGGGCACCGCAATGGTCTGACGAGCAAATCGTAGCCGGACGAAAGTCAGAACAGTAGGCGCGTTCTGGTGGCCGGTTGTGGACATTCGTTCGTTCTTTATTCAGTCGATAGCCCTAACGTTAAATTCAGAGCGGTTTGGACTAAGCGGCTATCGTCGTTCATGAAGTCGGTGCCATGTGCCTCTCGGGCGAGGGGAATATTTCTTGATCGGGCCTCCTGACTTGCAGGCGAGGGTCGGCGAAGCTTTCGTGTCGCAATAGCTGGGCTTTCTCGGTCCGGACGCTGCAATGACGAAATCCGGCTTTGAAGGCGGCAAAGAGCACAACGAAGAACAATGCCCCGATGCCGAATGTGATGAGAACTCATAACTCCTTTCATAATGGCTCCTATACAGTTTCCACTTCGCGATGAGTGAGTGCGTCAACCGAAAGATTTGCCTGCGATTCGGGGGCAAGCGGATTTCCTTGAATATTCTCCATTGCGGGCTCCGGCTCCTCGATCCGAAACCACGCGACATAGAGGGCCGGCAAGAACAAGAGCGTCAGCAGGGTGCCTACGATGATGCCCCCCATCATTGCGTAGGCCATCGGTCCCCAGAAGATCTCGCGCGCGATCGGGATGAGGGCGAGACTTGCGGCAGCCGCGGTCAATATGATCGGCCGCATCCGATGCTCGGTTGCTTCGACGACTGCGTCCCATGCGGGTCGTCCTTCCTCCTTGAGTTCTTCGATCTGCACAATCAGGATCACCGAGTTGCGGATCAGAATGCCGATCAGCGCCAGCACACCAAGGATCGCAACGAAACCAAGCGGAGCTCCGCTTGGTAGCAGGGCCATGACCACGCCGATCAAGGCGAGTGGTGCGACCGCAAACACCAGGAACAGACGATGAAAGCTTTGCAGTTGAATCATCAGGATGGTCGCCATGATGAAAAGCATGAGCGGAACGACTGCTGCTATGGGGGCCTGGCTCTTCGCGCTTTCCTCGACCGAGCCTCCGATCGTGACCGAGTATCCGGCGGGCAGTCCTTTTGCGAACGCATCCACCTTCGGCGCGAGTTGATCCACGATCGTCTTGGGCTGCGCGGCATCGAGAATGCTTGCCTTGAGCGTTATCGTGGGAATCCGTGATCGCCGCCAGATTGTCGGCTGCTCGACTTCGTAGCGCAGTGTAGCCACGGCTCCGAGAGGCACCGATTGACCGCCCAAGCCAATCAGTTGCAGGTCGCGAAGCGTATCGATTGATGCGCGTTCAGTTGCGGTCGCGCGGACCATCGCATTCACCAGGTAAATGCTATCGCGCACCTGAGTGATTGATGAGCCGGTAAGGACGCCATTCAATGTCGTCGCGATGTCTTCCGAGCTCACGCCAAGCTGGCGCGCCTTGTCCTGCAGCACATCGACTTTGACGACGCGTGCGGGCTCCATCCAGTCGAACACGACGTGATCGAGATGCGGATTAGCGCGGACGATGCTGGCGAGGTTTTGGGAAAAATCTCTCACCTTGGCGATGTCGGGGCCGCTCAACCGATATTGCACGGGACGTCCGACCGGCGGACCGACCTCGAGCAGCTTGACGAACGTATCCGTACCGGGAAACGTCTCTTTCAGATAGGTTTCGAATTGCGCCTTGACGCGATCACGCGCGGCAACGCCACCCTTGGTCACGACGACCATCTGGCCGAACCAGGTGTTCGCCGTCTGCACGTCGAACGAAAGCACAAACCGCGGAGCGCCGGTTCCCACATAAGTCGACCAATGGTCGACGGCCGGATTGCCCTGCAGCTCTTCACGCTCGAAGCGAGAGATCTGCGCGCTGGTCTCGGTTATTGAGGCGTTCTGAGGCAGGTTCCAGTCGATGACTAGTTCGGCGCGGTCCGACGACGGAAAGAACTGCTGCTGCACGAAGTTCATGCCGAGCAGAGCGAGCGCAAAGGCCGCGACCGTCACCCCGACGGTGATCCAGCGATGACGCATGCAGACCAGCAGCAGGCGGGCGAACGTCTGCCCAACCCGGCCTTTGGATTGGTGATGACCTTTGATCCTGGCGGGCAGGATCGTGACGCCAAGCAAGGGCGTGAACAGGACTGCGACAATCCACGACACAAGCAACGAGACGGCGATGACCACGAACAAGGTGTAGGTAAATTCACCGGCGTTGCTGGTGTTGAGGCCGATCGGGATGAAGCCGGCTACGGTGACCAACGTTCCTGTCAGCATCGGAAACGCCGTGGAGGTGTAGACGTGCGTTGCAGCCTTCTCCAAGGGATCGCCTGCTTCCAGTCGCGCCACCATCATCTCCACGGCGATCATGGCGTCGTCGACCAGAAGGCCGAGCGCGATAATCAGGGCGCCGAGCGAAATGCGCTGCAGCGATATTCCGGCATATGCCATCACCACGAACGTGATCGCCAGAACCAGGGGAATCGCGATCGCAACGACCAGGCCGGCGCGAAGACCGAGGCTCAGGAAGCTGATCCCGAGCACGATGACCACCGCTTCGAACAGAGCCTCCGTGAAGCCGGACACGGCGTGCTCGACAACGACCGGTTGGTCGGCGACGAGATGAACTCCCAGGCCGATCGGCTGCTCGGCCAGGATCTTCGACATTTCCTCTTTCAGAGCCTCGCCGAACTTCAGCAGGTTCGCGCCCGACTTCATCCCGATCGCGAGTGCGATGGCGGGCTCGCCGTTGAAGCGAATCAGCGTCGCCGGCGGATCGGCGTAGCCGCGCGTGATGGTTGCCACGTCTGTCAGCGGGAAGAACCGGTCGTTGACCCTGAGATTGATCGCCTTCAGGCTTTCCTCGGATGCGAACTGGCCGTTGACCCGCACGCTGATACGCTCCGGCCCCTCCTGGAATACGCCCGAGGGCGCGACGGCATTTTGCGCCTGCAGCGAGGAGACGATGGAACGGGTGTCGAGTCCGAGCGCCGCGATCTTTCGGGTCGAAAATTCCAGGAAAATCCTTTCGTCCTGCGCGCCGAGAATGTCGACCTTGCCGACATTCGGGGACGGTCAGGACTTTTGCGCGAATGTCTTCGACACGATCGCGCAATTGACGCTGGCTCAGGCCGTCGCTGGTGAAAGCGTAGATGTTGCCGAAGACGTCGCCGAAGCGGTCGTTGAAGCCCGGCCCGACGACTCCTTGCGGGAAATCGCCCTTGATGTCCGCAATCATATTGCGCACGCGCGCCCAGGTCGGCGCGACGTCGGCAGCCTTCGTGCGTGTCGCGCAGATAGACGAAGACGGTGGTTTGGCCCGCAACGGTGACGCTCTTGGTATAGTCGAGCAACTCCAGCTCTTCGAGCTTCTTCTCGATCCTGTCGGTGACCTGGCGCGTCATTTCCTCGGGCGAAGCGCCCGGCCACTGCGCCCCGATCACCATGGTCTTGATGGTGAAATCTGGATCTTCCTGCCGCCCCAGCTGCAGGTATGCGAACAGACCTGCCGCCATGAAGGCGATCATGAAATACCAGACCAGCGAACGATGCCCGAGTGCCCAGTCGGAAAGGTTGAAGGTTTTCATGGCGTGGCGTCCTGTTCGATGCGGACTTGCTGTCCTTGTTTGAGGCTGTGGATTCCGGCAGTCACGATACGCGCTCCGATGGAGAGACCGCCGGTGACCCGGATGCCTCCTTCGTCCTCGGAGAGGTCGACCTTGCGCAGCGAAACCGTGCTCGTGGGAGCGTCGATGCCCCAGACGAAAGTCTCAGCGCCCTCTTTGAGGACGGCGGACGCGGGCACTCGGAGAACCGAGTTCTCGCTGTTGGTCAATCTCGCGGTGACGGTGCTTCCCAGCCGGAAGCTTTCGGGCGGATCATTCAAGGCGATACGGACGCGGCGCATGCGCGTCACTTGTTCGGCTTGAGGCGCAATTTCACGAATTTGGCCCTGGACTTGAACGGCAGGAAGCAGCTGCAAGCTGACGGTAAACGGCAAACCGACAGTCAAGAGCACCGGGAAGTCTTCGCCGATATCAACCACGGCTTCTCGCACGTCCGGCCGCGCCACTGTCACGACGCTCTGACCCGGCGAGACAACTTGTCCGACCTCGGCGCTAACCGCCGTGACGACGCCACCGAAATCGGCCTTCACCTGCGCATAACTTAGTTGCTCAACCGCCTTGGCCAGGTTCGCGCGGGCGCGAGCGGTCGATGCTTGTGCGCCCGCGCGCACCTGCTCCGCATCATCAAGCGTCTGCTTTGTCGTGGCGTCGGTCTTGATCAGTTTCCGTTTCCGCTCCTCGCTCGCGCTTGCGTTTTCGAGCACGGCCTGGGCTTTCGAAAGGTCCGCTTTCGCAGATCGCACGGCGAGCTCAAGGGCGGTGGGGTCGATTGCGGCAACCGTTTGCCCCTCTGCGACCAAGTCTCCCACGTTGACTGGACGTGCGATGAGCCGCCCCAGCACGCGGAAGCCGAGCTTCGTCTCGTATCGAGGTTCGACAGTGCCGACGGCCAGAGTGCTGCCCGGTGCGGCCGGTTGCAGGACGGCGGACAGCACGGGTCGGACAGGCTCCGGGGCCTTCGCCTCCTGCTTGCATCCGGCCATCGCCAATGCCGAAGCGATGGTGCTTGCGACGACAAAAAATCGCGTTCTCATGATCGATCCTCCCCATATGTCACCGGCTGGCCGGAGCTCAGCAGCTTGCCTCCGTCGATGACGACGCGGTCTCCAGCCTCCAGCCCTTCCTTGATCAGCACCGCTCCGGCTGCGTAAGCGCCGACAGTCACCGGCTTCAGCGACGCTGTGCTTGTCCTCGGGTCGACAATCCAGACCGCGGGCTTTGACCCCACTGCCATCAGCGCGGTCCACGGCAACGTGATCTCCGTGGCCGGTTTGGTCCCGGCGGTCCCCGCGATGGCGCTTCCGAGCGTTATCGCAGGGGGCGGATTTTGGATCGCGACTTTCACGCGAACGGTTAAGCTCTTGGGATCGACAGCGGGCGATATCTCCCTGACATAGCCGACGGCGGTCACGTCAGGACCCGAGGCCAGCGTCAACGACACGCGGCCGCTCTCCACGTCACCAAAGAAGATTGATTCAGGGACATCGAAGACAGCGTCACGATCGCCGTCCTGCGCCAGCGTGAAGACCGATTGAGCCGACTGCACGACTTGCCCCACCTCGAGGTTTCGCGCGGTGATCACACCCGAAGCACGGGCGTGCAGTTCGGTGTCGCCAAGCGCCTCGCGGGCTTGCCCCAACTGCGATTTGGCGGATTTAAGCGTGCCTTCTGCGGTTCGCAATTGCTCCTGCGCCTGGTCATACGCCACGCGGGTGGTGAAACCGGAGGAGATGAGATAGGTCTGCCGATCAAACGTTGCTTTGGCCACGCGCAACTGGAACTCCGCCGCGGCAACCCCTGCACTCGCAGCATCAAGATCGGCCTGCTGCTCGGCCGGATCGAGCCGGGCCAGGATGTCGCCGGCATCGACGTGGGCGCCGACATCGACCAGGCGCGCGAGCACGCGCCCGCTCACACGAAAGGAGAGGTCGGCGCGGAACCGGGCCTGGACCTCGCCGGTCAGCGTGAGGCCACCCTGGCCATCCTGCGGCTGCACGATTTCGGTGTGCACGAACGCGGCGCGCTCGACGGAGGTGGCGGCGCGGTCGTTGCAGGCGCTGAGCGGCATCGCCAGAAGCGCGACAGCGAGCGCGGCACGCATGGGCCTCGGAATGGCCAGCGCGGGTGGATGGGGAACGGAAGGGTGCACGGCGTTCTCCTGCTCTGAATACACTACACCGTATAGTGTAGCTGAGAGATGTCAAGTTCGAAATTTGCCCTGGCAGGCAAGTTGCGTTCGGCCAAAAGACAGACGCCCCAATTGCAAGACCATGGCGCCAAAGGGCCGTCCGCCTCAATCAGCTTCTATGACAGACCAGAACGCGCCTGTGGCCGTATCGCCTGTATGTAGACATGTAGTAGCAGCCGTCGTCGGAGGAGGCGTAGGATCTGCCATGGGCGTAAGCCGCCGCCGCATAAGGCCAGTACCGGTAACCATGGCCATGGCCATAGCCATAGTTGGTGTAACTATTGCGGGTGTAGCTGTTGGCGCTGTAGGCCGCGCGTCGCGACCCTCGACACCGCGGAAATTGGCCTGGCCGCCGCGATCGAGACCATGCAGTCCGCCAGCACCATCGAGACGAGGCGGACCGCCGGCGATGTCGCGCGGAGGTGCGCCCGCGGGGCCATGGGGCGGAAGGCCAGCGACAGGTCCGGCCGGAGGACCACCAAGGGGAGGACCGCCGGCACCGAGGCCCGGAGGAGGATCAGCCAGGGCAGGCGGAGGACCCGGAGGAGGGCCGAACTGCGCGACTGCGGCGTTAGGCGCGACGACGGCGGCGCCGAGCAACACGCTTGCGGACAGGGTGAGAAGAGTTTTTTCGACATTGTGTGTTTCCTTGGATCTAGAGTTTGCGCTGGTGATCCAACACTATACCGTATAGTGTATTTTACTTGCGCCTTGATCAGGAACGTGTCAGGCCGGGATTGTCAGCGAGCTCGGGCGCTCGCAGCATCGTGAATGCGGAGGTGAAAGCTGATGGTGAGCAAGGACAAGGATTTAAAGCGGACGCGTGTCGGAAGACCGCCTAAGGACCCGGCGCGCGACGCGAGAACGCGGATCCTCGATGCGGCCCAGCGGGTGTTCCTCGAGCGAGGTTATCAAAGCGCAAGTGTCGACGAGATCGCCGAGATGGCGCCAGCGAGCAAGCCGACCATCTATGCTCACTTTGAGGGAAAGGAGGCGCTCTTTACCGCGGTCGTGGTTCGCATCATCAACGGAATAGCGAACTTCGAAGGCTATGATCCCAAGGGGCGTACGGTGCAGGATAAGCTCACCAGCCTCGGCACCGAACTCGTGGAACAATTCATCGTGGAGATGATCGGCGTCACGCGGGCCATCATTGCGGAGGCGGAACGATTTCCGGACTTAAGCCGCCATCTCCATGAGGCCGCGCGCGATCAGGCAGCGAATGCGGTTTCTCACGTCTTGAACGATACCACCCACTTGCTTTCGCGGACATCAAAAGGACCCTTCAGTCCGAAAAGAAGCGTGGCCACGGCACAGATTTTCATGGACCTCATTTTGCTCCCGGTGCTGATGCGGGTCTTGATGGGAGAAGAGGCCAAACTGCTTCGGAAGGACCTGCCGTCGTTCGTGCGCGAACGCGTCAGCTTTTTCCTGGCTGTCTGTGAGGCCGATTGGCGGCAGTAAAGGCCTTCGCGGTTCTCGACAGCCTTGGATGATCCCGCGGTGGGGCGGTCTTGCCGTTCGGCGGGACGACCGGTTCCAGGTTCTGGTCGGCCGAACAAGGCGGTTGCAAACAACCTTCGACGTTCTCATTTCCCATCTCCGCAAACAACTCGAATTGGCGTGTCGCCCGGCCGCGACAGCTCTTGCCTGCCGTCCGGACTTTGCGGCGCGACGCCGGCCGGAGCGTTCTCCGCAGGTGTCAACATCGAACGCGTGGTGTCGAACACCGCGCCAGTTCGCGGCAAAGAGCGCCGCGAGAAGAAAGCTTCCCACCCACCCGAAATGCTGGAATAGCGGCAATGACCAAGGAGTTCTCAGCGCTGATGAGCCGATTGCAACTCGCGGCGGCAAGCCTCGCTGAAATCGCGCAACAGATCCATCTCCTCGATCAGCTCGGGCAGATCGACGAATGTCCTGTTCGGCGAAAGATAGGTTTCAAGGATCAACCGCCCCGCCTTCTCGGCCGCTTCAATCACAGCGTCGCTCGAAAGGATTTTCATTCGGGCGATGAGCGCGTACAGGTCGACGAGCTTCGACACCTCGGACTTGTCGTTGACGAGTGCGTCCGCATACAGCCGCGATGCTTCTTCTATGAAGCTCTTGTAGAGTTCTTCGCACTGGGACGTGGCCCGCAGTTTATGACGGACGCGGTCCTTGCGACGCTGGGTCACCCAGCCGGTGACAATCAACGCAAGCGTTCCGGAAGCCGATCCCGAAAACGACGCAAGCGCGGGAATGTAGAACAGATCCATTTTGAATCTCCTTTTTTGCTGCCCTTATTTGGCCCTGCCGGCCACGGGTCCGGCGCTTTGCTCGAACACCGTTCGGCATGCCTCGCTGAGAACGAGCTTGTTCTGCGTCAGGCAGTGCTCGACCCCGGTGGGGTCGGGCATGTATCTGCTGCAGAGCCTGAATGCGTCGGGCGCACACGCAGCTCGCTGTTCGGGGGTGCCGCGATTCTCCTGGGCAAAGGCGGTTGTTGCGCAGAACAAGACTGCCAACACCGCGATAGAACGGCCGTCGAATTTCGAAATCATGTCGGATCACTCCTCTGATTGGTGTCGCTTCTGAAGGTCATTAGCGAACCGTCGGCCTGCCAAAGGACTTTAGATTCCAGCGACACTCCCGCGCTCACAAAGCTGAACACGGGTATGTGAATCGTCCTTCCTTGACAGGTCTTGCTCATTCGTGATTTATATACACTATACGGTTTAGTGTAGTACGTCAACGCAAAAATCTCACGGCCCCTAACGAGTGGAGAATTTGATGACAAAACCCAATCTTCTGTCGGCTGCACTGATGGCTGCAGCTCTACTAACCACGCCCGCTATGGCCCGGCAGGGTCAACTAACTTCACAGCGTCTAATAGCGAACACGCGTATCACGACGACCGCGCATGGAGCGGACGGGCAAACCTGCTGCCGTAATCGCGTCAGTGAGTTGCGTGGTCCTGGGGAGCGCGACGTGTGGGGCCACTGGGGCACCTATTACGGGCCAATGGTTCCCACTGTGCCTTGAGCCGAAAAATCACAGAAATACGCGGGACGGCCATCACCGCGTTCGGTCTAACACCTTTTCACACCGCACGGATCTCGTGCACAACGTCAGCGAAGGAATAAGCCTATGAATTTCCAGCTTCGACCGGATTTGGTGAAGGCGAACCATCGTCTTCCATTCGAGTGCGTGGCGTTGCTCCTGCAAGGCGGCGGTGCGCTCGGGGCATATCAGGGCGGCGTCTACGAGGCGCTGGCGGAGGCTGATATCCATCCCAACTGGATCGCCGGCATCTCGATCGGTGCGATAAACGCCGCCATCATCGCAGGCAACCCGCCCAATTCCCGCGTCGATCGGTTGCGCGAGTTTTGGATGCAGGTGACTTCAAGCGCGCCTTGGGATTGGTCAGGCAATCCATTGGTCGATCTCGCCCGAAGCGACGACGCTCGCAATCTCCTCAATCAAATGAGCGCCAGCCTGGCTGCCGCGTTCGGCGCAACGGGATTCTTCTCCGCGCGGGCCGCGATGCCTTGGCTGCAACCGGGCGGCACGATGGCCGCGACCAGCTTCTACGATACCAAGCACCTCAAGCACACGCTGGAGCGCCTGGTGGATTTTGATCGCCTCAATGCCGGGATGACTCGCTTCAGCGCCGGCGCGGTTAATGTCAGGACCGGCAATTTTGTCTATTTCGACACCAGCACTCACAAGATCGCCCCGGAGCACGTCATGGCGAGCGGCGCGCTCCCGCCGGGCTTTCCGGCCGTCGAGATCGATGGCGAGCAGTACTGGGACGGCGGCCTCGTGTCCAACACGCCACTGCAGTGGGTGATCGAGAGCAACCCCCGCCGCGAGGATACGCTCGCATTTCAGGTCGACCTCTGGAGCTCGCAGGGTCAACTTCCGCGCAACATGGCGGAGGTCGCCACACGTCACAAGGAGATTCAGTTTTCAAGCCGCACGCGCGCGAGCACCGGCCAATTCAAGAGCGTGCACCGGGTACAGCGTGCCCTTGACGCGCTGCTGCGCAGGCTCCCTGCCGATCTTGAGGAGAACGATGATCTGAAGATCCTGAAGTCGGTCGCCAGCGACAAGGTCTACAACATCATCCAACTGATCTATCGGGCTCAGAATTACGAAGGTCACTCGAAAGATTACGAGTTTTCTCGTCTGTCAATGCAGGATCATTGGCGCGCGGGCTATCACGACGCAGTCCGCACGCTGCGCCATCCCGAGGTTCTTACTCGCCCCACGAGCTTGGATGGCGTTTTCACATTCGATCTCGAACGCGACGGTCGTGAATGAACAATCAACTGGTCAAGCCAGACGCGAAGAGGACATGAAGATGCGCGAGAAAGAAGTACTCGAACGGGCGTTCGCGATGCCACTGACGAGCCCGTCATATCCGCCGGGACCGTACCGGTTCGTCAACCGAGAATACCTGATCATCACCTACCGCACCGATCCGGCGAAGCTGCGCGCGGTGGTGCCCGAACCGCTCGAACTCGACCAGCGCGAGGCGCTGGTGAAATACGAATTCATCCGCATGCCGGATTCGAACGGCTTCGGCGATTACACCGAAAGCGGTCAGGTGATTCCGGTCTCCTTCCGCGGCCGCAGGGGCAGCTACACCCACTGCATGTTCCTCAATGATGAGGGACCGATCGCCGGTGGCCGCGAGCTCTGGGGCTTTCCGAAGAAACTGGCGCAGCCGACGCTGCGAACCGAGGTCGACACACTGGTCGGAACGCTGGACTACGGTCCCCTTCGGGTCGCCACCGGCACGATGGGTTACAAGCACCGCGAAGCGGATTTGTCGCACGTCAAGGCTTCACTTGAGGCGCCAAATTTCCTGCTCAAGATCATTCCGCATGTCGACGGCACGCCGCGCATCTGCGAACTGGTCGAATATCACCTGGAGGATGTCACGATAAAGGGCGCGTGGGCCGGGCCTGCGGCGCTCCACCTGACGCCTCATGCCTTGGCACCGGTGGCCGAGCTGCCGGTTCTCGAGGTTGTGTCCGCGAACCACCTCCTGGTCGATCTGACTCTCGGCCTTGGCGAAGTCGTGCACGATTATCTGCAACAACCAATCCGACGTCCGCTCCGCAACTACGAGAGAAGCCTGGTCACTTGAAAAGGTTTCCGGGCTCTCTGCAAAAGGCCAACAAGGAGAATGAGAAATGGGTATTCTGAAAGGTAAGACGGCGGTTGTAAGCGGCTCGACAAGCGGCATAGGTCTCGCTTGTGCGCGTTCCTTCGCAGGCGCCGGGGCCAATATCGTGCTGAACGGCATCGGTACGCTGGCCGATGCCGAGAAGGAGCGATCTGCAATCGAGAAGGATTTCGGGGTGAAGGCTATTTATTCGCCTGCGGACATGAGCAAGCCGAGGGAGATCACCGAGATGATCGCGCTCGCGGAGAAGACATTCGATCGCCTAGACGTGCTCGTTAACAACGCCGGCGTCCAGCACGTTTCTCCTATCGAGGATTTTCCAGTGGAAAAGTGGGACGCGATCATGGCCATCAACCTGTCCTCAGCCTTCCATGCGATCCGAGCAGCCGTTCCTGGCATGAAGAGGCGCGGCTGGGGCCGCATCATCACCACGGCATCCGCGCATTCGCTAGTCGCGTCGCCTTTCAAGTCAGCCTATGTCGCGGCCAAGCACGGCATCGCGGGTCTCACTAAGGCCGTGGCGCTGGAGCTCGCGCGATCGAAGATCACCTGCAACTGCATCAGCCCCGGCTATGTCTGGACACCCCTGGTGGAGAAGCAGATCCCGGAAACGATGAAAGCGCGTAACATGAGCAAGGATCAGGTGATCAAAGACGTCTTGCTCGCGGCGCAGCCGACGAAGGAATTCGTCACGGTCGAGCAGGTGGCTTCGCTGGCGCTGTTTCTGTGCAGCCAAGACGCCGCGCAAATCACCGGCGCCAACCTCTCCATCGACGGCGGCTGGACGGCCGAGTAGCTCGCGATATCCTCGAATACCGCCGCGGGCAGCGGCTATTAGGGCTCGCGTCCATTCGGCGGCCGCCATGTCGGATAGTATGAAATTTAACTCACCTTTCGCGCTGAACATTTACCCGGAAGGTTCTCAACACCAGCCGTTCAGGGCCATCAAATGCGCCAAAGGTGATCGAATACGAGCTTTTGCTGTGATGCGCTGTCGGCAACTGGCGCGAAACGGACGACGGCCCATGGGAAGCCTTTTGCGTATCACGGCTGAATGCTGATTTATCGTCAGGTGCCGAAAGGGGTGCGAACTCGTCAAACGGTCGCAATAAGCGAATGTCGGTCTCGGTGGTTGTGAGTCTGACCCTGTCCCTGTCCCTGTCGGAAACCTCATCTGGCTGGCGAAAGACCGAGAATCGGGCGATGCTGATGTGTAATGAGGGATCTATGCAGGCTGATTGGTTGGATGGTTGTCGATCTGTTTCGGTCGCGGGTAGCGCTCGAGGCAGAAATTCTGACGCTGCGACAGCAAATCAACGTTCTGCGGCGGACGGCTCCAGAGAAACTCTCCTTCGGCGCCATTGACCGATTGGTATTCGTTGGCCTGTATCGGTTGTTTCCTAAAGTTTGCGATGCGTTGGCGATCGTGAAGCCGGACACCGTTGTTCGTTGGCATCGCGCGGGGTTCCGGTTGTACTGGCGCTGGAAGTCGAGACGTCGTGGTGGCCGGCCGACGGTACCGCTAGAAGTACGTCGGCTGATCCGCGAGATGAGCATCGCCAATCCTCTATGGGGCGCACCCCGGATTCACGGTGAGCTCCTCAAGCTCGGCATTGAGGTCGGGCAAACCACCGTCGCGAAGTACATGGCAAAGGGAAGGCGCTCGCCGTCCCAAGGCTGGAAGACGTTCCTCCGCAATCATGCCGATGGCATCGCCGCGATGGATATGTTCGTGGTGCCAACGATCTCATTTCGGTTGCTCTACGGCTTGTTGATCATGGGGCATGGTCGACGACAGATCCTCTGGTTTGGCGTCACAGCGCATCCGAGCGCAGAATGGATCGCAAATCAGCTCGTGGAAGCATGCGGCTGGGAACAGGCTCCCCGCTATCTGATCCGCGATCGCGATCGGGCCTACGGTGAACTCTTCATCCGAAGACTCCGATCAATGGGCATTCGCGATCGGCCGACGTCGCCGCGCTCTCCATGGCAAAACGCATATGCGGAACGGCTGATCGGATCGATCCGGCGCGAGTGTGTGGACCATCTCGTAATTCTAGGGGAGGCGCATCTACGCCAAATCCTGCAATCCTATGCTCACTATTACAACGACGTCAGAACGCATCGATCCTTGCACAAGGATGCGCCGGTTTCTCGCCCGGTTCAGCGAACCGGTGTGATCAGTTCACGCGCCATCCTGGGCGGACTTCATCACCACTACGCCCGTGTCTAAGTTCTCGGTACACACAGCAGCGATGCTGCTGGTCCTGCTCAGCCGTGGCGCTGGAGTTTTGTCAATCGACCACCTGCTCTGGCATCGATTTGGCCGGCTGTTCGGCGGAAACGGAAGAGCATCAGAGCTTTGAACCGATCGCGTGAATAAGGTTTTCGGTACACACGGGGGCCGATCACTCGGCGTCATCGCCTAAACGAGC
>CAVVWF010000002.1:0-145307 GCA_963751855.1 uncultured Alphaproteobacteria bacterium | reverse complement strand
CAGACAAAAACAGGATGCTTGTAGTTGTTCGCATCGCTGATGTGGAAGGCGAGCCGACATCTGGCAGGCAGGCAACATCCAGATCGATCGCCAGTGGATTGAGCGCCATGATGGCCGCGACGATGGCGACAAATTCAGGAACTCCATTCGGCTGTGGGCTGATGAAACCCATCCGTTAGCCGGAATTCGGTCATGAAGGACTTTGCGAAGTTGGCCTCAGGAAATGTGCATGTTGCGGCGCACAACTCTTCTTCGCGCAACGCCCGCCAGACCGAAAACGATCGTCTAGCTTCATATTTTAGTTGTCTGCACAATGTCGCGTCAGACGCGCCATTTCCATGAGCATGGCCTCACCAGCATCGACCATTTCCTCTTAAATGTGGCCGCACGCGCGAGATACGGTCCCACGCGGGACCAGCGGTACATGGACTAAGCCGCGGACGCAGGGCCATCATGCCTGGCCGGCGGCCTCGATGGCACAGCTGAGCTGAGATAGTTGCAGAGATAATACCCCGCGCTGAGCGAGCTTTCGACGCGCAGACCCGGTGTCCTGCGCGGCGCGCAGGAGCCGCATCGTGTGAGGCCCGAAGCGGCGCGTGGCATCTGAGTTGCTGACGATTGCCCGGCCCTGGACTTTGCGTGTGGTCTGTGTCAGGCCAGATTTGCGTAACGGGGGCGCGCGCGTTTCAACCCGCATGTGCGGAGTTCGCGCCGCCAATCCGAACATCAGCAGGGCGTGCGGAGGGTGGTTTTGGATCAGCGCAGGCAGCTCGCGGCTCTCTCCACCGCGCTGTAGGGAGCGGGGAAAATGTGCCCGACACGGTCGAGGTCATCGAATGCAGCACGCGCAATCGCACCAGTCGTTCGACCATCGTGTCGGGTTGAAAGGGGCGCCCGGAAACGGTCGAAAGCCTGTGATGAGAATGCGCAACCTGTCGCCCATCAATGCTCCAGCAACGCCGCAACCGTATCGGCAAGAACAGTTGCCCACCCGCCCGTCGGCGATGGCTGCCTCGGTCTGCTTGACCTTGGCGCGGACTGCAGGATCGGAACGAAGACGTGCTTTCAATCGTCGCACAGACATCGCCCACATCCACTTGACCTGCTGTTCGCGGCGGCGGGCCTCGAAGTCACTGACGTATTCATCGCCGGTGCGGTGGGCAAGAACCTTCTCCCACAGCGCATCGATGCCATCCCCCGTCAATGCCGAGTACGTAACCACGGGCGGAAACCAGTGTTGCGATCGCGGGGTCAGGATATGGAGCGCGGCATTGTATTCAGCGGCGGCCGTCGTGTTCTTGCTTGAGGTTGTCGCCATCGGCCTTGTTCACGGCGATCATGTCGGCCAGTTCAACCAGGCCCTTCTTGATGCCCTGCAGTTCATCGCCGGCTCCCGCAGATCTCAGCGCCAGGAAAAAGTCCGTCATGTCGCAATGGTTCTGGATCGGCGGATGCCCACCGTTTCCAGCGCGACGACATCGAAACCAAGCGCCTTGTACAGCAGCATTGCCTCTCGGGTTTTGGCCGCCACGCCGCCCAACGTTCCAGGACGAGGGTGAGGGCCTGATGAAAGCATTCTCCCCGGCGGAGAGCCGGGCCATCCGCGTCTTGTCGCCCAGAATTCGAAGCCCCGGTGCGTGCCGAGAAGGATCCACAGCCAGCACCGCGACCTTGTTGCCCTTCGCTATCAAGGCCATGCCGAGCACGTCGATGGTCGTGGATTTCCCGATGCCGGCGACCCGGTAATGCCGACACGGCATGCGTTGCGGTCTGCGGAAAGTTCCTGAACGAGATCCCGCGCCTGAGCCTGATGATCGGCGCGGCGGCTTTCGACCAACGTAATGGCGCGCGCAAGAGCTGCCCGGTCACCCGCCGGATATTGTCAGCAGACGAGGCCGACGCAGCCTACCGTCCACTTCGTTGATTTTCCGTCGTCAGTGGCGACCGCCGCGAAAAGCAAACTGGAAGCTGTCCCTTCAGCGGAGAGATAGGGCTTCAATACGTCCCCAAGTAACCAATGCGTCATATGCTCCTTCGGCATAGGCACCGACGATAGAGGCTGGATAGTCGAAAATGTGGAGCTCTTTCCCGCATCAGTCGACGGCGCGAACGTCACCGCGCCGATCTTGAGAAGCTTGGGTTCGATAAAGCACTCATGTCTTCATCGGTCGTGCGCGTTCCTTCTTTTCCGTCCGGGAGTGACGCAACGACCGCCTCAATATCGCCTTCATGGTCGGGCCGTTATCCGCTATTCTTGAACGGACGGATGCTGATGCGTTTTCTTTACACGCGTTTGTCCCAAATGACGGCGTCGATATCGTATTCGGATGAGTGCCGCCGGTATCCATATGTTTGGGTTCGAGTGACACTGACATAGTGTCCGGCGACAACCGACTGGATCTGGTGACGCTCGATGCACGGCCTTCGCTGAAGAGCTCTGGCGATTTCTTGAATTCCTTATTGGCGTCGGCGAGATTTTTCTCTGCCGACCGCTTGCCTTCAGTGAGCAGATCGCCTGCAAGCGGTTGGTTCGCCTTAAGGTCTGAATCCAGCGGAGACGGTGATGGTCCCCAGCTTTTGATTTGAGCGCGAAGTTGGGCTTCGAATTGTCAGCATTCGCTGAGTGTATCGATGCCCCTGCAGCAATCATACACAACGCTACACCTGCTGCGATCCGACCAATGCGCGCAGGCTTCTCAAATAAGATTTCTCAGCAAAGACAGTCCTCATCGACTGTTGGAGGAAGGGTACAGGTTCGTTGTTACTCCGCCGCTGCACTTGAATGCCGCAGCCGCACATTGAGCTTGTGGATCAGTTCTTCCGCAGCATCCGCGATGACGGTGCCGGGCGGATCTGCTTCGGCGCCAGCCTTGTAGAGCATCATAGTCTTGCCCGCGGAAGACCCCCATCATGCATCATGCACACGTCATCACGTCGCACGCTCTCGGCGAGCGCAGCTTTCACAACGGCGGTGAGATGCGCCGTAGCGCATGCAGAGGCGCAGCATACGACGTCGTTCTCCACCGCCTGGCGGGCTGCTTCGTCGGCGGTTGCGAACAGCGGTCCAATGTCGACGTCGAAGCCAACATCGGCAAAGGCCGACGCGATCACCTTCTGGTCCGACCGTCCTGTCCGATCTTGGGCGACAAGGCACGCGGTCGCGGCCTTCGGCATCCTCGAATGCGTTGATCAACGCCGACCTTCTCAGCCCGGTTGGACATGGTGGCAGCCTCGCGCTTTCGCCGGTGATCGATTTCGGTGTGGTGGCGGCCGAACACCTTTTCCATCGCATCGAACTTTGCTGCACGGTGGCCTTGGCACGCGCGGCGTCGATGGCGAGTGCCAAAGCAGGTTGCCGTTGCCTCTTGACAAGATAGTGGGTGAGGGCGAAAGTGCTGCATCGGATGTTCCGCCTGATTGCGCTTTTTTGAGCCGCGACAGCTTGTTGATCTGCAGGCGGCGCACGGCGGAATTTTCGACCTTCAGCACGTCGATGGGGCGCTTCGTTTTCGGGCTTGTATTTGTTGACCGCTGATCACAGATTGTCGCCCCGCAATCGCGCGCCTGTGTTTTGGCACAGCTTTCAATACGGAGCTTTGGCACGCCGGTCATGGCTTTCGCCATGCCGCCCAGTGCTTCGACTTCCTGGATATGGCCCTGAAGCCTTGGTTGCCAGATCGTGCGTCAACCGCTCGACGCAGAACGAGCCGCCGCACGGATCGACGAGACGCGCGGCTGTCTGTTCCGCCGGAATAGAAAACGTGTTGCGCGCGATGGGGCCGAGTAAATCCGTCGGCAGCGCGCAACGCGCTTCGTCGAGTGCGTTGGTGTGCAACTATTGCCCTGCGTTGCAGCCATCGCCTCGATGTTAGTGCGAATAACGTTGTTGAACCTGTGCGGTCACTATGCGTCCGCAGCGACAATGGCGAGCGCGCATCCTCTCGGTTTGAAGTCCTTCATCAGCTTGGCCCAAGAGACGGGCCGCACGCATCTTCGCGACTTCCATGAAGGCTTCTCCATCCCGATCGCCCAGAAGAACGACAGCCGCGGCGCCGAAGTGATCAATGTCCGAGGGCCCGCCATGCGGAGCGCAACGTACTCGACACCGTCAGCCAATGTGTAGGCGAGTTCGGAGCCCGCGTCTCCATCAGCTCCGCAGATGTAGCCGGAGATGGAATCGATGTTGAACTTCGGCATCTTCTGCGACGTAAAGGCGAAGATGTCCGAGATGACCGCATCGAGGTGAGGGGCGGATAAATATAGGTGTTGCGCACCATGAACTCTTTCAGAATGTCGTTCCCAACGTGCCCGACAGCTTTTCCGGCGGGATGCTGCTTCTTCGGCGGCAACGACGAACAGTGCCAGGATCGGCAGCACCGCGCCGTTCATGGTCATCGAGGGCACGTCATGTCCGAGCCACGCCAGCGAACAGCGTGCGCATATCGTAGATGGAGTTGATTGCCACGCCGCTGATGCCGACGTCGCCGGAGACCCGCGGATGATCCGAGTTCATAGCCGCGGTGGGCGTGGGCGAGATCGAATGCGACCGACAGCCCCTTCTGGCTGGGGCGGGGGGATTGCGGCGGTAGAAGGCGTTGGAGTCCTCGCTGTTGAGAAGCCCGCATACGGCGCACGTCCACGGCTGGTTGACATACATGGTCGGATAGGGACCGCGCAGGTAAGGCGCAATGCCGGGCCACGTCTCGAGAAAATCGATACCGTTCAGGTCCGCTTCGCTGTAGCTGGGCTTCACCGGATGCTCTCGGGCGTAAGCCACGGCTCCTTCGCACCGACTTGTCCTGAGCCAACCTTCGTCATGTCAAAGTCGATTCGTGTGAAGTCGGGGATCATAGCAGCGCTCCTGTTCAATTCGCGCAGCATGGCTTCGCGTTTGGCTTATGGCTTGTTCGAGCTTTTCGGCGCCGTGACCTTTTTGAGTTTCTGCCGGCATCCGGCAGGTCGAAATCCTGCTTAAAGAGGATCAAGAGCAATGCAAAGACAATTAAAAGCGCCAGGATGCCAACCAGCGACGGCCGACGGCCACCAGATCACGGTTCCGGCTGTGCCACTTTAAGCACGGCGAGCCAAATCGATTCCGAGGCCATATGCAGTTTCAAAGCCGCGGCCAGACAGAGACGTCAATGCGGGAATGGCCAGGATCGCGCAGGCGATGTCCTTGACGTTGAGGTGGGATTGCATGGCGTGCAGCGCACGTAATTGGCGTTCCAGCCGCCGGCGCTTGCGGGGCGGTTTCCGCTTGCCAAAACATCTTCGGGCCGGTAACGTCCGTCATGCGCCCACCGTCATTCAGGTTTGCCGTCCATCTAACATCATGCGCTGTCTTCATCTTTTCCGCCAATTCGCTTACTCCCGCCGCTCGCAGATCGGCCTCCAGTTCGCCAGGGCGGCCTGCCAGATAGATATGCTCGGCTTCCGCGTGAAGCGCCCGCGCTGCTGCAACGGCATGCCCCGATACATCTTGTCGGACGAGCACAAGCAGGCGAGAGACGGCGCCCTGAGCCCGTCGAAGGCGGAGGCAAGTGCCGCCAGATCGGAGAAGCCCACTGTGTCGAACAACGCATGCCCGCCGGTCTCGAAGAGCTTTTCGCGAATGTCGCTCGTGCAGCGAAGTCGTAGGGTCCCGAGATTGGCGAGAAAATAAATTAGGGCGTGTCCGGTGTCTTTGATACACGATCGGAAATGTCGCGTAGCGCTTCAAAGGGGGGCGGCCAGAGAGAGTGCTTCCTAAAACGCGTCGAATTTAATCTTAGCTTCGCCGTAGGGTGGAAGTTCGACGGCTCGGCATCCAGCACAGTCGGCTTTTTTTCATGCAGGTTCGGGGAATTCGCTCGCACCGGTCAGCACGTCCTTGCGTCTTGCGATATTCGCATCACGTGCGGCGTGCACGGCGGCAACTTTCTTTGGATGATGTTTTGTTCAAGGGCCGCGAACGCGCCACCGGCTTGCTCTATTTCCTGGAAATTGACGCCCGGCCTCGCAGAGCTGCATGTGGTCAGCGTCTCGATGCCGCCGGCTCCTGCAGCAGGGTCGGCAACCTTTTCCAGGTTCTTCCAGCAACACCAGTTGTGTATTGCGGGCAATCCGCTGCGTCATCGTCGGGCAATCCAAGCGCCAGCGGATGTGGCAGTACGCGGCCACGTGCTAGCGCCACCGAGCGCCGCCGAGAAAGTCGCGGTGATGGTCGCGCGCAGCATGTTCACGTCGGAATTTCGCTGCGTCACAGAACCGCCATGTTCCGCCGCGATAAATATCGGGGCTCGGGTGTAGACCCGCAGCTTTGCTCGACCCGCGCCCACAACCGCAACGCGCGGAATTTCGCTATTGCTAGGAACTGGTCTGCATCAGCGCTCAGGCGCGCGTAGATCATTCGCCGGGCGCAATCGAGCGGGACGCCGGCATCTTCAAGCGCGCGCAGATATCCGGCCATGGCCTCCGCAAGCACAAAGGCAAGTTCCTGCGTTTCCGACCGGCCCCGCGTCGTGGATGACGCGCCGAGACGGGACCCAAAATGGCCGCGAAAACATTGGGCTGCAAATTGGCTGACTGCCATACCGAAAAACTTGGCGATGTCGTACCACGGATAGGGGCTGTTGCCCCATGTGGCGGCAGCGCCGATCGGGCCGAATGCTGAAGAAGCGGGGATTTGCCGGGCGCGATGCCTTTCTGCTGTAGCAAAGTGGCGAAATGCAATGGCATGTCGCGGGTCTGCGGGCCGATTCTCGTCCCATGCCGATGCCGGCATCGAGGTAATGCCGTCGAGCACCCGGCGCCAGCGCTGTGGCCGTTGGCTCGAGACCGGTGCCATGTGAAACCTTGCAACGCACCTGTCGCGCCGTTCGCTCGCGAGCGCTCGCGCGTTGGCGGTTGCGGCATCCGGATGATCGACGCGTTCTGTATGATCTGCCATGGCGCCGCCGATGCACGGCCTGGAATAACGGCGGCATCCCGCGCGCGCTCGTAGATCGGATCGATCCGCAAACCATCATAGGTTTTGCCGACCAGCCTTTGGGCGCACCCTTGAGCACACTGTCCACCAAACCTCCGCCAGTTCGTCGCGAGACGCGGGTGCGAAATCGCCGGCGAGCCGTAGATCGTCAGTTTCCGTGCACATTCACAGGTTAACTCCCGGCACAACACGTTGTCATTAACCGGAAAATGCCATGCGGAGGGGCTTAAGCCAATGATTGTTTCGGATTTTAGGCAGGTCTGGCAGGCTGCTCGATGCCTTCGCACCGCTAGGCGGGTAAGGGCTTGGCGGGGCGTCTGTCCCGCGATCAGACGATTGGGGGCGATTTCCGCCAGCACAGCAGGCGCGTTCGAACAGGCGCGGATGTGGCAGCGTCAGTTCCGGTTTGTCGTGGACATCATCATAGGCGATCATGTCCAGATCCAGCGTGCGCGGTCCCCAGTGCCGTTCATTGGCGCGGTCGCGACCGAACTTCTTTTCGATCTTGTGCAGCGTGAAGAGAAGCGCGTGTGGATCCAGATCAGCTCTCGATTTCGATGCAGGCATTGACGAAGCGATCTTGGCGCTGTTCGTCGCCACGGCGGTGTTGCGTAGCTCGAGGGAAACTCAGGGGGTCTTGCCCTTGCCGCCATGCCGCAGATATTGGCAATGGCCTTGCGGCGTGGTGCGGACGTCGCCGACATTGCCACCAAGCGCGATCAGGACATCCGCCATCGGAGGCTAGGACCGGCTACGCGTGATGATCACGCCGACATCGTCGAAGATCGCGGGAATGGGAGCATGAGGCTTGTGCACGGTCACCTTGACGGTGTTGACACGGCGAAAGTCGTGAGGATAGCCTCGGCCACAGCGCCAAGCTGCTGTCGCAGCAAGTAGTAGTTATGGCCCTTGAAGGCTGCGCTGGCACTCGCGACGACATCAGAATACAGACGTGTCGGCGAGTTTGTCGCTACGGGAGGATTCTGAGATCGATGGAAAGCTCAAGGTCGATGACGAAGCCGCCGCCGACCTCCGCTTCGTGCTCCAGCAGCTCATGGCGATGGATGAGAAGCCCCTTGATGAAGATCGTATCGCTCATCGTTTCTCCTCGATGTCCTGTCGCCACGCGTAGGGCCTGCACGGAATCTTCCGCCACGTCATGAGCGCGGATGATCCTGGTCGTGTCGAGCGGCGATCAGATGTGCTGCGAGAGACTGCGCAAGTCGCTGATGCGGCTCTGATGGCATGACGGTGGCGATAAATCGCTTGCGCGAATGGGGCGCCAACCAGCAGAGGAGGCCGAACTCGTCGAGCCGAGCCAACGCCGTCATGCTCTGTTCCGGCGTCTTGCCAAAGCCGATGCCCGGATCGAGCACAATATTTTCTTCTGCGCAATGTCGGCTCTGGCCGCGATATCGAGCGTGCGGCCGGAAAATGCGGTCAAGTCCTGCATGTGTTCGAGCATCGGATCGACACTCTCGCGATTGTGCATCACGACCACGGGCACATCATGGTCTGCAATGACGCGTGCCATGTCGGGATCGCGCTGCAACCCCCATACATTCGTTGGCAATCCGCGCCCCCTTGCCGAGCGCCCACGTTGCCACTCATGCCTTCATGGATCGATGGAGACAGGAAGGCCCCGCAGACCCTCCCCGGGGCACAATGAAGCCTCCGCAATTCCTCTTCCGCAGAGACAGGCTCCGCGCCATAGGGAGTGGGATTTCGGCCCCGATGTCGAGAATATCCGCCCCTTCTGAAGCAACCATGCGTTTCGCTTGGGCCGAGGGCTGATTAAAGTGTCGCAAATGTGCCACCATCCGAGAATGAATTGGGCGTGACATTGAGCACACCCATGACGGACGGGAAGGGCGCGCGAGCAAGCAGCTCCAACGGACGCAGCCGCGAAGCAGTCGTGTCAGAAGGTATGACGCCCGCCATCATGGCGTGGCTTTGCGCGGTCCATCACACAGAGTTCAGGCGTAGAGCCATACTCCATCACGGGATGCGGTCAACCGGATGATGGTCCAGGCAGCCTTACAGGATCTTCAGCGGTAGCTTGTGTCATTTTGGATCAATTGGGCAACGGGTTTCCCACGAGCACCCGGACAAGTTTGCGCTTGTCATTGGGGGCTTTCATGGCCTGCGCAAGGCGCTCGGGATTGCGAAGCGCAAATTCGCGGGGACGGTGTTGAGACCCCGAGCCCGCAGCAGCTCCGCCTTGGCCTTGCCCATACCCTTGATTACGCATGCAGTTGCACATTTGCCCACGCCAGCAATTGCTGTTCGCTGATACCGGTTTGCGCGGCGAGGGCCTTGCGAGCCTTTACGGTGCTCGCCCTTTCAAGCAGGGCCGCCGTTGTGCGGATGCCCTCTGCTTTGAGTTTAGCCTGGGCCTGTGAGCCCAGTCCGTCGATCTTTGAAATAGAATATGTCATGAGACTCGTACTTAAAAAGGCTTTAAGAAAATTGAAAAAGGCAGCGCATCTGGTTTGTCCCGAGCACGCTTTGCTGGCTGGTTCGCGCATTGAAAAAATCGCGAGATAGGTTCTGAAGATCGCCGATATCGACGGTCTGTACCGACACATATCTATATAAGCCAGCTTCCCAAGCCAGCTGATCAATCAGCCCGTCCATCAGACGCCCCGTCAGTTCCGGTTGCGTGCCGGATGTTTTGCTGAACCACGTTGAGCGCGTGCGCGATGAATTACAAGCGACGCACGCGCTCGATTTTCCGCCTATTTGAGTTCAATTGCGCGTAAAGTGTTGCTGCGATGCAAGAGTGATAGCCGATTCTGTTGCGTTTTGCCTGTTCGATCGCCGCATTTTTCGATCTGAAACCTTACAAGTACGCGACGCGGGGATGGGATCCGCTTCAGAATCGATGTCGTGACACGTCGTGCGCGATCTCAAAGCCAAGTGAGGCCCGTTCACTGCGACAGAATTCTTTCATTCACCGATCTGGAACGGAATATAATGTAGGCGTGGTATCTGCTTTAGCTGCTCGGTTACTGCGGGTTGACCGGCCAATTGCAGCCTGCAAGATGAGTTCCAATGCTTCGTGATGCATCGCTTCGGCAATGGGTGGCGATATCGAAGGCCTGCGAGAGACAAGGCAATGGCAAAGAAGACCTCCAAGACCACTTACATTGAAATCCGCACCAGCTGTGAAGCCGGCTGCCGTTGCAAGCGTGGCCTCGGCCGATACCGACACGATGATGTTTATCGGCAAAGGTGAACAGCCTGCGTTTGACGCTCGCACTGCGAATTGACACGGCCTTGTGCGGGGAGCAACCGGAACTGGAAAAACCGTCACTCTCCAGGTGAAGAGTTTTGCGCGTGCCCGGGGTGCCGGATTTGTCGGCATATCAAGGGCGATCTGTCAGGTATTTCCGAGATGGGAGAGGCCAAGGATTTCATCCTGAGCCGAGCCATGGGTCTTGCCCTTCAGCTAGACCAGTTCTCGACTGTGTTCTGGGACGCATCGGTGGAACAGGGCCACCCAGTACGCGCTACGGTTTCCGAAATGGGACCGCTCTTGCTCGCGCATGATGGACCTCAACGATGTTCAGGAAGGCGTCCTGAATATTGCTTTCCGCGTGGCGGACGAGCAGGGGCTGCTGTTGCTCGATATGAAGGATCTGCGTGCAATTCTTTCCTTTGTCGCCGAACACGCGGACGAATTGACCATCCAATACGGCAATGTTTCCAAGCAGACGGTGGGCACATCCAACTGTTTCCCCGGTGCTTGAACCAGGGGGCTGACAAGTTCTTCGGCGAACCCGCGTTGCAGCTGAAGGACTTCATGTGCAACGACCAATCGCCGGGGGATGGTGAACATCCTCGTGGCCGACAAGTTGATGCAGAATCCGAAGTCTACGCGACGTTCCTGCTGTGGATGCTATCCGAGTTGTTTGAAGAGCTTCCCGAAGTCGGAGACGTGCCGCTGCCGAAGCTGGTGTTCTTCTTTGATGAGGCGCACTTGCTGTTCAACGATGCGCCAAAAGCCCTGATGGATATGATCCGACAGGTAGTGCGCCTGATGCTCGCAGGTGTTGGTGTGTATTTCGTCACGCAAAATCCGAGACCCAGCTACTGTTCAGCACGCGCTGCGCGCCTTCACACCGCGCGATGACAAGGCGTACAGGCTGCTGCCGAGACGTTTCGGGCAAATCCCGCGCTCGATACGGCACAGGTCATTACCGAACTGGGAAGGGCGAGGCATTCGGTCTCGTTCCTAGTGACCCCGCCATGGTTGAGGGTCACGGCCCACGGCCCCTGATCGGGCCGATTTCGCCGGAGGAGCGAAAGGCCATCATGACGGCAAGCCGCGGAAGGGGAAATACGACACCACGAACTCCGCTTATGAGGTGCAAAAGCGCGTCGCCGGCACGGCCGCTGATGGCTCGGACGGCGGAGTTATCGGTCAACTGGGGTCGATCGTCGGATCCATCTTCGGTACCAATACGCCCCGCGGCAACTGTCTACGACGCAGGTCATTGCCTGTGATGCTGACGCGCTCGGTGACCAACAAGGTCGTCGGTGGCATTGTTTCCGATCTTGAATGGCTCGGCGGTTCGCTCGGCGGATCAATCGGCCGTGTGTGCGTGGTGCACGGTGGCCTTCTGCGTCGATAATTCGTTCCAAAGACCGGAGCCCGATGATCTGAAGACGGCCGCACTTTCGGATGTGCTTGCGCGCATCGATGCCGATTTCGACAAGAAGCTTCGAACCATTGTTTGCGTGTCGTGATCAAATCGATTTCGGCACTTTGCTGATGATTGCCGCAAGGCGGCCGACCACCTTGCTGCGGACATCGCCAGCATAGGTTTCGCGACTGTGGAAATGCGGGCCATCCGGCGGTTGTCGGGAAAAGCACAACAGCAACGGTGGCGCTCATGTGATGTTCTATGGGCACTACGACGTTCAGCCCGTTGATCTGCTTGACCGTGGCAGCTGCTGTTCGAGCCCGTCGTTACCGATCACGCCGACGGCCGCAAGATTATCGTCGCGCGTGGCGCCGAGGACGACAAAGGTCCAGCTTATGACGTTTGTCGAAGCGTGCCGGGCCTGGAAGAATGTAACGGGCTTGCTGCCGCTGGATGTGACGATCCTGATCGAGGGCGAAGAGGAAATTGGCTCGAGAATTTCGGACGCATTCCTTCGACAAGCACAAAAAGGATTTGGCGGCCGACTTTGTGCTGGTTCGCGATACCGGCATGTGGGGATCCGCCGCCGCTATTACTACGTCGCTGCGTGGCCTCGTGTACGATGAGGTCAAGATCAAGGCTGCGAACCGGGACCTGCATTCCGGTATTTTCGGAGGCGGGCGCAAATCCGATCCGCGCGTTGACGCGGATACTCGGAGGTCTGTTTGATGACAACGGACACATCACCATTCCGGATTTTATGACGGCGCTGAAGGATTTGCCGCCGGACATTGAGCGCAGTGGGGAGAAGCTCAATCTCACACCGGAGTTGTTTTCCGCCCATTGGCTAATCCCGCTGGGGCGAGTCGTTTGCTGATCGACAGGTCGCGTCCGACCTGCGATATCATGGATTTTCGGGATACACGGGCCAGGGCTCTGAAGACCGTTATTCCGGCCGAAGCCTCCGCAATGTCTTCCGCCTCGTGGGCAGGATCCTCAGCAGCCGAAAGCCTCCGTGATTTTGCTCACCAGCCGGCCGATTGCTCGGCCGAATTCATTGATCATGCCGGAGCGCCGGCGATCGCACCTGACTGGGGCATGAAACCGTTGGCTGCGGCCAAGCGCGTGCTGACGACGAATGGGGCAAGGACGCGCTCCTGATCGGCTCCGCGTGTTGATTCCCATCGTGGCTGATTTCAAGCGAACGCTTGGTCTGGACACGGTGCTGATCGGATTTTGGGCTCGAGGATGACAACATCCATTCACCGAATGAAAAGTACGACCTGCAGACGACACCACAAGGGGATCCGCTGGGCGCGTATTCTAGCGGCTTTTGCTGAGGCACCGCGTAGCTGATCGAACATGCCCAGACGCAAAAACGCCGCCCGGAATTGGGCGGCGTTTGTATTTCGGTCAGTGTAGAGGCTGACGGATCAATTCTTGTAGCTCGGATCGATCCGGCTCAGCTTGCGCAGCAGCGGCTGCGACACAAGCTTGGTCGAACGCAGATCCGAACGATCCGGATCACTCACCAGCCTTTCGTTCTTCTCGATGACCAGTTTTGACCGGATAAGCCGTCGGTCCCAGCATGTGCGTGCGAACCTGCATCGTGCAGGAGCGCCTCATACATGCGTCAAAGGACAGACGCGACCGAGCGCCCAAAAATACCATGTGTGTGATCGCGCAGCAGCAGGTGGTTCTTCTGGCCAAGGTCTTTCTGGACGTGGTGCTCGTCGTGATCGAGGGCGATGCCCTCATAGTCATGGTAGGCGAATATCGCTGGTGACGTGGCGGTTTGGTTGAGGGGCAGCAGACCTTCCACTGCAGCTCTCGTACCGCCGTGCCGTCCGGGTGTGCAGATGCATCACGCAGCCGGATCTTCGTGATCTTCATGGATCGCGGAATGGATTGGCTAAAACCGTGGATTTATCTTGTATTCGCTTGGCGTCAGCTGGTTCCCGTCGAGATCGACCTTCACGAGGCTGGATGCGGTCATCTCGTCAAACATCAAGCCATCTGGGTCCATCAAAAAGTGATGTTCGGGACCTGGGACACGTGCCGAGATATGGGTGCCACCAGATCGTCCCAGCCATACAGCGCAACAAGTCGGTATGCGGCGGCAAGGTTCACACGCTGGGACCCACTCGGCCTCAGACATCGTCGATTCGGATTTCAAGGCGAGCTTTCGGCTGGCGACATGATACGTTTCTGGAAGCCGCTGCACATTGTCATGGGATTTAGCCGAGGCTAGCGCCATGAGACTGCCCCAGCAACACGCGCTCGTCGCACGGCCTATGCCGTCAACCGGGCTGGTTGCGACGATTAGGGGGCGGGGATGGCCAGAAGGCTCGCGACTTGCCGGATATCGTAGACCCGCGCGGAAACGTCGTCGCGTTTGATTGACGACCACAGTGCATTCAGTCCCTTGCAGTAGAATTCGCCGAGTGCTCATAGCAAATCCGCGGCATGGCTATCCCAGCCAATGGTGAAGTCAGGGCCGAGAGCAACCTGTGCGGGGCGCCGCGGCCGAGACCGCGAGGGCGCCACTTACGGTTGCGCGGCGGAATTTCCTGCCGTTCGATGATTTCTTCACGCAAGCCTTCCGAAGCCTGCTCGAGCGCGAGTCCCCAATAGTCGAGCATATAGCGGTTGTCCGCTTCCCGAACCGTTCCGGCGATTTGGTTGAAGTGGGTGTATTGATAGGGATGCAGACGGATCATTTCATTGAGTGGGCACCAGGCCGAGAATGAGAATTGTTACGAAGGCGGTTTGAATCTTGCGGCTACGCTCCTGCAGCCAGCTGAAGATCGCGGCAAACGCAACGCCGGCAAGAACCGCCATCGGCGGGATAACGAAGATGGAAGTGGCGGATACCGTTGTAAAGTGCGGGCCGCTTGACCATCGCGATAATCAGGGGAAGCATCGCGGCGAGCGTCAGCATCAAAAGAACGGTCTTGGCGCTTTGAGTTGACGTTTGCGCGCGTCAGCGAAACAAATGTGCCGACAACTCCGGCTGCAAGCAGCGCAAGCATCACCTCCGGAAGCTGCAACGCGACAAGTGTCGCAGATATGACCATGCATATCGGGCACGAAACAATCGCGCCGTCGAGTTATCCTTCATGGCTTTTCAAAGAAATGCGAGAAGTAGGTCAGCGCATGAAACGGATTGGCAGGGTCGATGATTGACCACGGCCAGATTAGGCCCATGATCAGATAACAACAAAACCGCTGGCAGCAGGACGTACAGGACATGTCCAAGTCTATGGGCTGCTTCACGCAGGTGATGTTGCGGACACCCTGTCGCAAAAATCCCATCACCGCGTAGATCAGCGCGAGACCGCCGAGAATGCGCGAACCGATCGACAAGCCAGCACCCAGCCCGATCAGGATCGTGGCGATGGCTCGGGATATTCCTGCGCCAGCCGTACCAGCCCGAGCATGAGGATCACCATCGCGACGGCGAATGGCGCATCCTTCGGGTTCATGAACATGTGGCCGTAGAAGATGGGGCAAAGCGCGAGCAGGAGCAGGGCTGCGAGACCCGCTACAGGTCCAGGCGGATCCGTCGCGCGAGTTGCCACGTTACACCCAAGCCGATGACGCCTACGATGGCGCCCACAGTTGCCGCGTCTCGAACAGTTCGAGTGGAATGACCTTGTGAAGCAGGGCAGCGACCATGTCGAACCCGCCGCCATACATATACAGGTTGGCGAACGACAACGCGCTGGTATCGGTGGAAACCGCTGCTAAACATTTTCAGCACAGGTCGGCATATTCCGCGTGAGTGTAATCGTCCCAACCGAGGCCGTAGTTGCGAAACGTCAGGCCAGCGACAATGGTGACCACAGCCAATGACGGCGACCGCGAGGTCACATATTTGCTCAATCGAGCGCCGCGTAGGCGTGTCGAGCGCTGATGTCGTGATAGATGACATGATCAGTCAGTTAACCCGGTGTCTCCGTGCCTATTTAGGCCATTCCCCGGGAACAATGTATCTCAGATAGATGTTGAAGTAATTGCCAATTTGTGGCGCATTTTTCCTGATGCAATGCAGCATTTATGGCAAGATAAAATTTTTTCAATGACAGGATCATGCCGTTGATCCAACCGGTTGCTCTATTTCTTCGTCTATGTCCAGCCGGAAAGATTATTCTGCAGGCTGCTGGCAAAGTTACCAATTGGTAATGGGAGTAATATGAAAGTATTATACTGCGGCGTGAGTTCCGGCTGCAGGTTTGGGAGTATTCAATGATAGCGCTGTCGATCGGCGGAACGGTCGTCCTTTGTGTTGGCCTTCTGACGGTCGTCTTCGGAATTCCTATTAGCTACCAGTTTCGGTAACACCATGATTGTCGCCGGAGCGGTGGCGTCTTGTACCGGCGCTGATCGGACTGTATTTCGTGGGTCGTGAGTTCAGGAACCTGGCTTGCCGCCTCGATGCCGGTATGTCAGCGGTTCCGGGAAAATGTGAAAGTGACCGATTTGGTAGACGTTATACGGTCCGGCAAGAACGCCCCGGATCGAGTGTCTCCCGTCCCGATGACGTTCGGTCTGCTACGATATGCTTTTCGCCGCGATCGATCGGACACGCCCCAGGATTTCGCGGGGCGCTCACCTGAAGAGTCATCGGCACGGCCATGCATCAGCGTCATTGGCAGCACTGTTGCACGCTGCAGCGCGCGGCAAGACGAATTGACACGCCCGCGCAGTTCGGCATCCGCCACGGATACATCTGAATTTGCTTCTCCGACTTCTCCTCACAGCGTCAGCGGCGCAATCTTTTGTTTTCGTCGAAGCGGCGGGAACAAACTCCGCGCGAGCAGGACGCTCACGAAGGTCCACCGCCGACCAGCTTCCAACTCAACATCAGCCAGCGGAAGATTTCTTCCGGCAACAGGTTCGGTCAGCGCCAATCCGGTCCGGAGGCTGATCCATTCGAAACGGCTTGGCCGCAGCGAGAAGCGACCGCGGCGCGATCCGGCCTTGCAGCGAAATAGCCGGCCAACACGAAGCCCCGCGTCTGAAGGGAATGCAGTTTAGCGGAGGCGCCACGCGAGCGCTATCAGTCCGCGGTGGGGCCGAGCAGAATTGTTGGTGTCGATTGTGAAATCCGGCGTCGTCGATTTCATGGCCTATTCGCTTTATTCCGATGGTTCGATCCAGCGGAACTGCCGGGCATGGTCCGGTTTGCATCTATTGAAGAGTTGCGCGCGCATCTCGACCAGTGCCGTTGACCTGCCCGTTCAAAAAATAAAACATCGCCGCGACGGTGTTTTACTTGTCTCATTCCGGAACATTCCCCGATAAAATTGCCAAGTATACTCGGCAGCAAATCGGCGGGTATCTGTTGGGCCGCCAGATTTGAACGCTTGAAAGAATTAAGATGAGCGAGACGTCCACGAAGAGTTTTGTCGACCTGACGGCCTCTATCGTGTCGGCCTACGTCAGCAACAATACCACCACGGCTGCTGAGATTCCGGCGTTGATCAGCCAAATTCATGCGGCGCTATGTTGCGGGTGTCCACTGGAAGTACGGAAAGACGATCGAGCCGGTTACGGCTGTTTCGGTCAAGAAGTCGATGACCCCGGACTATTTGGTTTGTCTTGAAGATGAGCACGTTTCAAATCGCTCAAAACGGCATTTGCGGGGACACCAGTACAACATGACGCCTGATCAGTATCGGGAAAAATGGGGCGGCCTGTGGATTACCCGATGGGTGGCTCCGAATTACAGCGGTTGCCCGGTCACAGCTCGCCAAACGAAGCCGCCAGAACACACAGAGTTGGGAATATTTTCCGCTTGCTGTTGGCGCGGTGTGACGCGCGCGACGAACCAGATCCCGTGGGCCCAACGTGACAGTTATCTCGTTAAATGGACGATCGCAGGGGCGTCGCGCACGTTGCGCGCGCGTCATGCTTGATGCGCTCGACCATCGCCCGCAAACCGTTGGAACGGGCGTCACATGCTCGCGAAAGCCAAGTTCGTCGAAAACGGCGATAGGATCAGTGCTTAGAATTTCGCGCCGAGCTTTTTCCAAGACTGAAAAAGCGGGACAGCAGGATCTCGCCATCAAGCCCCGAACGATGCTGCGCATTATGCGTCTGCCTCGTGAATCAGTACAGGGGCTTTTGCTTCCGATGATCTATGACTGGAGACAGCCAGACCTGGCTGGTGCAGCCTTGCACCTTGTTCGCGGCGGAATGCTCTGCTTCGGACATTGGAGCCAGGGGTATGGCCAAGCTCGATCACATAGCGGTAACGGTCGTCCCACTTTCAGCAGCGCGAAATTATCCTGATTTCAATCCGAATGGTCATAGCAGTTCACTTGCTCATGGCAGAAACCAGATACGAGATCGAGGCTGTCGATAGCTATATTGCTATGATGCTTTACGGGACCGGCAGCGGCTTCGGCGGCGGGGCTTGCCACTCCATCTGCAAGTCCTCAGGAGAAAAGCGTCTGGCGCGAAAACGGTGCCGACCTCGGAATTGTCTTCATCCCGCGAAGCGGTTGCATCCGGGGCGCTGGGCGGTTTCTTGTCTGACTTCTCGTTTGCTTCGGGTGAACTTTAGTCTCGTCGTAGCCATAGTACTTCTTGGCTTCATTCTGCAACTTTGTGCTGACCGTGATTGTCGTTAACGCTGTCAACGGAGCCAAGAAGGTCTATCACTTCATTACAGACAAGACTGAGAAGAAGCCGCCCGAAGCGAACGAGAAGTCAGACAAGAAACCGCCGGATCACACCGGATCGATCGCTTCGGCGGATGAAGACGATTCCGAGGTCGGCACCGTTTCGCGCCAGACGCTTTCTCCTGAGGACTTGCAGATGGAGTGGCAAGCCCCCACCGCGGAGGCCGTTCCGGTCCCGTAAAAACATCATGGCGATATAGCTATCGACAGCCTGCGATCTCATATATGCGTTCTGCCATGAGATCGGAACTGCTATGACCATTGATGAAATCAGGGATAATTTCGCGCTGCTGGAAGAGTGGGACGACCGTTACCGCTATGTGATCGAGCTTGGCCGTACCCTGGCTCCAATGTCCGAAGCAGAGCATTCCGCCGCGAACAAGGTGCAAGGCTGCGCCAGCCAGGTCTGGCTGTCTCGTGACATAGATCATCGGAACGAAGAGCCTGTACTCAATTTCAAGGGCGACAGCGATGCGCACATCGTTCGGGGCTTGATCGCGATCCTGCTGTCGCTTCAGTCTGGAAAGACTGCGCGCGAAATTCTAAGCACTGATCCTATCGCCGTTTTCGACGAACTTGGCTTTCGCGAGCATCTGACGCCGCAACGTTCCAACGGTTTGCGGGCGATGGTCGAGCGCATCAAGCATGACGCGCGCGAAACGCTGGCGACGGCCTCCTGATCAACTCCATTTAACGAGATAACTGTCACGTTGGGCCCACGGGATCTCGTTCGTCGCGCGTCACACCGCGCCAACGGCAAGCGGAAAATATTCCCAACTATCTATTATCGCCCACGCCGGCGGCGTTGCTGTCCGAGGCCCATCTTCTTGGCGAGCTGTGACCGGGCAACCGCATAATTCGGAGCCACCATCGGGTAATCCGCAGGCAGGCCCCATTTTTCCCGATACTGATCAGGCGTCATGTTGTACTGCGTCCGCAAATGCCGCTTGAGCGATTTGAAACGCTTGCCATCTTCAAGACAAACCAAATAGTCCGGGGTCATCGACTTCTTGACCGAAACGGCCGGTTTAACCGGCTCGATCGCTGTTTCCGTACTTCCAGTGGACACCCGCAACAGCGCCGCATGAATTTGGCTGATCAACGCCGGAATCTCAGCAGCCGTGGTGGTATTGTTGCTGACGTAGGCCGACACGATAGAGGCCGTCAGGTCGACAAAACTCTTCGTGGACGTCTCGCTCATCTTAATTCTTTCAAGCGTTCAAATCTGGCGGGCCCAACAGATACCCGCCGATCGACGATTTGCTGCCGATTATACTTGGCAATTATGGGGAATGTTGCAAATGAGACAAGTAAAACACCGTCGCGGCGATGTTTTATTTTTTGAACGGGCAGGTCAACCGCGCTGGTCGAGATGCGCGCGCAACTCTTCAATAGATGCAAACCGGACCATGCCCTCGGGCATTTGCGCCTCGATCGAACCATCGGAATAAAGCGAATAGGCCATCGAATTGACGACGCCGGATTTCACAATCGACACCGATTCTGCTTCGGCCCGCCGCGGAGACTGATAGCGCTCGCGTGGCGCCTCCGCTGACTCATTGCCTTCAGACGCGGGCGCTCGTGTTGGCCGGCTATTTCGCTGCAAGGCCGGATCGCGCCGCGGTCGCTCTCGCTGCGGCCAAGCCGTTTCAAATAGATGGCCGGCCTCCGGACCGGATTGGCGCTGACCAGACTCTTGCCCGGAAGAATCTTCCGCTGGCTGATGTTGAGTTGGAAGCTGGTCGGCAGATGGTTCCTCGTGAGCGTCCTGCTCGCGCGGAGTTTGTTCCCGCCGCTTCGACGAAAACAAAAGATTGCGCCGCTGACGCTGTGAGGATGGAGAAGCAGATTCAGATGTATCCGTGGCGGATGCCGAACTGCGCGGGCGTGTCAATTCGTCTTGCCACGGCGCTGCAGCGTCAGACAGTGCTGCCGATGACGCTGATCGTGGCGCATGCAATGACTCTTGAGGTGAGCGCCCCGCGAAATCCTGGGGCGTGTCCGATCGATCGCGGGCGAAAAGCATATCGTCACGGACCGAACGTCCCATCGGGACGGGAGACACTTGATCCGGGGCGTTCTTGCCGGACCGTATAACGTCTACCAAATCGGTCGCTTCACGATTTCCCGGAACCGCTGACATACCGGCATCAAGGCGGCGAGCCAGGTTCCTGAACTCACGACCCACGAAATACAGTCCGATCAGCAGCAGGCCGGTACAAGACACCACCGCTCCGGCGACAATCATGGTGTTACCGAAACTGAATTCCTTGATCGGAATTCCGAAGACGACCGTCAGAAGGCCAACACAAAGGACGACCGTTCCGCCGATCAACAGCGCTATCATTGAATACTCCCAAACCTGCAGCCGGAACTCACGCCGCAGTGCATTATAATACTTTCATATTACTCCCATTACCAATTGGTAACTTTGCCAGCAGCCTGCAGGATAATTCTTCCGGGCTGGAGGCATGACAAAGAAATAGAGCAACCGGTTGGATCAACGGCATAATCTGCCTGTCATTGAAAAAATTTTATCTTGCCATAAATGCTGCATTGCATCAGGAAAAATGCGCCACAATTGGCAATTACTTCAACATCTATCTGAGATACATTGTTCCCGGGGAATGGCCTTTGAATAGGCACGGGACGCCGGGTTAACTGACTGATCATGTCATCTATCACGACATCAGCGCTCGACACGCCTACGCGGCGCTCGATTGAGCAAATATGTGACGACCTCGCGGTCGCCGTATTGGCTGTGGTCACCATTGTCGCTGGCCTGACGTTTCGCGACTACGGCCTCGGTTGGGACGATTACACTCACGCGGAATATGCCGACCTGCTGCTGAAAATGTTTAGCAGCGGTTTCACCGATACCAGCGCGTTGTCGTTCGCCAACCTGTATATGTATGGCGGCGGGTTCGACATGGTCGCTGCCCTGCTTCACAAGGTCATTCCACTCGAACTGTTCGAGACGCGGCGACTGCTGGGCGCCATCGTAGGCGTCATCGGCTTGGGCGTAACGTGGCGACTCGCGCGACGGATCAGTGGACCTGTAGCGGGTCTCGCAGCCCTGCTCCTGCTCGCGCTTTGCCCCATCTTCTACGGCCACATGTTCATGAACCCGAAGGATGCGCCATTCGCCGTCGCGATGGTGATCCTCATGCTCGGGCTGGTACGGCTGGCGCAGGAATATCCCGAGCCATCGCCGCACACGATCCTGATCATCGGGCTGGGTGCTGGCTTGTCAATCGGTTCGCGCATTCTCGGCGGTCTCGCGCTGATCTACGCGGTAATGGGATTTTTGCCGATCTGGATTTCCGATATCCGCGAACATGGCCTGCGTGAAGCAGCCCATAGACTTGGACATGTCCTGTACGTCCTGCTGCCAGCGGTTTTGCTCGGTTATCTGATCATGGGCCTAATCTGGCCGTGGTCAATCATCGACCCTGCCAATCCGTTTCATGCGCTGACCTACTTCTCGCATTTCTTTGAAAAGCCATGGAAGGAATTATTCGACGGCGCGATTGTTTCCGTGCCCGATATGCCGTGGTCATATCTGCCGACGCTGTTCGCGTTGCAGCTTCCGGAGGTGATGCTTGCGCTGCTTGCAGCCGGAGTTGTCGGCACATTTGTTTCGCTGACGCGCGCAAACGTCGACTCAAAGCGCAAGACCGTTCTTTTGATGCTGACGCTCGCCGCGATGCTTCCCCTGATTATCGCGATGGTCAAGCGGCCCGCGCTTTACAACGGTATCCGCCACTTCATCTTCGTTATCCCGCCGATGGCGGTTCTTGCCGGCGTTGCGTTTGCCGCGATCTTCAGCTGGCTGCAGGAGCGTAGCCGCAAGATTCAAACCGCCTTCGTAACGATTTTCATTCTCGGCCTGGTGCTGCCGCTCAATGAAATGATCCGTCTGCATCCCTATCAATACACCCACTTCAACCAAATCGCCGGAACGGTTCGGGAAGCAGACAACCGCTATATGCTCGACTATTGGGGACTCGCGCTCAAGCAGGCTTCGGAAGGCTTGCGTGAAGAAATCATCGAACGGCAGGAAATTCCACCGCGCAACCGTAAGTGGCGTGTCGCAGTCTGCGGGCCGCAGCGCCCCGCACAGGTTGCTCTCGGCCCTGACTTCACCATTGGCTGGGATAGCCATGCCGCGGATTTTGCTATGACGCTCGGCGAATTCTACTGCAAGGGACTGAATGCGCCTGTGGTCGTCGAGATCAAACGCGACGACGTTATCTTCGCGCGGGTCTACGATATCCGGGGCAAGAGCATCGCGAGCCTTCTGGCCATCCCCGCCCCCTAATCGTCGCAACCAGCCCCGGTTGACGGCATAGCGGCCGTGCGACGAGCGCGTGTTGCTGGGGCAGTCTCATGGCGCTAGCCTCGGCTAAAGCCCATGACAATGTGGGCCCCTATCAAATTGCGGGAGAAACGTATCATGTCGCCAGCCGAAGCTCGCCTTAAGGAAGTCCAATCGACGATGTCTGAGGCCGAGTGGTCCCAGCGTGTGAACCTTGCCGCCGCATACCGACTTGTTGCGCTGTATGGCTGGGACGATCTGGTCGACACCCATATCTCGGCACGTGTCCCAGGTCCCGAGCATCACTTTTTGATCAACCCATATGGCTTGATGTTTGACGAGATGACCGCATCCAGCCTCGTGAAGGTCGATCTCGACGGGAACCAGCTGACGCCGAGCGAATACAAGATAAATCCCGCCGGTTTCACGATCCATTCCGCGATCCATGAAGTGCGCGAAGATGCCGGCTGCGTGATGCATCTGCACACCCCGGACGGCACGGCGGTTGCGAGCTGCATGGAAGGTCTGCTGCCCCTCAACCAAACCGCCCAGCTCGTCACCGGCGATCTCGCCTACCATGACTATGAGGGCATCGCCCTCGATCACGACGAGCGCCCGCGCATCCAGAAAGACCTTGGCCAGAAGAACCACCTGCTGCTGCGCAATCACGGCACATTGACTGTTGGGCGCTCGGTCGCGTCTGCCTTTGAGCGCATGTATCATCTGGAGCGCTCCTGCACGATGCAGGTTCGCACGCGCATGCTGGGACCGACAGCTTATCCGGTAGAAAAACTGGTCATCGAGAAGAACGAAAGGCTGGTGAGTGATCCGGATCGTTCGGATCTGCGTTCAACCAAGCTTGTCTGGCCGCCGCTGCTGCGCAAGCTTGACAGGATCGATCCAAGCTACAAGAATTGATCCGTCAGCCTCTACACTGACCGAAATACAAACGCCGCCCAATTCCGGGCGGCGTTTTTGCGTCTGGGTATGTTCGATCAGCTACGCGGTGCCTCAGCAAAAGCCGCTAGAATACGCGCCCAGGAACGAATGCCCTTGTGGAAGCTCTGCAGGTCGTACTTTTCATTCGGTGAATGGATGTTGTCATCCTCGAGCCCGAATCCGATCAGCACCGTGTCCAGACCAAGCGTTCGCTTGAAATCAGCCACGATGGGAATCGACGCGCCGGAGCCGATCAGGAGCGCGTCCTTGCCCCATTCGTCCGTCAGCGCGCGCTTGGCCGCAGCCAACGGTTTCATGCCCCAGTCCAGTGCGATCGCCGGCGCTCCGGCATGATCAATGAATTCGGCCGAGCAATCGGCCGGCAGGCGTGCCGTGACAAAATCGCGGAAGGCTTTGCGGATATTCTCAGGGTCCTGCCCTTCCACGAGGCGGAACGAGACCTTTGCGGAGGCTTCGGCCGGAATAACGGTCTTGGAGCCCTCGCCCGTGTATCCCCCGAAAATGCCATTGATATCGCAGGTCGGACGCGACGAGACCTGCTCGATCAGCAAACGATCTTTCTCGCCGGCGGGAACGGAAAGACCAATGGGCTTGAGAAACGACTCCGGTGTGAGATTGAGCTTCTCCCACTGCGCTCGAATGTCCGGCGGCAAATCCTTCACGCCGTCATAGAATCCCGGAATGGTGATGTGTCCGTTGTCATCAAACAGACCTCCGAGTATCCGCGTCAACACGCGGATCGGATTTTGCGCCCCGCCTCCGAAAATACCGGAATGCAGGTCCCGGTTCGCAGCCTTGATCTTGACCTCATCGTACACGAGGCCACGCAGCGACGTAGTGATGGCGGGCGTGTTCGGATCCCACATGCCGGTATCGCAAACCAGCACAAAGTCGGCCGCCAAATCCTTTTTGTGCTTGTCGAGGAATGGTCCGAAATTCTTCGAGCCAATTTCCTCTTCGCCCTCGATCAGGATCGTCACATCCAGCGGCAGCGAGCCCGTTACATTCTTCCAGGCCCGGCACGCTTCGACAAACGTCATAAGCTGACCTTTGTCGTCCTCGGCGCCACGCGCGACGATAATCTTGCGGCCGTCGGCGTGATCGGTAACGACGGGCTCGAACGGCGGCCGATGCCACAGATCAAGCGGATCAACGGGCTGAACGTCGTAGTGCCCATAGAACATCACATGAGCGCCACCGTTGCTGTTGCTTTTCCCGACAACCGCCGGATGGCCCGCCGTTGGGCGAACCTCGGTCGCGAAACCTATGCTGGCGATGTCCGCAGCAAGGTGGTCGGCCGCCTTGCGGCAATCATCAGCAAAAGCCGGATCTGCCGAAATCGACTTGATCCGCAACAGCGCAAACAATCGTTCGAGAACTCTTGTCGAAATCGGCATCGATGCGCGCAAGCACATCCGAAAGTGCGGCCGTCTTTGTCATCATCGGGCTCCGGGTTCTTGAAACGAATTATCGACGCAGAAGGCCACCGAGTGCACCACGCACAAGAGCACGGCCGATTGATCCGCCAAGCGAACCGCCGACCGATTTGCCGAGATCGGAAACAATGCCACCGACGACCTTGTTGGTCACCGAGCGCGTCACGTCGCGGGCAATGACCTGCGTCGTAGACAGTTTGCCGCGGGGCGTATTGGTACCGAAGATGGATCCGACGATCGACCCCAGTTGACCGATAACTCCGCCGTCCGAGCCATCGGCGGTCGCGGCCGTGCCGGCGACGCGCTTTTGCAGCACCTCATAAGCGGATTCGGAATCGATCGTGGTGTCGTATTTCCCCTTCACAGGGCTTGCCGTCATGATGGCCTTTCGCTCCTCCGGCGAAATCGGCCCGATCCGGGCCGTGGGCGGGCGGACCATGACGCGCTCAACCATGGCGGGGGTACCATTGCCTTCCAGGAACGAGACCAATGCCTCGCCCTTCCCCAGTTCGGTAATGACCTGTGCCGTATCGAGCGCGGGATTTGCCCGAAACGTCTCGGCAGCAGCCTGTACGGCCTTCTGATCGCGCGGTGTGAAGGCGCGCAGCGCATGCTGGACGCGGTTGCCAAGCTGGGCAAGAACCTTGTCGGGCACGTCGATCGGATTTTGCGTGACGAAATACACACCAACACCCTTGGAGCGGATCAGGCGCACTACCTGCTCGATCTTATCCATCAGGGCTTTTGGCGCATCGTTGAACAGCAAGTGCGCCTCATCAAAGAAGAACACCAGCTTCGGCAGCGGCACGTCTCCGACTTCGGGAAGCTCTTCAAACAACTCGGATAGCATCCACAGCAGGAACGTCGCGTAGAGCTTCGGATTCTGCATCAACTTGTCGGCCACGAGGATGTTCACCATCCCCCGGCGATTAGCGTCGGTCCGCATGAAGTCCTTCAGCTGCAACGCGGGTTCGCCGAAGAACTTGTCAGCCCCCTGGTTCTCAAGCACCAGAAGCTGACGCTGGATGGTGCCCACCGTCTGCTTGGAAACATTGCCGTATTGGATGGTCAATTCGTCCGCGTGTTCGGCGACAAAGGAAAGAATTGCACGCAGATCCTTCATATCGAGCAACAGCAGCCCCTGCTCGTCCGCCACGCGGAAAGCAATATTCAGGACGCCTTCCTGAACATCGTTGAGGTCCATCATGCGCGAGAGCAAGAGCGGTCCCATTTCGGAAACCGTAGCGCGTACTGGGTGGCCCTGTTCGCCGAATACATCCCAGAACACAGTCGAGAACTGGTCAGGCTGAAAGGCAAGACCCATTTCCTTGGCTCGGCTCAGGATGAAATCCTTGGCCTCTCCCATCTCGGAAATACCTGACAGATCGCCCTTGATATCCGAGGCGAATACCGGCACCCCGGCACGCGCAAAACCTTCCGCCATGACCTGGAGAGTGACGGTTTTTCCAGTTCCGGTTGCTCCAGTCACAAGGCCGTGTCGATTGGCGAGTGCGAGCGTCAAAAACGCAGGCTGTTCACCCTTGCCGATAAACATCATCGTGTCGGTATCGGCCGAGGCCACGCTTGCAACGGCAGCCGGCTTCACAGCTGGTGCGGATTTCGATGTTGAAGTGGTCTTGGAGGTCTTCTTTGCCATTGCCTTGTCTCTCGCAGGCCTTCGATATCGCCACCCATTGCCGAAGCGATGCATCACGAAGCATTGGAACTCATCTTGCAGGCTGCAATTGGCCGGTCAACCCGCAGTAACCGAGCAGCCAACATAAGCAGATACCACGCCTACATTATATTCCGTTCCAGATCGGTGAATGAAAGAATTCTTGTCGCAGTGAACGGGCCTCACTTGGCTTTGAGATCACGCACGACGTGTCACGACATGCCATTTCTGAAGCGATCCCGTCCGCGTCGCGTACTTTGTAAGGTTTCAGATCGAAAAATGCGGCGATCGAACAGGCAAAACGCGACAAATCGGCTATCACTCTTGCATCGCGGCAACACTTTACGCGCGATTGAACTCAAATAGGCGAATCAAGCGCATGCATCGCTTGTAATTCATCGCGCACGCGCTCAAGATAAAATCATAAGCAAAACATCCGGCACGCAACCGGAACTGACGGGGCATCTGATGGACGGGCTGATTGATCAGCTGGCTTGGGAAGCTGGCTTATATAGATATGTGTCGGTACAGACCGTCGATATCGGCGATCTTCAGAACCTATCTCACGATTTTTTCAATGCGCGAACCAGCCAGCAAAGCGTGCTCGGGACAAACCAGAGCGCCACTGGAATGCGCTGCCTTTTTCAATTTTCTTAAAGCCTTTTTAGTACGAGTCTCATGACATATTCTATTTCAAAGATCGACGGACTGGGCTCACAGGCCCAGGCTAAACTCAAAGCAGAGGGCATCCGCACAACGGCGGCCCTGCTTGAAAGGGCGAGCACCGTAAAGGCTCGCAAGGCCCTCGCCGCGCAAACCGGTATCAGCGAACAGCAATTGCTGGCGTGGGCAAATGTTGCCGACTGCATGCGTATCAAGGGTATGGGCAAGGCCAAGGCGGAGCTGCTGCGGGCTGCGGGTGTCAACACCGTCCGCGAATTTGCGCTTCGCAATCCCGAGCGCCTTGCGCAGGCCATGAAGGACGCCAATGACAAGCGCAAACTTGTCCGGGTGCTGCCGTCGGAAAAATCCGTTGCCCAATTGATCCAAAATGCACGCAAGCTACCGCTGAAGATCAGCTATTAAGGCTGCCTGGACCATAGATCCGGTTGACCGCATCCCGTGATGGAGTATGGCTCTACGCCTTGACTCTGTGTGATGGACCGCGCAAAGCCACGCCATGATGGCGGCATCATCCATATCTTCTGACACGACTGCTTCGCGGCTGCATCCGTTGCTGGAGCTCTTGCTCGCGCGCCCCTTCCCGTCCGTCATGGGTGTGCTCAATGTCACGCCCGATTCATTCTCGGATGGTGGCGCGTTTACGACGCTTGATCTCGCCCTCGCCCAAGCGAAACGCATGGTTGCCGAAGGGGCGGATATTCTCGACATCGGGGCCGAATCCACCCGTCCCTATGGCGCGGAGCCTGTCTCTGCGGAAGAGGAATTGCGGAGGCTTCAACTCATCCTGCCGGAGGTTGCCGCTCTGGGCCTTCCTGTCTCCATCGATACCATGAAGGCATCAGTGGCAACGTGGGCGCTCGGCAAGGGGGCGCGGATTGCCAACGATGTATGGGGGTTGCAGCGCGATCCCGACATGGCACGCGTCATTGCAGACCATGATGTGCCCGTGGTCGTGATGCACAATCGCGAGAGTGTCGATCCGAATATCGACATCATGCAGGACTTGACCGCATTTTTCGGCCGCACGCTCGATATCGCGGCCAGAGCCGACATTGCGCAGAAGAATATTGTGCTCGATCCGGGCATCGGCTTTGGCAAGACGCCGGAACAGAGCATGACGGCGTTGGCTCGGCTCGACGAGTTGAAGCATTTCGGCCTGCCTCTGCTGGTTGGCGCCTCGCGCAAGCGATTTATCGCCACCGTCATGCCATCAGAGCCGCATCAGCGACTTGGCGGATCTCTCGCAGCACATCTGATCGCCGCTCGACACGGAGCCAGGATCATCCGCGCTCATGACGTGGCGGAGACCGTGCAGGCCCTACGCGTGGCGACGGCAATCGAGGAGAAACGATGAGCGATACGATCTTCATCAAGGGGCTTCTGATCCATGCTCGCCATGGCCTGCTGGAGCACGAAGCGGAGGTCGGCCAGCGCTTCGTCATCGACCTTGAGCTTTCCATCGATCTCGGGGATTCCTCCCGTAGCGACAAACTCGCCGACACGGTCTCCTATTCTGATGTCGTCGCGAGTGCCAGCGCAGCCTTCAAGGGCCATAACTACTACTTGCTGGAGCGGGCGGCCGGCGCTGTGGCCGAGGCTATCCTCACGACTTTCGCCCGTGTCAACACCGTCAAGGTGACCGTGCACAAGCCTCATGCTCCCATTCCCGCGATCTTCGACGATGTCGGCGTGATCATCACGCGTAGCCGGTCCTAGCCTCCGATGGCGGATGTCCTGATCGCGCTTGGTGGCAATGTCGGCGACGTCCGCACCACGTTCCGCAAGGCCATTGCCAATATCTGCGGCATGGCACAGGCAGCCCTGATCGCACGTTCCTCGGACTACGCAACACCGCCGTGGGGCGACGAACAGCAAGATCGCTTCGTCAATGCCTGCATCGAAATCGAGACTGATCTGGATCCACACGCGCTTCTCTTCACGCTGCACAAGATCGAAAAGAAGTTCGGTCGCGACCGCGCCAATGAACGGCACTGGGGACCGCGCACGCTGGATCTGGACATGATCGCCTATGATGATGTCCAGATCGACAAACCGGAACTGACGCTGCCACATCCGCGCCTGTTCGAACGCGCCTTTGTGCTGGTGCCCCTGGCGGAAATCACCCCCGATCGTCTGATCGCGGGACAGACGCCCCGCCAAGCCCTTACCCGCCTAGCGGTCGAAGGCATCGAGCGCCTGCCAGACCTGCCCTAAAATCCGAAACAATCATTTGGCTTAAGCCCCTCCGCATGGCATTTTCCGGTTAATCAACAAGTATGATGCCGGGAGTTAACCTGCTGAATGTCCACGGAAACTGACGATCTACGGCTCGCCGGCGATTTCGCGCCCGCGTCTCGCGACGACTGGCGGAAGCTGGTGGACGGTGTGCTCAAGGGTGCGCCCTTCGAAAGGCTGGTCGGCAAAACCTATGATGGTTTGCGGATCGATCCGATCTACGAGCGCGCGCGGGATGCCGCCGTTATTCCAGGCCGTGCATCGGCGGCACCATGGCAGATCATGCAACGCGTCGATCATCCGGATGCCGCAACCGCCAACGCGCAAGCGCTGCACGATCTCGAGAACGGCGCGACAGGTCTGACACTGGTTTTTGCGGGAGCCAAAGGTTCGCATGGCACCGGTCTCGAGCCAACGGCCACAGCGCTGGCGCGGGTGCTCGACGGCATTTACCTCGATGCCGGCATCGGCATCGAATTTCAGATCGGCCCGCAGACCCGCGACATGCCATTGCATTTCGCCACTTTGCTACAGCAGAAAGGCATCGCGCCCGGCAGCGTAAATGCCCGCTTCGGCTTCGGCCCGATCGGCGCTGCCGCCACATGGGGCAACAGCCCCTATCCGTGGTCAGACATCGCCAAGTTTTTCGGTATGGCAGTCAGCCAATTTGCAGCCCAATGTTTTCGCGGGCCGTTTGCGGTTGCAGACGGGCGCGTCATCCACGACGCGGGCGGGTCGGAAACGCAGGAACTTGCCTTTGTGCTTGCGGAGGCCGTGGCCTATCTGCGCGCGCTTGAAGATGCCGGCGTCCCGCTCGATACCGCCCGGCGAATGATCTACGCGCGCCTGAGCGCTGATGCAGACCAGTTCCTCACAATAGCGAAATTCCGCGCGTTGCGGTTGTTGTGGGCGCGGGTCGAGCAAAGCTGCGGGCTTACACCCGAGCCGATATTTATCGCGGCGGAAACCGCGTGGCGGATGCTGACGCAGCGAGATTCCGACGTGAACATGCTGCGCGCGACCATCGCGACTTTCTCGGCGGCGCTCGGTGGCGCCAACAGCATCACCGTACTGCCACATACGCTGGCGCTTGGATTGCCCGACGAACTAGCGCGGCGGATTGCCCGCAATACACAACTGGTGTTGCTGGAAGAATCTAATCTGGAAAAGGTTGCCGACCCTGCTGCAGGAGCCGGCGGCATCGAGACGCTGACCATGCAGCTCTGCGAGGCCGCATGGTTACAATTCCAGGAAATAGAGCAAGCCGGTGGCGCGTTCGCGGCCCTTGAACAAAACATCATCCAGAAGAAAGTTGCCGCCGTGCACGCCGCACGTGATGCGAATATCGCAAGACGCAAGGACGTGCTGACCGGTGCGAGCGAATTCCCGAACCTGCATGAAAAAAAGCCGACTGTGCTGGATGCCAAGCCAGTCGAACTTCCACCCTACGGCGAAGCTAAGATTAAATTCGACGCGTTGAACGCTGTTCGTCTGGCCGCCCCCTTTGAAGCGCTACGCGACATTTCCGATCGTGTCCTCAAAGACACCGGGACACGCCCTAAAGTATTTCTCGCCAATCTCGGGACCCCTGCGGACTTCACTGCACGAGCGACATTCGCGAAAAGCTTCTTCGAGACCGGCGGCATCGAAACTGTCGACACAGAGGGCTTCTCCGATCTGGCGGCACTTGCCTCCGCCTTCAAGGGCTCGGGCGCGTCTCTCGCCTGCTTGTGCTCGTCCGACAAGATGTATGCGGGGCATGCCGTTGCAGCAGCGCGGGCGCTTCACGCGGAAGGAGCCAAGCATATCTATCTGGCAGGCCGCCCTGGCGAACTGGAGGCCGATCTGCGAGCGGCGGGAGTAAGCGAATTCGTTTTCGCCGGTACAGATGCGCTTGCGACACTGAAGACAGCGCATGATATTCTAGATGGACGGCAAACCTGAATGACGGTGGGCGCATGACGGACGTTACCGGCCCGAAGATTGTTTTGGCAGACAAAACCGCCCGCAAGCGCCGGCGGCTGGAACGCCAATTACGTGCGCTGCACGCCATGCAATCCCACCTCAACGTCAAGGACATCGCCTGCGCGATCCTGGCCATTCCCGCATTGACGCTGCTCTGTCTGGCCGTGGCTTTGAAACTGCATATGGCCTCGGAATCGATTTGGCTCGCCGTGCTCGGAGCAGGCGCGGCCGGAACCGTGATCTGGTGGATCGGCCGTCGCTGGTTCATCCTGGCGCTTTTAATTGTCTTTGCATTGCTCTTGATCCTCTTTGAGTCAGCGGATTTCGACCTGCCGGATGCCGGCGGAAACTCAAAAAGGTCACGGCGCGAAAAGCTCGAACAAGCCATAGCCAAACGCGAAGCCATGCTGCGCGAATTGAACAGGACGATGCTATGATCCCCGACTTCACACAAATCGACTTTGACATAACGAAGGTTGGCTCAGGACAAGTCGGTGCGAAGGAGCCGTGGCTTACGCCCGAGAGCATTCCGGTGAAGCCCAGCTACAGCGAAGCGGACCTGAACGGTATCGATTTTCTCGAGACGTGGCCCGGCATTGCGCCTTACCTGCGCGGTCCCTATCCGACCATGTATGTCAACCAGCCGTGGACCGTGCGCCAGTATGCGGGCTTCTCGACGGCGGAGGATTCCAACGCCTTCTACCGCCGCAATCTCGCCGCCGGCCAGAAGGGGCTGTCGGTCGCATTCGATCTCGCCACCCACCGCGGCTATGACTCGGATCATCCGCGGGTCTCCGGCGACGTCGGCATGGCGGGCGTGGCGATCGACTCCATCTACGATATGCGCACGCTGTTCGCTGGCATTCCGCTCGACCAGATGAGCGTGTCGATGACCATGAACGGCGCGGTGCTGCCGATCCTGGCACTGTTCGTCGTTGCCGCCGAAGAACAGGGCGTCCCGCCGGAAAAGCTGTCGGGCACCATTCAGAACGACATTCTGAAAGAGTTCATGGTGCGCAACACCTATATTTATCCGCCCTCACCTTCGATGCGGATCATCTCGGACATCTTCGCCTTCACGTCGCAGAAGATGCCGAAGTTCAATTCGATTTCCATCTCCGGCTACCATATGCAGGAAGCTGGTGCGACGCAGGATCTCGAACTCGCCTACACATTGGCTGACGGTGTCGAGTACGTTCGTGCCGGCATGGCGGCGGGCCTCGACATTGATCGCTTCGCGCCGCGGCTGTCGTTCTTCTGGGCGATCGGGATGAACTTCTTCATGGAAGTCGCGAAGATGCGTGCGGCCCGTCTGCTTTGGGCCAAGCTGATGAAGGACTTCAACCCGAAGGATGCGCGCTCACTGTCGCTGCGGACGCATTGCCAGACTTCGGGCTGGTCACTGACCGCACAGGACGTGTTCAACAACGTTATTCGCACTAACATCGAGGCGATGGCTGCAACGCAGGGCCACACCCAGTCGTTGCACACCAACGCACTCGACGAAGCGCTCGCGCTGCCGACGGATTTCTCGGCCCGCATCGCGCGCAACACGCAACTCTTCCTCCAGCAGGAAAGCGGCACCACGCGTATCGTCGATCCGTGGGGCGGCTCGTTCTACGTCGAGCGGTTGACGCACGATCTGGCAACCAAGGCTTGGGGCCATATCCAGGAAGTCGAAGCACTGGGCGGCATGGCGAAAGCCATTGAAGCCGGCGTGCCAAAGCTCCGTATTGAGGAAGCTTCTGCCAAAACACAGGCGCGCATCGATGCAGGGCGACAATCTGTGATCGGCGTCAACAAATACAAGCCCGAAAACGAAGCGCCCATCGACGTGCTGAAGGTCGAAAATTCCACCGTGCGCCGCCTGCAGATCGACAAGCTGTCGCGGCTCAAAAAAGAGCGCAATCAGGCGGACGTCGATGCAGCACTTTCCGCCCTCACCCGCTCTGCTTCTGAGGGCAACGGCAACCTGCTGGCACTCGCCATCGACGCCGCGCGTGCCAAGGCCACCGTGGGCGAAATTTCCGATGCGATGGAAAAGGTGTTCGGCCGCCACCGCGCCGAAATCAAATCCATCACCGGTGTCTACAAACGCGAGGCTGCCACCATGTCCAACCGGGTTGAGAAGGTCCAGGCGTTGATCGACGCATTCGAGGATGCCGAAGGCCGCCGACCCCGCATCCTGGTCGCCAAGATCGGACAGGACGGTCACGATCGGGGCCAGAAGGTGATCGCGTCGGCCTTTGCCGATGTTGGCTTCGACGTCGACATTGGACCGCTGTTCGCAACCGCCGACGAAGCAGCCCGCCAGGCGGTCGAGAACGACGTCCATATGCTCGGCCTCTCATCATTGGCTGCGGCGCATCTCACCGCCGTACCTGAAGTGAAAGCTGCGCTCGCCAAGCGTGGACGTGATGACATCATGATCGTGATCGGGGGTGTCATCCCGCCGCAAGACTATGATGCTCTCTACAAGGCTGGCGCCGAGGCGATTTTTCCGCCCGGCACCGTCATCGCGGATGCTGCGGAAGAACTGATCCACAAGCTCAATGTGCGGCTCGGGCATTCAAGTGCAGCGGCGGAGTAACGACGAACGCCTACCTTCCTCCAACAGTCAATGAGGACTGTCTTGCTAGAAATCTTATTTGAGAAGCCTGCGCGCATTGGTCGGATCGCAGCAGGTGTAGCGTTGTGTATGATTGTTGCAGGGGCATCGATACACTCAGCAAATGCTGACGATTCAAAGCCCGACTTCGCGCTCAAATCAAAAGCTGCAGAGATCACCGTCTCGCTGGATTCAGACCTTAAGGCGAACCAACCGCTTGCAGGCGATCTGCTCACTGAAGGCAAGCGGTGGGCGGAGAAAAATCTCGCCGACGCCAATAAGGAATTCAAGAAATCGCCAGAGCTCTTCAGCGAAGGCCGTGCATGGAGTCTTGAGCGTAGCTACCAGATCCAGTCGGTTGTCGCCGGACACTATGTCAGTGTCACTCGAACCGACTATATGGATACCGGCGGCGCTCATCCCAATACAGATATCAACACCATCATTTGGGACAACACCGTAAAGAAACGCATCAGCATCCGTCCGTTCTTCAAGGAGACCGCGGATAACGGCCCGACCATGAAGGCGATATTCGAGGCGGTCGTTGCGTCACTCCGGACGGAAAAGAAGGAACGCGACACCTACACGACCGATGAAGACATCAAGCACTTTATCGAACCCAAGCTTCTCAAGATCGGCGCGGTGACGTTCGCGCCGTCGACTGATGCGGGAAAGAGCTCCGGGCTGATTTTCGACTATCCAGCCTATACCGTCGGTGCCTATGCCGAAGGAGCATATGACGCATTCGTACCTTGGGACGTATTGAAGCCCTATCTCTCCGCTGAAGGGACAGCCATCTTCGGCGGCAGTCGCCCAGCTGACGACGGAAAATCCAACAAATGAGGATGGCTGCGTCGGCCTCACATCTTGCTGACGATATCCGGGCGGGTGACCGGGCAGCTCTTGCGCGCGCCATTACGTTGGTCGAAAGCCGCCGCGCCGATCATCAGGCTCAGGCGCGGGATCTCGTTCAGGAACTTTTGCCGCAGACCGGCAACGCGGTCCGTGTCGGCATTACCGGATCACCCGGCGTCGGGAAATCCACGACCATCGACGTGCTCGGCATGGCCTTGATAGCGAAGGGCAACAAGGTCGCGGTGCTGGCTGTGGATCCTTCTTCGGCACGCACCGGGGGCTCGATTCTGGGCGACAAGACGCGGATGGCCCGGCTCTCCGCCGAGGACAATGCTTTCATCAGGCCCTCACCCTCGTCTGGAACGTTGGGCGGCGTGGCGGCCAAAACCCGAGAGGCAATGCTGCTGTGCGAGGCCGCTGGTTTCGATGTCGTCCTCGTGGAAACGGTGGGCATCGGCCAATCCGAAACCGCCGTTTGCGACATGACGGACTTTTTCCTGGCGCTGATGCTGCCGGGAGCCGGCGATGAACTGCAGGGCATCAAGAAGGGCCTGGTTGAACTGGCCGACATGATCGCCGTGAACAAGGCCGATGGCGACAACCTCAAGCGAGCGCGGACGGCCGCCGCTGAATACAATGCCGCGCTCCATATCCTGACCCCGCGATCACAACACTGGTTTCCGCCCGTGGTTACGTACTCGGCATTGACGGGGGATGGCATCGATGCGCTGTGGGAGAAGGTTCTTGCCCACCGCACGGCAATGAATGCGTCCGGTGACTTCGAGGCCCGCCGCCGCGAACAGCAGGTCAAGTGGATGTGGGCGATGCTGGAGGATCGATTGAAAGCACGTCTTCGTTCCGATCCTGCAGTCCGCGCCAAGGTCAAGCAGACCGAGGCGGCCGTCGCCGACGGGCGCATGACGCCAGCCGTAGCTGCCGATACGGTTGCGGCGTTGCTGGAGCATTGATGGGCGACAGGTTGCGCATTCTCATCACAGGCTTTCGACCGTTTCCGGGCGCCCCTTACAACCCGACGGAAAAGCTGGTCGAACGACTGGTGCGATTGCGCCGTCCTGCATTCGATGACCTCGACCGTGTCGGGCACATTTTCCCCGTGACCTACAGCGCGGTCGACCGCGAGCTGCCTGCGCTGATCCAAAACCACCGTCCGCACGCCCTGCTGATGTTCGGATTGGCGGCGCGAACTCCGCACATGCGGGTTGAAACACGCGCGCGCAACACCGTTACGCAAATCTGGCCTGACGCAGACCACACGCGAGTCCAGGGCCGGGCAATCGTCAGCAACTCAGATGCCACGCGCCGCTTCGGGCCTCACACGATGCGGCTCCTGCGCGCCGCGCAGGACACCGGTGTCGCGGTCAAAAGCTCGCTCAGCGCGGGGTATTATCTCTGCAACTATCTCAGCTGGCGTGCCATCGAGGCTACCAGCAGGCATGATGGCCCTCGCCTGGCCGCTTTCATCCATGTACCGCTGGTCCCGCGTGGGACCGTATCCACGCGCGCGTCCGGCCGGGTCACATTTGAGGAAATGGTCGATGCCGGTGAGGCCATGCTCATGGAAATGGCGCGTCTGACGCGACATTGTGCAGACAACTAAAATATGAAGCCAGACGATCGTTTTCGTCTGGCAGGCATACGCGAAGAAGAGTTGTGCGCCGCAACATCAGCGGCCTAAACATGAGGCCAACTTCGCGAGTCCTTCATGACCGATACCAGTGCTAACGGATGGGTTTCATCAGCCCACCGCCCGATGGGATTTCCTGAATTTGTCGCCATCGTCGCGGCCATCATGGCGCTCAATCCGCTGGCGATGGATCTGATGTTGCCTGCCCTGCCAGATGTCGGCTCGGCCTTCCACATCAGCGATGCGAACAAGCTTCAGACAGTCCTGTCTGTTTTTCTGACCGGGTTTGGCGCCGGTCAGTTCATCATGGGGCCGCTTTCCGATCGCTTTGGACGGCGACCCATCCTGCTGTTCGGGATGCTTGTCTACGGCGTCGCGAGCGTGCTCGCGATTATCGCCCCCTCCTTTGAGATGCTGCTCCTCGCGCGTGCGTTGCAAGGCCTCGGAACGTCGGCGACCCGTGTGATCGCCACATCCGTGGTGCGTGATTGCTATACTGGCCGCCGCATGGCGAGCGTCATGTCGCTCGCAATGATGATCTTCATCGCCGTTCCAGTCATCGCCCCCTCCTTTGGGCAGGCGATCATGCTCGCCGCCCAGTGGCGCGGCATTTTCATCGTGCTGCTGGTCTATGGCGTGTTGGCGCTAGCCTGGAGTGTCCTGAGATTGCCCGAGACCCTGCCCCCGAGTGAACGCAAAGCCCTCACCTTCAGTGTCGTAACCGGCAACTTCTGGCAAACCATCTCGAACCGGCAGACCCTTGGCTACGCCATCGCCGCCGGCAGCATCCAGGGAATCCTGTTCGGCTACGTGTTCTCGTCGCAGCAGATCTTCACGGGCATCTATGGGCTCGGCCACTATTTCCCGATTGCGTTTGCCGCAGTGGCCATTGGGATCGCCGTCGCCGGCTTCCTGAATTCCCGCATCGTCGGCCGTTTCGGCATGCGCGTCATTTCACATATCGCTCTTGTCGGCCAACTCGTCGTCTCGGCCCTGATGCTTGCTGCCGCATTGGAGGGATGGCTGCCATTGCCGATCTACATGATCCTCTCCATCGGCAGCACGTTCTCGTTCGGACTGATGTTCTCCAACTTCACTGCACTGGCCATGGAGCCTCAGGGCCATATCGCAGGGACCGCTTCATCATTGTTCGGCTCAATCACGACGCTGCTGGGGATCGCAATCGGTTACTGGATCGGTCAGCACTTTGACGGCACCCTGGTGCCCTTCGCGACGGGTGCGTTTCTGGCCGCCCTGATGGCCCTCGCCGTCGTGCTCGTGGTCGAGAAAGGCCGCCTGTTTACCCCGCACAACAAGGCCATCTGAGAGGCAATAATGGACGGATCATTCCGGTCCATTAACCCTACCACCGACAAACACGCATCTTACCGCGTGTAAAGGCGTCGGTTGCCGTATTCCTGCATTAGGTCTTATGCAGGAGCAGCCTCATGGACATCAGCCGCCGCAATCTTATCAATGCGTCCGCGACCGCGGCAGCAGCCGGGGCCCTTGCGGTCGCAGCAGAGCCTGCACGCGCCGCGCCGCTGATGTCGGTGCTGGGACGCGACGCCACGCAATACGGTGTCCGTCCCAATAGTCCCGATGACCAGACAAAGGCGCTCCAGCGCGCAATCAACGAGGCGGCGAATGCGCAAATGCCGCTGGCGCTGCCACCGGGCATCTATCGCACAGGACAACTGCGCTTGCCGAATGGCGCACAGCTTGTCGGTGTACGCGGCGCAACGGTTCTGAAGTTCGTTGGTGGAGCCTCCCTTGTCACCAGCGAAGGCGCGAACGGAATTTCGCTCACCAATCTCACGCTCGATGGTGGAGGCATTAAACTCGCCGACCGGCGCGGCCTTGTGCATTTCGTCAGCGGCCTCAATGTGCGCGTGCATGATTGCGACATCGTCGGCAGCGGCGGATACGGCATCTGGTTCGAAGGCATCGCGGGTGAAGTTCGCGGCAACATTATCCGCAAGACTGCGAACACGGCATTTACGTCATTCGACGCGCTCGGACTGATGGTCGCGCAAAATACAATCCAGGACGCATCCGACAACGGTATCGAAATCCTGCGCACGACCATCGGCGATGACGGCACGCTGGTCATCAACAATCGTATCGAAGACATCAAGGCGGGTCCGGGCGGCTCCGGACAGTACGGCAATGCCATCAACGCCTTCCGCGCCGGCAACGTCATTGTCAGCGGCAACCGGATCCGCAACTGTGACTATTCCGGTGTGCGCGGCAATTCGGCGGCGAATATCCACATCACTGACAACAGCATCAGTGACGTGCGCGAGGTCGCGCTCTATTCGGAATTCAGCTTTGAAGGCGCGGTGATCGCCAACAACACCGTGGATATCTGCGCCCTCGGCGTTTCGGTCGCCAATTTCAACGAGGGCGGCCGCATCGCGACCGTCCATGGCAACATCATCCGCAACATCCTGCCCAAGCGGCCCATCGGGACTGCCCCAGATGACGATGGCGGCGTGGGTATCGTGATCGAAGCGGATGCGGCCGTCACCGGCAATGTGATCGAGAATGCGCCAGCCTTCGGCATTATGGCCGGTTGGGGAAAGTACCTGCGCGATGTCACGATTACGGGGAACGTGATCCGCAACGCTTATATCGGCATCGGAGTGTCGGTACTGCCCGGAGCAGGAACGGCGCTGGTCAGCAACAATCTGATCTCAGGCTCGGCACGCGGAGCCATCGTCGGGCTCGACCACGCCAAAGTCGTCACGGACGACCTTGCCAAGGACAACACGTCACGATTTACCCAGATCGTACTGGGTACCAACGCCGTGCGTTGACGACCGCAGCGCCCGCATTGCCAAGGACGGAGTAGCCAAGGCGTCCGTCGTGAAGGACGGAGCACTGGCCGGCCGCAGCTCAACCGGTGGCCGCTCAACGGGCCGTGCCTGCTCAACCCCAACCGGCCTGTCACGGGACTCCTCAGGCGGAGCGAGATTCTCCCATGCCTTTAGCGCAGCATGAGCTTCGCGGACAATCTTCAGGAATTCCGGCTCGTTGTAGTAGATCTTCCAGCGTCCGCTCTCGTAAAGCTCGAGCAGATATTTAAGCCTGCGTTCGGCGAGCATGCGCCAGCGCACGCTCACGCTTCGACCAGATTCAGCGGCAGAGAGCTTGGTCATCAGAAATTCCGTTGTAAGGCAATGAAACTGAGCCAGCACTGAAATGGTATTGCGACAAATTCGCTATGAAGGCTCAAGGCCTGCGCGTCCCCCACGCGGCCCGGAATGAGAAAATATCTATAAAAGCGAAGGTCCTGTGACGCGACCGCCTCTGACGTTGCCAACCGCTATGAGACCGGGTGATTGACCGGTCTCATAGTGCGGAGGTTAGCGGACCTGAAGCTGGATCGCGGCACGGAAGGACGCGCGTGGTCCTTGCGGGGGCGGTTGGCGGTCCGATACCGCTGCACCGCCTGTATTCGTTACTCCTGATATGGCCGGAGCACCTGGGTTCGCAGGAATAACCGCGATCGAACGTGCAATTGCCGTGGTGTAGTTCGGCACCGGCGTAAATTGGTTCTTGTTGAAGTCGTGCTGGATGCGATCACCGCCCCCCACCCGTGTTGCGCAGACAGCGGTGACGGTTTCGCGGCCCTTGTCCTTCATTCTGAACTGAAATGGCGCCCCAGCCCCAGGAAACTGGATCGGTACACCCGCCTTGATGAAATTCTCCTGCTGGAAGCGGTTCGGCAGCAACACGGTGCCTTCGCCCTTCTCGTCGATATCCATCAGCGTCAGGAAACAGTCCTGGGATGTCACGATGGTGAACACCGGACTGTCGCCGATCCGGTAGCTGTCCTGATCCGAGGTCAGCGAAAGGTCGACGCCGCTTTCCAGTGGCCTTGTCAACGGCTGGGCCGGGCGTGCACCGACCATGCGAACCAGCTTGAGATCCGTGAGGTCCGGAGCCATCTCGCGGAAAGCTATTTCAAAAGCGTCGCGAGGGACCGATCCCTGTGCGAGCCGGCGCAGCAGCGGACGATACTTCCGGCCAGCGTCCGCACCGCCTTCCTTGAATTCAGCCTTGTTGAGACCGAATTCAGCGGCAGCCAGGGTCATATCGAGATCGTCCTCATAGCGCTTGGCCAACGCATTGATCATCTCGATGCCATTGAGCTTGAGTGTGGGATCGAGACCCGCACGCTTCATTGCGTCCGCAAAACGCTTCCCATCTCCCTCGATCAGGGCGTCCATCTTGTCGTGCGGCGGATAGAGCCCCTCGACCTTCTCGCGGACATCCCGAGGGAAAGTCCGGCCGTTCAGGACAAGGTCACGGACGTCATCCTTGGCCTTGCGCATGCCCTGATCGTGGCAGCCCATGCAGGAGATACCGTTGGTTACCGTAAAATCCTTGCGCGACGGATCACGCACGATCGCGGTCGGTCCCTTGTCGAGACGCTCGCCTGTGGCCTTGTTCAGATAGTAGGCCTGAAACCCGTTAGGCAGGCTGAAGATGGTTTCGCCGCCATCATGATGGAAGGCGTTTTCCCCTGTCGGCCCGAGCGGATAATCGAACAGATTTTGATGGTCCTTGTTTCCCGCGAAATCATACGAGGTCCAGAAATAACCGCTGCGTGACGGGTGCCGTTCGATCAGGCGATTGTTCTGGCTGACACCGGACTTCTGGAATGCCGCGCGCTGCGCGATGAAGTTGCGGATGTTACCTTCGACATCGATCCCCTGCTCCCGCACGAGTTGCTGAAAGGTGCCCGGCAGCTGCAGCAACACATCGTAAAGCGGCGGCTGCGAGCCCGCGAAAGCGAACCAGTCCGCGCGGACATAGGACATCGGCGTGCGCGTACCAGTCGCCAATGTGCGGCTGGCCTCGGTGTCCGGGTCCACATTGTAAGGATACGTCGCAATCACATTGTCCCAATCGCCAGCATTCCAGCCAAGATCAACCAGATTGAAGCGGATGATCGTGCCTTCAGGATCAATCGTCTCGAGCTTGACTACGTCCGAGGAGCGGCTGAGTGAATTGAGGAATTTTACGGCAGCCTGGCGATAGACGGTCATAGTGGCCGGATCGACGCAAATATTGCCAAGGTGTGTCAGGGTCAGATAGCGCGTGGTCTGACGTCGCTGTGGCAACTGTTTGTCGAGGTCGCTCGCCATGAACGCCATCATGTCGTTAGGCGTAATGAACTTGTGGCTTTCGCAGCTCGCGGTCACCTTGGTGCCCAGCGCAGTGATCCAATCCTCAAGCGCCTTGATATCCGCCTCAGAGACGTTCGGATATTTTGTTTCGCCCTCATAGTTGATGTCGTAGGGCATTTCCTTGTCGGCAATCTGCCTGAACAGCTTCGAGCCAAGCGGATTTCCGGGGAGGATGTAATGCGGGTTCGAGGCGATCTCATCGAACTTCAGAATGTTACCGAAATTCTTCGCTGGCCGCTCGCGAGCAACCAATTTGCCCTGCTGGTGGCAACGTGCGCAGTGCTTCTCGAGAACATCGAATGCAGCCTTGGCGACCGGATCTGATGGTGGAACGACAGCTTCCGTAGCATTTGTGACGATAGGTACGCCGTCCGATTTCGTTTCCTGAGCGGACGCAATTCCGGTGGCGCCAAACGCCACCCCCGCAGCAACCGCAAGTCCGATCGCACCCAGGCGAAACTCCGGCAACCCGCTCATCGACATCTTCCCCTCAAAAACATGCATATCGGCGAAATACCGCCGGTTGTTGGTCGCGCCATCGTATGGGTGAGTTCAAAGGCTTATCGTCCCGCCGTTGCCTGCATTGTGGTGTTGACCACTTGGACGCGGCGGTTTTCTTCGCTCAACGGGTTGGCTGTGTGCTTCAGCTGCTCTTCACCGAAACCAGTGGCGATCAGGGTGTCGGGGGCGAGCTTGTATTGTTCAATCAGCAGGCGACGAACGGCGTTGGCCCGGCGCTGGGAAAGCGCCTGATTGTAGTCGGCACGTCCGGCGGCATCGGTATGCCCATTGATCAGAAAAACAGAGCCCTTCAGATCTTGCCGAGACAGCACATTGCCAAGCGCCACCAGCGCCGGCACCGCCTTTGGGCTGATTTCGGCGGAATCATAATCAAACAGTATCTCCAGATCGATCGCAGGCTTGTCGCGCGCGAGATCCACGATCTGTGCCCGTTCGTCAGCGTTGGGAGGTTGTACAGGTTCGACGCTGATTGATCGCGTCCGCAGCCGATCGATCACCTGCTTTTCAGCGGTAATTTTAGGATCGACAGCCAGACTTCGCGTCAAAGGCTTGTTCGATTTCAAGGCTGATCCGATCTTGTCTTCGAGCGATTCCGCATACAACGGCTCGGACCAGACCATTGCAAGCATCGCCGGAACCAGCATGTGCCCCATCATGACAATGAAACGCGAAAATCCGGGTCGCATGACAAGTCCTTCAAACAATGCCTTTTGCGGCCAATACATGATGCCGCGCGACATCCTCATCTGCTTCGGCCAAAGCGGTCAAGGCTTCCAACGGGTTACACCCCTGTCGACAACACCGGATGACAAAACTGGGAAGACCCGTCCGGGGGACAACCGGACGGGTCAAGCCATGACGGCGCGAGGGTGGATGGGCTCACGCGCCAGCAAGCTGCGAAGACAACGACAAGAACATCGCCTTCGCAAAAGTTGGTCGGCCGAAAGATAGTTAGGGTTCACGCGAAACAGTAATTGAAGCTGCAGACTTCCACCCACGTTTTTTCAAACGGATCTCGCGATACTGGTGACTGCAACGAGGGAAACAAGAAAATTTGCGCAAACAACAATCTAGCGCGTGGTCCCTCGGTTCGACGCAGCCGCCAAGGGTGCCGGCGCGATGGCCGAGACCGCACTGAGAGCATCGGCCTGCCCTGCTCCAAACTGATCATCCCGGCCCTTGGGACCGAGGTCGCGCGCCGTTGACGTCAATGTCGTCCGGATGTCAGCGGCGGAGATATCCGGATTGCGCGCGATCAACAACGCGACCAGCCCGCTGATGAAAGCCGATGACAGCGACGTGCCGGACGCCATCTGATATTTGCCGTCAGGCGCCGGAGAAAGAATATCCACGCCCGGCGCTGCAATAGCGATATAGCTGCCGCGGTTCGACTGCGGAAACAGCCGGTCGGACTGATCGGTGGCGGACACTGCGATCACGTTCGAATCAGCGGCGGGATAAAGCGGCGGTGATTTAGGCCCAGCATTACCTGCGGCTGCAACAAGGACGACACCTTTGGTTGCAGCGGCTGCGAGGGCGCGTTGCATCACAGGATCATGCGGACCGGCGAAACTCATATTGATGACCTGGGCGCCATTAGCGACGGCGTAGTTCAGGCTTTTGAGAATGACGAATGACGTGCTCGCCGCGCCGCTGCTCTTCGCGCCGAATGCACGGATCGCAAGCAAACGCGCCGAAGGGGCTGTTCCCATGAGCCGCCCGTGGGCGGCGATAACACCCGCGATACCGGTGCCGTGGGGGTGTGGGCCTTCCTCGCTGTTCAGGGCATCAAAGGTGCCTGAGATAACGCCTGCCAGTTCAGGATGCGTGACGTCGATTCCAGAATCGATGACAGCCACCGTCACATCGGCGCCGACCGACAGCGCGTGTGCCTCTGGCAACCGCATCTTCGCGAGAGCGTATTGCGCCGGATCGCCTTCGCTTGCTGCGGTGGCCGGCTGCTGCTGAAGTTTGAAAATATAGTTGCGTTGCGCTGATCTGACGTTTCCGCCCGCGATCAATTCCCGTACGACAGCATCCACCGACCGTCCGTCAGTGATCCGCCAGCGGAAGAATGTGCTGTTGGTCAGGGGGAAATTCTGCGACTGCACGCGTGTCAGGCGATGACGTCGCGCGATACCGTCGGCCTGCTCATCGGTCGGTGTCCCATCGATCTCGATCAGGACTTCCTTGGCGACATAGGTATTGTCGGCCGCAGCCACTGAACTCTTTTTGGCTCGACGCGGTGATGGAGCATCCTTCATACCCGACGGCTGCCCTTGGCCAACCTCCCGCACGACACGTGGTCGGGGCTGATCAGATCCATTGTATTGAACGTTGGGTGAATAGTGAACATTCGGATTGACGGAAATACGCGGCCCGACATTAATGCTAGGCGCCCCCCGGATGCCGACGCTGCCGTAACTCTGCGCAAATGCCACAGGGGCCGCGAGATTGAAAATCACGGAAACAGCGACAGCCGCGCGCGCGCAACGAAAGATTGCGCCACTGCATCGAGCATTCTGTTCCGGGTTTTTAGGTCTGATCATCTCGCGTCCTCGCCCAAATTATCTACGCGCATGTAGGCCGCAAAGGTGTCGCCCAGAACGATCTGTTATTCTGCGGCAACAACCAGGCTGATGATCTTTTCGCCCTGCACTTTCGTCAGCAATTGTGCAGCTTCTTGCTTGGGCAAACTCTTGTCGCCGAACCGGACACGGAACATTCCGGCCTGCGGCCCCGAAACGATCGAAGCCTTGTAGGTGTCGAGCAGCTTTGTGATGTCAGCCGCACTGGCATCCGGCGCAAAGCGGATCAGTGCATATGTACCGGCCACCGACTGAACCGGAACGGACGCGGTTTCAAAGTTGCCGCCAGCGCGGTCCTTGACCAGCACTGTGCCGATGACACCCGCCTGCAGCAACAGCGCGACAGCACCAGCGATTGCCGAATATGCCAGTGTTCGAGGTGCAAGGCTCGAAAAGAATCCGGCAATGCGCATCAGTGGATTGAACGAAGCAGACGATTTGCGTGCGGGCTCAGCATCGATGGCCGCAAACAGCTTCTGCATAGCGCGCGTCGATGGCGCACCCAGGCTTTCATTCAGCAATATCGTCTCGGCGTACTCGTCCTGGATCACGGCATACTGGCGCGCAAGGTCAGGGTCGCTGGCAAGTGCTTCATCGACCCGGCGGGCATCACGCAGGTTGAGCGTGCCCGCAGCATGAAACGGCAGCAAAGCCTCCAGTTCCGTGGGTTCACGATCCTCGATCTGTTTGCTCGCAGCAGTCATGGCCAACCTCGCTCTATACCGGCCGTCTTCAGCAGCTCGGCTAATTTCTTTCGCGCATAAAACAGACGCGTCTTCACCGTATTTTCCGGGATGCCCACGATCTCGGCCACTTCCTCCACGGACTTCTCGTGGTAGTAGACCAGATCGACGATCTCCCGATGCTCTGGCGAAAGTGCGGTCAGGCAATTCCGCAACGCGTTACTCGTATCCTTCTTCGCAACAACGGTTTCCGGATTGTCGGACGTGTCCTCAATCGCGGCGGCCGCCTCGTCATCCAATTCCGCGTCCTTCCTCTTGCGAAGAGCAGACAGGGCCTTGAACCGGGTGATCGCCAGGAGCCACGTAGAGACAGCAGACCGGCCCTCAAATTTGCCGGCCTGACGCCATACGTCGAGGAAAACCTCACTGATGAGATCTTCCGCGATGAACTCGTTACGCACGAGCCGCAGCGCAAAGCGGAACACCCGTACATGGTGCCTTCCGTAAAGCACCTGCATGGCGAGACGGTCACCTTGGGCTATACGACCGATCAGAACTTCGTCCGTGGTCGTCTGTGTTGCACTCAATGGTCGTCTCGCAAGGTTGGTCGTTGGCGACTGGGAAAGAGTTCAATCAAATCCGTGAAAATCTTCGCGAATTCCTAAAAGACACTGGATTGTCTAGAGGCTGACGGGCTGCAAAATGCCCTTGAATCATCAACAAGAGCAAGTCACTGCGGCATACATCGTAAAGAAGTATTATAATACCCGTATTTGCTGATTTTATGTAGGGGCGTGCACCGGCGAGCCGAAGCCCTCGCACGCGGCCCCTGGGTGCCTTCCGAGGCCAAAATTTCGTTGTCTGATCAACGGTTAGAGGACGCTCGACGATTTAAAAGCGCCGCCGAAAAGATACCAAACCTAAAGGCTTTCCGGCCTAGACTCTTCGCAGTGCAGTCCCAGTGGCGAGTTCATGCGTAGCGCGGCTTCCCCAGTTTCTGAATCAATGCTCGGCGCCGCGAGCAAGCCCGCGTCTGTCGCAGGCGAGATCGCACCGGAAGTCCTGGCTCGCCGCGTCAACCAGCGGCGGAAAATGCTGGGAGTGATTGGCGCCAGCTACATCGTCGATGCATTGGTTCTTCTGGTCTACGTCTATGCCGGCACGACTGCATTCACGACAGCGCTCGCTTATCTGACATGCGGCCTGTTGTCCGTAGCCCTTTTCCTGGCGTTGTCCGAAGCGAAGGTGAATGACCGGTTTAAGGAACATCACCTCGTCATGCAGCAGACGGGTATCGGCCTCGCCATTATGCTGCTCTTTCTGTACATCGCGCCTGAAGTCGGCTGCGTATTCCTGTGCTCGATATTTCTGGTGTTCACATTCGCCGCCTTGAGGTCCACCGCCCGTCAAACCATGATCGGGTGGACCATCGCTGCTATCGGACTCGCCGGACTGTTTCTGTTCACGGACAAGCCAATCGCGATGCCGCACGAAACGTCGTTAGAGCGTTTCGCAACCATGCTGGTTTTCGTCCTCGTGCTTGGGCGCGGAATGATCGTCGGTCTCTACAGCAGCTATCTCCACGACTCCCTGTACAAGCGCGGCCTTGAGCTCAAGGAAGCTTACAAGCGTATTGAGGAACTTGCCGAACTCGATGAGTTGACCGGACTGCTCAACCGCCGCAGCATCATGCAGGCGCTTGACGACGAAATAGTTCGCGCCCGACGCAGCAATGCTCCCCTCACAATCGCATTGATCGATCTCGACTGGTTCAAGCGGATCAACGATCAATATGGTCATCCCACCGGCGACGAAGCGCTGCGAACATTTGCAATCACGATGTTCGCCAACATCCGCAGCATCGACAAATTCGGCCGCTATGGCGGCGAGGAATTTCTGCTCGTTCTTCCGGAAACCGCCAACGATACCGCAAAACGTACTCTTGACCGGTTACGGGCCATTATCGCCGACCTCGACTGGAGCGCAATCTCGCCAGGCATGATGGTCACTATTTCGGCCGGGCTTGCAACGCTGCGTCCGGAAGATGCTCCGGACAGCCTGCTCGCACGCGCAGATTCCGCACTCTACAGGGCCAAGGACCTCGGGCGTAACCGGGTAATCGTCTCATAGTTGATTCAGCCAGCCGAGAAACGAGACTGGCTGTGGTTTAGGTCTCCAGGACAGAAGTCATGAGTTCGAAGTCGGCAAGTGTTCCAGTAAATCTTCTTGACGAACTGCAGAGCGCGCTTTCCCACGGCACCGTGGCCCGTCGCGTGGAAACGCTGCGCCGGGTGACTGATCTTTTTATCCACGGCGAAGTGGATTATTCCGACGCACAAATTGGCATCTTCGACGATGTCTTCCACTGCCTGATCGAGCAAATCGAGACATCTGCCAAGGCGTTGCTTGCGAGCCGACTGGCGCCAATATCGAAAGCGCCCCCTCAACTCATCCATACGCTGGCCTTCGACGATTTGATCGAGGTCGCCGCTCCCGTACTGTCGCAATCGGATCGGCTGGACGACGACATGCTCATCGAGAATGCGCGCATCAAAAGCCAGGGGCATCTTCTCGCTATCTCGAAACGAAAGGTCCTGAGCGGCGCAGTGACTGACGTTTTGGTCGAACGCGGCAACGACGAAGTCGTCGAGAGCACCGTCAAGAATCCTGGTGCCGAATTTTCCGAGAACGGCTTCACCCGGCTGGTTTCGCGCGCCGAGGGAGACGACAACCTCACGACCTGCATCGCGATGAGACCGTCAATTCCAAGGCATCACTATCTCAAACTGATTGCAAAAGCCTCCGACTCTGTCCGAGCACGTCTGCAGGCTACGAACCCGCAGGCATCCGGCGAGATTTCGTCAGCGATCAAGGAGGTCGCTCGCCGCGCCAGCAGGGACGCAACCGCAATCACCGAGCAAACAGTTATCGCACATGAACTCGTCAAATCGCTGTTTGACGACGGGCGTCTCGACGAACAGCAGATTGCGATTTTCGCGAAGGCCGGCCAATTCGACGAAACCAACGCGGCGATCGCAGCCCTGGCAAACGTCCCGGTTGCCACGGTCGAAAGCATGATGATCGAGTCCCGTTCAGAAGGACTGATGATTCTTGCTAAAGTCACGGGGCTATCATGGTCAACGTTGAAAGCGGTGATGGACATGCGTGGCGCTCTGTCCGGATCGACCATCGACGACATTGATGAATGCAAACGAAGCTACGAGACTTTGCGCGCTTCGACTGCCCAGCAGGTATTACGCTTCCACCGGATGCGACAGAATACAACGCAGGCAGAACCGGCCTGAAGCTCGATACTGGACTTCAGAACTTCAGTATTTTCGAGCCGGCAAACGCACCGATCGCCGCGACGAATACGACGGCTATTGTATACCAGGTCGCGACGAACATCGGTGAATCGTCAGTGCAGTGCGATGCATAAAGCGTCGCCGCGAGACCAGCCGACAATAAGCCCGCAAAGGCTCCCGCAAGTGCCGGTCGAGACGGCGCACCATGGCGCAAAGCCAGCAAAGCCGCCGCCAACAACGGCAATGACAGCAGCGGAATAGCCATCACGCAAACACGCGAATTGTTACCAATCAAGCGCGCGGACCATGTTGTGCGCTGTGGCATCATCATATCGCCCATCATGCCGATCCCCAAAAGCCCAACCGGAATCGCCAACAACCAACCCCATCGCCCGAAAGAGGCTTCCGGCCGCGACAGATGCAGGCTGATCGCAATCGACGCTCCTGCCAGAGCAATCGTGACGGCAAACTTCAAATCGAAAAACGGATTTCCCAACGCGTCCATGAAATCCTTACGCACGCCCAGCATCGCGAGGAATATTGCAGCCGACACAGGCACTGCGAGCAACAGCCCGACCAGCAGCAGGTTGCTTACGGGGCGCTCTTGCGTGGCGTTGTCGGCGGCGAGCGTGCGAATGAGATCGTCGGTCTTCATGATAATCAATCTTCCCGCAGTTTGGTTGCCAGCCCAGTCAGTCCGCGATGCAGCGCCACGCGGACCGCGCCTTCGGTCATTGAAAACTTCGCCGCTGTTTCCTTGATTGACGCACTGTCAACCGCGATTGACTGCAATACATCGCGCTGGCGTCTCGGCAGACTGTCGAGATGAACAGCGACCGCGCTCGCCGGAACCGTTTCCTCGGCAGGCGCGCCGGGAAGCGTTTCGGAAAAGTCGTCGATGTTGACAAAGATACGGCGGCCGCGGCGGCGCAAGGCATCGATCAGCTTGTTACGGGCGATGGCAAACAGCCATGGCGCAAACGGAGCCTTCGGATCCCACGTGTGTCGTTTCAAATGCACTGCGAATAGAATGTCCTGCACGATGTCCTCGGCTTGATCGACCGGCTGCCCAGCCCGCACCAATCCACGGCGCGACGCTGCCCTCAGGACCGGCGCCACAGCCCTCAGAAGACGGTCATATGCGGCGTTGTCCCCCGCATTGGCCGACTTCATCAGGTCGGTCCATTCGTTTTCCCGTCCGTGCACACGGTCTCCTGTAAAGGCAATTCGCTCCCGTTCCTAAAGTGTTACGGGCAGAAGTTGCAATCACGCAATCGTGAGGTCGGTCGTAACAGGAAAATAATCTCTGTCCTTTTCAGGGCACGGCTCCAAAGATTCCCCTTTTTTGCCGTCCTGTGGCCACGCGACGTCGATCCTGTGTGCCCGATGGGGGCTGGCAAGGGGAGATTTGCCATGCCGATAAAGGATGCAAGGCTGGTGGCAACGATCGCCGCCGTCGGAATAGTGATGTGCTTTTCGGCGCCGGAACAAGCAGGTGCAGTACCCGCCAAATCTTCAACTGCGATTAGCGCAGAGAAGCCTATCGTATTGGCCAAATTCAGTAAGCGTCGAGCACAGGCGGCGAAGAAATCCCGATCGGCCCGCTACGCCAGGAAAACATCCACAAAAGTCTCGGCTAAAAAATCCGAAGACACCAAACCTTCGAAGGACGCGGCTGTCACATCCAAGCCGGCGCTGCCGTCCGCAGTGGCTAATGCGCACGCGGAAGCCCCGAAATCGAAGGCTCTGGAGGCGGATGAAGCACGCAACATCGCCGCGCTCGACAGCACGGACATATCAAGCATTGACGGCGTGCAGATTGCCGCTTCGGATGAGTTGAATGATGTCGATCGCGCTCTGACGGAAGAGACCGCGCCAACCCCCGCCTCAACTGTCGCCGCCCCGGCTACAGCCGAACCGTCGCCGACTTCCAAGGTCATCAAGGCGATGCCCACCGGCGAGAGGCAGACCGTTAAGGCCGACGACAGCGATCCATGGAGCAAATCATCGTTCATCGGCAAAGTTTTCATTGCTTTCGGAAGTCTTCTGACGTTGGCCTCAGCTGCACGCATGCTCATCGCCTGAAACGGCCGGCTTACATTCGTCTCCCCGACGCCGATCAAATTCAGATCGGCGTTTTTCTTTTGCGGGCACACTGCTGATAATCACGTTCTCCCCCGGTGCCGACCTTGCGAAGCCATTTGCGAGCGGGCACAGTAGCTGCCATCGGGCAAGCCGTGCGCTGCCCTCCAGGACATTACAGGGCGAAACATGACGGCATTCGAGCACATCATCGTAGAGAGCAAGGGCGCGGTCGGTATCATACAGATCAATCGGCCCAAAATGCTCAATGCCCTGTCATTCGGTGTGTTCGGTGAAATCGCTGCCGCGGTGGACGATCTCGAAGCCGACGATGCCATCGGTTGTATCATCATCACTGGCAACGAAAAGGCATTCGCCGCAGGCGCCGACATCAAGGAAATGCAGCCCAAGAAATTCATCGACATGTTCAATCAGGACTTCATGGATATCGGCGGCGATCGCGTCGCCACCTGCAAGAAGCCGACGATCGCCGCGGTCAGCGGCTATGCGCTCGGCGGTGGCTGCGAACTCGCAATGATGTGCGACATCATCATCGCGTCCGACACCGCCAAATTCGGACAACCAGAGATCACACTGGGCACTATCCCGGGTCTCGGTGGCACACAGCGCCTTACCCGCGCAGTGGGAAAATCCAAGGCCATGGACCTGTGCCTGACCGGACGCATGATGGACGCTGCCGAAGCCGAGCGCTCCGGATTGGTGAGCCGGATTTTTCCCGCTGACAAATTGATGGAAGAAGTACTGGCGATTGCCGACAAGATCGCCTCGATGTCACAGCCGGTCGCCGCAATGGCGAAAAATGCTGTCAACCGCGCTCTGGAAACGTCGCTGGCTGAAGGCATGAATCTCGAAGGCGACCTCTTCCACGCAACCTTTGCGCTCGAAGATCGCTCGGAAGGCATGGCTGCCTTCATCGAGAAGCGAAAGCCCGACTTCAAGCACCGCTGAGTTTGCTTCGCTCAAGTGCCGCGATGACCAGCGCGCGGTAAAGCCTCTCCGACAACGACTTCGGCCGGGTGAGCTGCAATCGCGCCAGGCATGCAGCCGTATCCGAATCTGGCTCGCCTGCGGAAAAGCCCTTCGCCGCCAGCCCGATCAGATCGAGTGGCCTGGCCGAAGCTTCCTTGAGAATTTGCAGAGCCGGGATCAGCCGCTGCTCGACTTCGGTAAAATCGCTCCCGAAAGGAAAGGTCGGCAACAGGCCTGCATCGCGCGCAGGCTTGAGTGCCTTGATAATCCGATCTGGAAAATTCTCGCGATGAGCCGCCGGAATTTCATACGCCTTCGGCAATTTTCCGGCGTCCTTCGCCTGCTTCATCAACTCGCTCTGGAAGCGTGAATCTGCAACCGACAACATTGCACCGATGACATCCGAGTCGGATTGTCCTCGCAGATCGGCGACGCCGTACTCTGTAATAACAATATCGCGCAAGTGACGCGGGATGGTCGTATGACCGTACGACCAGAGGACATTTGAGGTGAGCTTTTTGGCGGAGCCGCGTGTGGCCTCAACGGTCAACATGGACCGTGCGCCTTCCAACGCGAAGGCCTGCGCTACAAAATTGTATTGTCCGCCGACCCCACTGACGACCTGACCATTGTCAAGGCCATCGGAGATCGCTGCGCCCATCAACGTCACCATCATCGCATTATTCACGAAGCGCGCATCGACACGCGCACGCCGCTTGGCATCCTCCTCGCCGTAAATCTGGTTGGTGAACGACACCGGCATCATCTGAATGCGTTCAATCAGTTCAGGCGCCATCTCGCGCAACGCGCGATAGAAAGATTTCGGACCAAGGAAAAACGCGGCGTGAAGCAAGACGCCGTCAACGTCCCGTTTGATGACTTCCGCCTGGATCAAGGCAAGAAATGCCTCGAAGAACATTTCGCTGACGCCGTAGAGACCGAACACGAACGGACCAGTTTCAAGCACAGGTTGCCCCGGGGCGAGCCGCGACATGATGTTTTGAAAAGCTGCACTGTCGCGATGGCGGACAATCAGCCCTTGAGCCAATGCGTCACCAACCTGGCCAATGCCGATCTGCAAGGTACCGCCGTCACGCACGAGCCCCGCAGCATGCAGCCCGATCGCATATTTTGTATCCGTGATGGGTTCGGACGGCGGTGCGAATAACGGAAAATCCGTCTCGGGACTATCGAGGACCGCATGGAATTCGTCGGACGCAAGATCACCCTCGCCCGGCATGAAAGGCAGTTCAGAATTCACCTGCCCCACGATCTTGAAGACGGTGCGGCCCTCCCCGCGCGCGCGGATAAAATCGAGCGTGGTGTCGGTGTTGCCGCCCAGGCTGTAGCGTGTCTCACCATTGATGACACGCTTGGCCACGAGTTGAGCGATGACATTGACGCCGCGTGTCAGCAGGTAGGACGCCGCATGGGTATAGTTCGCTGCGATGTAGTGTTGCTGCGAATAGGAATTACCGAGCCATTTTCCTGCAAGGAAGAAAAATTCGATGACCTCGATGTTGGAAGGCAAGGTCTTGGCGTGGAGCGCTTTGGCATACTCCAGATCAGGATAACCACCGAACAGGCGCTCGATCACCGGACCGATAAACCGTTTCTCGAGATCGGCCGACGGGGTCGGCTTTTCCAGCGTCAGCGCTGTGAAAATCGTGAGACGGATCGATGGATCAGCGACAGCACGCTTGAACAACGCATTGATGATGTGGTTGGCCTTGCCGAGCCCAAGCGGCAACCCGACCACCAACCTCGTCCCGACCTCACGGATAATGTCGTCCGCGATCGCCTCTGGATCGGAAAAAATTCTCGGCATCAAAATTTCTGCTGAGTTGTCGGGAGCGGCGGCAGCCGAGGAAAGCGCCCATCATCCCTGACACAGAGACAGGTCGACTGCAATCTCATCACAGAGCGTTGATCGGTCAAGCAAATATACCTTTTCAGGGGACAAAGCCGTGCACATTGTCACAGCTCCGGAATTTCTTCTCCGGACTGTTTGCCCGGGGCAACATCGCCCTCTAAACAGTGTACGAATGAGGGCGTCGGCAGGGGCAGCCGTTCAGGATTGTTGCGGGAAACGATGGTTCGGCGTTGTTCAGTGGTCGGTCGCGTTGGGTGGCGCGTGCTTTGGTCTGGCATCGTCATCGGTGCCGGCCTTGGAAGCTCAGCCCGGGCAGAAACGCTCAGCGAAGCATTGGTCAAGGCATACCAATCCAATCCCCAACTCAATGCAGCACGCGCCCAGCAGCGTTCAACGGACGAGAACGTTCCGCAGGCCTTGGCGGGGTATCGGCCGCAAATCGTCGCGAGCCTCAGCGTCGGATTGCAACCGGTTCGCAACTTGCTCGTCGACAATACGATCCAAACCGCCACGTTGAAGCCGTGGACCATCGGCGTCACGGTGACACAAAATCTGTTCAACGGCTTCAAGACCGCCAGCAGCGTTCGCGTTGCTGAATCTCAGGTCCTTTCGGGCCGTGAGGCCCTGCGCAATACCGGCCAGGGCGTCCTGCTTGACGCGGTCACCGCCTATATGAACGTTATCGCCAACCGCGCGCTGGTCGAAACCCAGCGCGGCAACGTCGCGTTCCTGCGCGAGACACTCGGCATTACGAAAAAACGCCTCGACGCCGGCGACGTCACGCCGACTGACACGGCGCAGGCTGAAGCCCGGCTGAGCCGGGGCCTGGCCGACCTCAACGCCGCCGAAGTCGCGTTCGAGACCAGCCGCGCCATCTACGCGCAGGTGATCGGCGACGCGCCGGGAAACCTTGCGGCCGCGCAGACCGTCGACCGCTTCGTGCCGCGCAACCAGCAGGAAAGCGTGGACACCTCAATCCGCGAAAATCCGGCGGTGGTTGCCGCGACTTACGATGTCGATGTCGCGACCACCACCATCAGCGTCGCCGAGAGCAGCTTGCTGCCACAACTCAACGTGCAGGCTAACGTCAATCGTAGCGCCGACAGCGATCCCAATCTCGGCACCAAGCGTGCCGACCAGGCTTCCGTGGTCGGGGCGCTCTCCGTGCCGATCTACGATGGCGGCACGGCCGCATCGCAAACACGACAGGCGAAGGAAACTGCCGTTCAAAGCCGCCTCGTGCTGGAACAGGTCAGGAATCAGGCACGTACCGCGGCGATCAGCGCCTGGATCAGCAGCGAGGGGACCAAGGTCGCACTTGCCGCCGCCGAAGCCGAGGTGAAGTCCGCTAATATCGCCCTTCAGGGTGTCCGACGCGAAGCTCAGGCCGGTCAACGTACCACCATCGACGTCCTCAACTCGCAACAGGACCTCACTGCCGCGCGCTCCCGCCAGATCTTGGCGCAGCGCGACCGTGTCATTGCCTCTTACACGCTATTGAGTGCAGTCGGTCGCCTCGACGTCCGCACGCTTGGCCTCAAGACACCGGACTACCTGCCTGAAGTTCACTACCATCAGGTCCGGGACGCCTGGCACGGCGTCCGCACCCCGTCAGGCCGATAAGATCACCGCGTCCGGCGCGAGAAGATCGAGATCAGCACCGGCAGCGTGATCAGGATCACCAGTGGCGCGACAGCCATACCGGTTACCACCACCACCGCGAGCGGCTTCTGAACCTGCGATCCGATGCCGGACGACATCGCCGCCGGCAGCAACCCGATGCCGGCGACGGCACAGGTCATCAGGACGGGGCGCAACTGCAATTCACCGGTACGAATTGCGGCCTTCGCCCGATCCATGCCTTCATCGATCAGCTGATTGTATTGCGACAGGATGATGATGCCATCCATTACGGCGATGCCGAACAGCGCGATGAATCCGATCGCCGCCGAAACACTGAACGGGATGCCGCTGAACAGCAGTCCTAGCACACCACCGAGCACCGCCATGGGGATCACGCTCATGGCCAGCAATGTGTCCACCATCGAGCCGAAGTTGAACCACAGCAATACCGCGATCAAGCCAAGGCTGATCGGAACGACGATGGACAGCCGCCGAATCGCATCCTGCAGATTGCCGAATTCGCCGACCCACTCCATGTGCGAGCCGGGCGGCAGCTGCACCTGCTCCGCGACCTTGTCCTGCGCTTCCTGGATCGCGCTGCCGAGGTCTCGTTCGCGGACCGAAAATTTGATGGGCAAATAGCGTTCCTGCTGCTCGCGATAGATATACGCCGCGCCGGAAACGAGATTGATGGACGCCACCTCACTCAGCGGAATCTGCGTAATGCCGTTCGGTCCTTGCGCACCGATCCTGAGATTATGAATGGCCTCCGCGCTTTTGCGGTATTCCGGCGCAAGGCGAACGATGATCGGGAAATGCCGGTCACTGCCCGGTTCATACAAATCGCCTGCGCTGTCGCCGCCGATCGCCACGCGAATGGTCGCATTGATGTCACCGGGGGAAAGCCCGTAACGTGCCGCACGTGCGCGGTCGATGTCGATCTGGATGGTCGGCTGCCCGAGTGATGTGAACACCGACAGATCAGTGACACCCTTCACCGTTGAAAGCACGGACTTGATCTTGTTCGCCGTGTTTGTGAGTTCGACCAGATCATTGCCGTAAAGCTTGATCGAATTCTCACCCTTCACGCCCGACACCGCTTCGGCAACGTTGTCCTGCAAATACTGCGAGAAGTTGAACTCCACCCCCGGGAATCTCTTCTGCAGTTCCGCCAGCAATTCGCCCGTGACCTGATCCTTGTCGTGCGAACCGGGCCACTGGCTGACCGGCTTCAGCGGTGCAAAGAACTCCGCGTTAAACAACCCCGCGGCATCGGTACCGTCATCCGGCCGGCCATGCTGCGACACCACTGACTCCACTTCCGGCCGTGCACGGATCAATTTTCGCATCTCGTTGACGTAGGTATTGCCCTCCTCAAGCGAGATGGTCGGCGGCAGAGTCGCGCGAATCCAGAGATTGCCCTCTTCAAGCTTCGGCAAGAATTCGAGGCCAAGAAAACGTACCGCGATGAACGTCAAGACGACGAGGCCCGCAGCCACCGACATAACGATTTTGCGGTTGCCTACAGCCCAGTTCAGCGCCGGCATATAAATGCGATGCAGCCATTGCATGATCCGGGTCTCGGTCTCCTGCATATGGGCCGGAAGGATAATCGCGCTCAGTGCCGGCGTGACCGTAAACGTCGCGAGGAGACCGCCGGCCAGCGCATAGGCATAGGTCTTTGCCATCGGCCCGAAGATATGGCCCTCCACACCGCTCAGAGTGAACAGCGGCAGAAACGCGGCAATGATGATCGCAGCCGCGAAGAAGATCGAACGAGATACGTCGGCGGCGGCGCTCAGAATAGCGTGCTTCTTTATGCCCATCACAGTTTCGGGCGAAATCGCACTTTTCTCTTCGGGGGACAGCTCGGTTGTGTGCGACAGCCGTCGGAAAATCGCTTCCACCATGATGACCGTACCATCTACGATCAAGCCGAAATCAATGGCGCCGACGGACAACAGATTTGCCGACTTCCCGCGCAACACCAGGATGATCACGGCAAAGAACAGGGCAAACGGAATTGTGGCTCCGACGATGACCGCGCTGCGCAGATCGCCGAGGAACAGCCACTGCAACAACACGATCAGGAGGATGCCGACAACCATGTTGTGCAGCACCGTGTGCGTGGTGGTGTCGATCAGGTCCTTGCGATCATAGATGCGTTCGATGCGAACACCGGGCGGCAGAATACTGGACTTGTTGATCGATTTGACGAGATCCTCGACACGCGAAATCGTCGGCGCACTCTGCTCGCCGCGGCGCATCAGCACGATGCCCTGCACGATGTCGTCGTCCATATCCATGCCGGCGATGCCGAGACGTGGCTTGGCCCCGATCGCGACGTTGGCCACGTCCCTGATCAAAACGGGATTGCCACCGCTCTGCGCGATCATGGTGGTTGCCAGATCGTCGATGGTACGGATCGATCCGACACCGCGCACCACCGCCGACTGCGCCCCGATATTCACGGTATTGCCGCCGACATTGATATTCGCGTTGCCTACCGCCTGAAGCAGTTGCGGCAGGGTCAGGCCATAAGCGATCAGCTTGTTGAAATCGACTTGAAGCTCATAGGTCTTGGTCTTGCCACCCCAGCTTGTGACATCGATGACGCCCGGCACCGCGCGGAATCGCCGTTGCAATATCCAGTCCTGCAACGTCTTGAGATCCAGCACGCTGTAATTGGGCGGACCGACAAGACGGTAGCGATAGATTTCACCGATCGGACTGAGTGGCGAAATCTGTGGCTGCACATTGCCCGGCAACGGCGAGAGCTGCGAAAGCCGGTTGAGCACCTGCTGCAGCGCCTCTTCGTAAGTATAGTCGAACGAGAATTGCAGTTTGACGTCGGACAAGCCGTAAAGCGAGATGGTGCGGATCGTACGCAGGTTCTTGAGACCCGCCACCTGGGTCTCGATGGGAATTGTGATGTAGCGCTCGACTTCTTCCGCTGACAGACCCGCGCTTTGGGTCACGATGTCGACCATCGGCGGCGTGGGGTCTGGATAGGCTTCAATGTTAAGCTGCTGAAATGCGAAAAGCCCGCCGATCATAACAATGGCGAACAGCGCCACCATGAGAAAGCGGCGATTGACGGCAAGAGCAACGAGACGATCCATCGAGACCCGGGTCTTTCAAAAACAGCGAAATCTTTCAGAGAAAGACACGACTTCGAACTAGGTTGCTGAGGATGCCGCACGATCGATGAACAAGCTACCCTTGGTGACGATCCGATCGCCGGGAGACAAGTTGCCTTTCACCTCGACGAGATCGCCATTGGCCAAGCCAACCTTGATCTGACGCAGTTCGATGGATTTGTCATCGCGTACAACCCAAACCCGCACCTGATCGCCCTCGTAGATCAATGCCTGCTTCGGCACGCCGATGGCCGGACGGTCACCAGCGGAATATATTGTGACGTTCGCAAACATCTCCGGCTTCAACAATCCGCCTGGATTGTCGATCGTGGCACGAACCATCAGCCGGCGTGTCGACGGATCAATCGCGGCAGATACGTAATTGATCCGCGCGGTCATAACGCGGCCGGGAAACGCCAACACGCTGAAAGCAATCTCCTGCCCCACTTCGATAGCGGGCGCTTCCGTCTCACGAACGAACGCTGTGAGCCAGACCGTGGACAGGTCGCCGATCACGAACACCGGATCGCTCGCACCGGCATTCACATACTGACCGGGACCGACCTTACGCTGAACGACCGTACCGGCGATCGGCGAGAAGATCGTCGTTTCAGGATTGATGCGCCCCTTTTCCTGGAAGAGCGCGATGGCTTCATCAGTAAGACCGAGAATCCGAAGGCGATTGCGCGCCGCCTCCAGCGCTGTCTCCGATGAACGCATGTCATTCTGGGCGGAAACCAGCGCCGCCTGCGATGTTTGATAATCCTTGAGCGGCGCGGCTTTGCCCTCATAGAGATCGTGGGCACGCTTATCCTGGATCTGCGCCAATTCGAGTTGCGACTTCGCCTTGTTCAGTCCGGTCGCTGCGGTGATGAAATCGTTCTGGGCCTGCACATTGTCGGCCGCCTCAATTACGAACAGAGCCTGTCCCTGCGTCACCCGATCGCCAGGGCGCGCCAGCAGCTTTGTCACGCGTCCTGCATAGGGAGAAAACACCGGCGTGGAGCGGTCCTCATCGACGGCGATCTTGCCCTCGGTGGTGTGCTCAGCACGAAACACATGTTCGGTGACCGGCTGAATGGTCAGTGTGGCCAGTTCAGTCGGCGTCGGCGTATAGCGAAAAAGGCTTTTCCGCGACTGGCTCGAAATCTCGGAACTGTCTTTTTCCGGAACTGCGCCCCGTGTCAGGCCGAAAGCAGCGACGCCCGCGAGCACCACCAGCCCAGCACCCACAGCCAAACGCTGCCTGCTAAGGCCCTGAAATCTGGCGGATAAGCCACCCAGTCCGGAGTTGTCTTTGGTCATACAAATGATTCCTGCGGCGGGCTGACGCAGCCTGTCCGCTAATAGTGCCACTTTACTGCCGAGGACAATCAAAAACGGCGGAGTGAGTATTATTTTCGGTTAACGCGGGCGTGGCGGCCACGCCGGGGCATGGGATCCAAGCTGCATCGCAGCACGGGACCACCCCGGAGGCGTCCCGGACATCACTGCCGAATGGCGAACAGCCCGCAGCCTTCCAAAGCCGGACGGACTGTCTTCGATGAACGGTTCGACCGCCTCACTCCGGATGTCATCCACCCCAAGCCCGCTTTCGAAACGCCCGAGATCCCACAGCCAGCGTCCGGTCTGGGCCAGCGAGACCCTGACGTGCCAACTGCCCCCCTCACGCGCCTGTCGCAGCCGCGCCATCATTGCTCCGAACGCCATGAGATAGCCGGTCGCATGATCGAGGATCTGCATCGGCAACTCCTTTGGCCCTTCAACACCAGCCGCCTGGCCCTCGGCATGGTTGAAGCCAGTCGACGTCTGCACCAGGGAATCGAAACCTCGCCGCCTCGGCCCAGGGGCCAACATGGCCATAGGCTGACAGTGACACGTAAATAATGCCGGGGCTCATTCGTGCTGCATCCTCGGGCGAAAAGCCGAGCGCAGCGATCGATTGCGGACGATAGCCCTGCGAGAAGATGTCGGCCTCCGCCATGCAGCCCGCGCAGCATGTCCCGCCCCTGCTCCGTCTTGAGATCCACGAAGCTCGTCAGCTTGCCGCGGCCGGTGTCGATAACCAGCCATGGAATCGATGGGAGATTTGGCGAAGAGATCAGCATGACGTCCGCGCCGTGGGCCGCCCATGTGCGGCCTGCGACGGGCCCTGCAATGACCCGCGACAGATCGAGCACACGCAATCCCGCCAGCGGACGATCCCCTGCCGGCCACGGCTTTGGCGCAGCCTCCCCGATCTTCTCGATTGTGAGCAGCGGCAACTGTTCCAGCGCCTTGGCCTGCGGATGTGCGAGCCATTCGTCATGGGAGCGCATCATCGAGACGACACAGCCGCCGGCATAGGCCGCCGTCTCGAATTGCTCGGCCTTCCATTGCATCAATGCGCGCTGCACATCGTCACGTTCCGGCTTGCAGGCCAGCACCTTGCAGACGTTGTCGCGGTGATGCGGAAAGTTGGTGTGAAGACGAACGTAGCGGCCGTCACCAGTTTTGTAGACACCGGCGATGGCATCCCAGGCCGGCGGCGGCGGTTTGTCATCGACACGGCAGATAGCGCTCGCTGCGGCATTCGATAGCAGCATGCGTCATGTCGACCGAGACGGCTTGCGACTGGCCGCTGCGAGCCTTCCAAACTTCGGCCGCAGCAAGACCGGCTGCGGCAATCGTGACCTGCGCTGCCGCGCCGACACGAAACGACGATGGCAGAACGGGCTCGTCTCCCGTCAGCGTGACGGCATCGAGCGCAGATGGATCGCCACCACCGAGTGTCCAGAGATCTGAAAGAATGTCGCGAGTTGATTGCATCAGCGCCTCCGGCAAAATGGCGCCGGAGCATTGCGCTGAAATTGCAATACATCAAGAACGCTTAGTGGAAATCCCGCGAGCGTGGAAGAATACGTACATTGCGCGGATGGCGGATCTTGTGCGCGGGCATGTCTGAGCGCGCAGGCAATTCATGCTCCAGCGGCTCGATCACATCCGCACCGGCAGGCACAACCGGCTTTCCGGCTGAGCGCATCGTTGGCGAGATGTTGCAGATCATGGGAGCGATCGAATCAACCGCTCGGCCACCAGATGCACGACCTTGTCGGGGCTGCTTTGAATGAATCCCTCGACCTCGATCAGCCGCGCGCCCATCACCTCCTTGCGGAATTTCTCCATCACTTTCGGCCACACCACGATATTGGCGATGCCGGTCTCATCCTCCAGCGTCATGAACACCACGCCCTTGGAGCTGCCGGGCCGCTGCCGCACCAGCACCACGCCGGCGCAACGCACGCGCCGCTTGTCATTGGCATGAGCACACGCCTTCGCAGGCGATCACACCTTCTTGCGTGAACATCGGCCGCAGGAATTCCATCGGATGCCCCTTCAGTGAGAGACGAATGGTCTGATAGTCCGCCACCACCTGCTCCGGCAGCGGCATGGCCGGCAACGGCTTTCGCGCCTTCATCCGGCTGCTCGCGCGCCGCGGCGGCCGAGAACAACGGCAGCGGAACATCGTCCGGCAAACGTCGCACCGTCCACAGCGCTTCGCGGCGATCGAGACCGAGCGAACGGAAGGCATCGGCATCGGCGAGCAGGATCAGTGCACGCTTCGGCAAGCCGGTTTCACGGGCGAAATCCTCGAGTGAGGTAAATGGCTTTCGTGCGCGCGCAGCAACGATGCGCTGATCCCAGTAATCCTCACGGGCTTCTTTTGAACCTTGCCGATTTCTCGGCAAGCTTGTCGTCCGAATCGAACACCTCGAAGCCATCGATCTGGCGAAAACCGAGCCGCACGCGCGTGATGCTTGCCGCTTTGCTCCTCCAGAGTGTTCTGCCCGAAGCTGAACGACACATCGATCTCGCGCACCTCGACGCCGTTCTTGCGCGCATCGCCGACGATCTGCGCGGGCGCGTAAAATCCCATCGGCTGCGAATTCAGCAAACCGCAGCAGAAAGCGTCGGGATGAAAACACTTGAGCCATGACGACACATAGACGAGCTGCGCGAAGCTCGCGGCATGACTTTCCGGAAAACCGTAACTGCCGAAGCCCTTGATCTGATCGAAGCAGCTTCTGCGCAAACTGCGGGATCGTAACCCCGCGCGATCATCCTGCTCGACCATTCGCTCCTCGAATTTCGGCATGGTGCCGACATTGCGGAATGTTGCCATCGCGCGGCGCAAGCCGTTGGCTTCCTCGGGCGTGAATTCTGCCGCCTGCATGGCAATGCGCATCGCCTGCTCCTGAAACAGCGGCACGCCCAAGCGTCTTTTGCAGCACATCTCTTCAACTCGTTTTTGTCGCCGCCCTTCGGATAGGGATATTCGATCTCCTCCGGCTTCATTTTTCGCCGCTTCAGATAGGGATGCACCATGTTGCCCTGGATCGGCCCGGGCCGAACGATGGCAACCTCGATCACGAGATCGTAAAACGTGCGCGGCTTCAGGCGCGGCAGCATGTTCATCTGCGCGCGGCTTTCGACCTGAAACACGCCGAGCGATTCGCCCTTGCAGAGCATGTCGTAGACTTCCGGCTCTTCGCGGCGGCAGCGTTGCCAAGTTCCCAGCGCTCACCCTTGTGATCCGCGATCAGATCGAAGCACTTGCGGATGCAGGTCAGCATGCCGAGCGCCAGCACATCGACCTTCATCATCTTCAGCGCGTCGATGTCGTCCTTGTCCCATTCGATGAAGGTGCGGTCGTCCATCGCGGCATTGCCGATCGGCACATAGGTGTCGAGCCGATCCTGCGTCAGCACAAAGCCGCCGACATGCTGCGACAGATGACGCGGAAATTCGATCAATTCGGTCGCAAGTTCGACGGCACGGACAATCATCGGATTGTCCGGATCGAACCCCGCCTGCCTGATCTGCATCTCGCTGAGGCCTGTGCCCCAGCTTCCCCACACCGTATCGGCCAGCGCAGCGGTGACATCCTCCGTCAGGCCGAGCGCCTTGCCGACATCGCGGATGGCGCTGCGCGGCCGATAATGGATAACGGTCGCGACAATCGCCGCGCGATGACGTCCATAACGCTTGAAGACATACTGCATCACCTCTTCGCGGCGCGAATGCTCGAAATCGACATCGATATCGGGTGGCTCCCGTCGCTCCTCCGAAAGAAAGCGCTCGAACAGCAGATCGATCTTGGTCGGATCGACCGAGGTGATGCCGAGCACATAACACACCGCCGAATTGGCTGCTGAACCCCGGCCCTGACACAAAATGTCCTGCGAGCGTGCGTACCGCACGATGTCATGCACGGTGAGGAAGTAATGCGCGTAATCGAGCTTTCGGATCAGCGCGAGTTCTTTCTTCAGAGCCTTTCGGACGTCTGGCGTCTGCCCCTTCCGGATAATATTTTGACGCCCTCCCAGGTCAGATCTTCCAGATGCTGCTGCGCTGTCTTGCCCGGCGGCACCGGCTCATCGGGATATTGATATTTCAATTCATCGAGCGTGAAGGTGATGCGATCGGCAAAGCGCATGGTCTCCGCGATCGCCTCCGGCACATCGCGAAACAACCGCGCCATTTCATATCCCGGCTTCAGGTGCCGCTCGGCATTGGCCTGAAGTTTTTTGCCGATGGCGTGAATCGTGGTCTTTTCGAGAATGCAGGTCAGCACATCCTGCAAAGGCCGGCGTGCGGGATGATGATAGAGCACCTCATTCGTCGCGAGCAGCGGCACGCGCGCGGTTGAAGCAACGCGTTGCAACTTCGCCAGACGCCGTCTATCATCGCCGCGATAGAGCAGGCTCGCCGCCAGCCACACGCCGTCGGCATGACTGCGCTTCAACCGGTCGAGAACCTTCAGCGCTGTCGCGGACTCAAAACGATGCGGCAGCGTCAGAACCAGCAACTGGCCTTCGGCAAAATCCAGCAGGTCTTCAAATGTGAGGTGGCACTCGCCTTTCTTTGCCCTGCGTTTGCCGTGCGTCAGCAACTGGCAGAGACGGCCATAGGCGGCGCGGTCGCGCGGATAGACCAGAATGTCCGGCGTCCCATCCATGAAGACGAGACGCGAACCGATCAGCAGCTTCGGCTTGTGCTTGACGTCCGGGTTATCTCAAGCTCGCTGTAAGCACGCACCACGCCTGCCAGCGTGTTGCGATCGGCAATGCCGATGGCCGGCAGCCGAAGTTCGCTGGCCTGATGCACATATTCCTGCGGATGCGAGCCGCCACGCAGAAACGAGAAATTCGTCGTGATGCCGATTTCCGCATAAGCTGTCATGCGAACAGCCCGTGCATGAACCATTTCGGAGCAATGGGTTCGCCCTTGTCCGAGATGGTCTCGTCATAAAGACCATCGCGATAAATCCAGAAGCGCAGTCCTTCTGTGTCCTCGATCCGGAAATAATCGCGCGTCGGGGCCTCATCCTTGTGCTGCCACCATTCCATGGCGATGCGTTCAGGACCTTCCACCCGAACCACCGCATGGGTTGCGCGCCGCCAGGTGAAGCGGCGCGGCGGCCCGTCCGGTACTGTCGCAAACGGCACATCGATCACCTCCGGCTTTTCGAACAGCCGCAAGGGCCGCAGCGGCGGCTCGCCTTCGACGCGAGCCGGCCATTCCGCAACAGACGCTGCTGTAAGATGCTGCTGCGCAGGCACAGCCATTTCGGCGCGTTCCGGAATATGCGTGTCCTGCGGCAGATACACCACGACACGCTTGCTGCCGATGCGCGCCGCAATGCGGTCGATCAGCGCGGCGACTTCGTCATTGTCCTGCGCGCGAGTATCGAAATCGCGCTGCTCCTGCACGACGATCTCGACATGGCTGGCAGACAGACGAATGAGATCGAAGCCGAAACCAGGATCGAGCGGATCGGCCAGCGCATCGAGCCGTTCGCGGAACAAACGATCCATCACGCCGACTTTGGTCACGGGCTGCCCCGCATCCACCGTGATGATACGCACCGCACCGTCAGTGCGGAAGAAGCTCGCCTCCAGCCGCCGCGCGCCCTTGCCTTGCTTGTCCATCGCCGCGACCAACATCTGTGCGAGGCCAGACAGAACGGATGCGATCACGCCATCGGTGGCAACGGGTTCAGCGAAGCGCTTCTCCACCATGAAATCCGGCAAAGGCTTGCGCGGCGAAATGGGCGCATCGCCCTGCCCCAGCGCCTGCTGCAAGAGATTGGTGAAAGCCGATCCGAAGCGTGCGGCAAGTTCATGCGGCGCGCGCGCAGCCACATCGCCGATGGTCTTCAAGCCGGCGCGGCGCAACCCTCGTGTGGTCGCATCATCCGCGCCAAGTGCGAATACCGACAATGCACCGACCGCACGCGCTTCCTCACCATCCGCAACGATGCAGCTTTGTGCACCGCGCGCCAACGTGCGTGCACAGACCGGCGTGCCGGCAATCGCTGCATTGACCATGAAGCCCCGACGGCCAAGCGATGCGCAGACATTGCGCAACATTGCAGCCTCGCCGCCGAACAGATGAGCACATCCGCTGATGTCCAGAAGGAGACCATGTGGTGGATCGAGCGCCACCAAGGGCGTGAAACGATCGCACCAGTCAGCAATGCCTTCTAATAATTTGGTATCCGCTGTTTCATCTACGTCGAACACTTGCACATCGGGGCAGACCGCACGCGCATTGGCGAGCGGCAAGCCTCTTTCAAGGCCGATGCGCGCGGCCGCCTCATTCAGCGCGGTGATCTGCAGCGCGTTGTTCAGCTTGCCGACGACGACGCATGGACGCGTGTCATCCAGCGCGCCGTCTGGCGATAACAGCCGTTTCAATCTGTCGGTTGGCAGGCGCGGCAGCCACAGGCTGAGGATACGCCGCCGGTTCACGGAAGAGGCCCTCATCACATTTCCACTCCATGATCCATCGTCCGGTCTGGCCGTGACGGTTACGAACAAGTTCGGCATCGAATGTCGGCGCGCCCCATGCTTCGGCTGCTGTAGGCGATGGCGCACCACGCACCACCCAACGTGTTTCCGCGGTGCTGGTCACGGGGGTTGCCGCCGTGCGCAATACGAGGCATGTGACGTTCGAAGCCTGCGCGGTGAGCGTCAGCCTGCGGCTCGCGACCAGATCGAGTTGACGCACGTCACCCCAGACATCGAGCACGACCCCGCCGAGCGCATCGCAGGCAAGGGCATCGGCGGCCACACGCAACGCCGCCTCCGCATCCGCTGCCCGCACCACGATCACCCTGCGTGGATCGAAACCAAGTTCAGCAAGGCCACCCAGTGACAGCATGCCGGATTCGATGTCTGCGAAATCCTGCCGCACCCAAAGCAGCGGCCGTCGCCCGGCTAGGCGATGAGCGAGCCCCGCAACGAAGCCTGTCGCCGCTACTCCATTGCGCCCCCCCTCGGCGAACACCTCATGCAGTGCACCCCGCACCACACCACCATGAAGCATTGCATCCGCGCCCGCATGACCAAGCGCCACCCGCACAAGACCATCCGCCTCGCCTTCGAGGCGGCCGATGGTCCTACGCAGAGACGCAAGGGTATTCATGCGCGCGCCGGTCATGGGCCGCTCCTGAGATTTCAAAACCGTCATTCCTCGATTGAACGAATGACGGACTTATTTGTTCATGATACGTTCTAATATAAAGCTAAGGCATGGCGGAGAGTTCAACCGGCTTTTCAGCCGCCTTTTTCCTCAGTCAAAACAAAGGGATCGGCAATGGATTTGCAGCGGAAGCTGGCCATCCTGGCGGACGCCGCCAAATATGAAGCCTCCTGTGCCTCCAGCGGCACAGAGACGCGGGACAGCCGCGACGGAAAGGGCATGGGCTCGACCGACGCCAACATCCTCAATCCCGCGCGGCTGAAGATCCGTGGCTGGAGATCAAAGTCATGCAAGCCGAGATGCCGAGGAAATACTCGGCGGAACCCTCCTGAGACCTCACTCATTGATCCGTTGATTTAAAAACCCGCACGCACAACACAGGCGATGATTGCGTGCGAAGCACCCGAGCCGCGCCCCTCGCTGCAAAGATAAGGAAGCGCCGATGGCGTCAACCGCGTTCCATACAAAAGCCGACAATTTGACGGCACTACGCGCCGTAGCCGCCGACTGCCGTGCTTGCCATCTGTGGAAGGACGCTACCCAAACCGTGTTTGGCGAAGGTCCGCGCCATGCGTCCATCATGCTTGTCGGCGAGCAGCCGGGCGATAAGGAAGATTTGGCAGGTAAGCCATTTGTCGGCCCTGCAGGTCAGGTTCTCAATCGTGCATTGGAAGATGCCGGCATCGACCGCGATAAGGTCTACGTCACGAATGCCGTCAAGCACTTCAAATTCGTGCCGCGCGGCAAAATTCGCCTGCATCAGAAGCCAACGACGCCGGAAATTAAGGCCTGCCGTCAATGGTACGAGCGTGAACGCGCGATCATCAAACCTTTACTCGTGGTGGCAATGGGCGCGACCGCGGCACAAAGCGTGTTTGGAAAAATGACGCAAATCGGCAAGAACCGCGGGCATCTCATTGACCTCGATGACGCAAAAGCGCTGGTGACGGTGCATCCGTCCTACCTATTGCGTCTTCCGGACGAAGAGGCCAAGGAGCGCGAGTACGCAAACTTCGTGAAGGATTTAAAGCTTGCGGCATCGTTTTTGCGTAAGCTCGATGCCGCTTGATTAGTTTTCACAAATCAACCATCGGCGACAACGCGCCACCGATGGTCTTTAAAAAATGGTCCTATCAAGCGGCGAGCGCTTCGGAATTCACTGCGCCCAACGCAAGACTCGTCAGGGCATCGTCGGTCTTGTGCTCTTCCTGGAGGGTTTCATCCAGCAAGCGCACCGCCTCTGTCATGCCGAGCTTCGTGGCCCATGCCTTCAAGGTTCCATAGCGCGAGATCTCGTAGTGCTCGACTGACTGCGCAGCCGCAAGAAGACCGGCATCGAGCGCCTCGGTGCCCTTGTACTCATCCATGATCTCCTTGCCTTCGTCGAGGATACCCTGGATGGCTTCGCAGGTCTTACCTCGCGCCGGCTTGTCGAGCAGATCGAAAATCTTCTCCAACCGCTCCACCTGTCCCTCGGTCTCGCCATGGTGCTTTTCAAAGGCAGCGCGCAACTGGTCAGAATGCGCAGCCTTCGCCATTTTCGGCAGAGCCCTCAGAATATGCTTTTCGGCGAAATAGATATCCTTGAGGGTATCCAGAAATAGATCATGCAGATCCTTGTCCTTCATGGCCGTAGTCTCCCGCTTGGTTGTCGGTAAAGGCGGCGTGTGCCCGTCTTCCAACTCCACGCAAAAGACATCGTTCCGGATGCGGCAAACTGGGAGTGAAGTTCCGCTCGTCAGCTGTTCAGCCGGCGAGCTGCGTCTCAACCAGCCTGATCCAGTAGGACGAACCATACACGATGGCGTCGTCATTAAAGTTGTAGGCAGGGTGGTGCAGTCCCGCGCTGTCACCGTTGCCAATGAAGATGAAAGCCCCGGGCCGCGCTTCCACCATGTACGCGAAATCTTCGGCACCCATCACCGGTGGAATGTCGGTGCTGACATTCCCCTCGCCCACAACCTCCGCAGCTATCCGCGCCGCAATATCGGTTTCGGCGGCATGATTGACCAGGACAGGATAGCTTCGCTCATAACCGAGCGTGATCTTGGCGCCTGACAATTGCGCGACACCTGCCACAACCTCACGCATGCGCTGTTCAACAAGATCCCTGACCTCGGGTGTCAGTGACCGCACTGTGCCGGTGAGTTCCGCTGTCTGCGGGATCACGTTGCGCGCATTGCCTGCGTGAAACTCGCATATCGAGAGGACGGCGGCGTCCAGCGGATCGACGCTGCGCGACACGACCGACTGCAACGCGGTAATCAGCTGTGCTCCCACAAGGACCGAGTCGACGCTTTTGTGTGGGCGTGCTGCGTGGCCGCCAACACCTTCGATGTGAATATTGATGTGATCGGTCGCCGCCATGGTCGGGCCGACACGCGTCGCAAACGTCCCGATGGGCATGCCGGGACTATTGTGCATCCCGTAAACCTGTTCGATCTTGAAGCGGTCCATCAGGCCGTCCTTGATCATCGCAGCAGCACCCGCACCGCCCTCTTCCGCCGGCTGAAAGATCACCACCGCATCGCCGGCGAAATTCCGCGTCTCCGCGAGATAGCGCGCTGCGCCAAGCAGCATCGCCGTGTGACCATCGTGACCGCAGGCGTGCATCTTGCCGGGCACGGTCGAACGATACTCGACACCGGTTTCTTCCTCGATAGGCAACGCGTCCATGTCCGCACGCAGGCCAATCGCCTTCAGTCCGCCATTGCCCGGCTTGCGTCCCTTGATGACACCAACCACGCCGGTGCGCCCCAATCCGGTCGCGACCTCGTCACAACCGAAGTCCCTCAGGCGATCCGCGACGAAAGCCGCAGTGCGGTGCACATCATACATCAGCTCCGGATGCGCATGCAGATCACGGCGCCAGCCCATGATGTCGGGTTGCAGATCGGCGACGCGGTTGACGATGGGCACGATGGAGACCTCTTGATCGGATCAGGATGTACAAAGTTAGCATGGGCCTGCGACAGACCCAATATCCGCGCAAACTGGAATTGCACAGGTTCGGACTGTACAGCGAGGTCCGGCTGAGGTCATAAACGGTCTAACGTACCGAAAAGAAACGCAGGACAGGACATGGCGAAACGCCTTGAGGGAGATTTCGACTATATCGTGGTCGGAGCTGGCACGGCCGGTTGCATCGTCGCAAACCGCCTCTCTGCCGATAGCCGCAAGCGCGTGCTGATTCTCGAAGCCGGCGGCAAAGACAACTGGATCTGGTTTCACATTCCGGTGGGCTACCTGTTTGCCATCGGCAATCCACGTTCGGACTGGATGTTCAAGACCGAACCCGAGCCTGGCCTCAACGGCCGGGCGCTGGCGTATCCGCGTGGCAAGGTGATCGGCGGCTCATCCGCGATCAACGCGATGATCTCGATGCGCGGACAAGCCGCGGACTACGATCATTGGCGGCAACTGGGTCTGACTGGTTGGGGCTGGGACGACGTGTTGCCGGCTTTCAAGAAACTCGAAGATCATTTTCTGGGTGAAAGCGAGCATCACGGCGTTGGCGGCGGCTGGCGCATCGAGGCGCCGCGGCTCTCATGGAAAGTCCTCGACGCTGTCGCTGATGCCGCGAGTGAAATGGGCATCCGCAAGACCCCTGATTTCAACACCGGCAACAACGAAGGCATCGGGTATTTTCACGTCAACCAGAAGCGCGGGCGGCGCTGGTCGTCAGCTCGCGGTTTCCTTAAACCCGCCCTGTCGCGCCCCAATCTGCGTCTGGAAACCAACGTCCTCGTTGATAGGTTGATCGTCGAAAATGGCCGCGCCGTCGGCGTCAGATTCAGCCAGGGTGGCGAGACAATCGAGGCGCGCACAAAAGGCGAAGTGATCCTTTGCTCCGGTTCGATCGGATCGGTGCAAGTGCTGCATCGCTCGGGCATCGGGCCGCAGGAGTGGCTCGCCCCGCTCGGCATCGATACCGTACTCGACCGCCAGGGTGTCGGCCGCAACTTGCAGGACCATCTGCAACAGCGCGCTATCTATAAAGTCGAAGGCGTCCGGACACTGAACGAAACCTACTACAACTTGTTCAGACGTGGCTGGATGGGTGTCGACTATCTGCTGCGACGGCGCGGACCACTGACCATGGCACCATCTCAGCTCGGTATCTTCACGCGGTCCGACGAGCGTCAGGAGCGCGCCAATATCCAGTTCCACATCCAGCCGCTGTCGCTCGACAAATTCGGCGAACCGCTGCATCGCTTCCCGGCAATTACCGTCGCGGCTTGCAACCTGCGGCCGACTTCACGCGGCACCATCCGGATCAAATCCGGTGCGGCGGATCAGGCTCCACAGATCGCACCGAATTATCTTGCGACCGACGAAGACCGGCAGGTCGCCGCCGACGCCATTCGCGTAACGCGCAAACTCATGAAACAGCATGCGCTCGCAGCGTATCATCCGCAGGAGTACCTCCCCGGCCCGACAGTCGGCGACGATGACGCGTCACTGGCCAAGGCAGCCGGCGACATCGGCACCACGATTTTCCATCCCGTCGGAACGGCAAAGATGGGCTCTGCCAATGATCCGATGGCGGTCGTCGATGAACGATTGCGCTTTCATGGCATCGCGGGGCTGCGCGTCATCGACGCATCGGTGATGCCGACGATCACGTCCGGCAACACCAACACGCCCACCGCGATGATTGCAGAGAAAGGCGCTGCGATGATCATCGAGGACGCACGCCGCTAGTTCCTACGGTCGCATGGCCATCGAGACAGGTCCTGGGGTGCGCAACGGCTCCGCCAAGCGCGCAAATTCGCACAGCAGCGAGCGCGTCTTGCGCGGGTCGATGATTTCCTCGACCCAGAACTTCTCTGCTGAACGGAATGGTGAACGTAGTTTGTTCAACCGATCCTCGATCTCAAGAAGCTTCGCCTTTGGATCTTCAGCTGCATCAATGTCGGCGCGGTAAGCCGCTTCGATGCCACCTTCCAGTGGCAACGACCCCCAATAGCCGGATGGCCACGCGTAGCGCATCGAGAACCGCCCCGCCGGTTGGTGCACGACGCCCGCTACGCCGAACGAGTTGCGAACGATGATTGTGCACCAGGGCACGGTCGTCTGATTCACAGCGGCCATTGCGCGAACGCCATGGCGGATCGTGGCTGACTTTTCCGCATCGAGCCCGATCATGAAACCAGGGCAATCCATCAGATATACGACAGGCAGATGAAATGTTTCGGCAAGATCGACGTAACGCACGACCTTCTGACAGGCCTCGGCCGTCCACGAACCACCGTAAATATAAGGATCGCTCGCCAGCACCATCACCGCCCGGCCTTCAAGGCGCGCAAGACCTGCGATAATCGAGCGCCCGAAATTCCGGCTCATCTCGAAGAACGAGCCTTTATCCACCACGGATTCGATGATGGGCCGCATCTTGTAAATCTGCCGACGATTGCGCGGCACGACGTTCAAAAGCGCTTCGTCTTCGCGCTCGGGATCGTCATCGCAAGCAAGCGTCGGAGGCAGATCGAACACCGAAGACGGCAGGTACGACAAAAATCGCCGCGCGCATTCGAACGCCTCTTCCTCCGTATCAACAGCATGGTCGACACCACCGGCTTTGGTTTGAATCTGCCAGCCACCGAGCTCCTGCTTCTCAAGCAATTGGCCGAGCCGCGCCACCACCGGCGGACCTGCCACAAACATCGCTGATGTTTTCGTCATCACTGAGTAATGACTGGCTGCAAGTCGGGCCGCGCCAAGCCCAGCGACAGACCCTAGACCAAGTCCCACGACAGGCACGCGCGCCATATTGGCCGTCGTATACCAATACCACTCTGTTCCGCCGACTCCGCCGGGGAGATTGGCAGCCCCCTTGGTTTCAATGGTCTTGACCGACCCACCGCCGCCTGATCCTTCAATGACGCGGATAATGGGCAAGCGAAAATCATGCGCCATCTGCTCAGCCATCAGTGGCTTTGCGGAAATCGATGCATCGGCCGATCCGCCTCGCACCGTGAAATCGTCACCCACGACTACCACCGGACGATCACCGACCTTGCCGCGGCCGAAAACACAGTTCGCCGGGGTCAGTGATTTCAGGTCACCGTTCGCTTCATATTCCGCAATGCCGGAAATCGCGCCCACTTCGTGGAAGCTTTTCTGATCGACAAGTTTGTCGATTCGCTCGCGTACCGTCAGCCTGCCCTGATCATGCTGTCGCTTGACCTTGTCGGCGCCACCCATCTCCCTGGCAAACGCCTCACGCCGCGCGAGTTCATCAAGTTCAGGCTTCCAGTTCATTTCAACTCCTTGCCACGGTGCATCACGTGCACTTTCTCTGTTCTGTGGATTGAATTTCCTCTTGCAGAACAAGCTACCCCGGGCAATCCTGCCTCACAATAAAGAAGCCGCACGCGCAGAGCGAACATGTCCAACGCGCAACGGACCATTGGGGAGCTATATGGACGTCAAGGTCATAACCGAGGTTGCCGGGCGCATCTGCGCAATTCCAATTGTCGTTGGCGGAAGCATCGGCAACGGCGACGACATCGCAGTCGTTGAAGCAATGAAGATGGAAATCCCGGTACCGTCACCGGCGACGGGGAAAATCAAATCGATTCTTGTCAGCATCGATGATGTCGTGGCTGAAGGTCAGACGATCGCGATGCTCGAGGCGTGATTTTCCTCAAGACTGTATCGTGCCGCGACAAACTGTCCGTTTCACAACGATAGTCTTGCAGGCGTTGCACTCATCCGGACACGGTGACATGATCCGGCAAAATCAAAAATGCATTTCGCACAGCGAAAGCAGTTGGGAACGAGAGGGCTTATTCTATGAAACGACACGTCACTACAGTTGCGACCCTTTTTCTGGCCGGAGCAGCGGCGATACCGCTTGCGCATGCGCAGGATATCAAGCTGCCGCCTTCGATGGCCTTTACGGCCTACGACACCGGTAGCTCAGGCTTCAACATTGCCGTCGGCGTCGGCAAGACAATGAAGGACAAGTTCAATTCCGATGTGCGCGTGCTTCCCGCAGGCAACGATGTCGCACGCCTCGCACCGCTGCGCGCCAAACGCGCGGTGGTGGCCTGGATGGGAACGGGAAGTTATTTCGCCCAGGAAGGCGTCTTTGAATTCGGCGCCAAGGAATGGGGTCCACAAAACTTGCAGATGATGCTTTCGACGGTCGACTGCAACGGCCTGTCGGTCGCTGTCGCCAAGGATGCTGGCGTAAAGGAGTGGAAGGATTTCCGCGGCAAGCGCCTTGGCTTTGTCGTCGGCTCGCCTGCTCTCAACCAAAATGCTCTGGCCATCATCGCGTATGCGGGATTGACCAAGAACGACGTCAAGGTTGTCGAGTTCGCAAGCTACGGCGCGATGTGGAAAGGCGTCGTCAACAATGATGTCGACGCGGCATTCGGCTCGACGGTGACAGGTCCCGGCAAGGAGCTCGAGACCTCGCCCCGCGGCATTTCATGGCCTGAGCTTCCGGCAGAAGACAAGGAAGCATGGGCCCGTGTCAAACGCGTAGGCGCGTTCTTCAATCCATACAGCGTAACCTGCGGCGCGGCGATCGAAGCTTCAAAGCCATTGCGACTGGCGACCTATCCCTACCCGATCGCAACGGCTTACGCGACCCAATCCGAGGACGACATCTACAAGATCACCAAGGCGATGATCCTTGGCTATGACGGCTATAAGGACTCCGCACCCGGAGCCACCGGTCTCGACATCAAGCGCCAAACAATGAAGTGGGTCATTCCCTATCACTTGGGCGCGGTGAAGGCGTTCAAGGAATCCGGTCAGTGGTCGGCAGAAGACGAGACGCACAACGATGGATTGATCAAGCGGCAGGAAGTGCTCAAGGCCGCGTGGACCGACTACGGAAAATCCAATCCGCCGTCGGATGACGCGGCGTTCCTGAAAGGCTGGATGGAAGTACGCAAGGCTGCGCTGGCAAAGGCCAACATGCCGAACGGCTTTGAAGACTAATTGTATCGATTGCTTTGCATCGGACGCCAAAACTATTGAGAGATAATTGATGTCAGCTTCGTCCGGTCCTTCCAATGGGCCGGCAGCCGCGAACACGGCTGCCGGCAATGCCGCGCTTCAGAACAAGATCGAATTCGGCGATCCCCATGCCGCCAGCGTAACCGACTTGCAGGAGTCCGAGGTCACACGCATTCGTGCCCTGCAAGGTGCATCGCGATGGGCACTGATCGTCGCGACGGCGGCGACGATCCTGCTCTGCATCAACCAGCAGTTTTCCCTGCGATTCTTCATTGGGTACACGCAGCTCAACACAGAATATTTTTATCTGCTGATCGCGCTGATGCTGCCGTTCACGTTTCTGATTTTTCCAGCATCGGACAAGGCTCCCCTCAACCGCATACCTTGGTACGACCTTCTCCTGTTTTTGATGACGCTGGGCTCGGCGATCTGGCTGATGATGAACATCCGCAAGGCGGCCGAAGCCGGCTGGGAATCCGACGGCGCACCAAATAATGTGATCGCGGCAGGCCTCGTGATGTGGTTCGTATTGATGGAAGCGCTGCGCCGCACCGGCGGCTGGAGCCTGCTCCTGAGCGTGTTTCCGTTTACAGTCTATCCGCTGTTTGCTGATGCGGCGTGGCTGGGGCCATTCCGCGGCTCCCAGTCAACACTTTCGCAAACGACAGCGTATCATGTGCTGTCCGGCGAGAGCCTGCTTGGTATTCCAATTCAGGCCTTTGCGGATACCGTGATCGGCTTCCTTGTTTTCGGTACCGCATTGATGATGACGGGAGCCGGAAAGTTCTTCATCAATCTGTCATTCGCCCTGTGCGGCACGTTTCGAGGTGGCGCTGCGAAAGTTTGTATTTTCGCGAGCGGCCTGCTCGGAACGGTCGGCGGCAGCATCGTTTCCAACGTTCTGACTGCAGGCACGATGACAATTCCGGTCATGAAGAAGACCGGCTTTACTCCTTCCTATTCGGGCGCAATCGAGGCTTGCGCGTCCACCGGCGCTGTTCTTGCGCCGCCAGTCCTTGGTGCCACCGCGTTCGTCATGGCGCAATTCCTGAACACAGGTTATGCGGACGTCGCTCTGGCTGCGACCATTCCTTCCATACTCTATTATTTCGGATTGTTCGCGCAGGTGGACAGCTATGCCGCCCGTCATAATCTCAAGGGCCTACCGCGCGCAGAGCTTCCGCGCTTGAAGGACGCCTTCATGGACGGATGGTACTATCTGTTCGTGATCGTCATCCTTGTGGTGATGCTGCTGTATTTCAAACGCGAGAGCCACGCGCCATTCTACGCCACGGCTCTGCTTGTGATCCTGCACCAATGGTCAGGGCCGGCGCCATGGAAGAAAGGCAATACTGCCGTTCTCATTGTCTCTGTCGCTCTAACTGCGGTGATGTTGTGGCTTGATGTCGCCAATGCATTCTTCTGGGGCATGTGCGCTCTCGCTGCGATGAATGAGTTCTTCCCCGGCAAGAATTGGGGCGGAGGCCGTTGGGTCAGCTTCCTCGAACTGAATGGCAAGACATTCGTCGAACTGATCGCCATCCTGGCAGGATGCGGCCTACTCATCGGTGCGTTCTCGAGCACCGGCGTGATTTCGAGCCTTGCCAACGATCTCCTGCGCATTGCGGGCGGTGACGCCTTCCTGCTGCTGATCATGTGCGCAATTACGAGCCTTATCCTTGGCCTCGGGTTGACGACAACGTCCTGCTATATCTTTCTTGCAATTCTGGTTGCACCTGCCCTTGAAAAACTCGGCCTCAACAGAATGGCCGTACATATGTTTATCTTCTATTGGGGCATGCTGTCATCGATCACACCGCCCGTGGCGATCGCATCGTTTGCAGCCGCCGGGATTGCCGGTGCACCAGCGATGAAAACCGGTTGGGAAAGTATGTGGGTGGGTAGCATTATCTACTTCATCCCATTTTTCTTCGTCTTGAACCCCGCGCTGTTGCTCCAGGGAGAGAATCCGTACCTTGAGGCCATCGGCCTGACTGCGATCGCCTGTGTTGGCATCGTCTTTATCTGCGGCGGCATCCAAGGCTATCAGGCGTATGTCGGAGATCTGCGGCGCGCCGGCTTGATGGAATGGCCGTTACGCGTGTTGCTGATCATCGGAGGATTCACTCTCGCAACGCCGGGCGGCGGCATCATGCCCGTCTCTCAGTTGCAGATTATGGCAATTGCGTTGGCGGTCCTTGTTCCGACGGTGCTCGTCGCGCTTATGCTCGTGCGACGAAATCCGCTTGTTCCTGTGCAACCGTCGACCAGTTGAGGGTCCAAACCAATTGAATTGTGGCGACAATTTGTATCGATGCATTCCAAAATCAGGCTGGTACCAGTGCGTTGACGACACACTTGGCAAAATACTAGACGTACAAAGCCTTGCGATAGACTTGCGTCTGGAATTCTAATCGCAGCTACCTATAGTCTGTGGCAATCCAAACGATTGACCAGAACAGGAACAACAATGCTTAAAACGCTCCTTGTCGCGACCTTGCTTGCATCTGCCACCTCATTTGCATTCGCCCAGAATGCTCGTAGTGGCACTCCCGAGGAACAAAAGGCCTGCGCTCCGGACGTGTCCCGCTATTGCCGCGCTGTCATGAATGATAGCGACCTCACCATTCTCGGCTGCCTGAAGGCGTACCGCACCAAGCTCAGCAAGAAATGTGACAAGGTGCTCAGCGATAACGGGCAATAAGTTGCCACGTCCTTCGGGCGAGTAAATCAGGACTGTATCGATTGCATTGCGCGGCCGCTTCGGTCGCGCAATTTTATTTAGTGTCTTATGCTGTTTTTCGCGCGGCGTTATCGACCAGCGTCTTTCCGAGCGACCAGATTGCGCCAGGGACTCGATGGCTGCTTTCGATCACAGTATCAAATGCACTGGTGATCCACTTGCAGTCTTCGTCCGTGATCGTCAGCGGCGGCAACAACTTGATTGTATGGCTGGCGTGGCCGGCGACCTGCGTGAGGATCTTGTGATCCTTGAACAGCGGAATTGTGATCAATTGGCAGAACAACCCTTTGCTGGCTGCCTCCAACACACTCCATGACGCCTTGAGCGCGAGCGATTTCGGAGGGCCAAATTCCACACCGATCATCAGGCCCTTGCCGCGAACGTTCTTGAGCAGTTCGTAACCAGGCACCATCGCGGACAAGGTCGACAGCAACTGCGCGCCACGCGTCGCAGCGTTCTCGATCAGTTTCTCGGATTTGAGCACGTCGAGAGTTGCAATACCCGCGGCCATCGCGAGATCGTTCTTCGCGAATGTCGACCCGTGCACGACCGCACGGTCCATACGGTCGAAGGTTTTATCGAAAATCGCCTTGCGCATCAGCACAGCGCCCACCGGGACATGACCGCCGGACAGCGACTTCGAGAGCAGCACCATATCCGGTTCGACATTCCAGTGCTCAACCGCAAGAAAACGCCCCGTCCGGCCCATTCCCGTCTGAATCTCATCGGCGACGAAAATCGTTCCGTACCGTTTACAGAGTGCTGCGGCCCCTGCCAGAAATCCATCATCAGGAATGTTGACGCCCTTGCCCTGGATCGGCTCAACGATAAAGGCCGCGATCTGGCGCGACATCAGCGCCTTTTCCAATGCAGCGAGATCATTGAAAGGAATTGACGAGCAATCAGGCAATAGCGACCCGAACCCTTCACGGAAATTGCGATCACCGGTCAGCGACAGCGCTCCGTAAGTCAGACCGTGATAAGCATGGTCACAATAGAGAATGCCGGGACGACCGGTCGCTGCACGCGTAAACTTGATCGCAGCTTCGACACATTCTGTCCCTGAATTCGCAAAAAACACCTTGTCCAAATAAGGGACGTGCCCGATCAGCCGCTCGGCCAGAATACCAGCCAGTGTGGACAGATCGAGCTGAACAAGGTTGGGCAGATCGCTGTCGAGAACGCTCTTCAGGGCGTCCTTGACGGTTGGATGGTTGCGGCCAAGCGCGAAGACGCCGAATCCACTCAACAGATCAAGATAACGGATATTGTCGCGGTCATAGAGATATTGCCCCTGCCCGCGCTGAAATCCGACGTCATAGCCAATCGTCTTGAGAACCCTGACGAGTTGCTCGTTGAGATAGCGTGTGTGGAGGGCGTTGCGCTGGAACTGACGATCCGCGAACATCTCTGAAATGTCTAAATTCGACTGCATGATGTCCTACATACTTCGGTTGTTGGGCATCTAGTCAACCGAAAATAATGTATGCGTCCATTTGTCTAACTCTGGAACAACAAACAATTCTTGTGCTTTAAACCGTTTGCAGTGCACGCGAGGATTCATGCGAAAAATAGCCTTCAGTGGAATAATTTTTCTAGCCGCCGTAACAACGGCAAATGCCGCTGAACCTCTCGGCGAGTGGCGTGACGAAGACGGTAAGGCGACGATTAAGATCGTCGACTGCAATTCCAGGCTATGGGGCGTAGTCGCCTCGGAATCGATCCCCGGGGGTATCGATAAAAGCAACCCCGACAAAGCCAAGCGGACACGCCCCACGCTCGGAATGCCGGTGCTTCTTAATATGAAGAAGGCGTCGGACGAAAAGGAAAAATGGGAGGGCAAGGTCTATAATGCCGAAAACGGCAAGACCTACGATGCAACAATTCAGTTGAAATCCGCCAACGCACTGCGTGTCGAAGGGTGCCTCGTTTGGCCGCTCTGTGGTGGACAGACATGGACACGCGTTGAACCAGGCATGTCCGGCTTTAGCTATGGACCGGCAGCTGAGTCCGGAGCAGCCGGCACACCAAAGGCGCAGGCACCGAAAACAACGGCAACAGCGCCCGCTGCTTCGTCGAAAACCACGGCAACAGCTGTTCCCGGAGGCGCCCCGAAGGCAGCAGCACCAAAGGGTGCCGCCGCCAAGGCAGGGTCGCCAGAACCAGCAACCAGCGAGGTCTGCTTACTTCCCGAGATCGCGGGGGCGCCCCATTAGGGCGGGTTGAAACAACACCGCCGCCGCTAGTGTTGTCACCAGCGAGAGCGCCAGCAACTTACCCATGCTCGACGTACCGGGATGGCTCGACAGCCACAGGCTGCCGAACGCCGTCGCGGTTGTCATCGCGCTGAAGAAAATTGCCCGTGTCAGGCTGGATTGCAGCAGATTGGTCTGACCGGCACGCCACGCCGTCACATAGTAGATCTTGAACGCAACACCGACGCCCAACAGCAGCGGTAGCGCGATGATGTTTGCGAAATTCATCGGCAAACCGATGATCACGCAAATCTCAAGAGTCACCACACCCGCGAGAATCAAAGGTACCAACGTCAGCAATACGTCACCGATCCGTCGCAATACGATCCAAAGCAGGATCGCGATCGACAACAACGCCCAGCCGCCAGCCTGAATGAAAGCGGACACGATAGTGTCACCTGATTTCAGAATGGAGATCGGTCCCCCGATTGCAGTCGGTTCAACTTTCAGGACTGCCGCGGCGAATTTGCGCAGAGTGTCGTTGTCGTTCGGGTCGCCCTTGGGCTGTGCTTCGACGCGGGTGCGACCGTCCGCTGATGTCCATTCGCTCACAATATCTTGTGGCAATGTCTTCACGCTGACGGGCTGCGCCTTGAGCATGCTACGGACCTGGTCCAACGCCACATTGAGTGGCGCAATGAAAATCGGTCTCGGCGGTGTCGCGCATCGCCTTGTCGGCTTGAGCAAGCTTTGCCAATGCATCAGCGAGACGCCGCGAAGCTATCGCTCCCGGCCCCTTGTCATCGCCCGCGAACTTCCGCAGGCTTTCGGCAGAGCCATTCAACGCGGCAACATTCTCCTCATCCGAAGGTGGCGCCCCCTGCGCCGCCGGTTTCAAGATTGAATCAAGCGAGGCCGCCGCCTTGCGAATGATCGCAAGTTTCGCGGGCTGATCCTCCGGAATGAAATTATCGAGCGACAGTGTCCGGGAAACTTCAGGCAGCTTGGCAAGGCGGTTTTCAATTTCCTTTGCGGCTGCGGTGGAAGGCGCCAGGACTTCGACCGCATTGGTTCCGGTGTTCGGATCGCGGCGCAGATCGAGATAAGTCGCAATGGATTCAACCTTCGGATTGCGAAGATTGATCGGATTGAAATCAAAATGAAGGAAGTAGAGCAACGGCAGGCCGAGCACGGCCACACCGATCGTGCAAGCGACGACTGCGACACGGTGCCTTTCAAGGAAATCGTCGACCGGTGCGAGGAACTTAAACCCCAGCGGCTCCGCCTCTCCCGACGGATTGAGAAGCTTAAGCAACGCCGGAAGCACGGTGACCGCCGCAATGAATGCTATGAGCATGCCCGCGCCGGCAATTTTCCCAAGTTCCGAAACGCCTTTGTAGTCGGTCGGAAGGAACGAGAGAAAGCCGGCGGCTGTCGCAACGGCCGCAAGCGTAAGCGGAACAGCAGAATACTCGCCGGCTTTTTCCAGAGCGTGAAGAAGATCGTCAGTTTCATGACGCTCCGCGCGATAGCGCACGCTGTACTGAATCCCGAAATCCACACCCAGGCCGACGAACAGCACAAAGAACGCGATCGAAATCAGATTCAGCGCGCCTACGAGCATCAAACCGACAGCGGTGGTAATCGACAGGCCGATCACGAGGGTGATGAAGACCGCAGTGATGATTTTGGGAGACTTCAGCGCACACCACAGGATGAAAATCACGATGAGGACGGTGCCGATGCCGTTTTCCAAGGCCCCCTCCTGCACCGTCGCGAACTCCTCGTTCGCGATTGGAACAGGACCCGTTAGACGCACCTTCGCGCTGTAGGCGCCAGCGAGATTCAAATCCTGCGCTGCTTTGCGGATCGCGTCGGTCGCCTCGCCACCCGGTTCAAGTGCGTTGAAGTCGAGGACCGGCCGGATGCTGAGAAGCACACGCCGATCGGCTGGTGTCAGCGGCTCGCCGCTGGAGAGTTCCCTCCAGGAAAACGGCGCCGGCTGTTTTGCCAGAACCTTTTCGACGGTATCCGCGACCATATTCAGAGGCCGCGCCATCGAATCACGGGAGTATTGGCCTCGCTGGGCGCCGACCAGCCCGAATTCAAGCACCCCGGTCAAACCACGGAGGCTAGGATCATCTACCAGGATATCGAAGATAGGAGCGGCCGAAGCGAGCTGGCTGGTTTGCTTGGCAACCTCCGCCGTCGGAAGGAACAGCAGGCCGTTTGTATCAAAAAACGGCCCACTGCCTGCCGGGCGAACCCAAAGGAATTTGTCAGTTTGTGGCAACAATTTTTGTTCAAGCGCGGTGCCGGCCTGACGGGCCAATTCAGGCGTCGGAGCCTCAATGACGGCCAAAATCAGGTCATTTCGACCGGGAAACGCCTTTTCGTAGTCAATTTCCCGCTTGCGCCAATCCAAATCCGGGGAAATAAGCTTCGCCACATCGGTGTTGATGGCGAAGTTTTGGTGGGAATAAAATCCTGCTGCAACGGCGAGGGCAATTCCGGTAAGGAGTACCAGCCATGCGTGGCGCGTGCAAAAACGAACAAGCGATACAATAGTCCTTGTCAGCACAGTTTTTCTTTCTATTTCTTGCGATCAGCTCAGGCGTAGGCAACTGCCTGGGGGATGGGCGATTAACTTACTGAGGGCTCAAACGGTGCCCTTAAGTCACACAATAGTGGCATAACGCTAGCAGTTGCTCAGATTTACTGCTGAATACCTGCCATAATGCTACACTGCAAAACGTTCTCGTCTTGTTCTTATATGGTACTGGAAGCCTCGGTATGACCTCATCGACCCCGTTGCTCGACGCAATCAAATCACCCGCTGATCTTCGCAAGCTCAAGGAAAGCGATCTGCCTCAGGTAGCGGCAGAGCTGCGAGCTGAGACGATTAGCGCGGTCGCAGTCACAGGTGGTCATTTAGGCTCAGGCCTCGGTGTCGTGGAACTGACTGTGGCGATACATCATGTTTTTAATACGCCGTCAGATCGCGTCATTTGGGATGTCGGTCATCAAGCTTATCCTCATAAAATTCTGACAGAGCGCCGCGATCGGATTCGCACGCTGCGACAAGGCGGCGGCCTGTCCGGTTTCACGAAGCGCGCCGAGAGTGAATATGATTGCTTCGGCGCAGCTCATTCGTCGACATCTATTTCAGCAGGACTTGGGATGGCCGTCGCCCGAGATCTAGCGGGCGAGGAGCGAAATATCGTCGCAGTGATCGGTGACGGTGCGATGTCGGCCGGCATGGCCTATGAGGCAATGAACAATGCCGGCGCAATGGATTCCCGCCTCATCGTCATTCTCAATGACAATGAGATGTCGATCGCACCACCGGTCGGCGCGATGTCGGCCTATTTGTCACGTCTGATTTCGGGCAACACTTATCGCTCGCTGCGCGAAATCGGCAAACAAGTCGCCAAGCGGCTACCGAAATTCGTGGAAAAGGGTGCGCAGCGCGCCGAAGAATATGCGCGTGGCTTCCTGTCGGGCGGCACGCTGTTCGAAGAACTCGGCTTCTATTACGTCGGTCCGATCGACGGTCACAACCTCGACCACCTGCTCCCCGTGCTCAAGAACGTGCGGGATTCCAAGGTGGGACCAACCCTCATCCACGTCGTGACCGAAAAGGGCAAGGGCTACACCCCGGCAGAAGTCGCGTCAGACAGATACCACGGCGTCGTCAAGTTTGACGTCGCGACCGGCAAGCAGGCCAAAGCCCAGGCCAACGCTCCCTCCTATACCAAGGTGTTTGGCGAAACCCTCGTTCAGGAAGCCGAGAAGGACGACAAGATCGTCGCCATCACCGCCGCCATGCCGTCCGGCACCGGCATCGATATTTTCGGCAAGGCCTTTCCGAAGCGCACCTTCGATGTCGGCATCGCCGAACAGCACGGCGTGACGTTTGCCGCCGGCCTGGCCTCCGAAGGCATGAAGCCGTTCATCGGCGATCTACTCAACCTTCCTGCAGCGCGCTTACGATCAGGTGGTCCACGACGTCGCCATTCAGCGCCTGCCGGTGCGTTTCGTCGATCGACCGTGCCGGCCTGGTTGGCGCTGACGGTCCGACCCATGCGGGCTCGTTCGATCTGGCCTACCTCGGCTGCCTTCCGCATTTCGTCATCATGGCGGCTGCAGACGAAGCTGAACTGAGTGCATATGGTGGCAACAGCAGCCGCCATCGACGATGCTCCATCGGCCTTCCGGTTCCCGCGCGGCGACGGTGTCGGCGTCGATCTGCCGGCGTTTGGCGTTCCGCTGGAGATCGGCAAGGGTCGCATCGTTCGCGAAGGCACCTCGGTGGCGCTGGTGTCCCTCGGAACCCGCCTCGCCGAATGTCTGAAAGCTGCAGACATTCTAAAATCTCACGGCTTAACGACGACAGTTGCTGATGCCAGATTTGCCAAGCCGATCGATACGGACTTGATCCTCCGCCTCGCCCGCGAGCACGAGGTTCTGATCACCGTCGAAGAAGGCTCGATCGGCGGCTTCGGGGCGCAAGTTTTGCATGCCCTCGCAGAGCACGGCGCATTGGACAAGGGATTGAAGGTTCGCTCTATGGTCCTTCCGGACACGTTCATCGATCAGGACAGCCCTGCCGCGATGTATGCGAAGGCCGGTCTCGATGCGAAGGGCATCGTGACGCGGGTCTTCGAAGCATTGGGTCGTGAAGCAAATATCAGTGCGGTGCAGCTTGCCTGATCACGGCAAGACTCCGATGAAGATCCTGCTGGCTCAGCCGCGCGGATTTTGCGCCGGAGTCGTGCGTGCGATCGAGATCGTCGAACGCGCGTTGGAGAAGTATGGTCCGCCGGTCTATGTCCGTCACGAGATCGTGCACAACAAATACGTCGTCGAAAGCCTCAAGGCCAAGGGCGCGGTGTTTGTCGAAGACCTCCACGAGGTGCCGGCCAACGCGATCACGGTCTTTAGTGCGCATGGCGTCGCCAAGAGCGTCGAAGAAGAAGCCGCATCGCGCAGCCTGCCGGTCCTCAATGCCACCTGCCCGCTGGTGACGAAAGTCCACAATCAGGGCAAGCGCTACGTCTCCAAGGGACGCTCGCTGGTGCTGATCGGCCATGAAGGCCATCCCGAAGTCGTCGGGACAATGGGACAGGTCCCCGGCCCTGTCATCCTGGTTCAGAGCGTCGAGGACGTCACGGCACTTGATCTGCCGAGTGATGCGCCGATGGCCTACATCACCCAGACCACGCTGAGCGTCGACGACACCAAAGACATCATTGCCGCCCTGGAGAATCGCTTCACGGATATCGAAGGCCCGGATACACGCGATATCTGCTACGCGACACAAAATCGCCAGTCTTCGGTACGAGACCTCAGCAAGCTCGTCGATGTCATTCTGGTCGTCGGAGCGACCAACAGCTCCAACTCCAATCGTCTCCGCGAAATCGGGACCGAAGTTGGTGTTCCGAGCTACCTGATCGCCGACGGCAGCCAGCTCAATCCTGAATGGTTGAAAGACGCGAAAACCGTCGGCATAACCGCCGGTGCATCTGCGCCGGAAGTCCTTGTCGATGACGTGATCGAAGCCCTGCGAAAAATCGGACCGGTCTCAGTGTCCGTCCTGCCTGGGCGAGAGGAAAACATCGAATTCAGGCTGCCTGCCGAACTGACGTCTAGGCAGACAAGCTTCTCACCTGCGATGCAAGAAAGATAGTCGTTAATGGCCATTCCGTTTTTCAAAGAGATCAAGATCGGCTCGTATCTGGTGAAGCAGAAGCTGCTTGGCCGGAAGCGCTATCCGCTGGTGCTGATGCTCGAGCCCCTCTTCCGCTGCAACCTTGCCTGCGTCGGATGCGGCAAGATCGACTATCCGGATGCGATTCTGAACCGTCGTATGACAGCACAAGAATGCTGGGATGCAGCCGATGAATGCGGCGCGCCGATGGTTGCGATCCCTGGCGGAGAGCCGCTGATCCACAAAGAGATCGGCGAGATCGTACGCGGCCTGGTCGAACGCAAGAAGTTCGTCTCGCTTTGCACCAACGCGCTGTTGCTCGAGAAGAAGCTCGATCTGTTCGAGCCCTCTCCTTACCTGTTCTTCTCCATCCATCTCGATGGTCTCAAGGATCATCACGACAAGGCAGTGTCGCAAAAGGGCGTATTCGATCGCGCCGTCTCCGCGATCAAGGCGGCGAAAGCGCGCGGCTTTACTGTCAACGTCAACGCGACCATTTTCGACGGTCATCCGGCCGAAGAAATCGCGAAGTTTCTCGATTTCACGAAGGAGCTCGGCGTCGGCGTCTCCATGTCACCGGGCTATGCCTATGAGCGCGCGCCGGATCAGGAGCACTTCCTCAATCGCAAGAAGACCAAAGAACTGTTCCGCAAGGTCTTCGAGCTCGGCAAGGGCAAGAACTGGAATTTCATGCACTCCGGCTTGTTCCTCGACTTCCTCGCCGGCAACCAGAATTTCGAGTGCGAACCGTGGGGCATGCCCGCGCGCAACATCTTCGGCTGGCAGAAGCCCTGCTACTTGCTCGGCGAAGGCTATACGAAGACGTTCAAAGAGCTGATGGAAACCACCGACTGGGATACCTACGGCACGGGCAAGTACGAGAAGTGCGCTGACTGTATGGCTCACTGTGGTTATGAGCCGACGGCAGCGAATGCAGCAGTCGCCAATCCGCTGAAGGCAGCGTGGGTTGCCCTGCGCGGCATCAAGACCTCCGGTCCGATGGCTCCCGAGATCGATCTCACCAACCAGCGCCCGGCGCAGTACGTGTTCTCGTCGGAAGTGCAGAAGCGTTTGTCGGAAATCCGTGCCGACGAAGCCCGCGGAGCGGAAGCCAAGGCGGCCAAGCTCGCGGAAGCGAAGTCAGCCCAAAGCGCTTCGACAGCCGCGTAATGAACGGAGGGCGCGGCTGAAGTCGCGCCCTGTCGAGATCAGCGCCGGGATCGACTTCGGATTGCGAGCGATCCCGCGCATGACCTTCCACATGTCGACATTGCCGTTCGGCTTGATGGCATCCATCGTCAACTTCGGCAGCGCGCGATGCGCTGGATCGCTGATCACGCGCACCGCCGCAAACGGCAGACCGTTCTCAGCGGCGTATCTCGCTGCGATGTGGCTCTCCATATCAACCGCATCGGCACCGGTGGTGGCACGCAACGCAGCCTTGCCGACCTGACCGGTTACGACTTCTTCCACGCCTGCAAGAACCCCCGGCATCGTCAGCCGTCGCTTCATTGGAAGCGCGACCAGATTCTCAGTGAGAGCTGATGCTGTCGTCCACCGCTCATGCGCGGCAACGATCTCGGTCGCGACGACAATATCACCTGACTTGAGCGATGGATTAAGCCCGCCTGCCACGCCGAAGCTCACGATCCCGCGGATGCTCGCCGGATCGAACGAGACCATCATTTCGCGCAACTGAACCGGATTGCTGGAGCTACAGATGACGGTGAGACCCGGCCCGGCAGCGATGCGAGCCTCCTGTTTCAGACCAGTAACGATAAGAACTGGCAATCCGTCGTGTGCGGCGTCCCCGCCCGCGCCTATAATCACATTCCTATCCCCACGAAGCGACTGTTAGTATTGCGCAAATTGCGATACCGCGCCAGCGCCCACAAGGGAAAGAACTTAGAATATCCGTGGTATCGCAAATAGAACACACGTGGGAACCCGCCACCGGTGTAGTGCGGCTCGTTCCACAGCCCGTCCCTGTTCTGCATTTTGATCAAATACGAGATGCCGCGCTGAGTTGCCGGATCATCGACCTTGCCCGCAGCCATCAGCGCCAGCGTCGCCCAGGCTGTCTGTGACGCCGTGCTCTCGGAACGCTCATAGCCCTTGTAATTGAGCTTGTAGCTATTGCCGTCCTCGCCCCACCCGCCATCACTGTTCTGAATGGCGATGAGCCAGTCCGCAGCCTTGCGAATTACCGGGTCATCGTGAGCGATCCCCGCCGCATTGAGCGCGCACAGGACTGACCACGTGCCGTAGATGTAATTGATGCCCCACCGCCCGAACCACGAACCGTCGGCCAGTTGCGTACGGCGGAGATACTCGATGCCCCGCGCCAGCGCCGGGCTCGTCGCTGACGTTTCACCAAGCTGCGCCAGCATCGACACGCAACGTGCCGTGACGTCCTCGGTTGGCGGATCGAGCAGCGCACCGTGGTCGGAAAACGGAATATTGTTGAGATAGTATTCGAGGTTGTCGGCATCGAATGCCGCCCAGCCGCCATCCTTGCTTTGCAGGCCGAGCAGCCATTCGCGTCCACGCGCGATCGCTTCGTCGTATTTCTCGCCGGCCCCCTGCCCGCGGGCGCGATCCATCGCCATCACCACAACGGCCGTGTCGTCGAGATCCGGATAATGCGCGTTGTTGTACTGGAACGCCCAGCCGCCAGGCCGCACACCAGGCCGCTTTTCAATCCAGTCTCCTTCTACATCGAGAACCTGTTTTGGCTTCAGCCAGTCGAGCGCCACTTTGGCGGACTCGACTTCCTTCTCGCCGCCGACTTCCATCATTGCGTGGGCGACGAGAGCAGTGTCCCAGATCGGTGACACACACGGTTGGCAATACGCTTCATCATCCTTGATGACGAGCAGGTTCTCGACCGACTGCCGCGCCAGCACGTAATGAGGATGATCCTTCGGATAGCCGAGCAGATCGTACACCATCACTGTATTGGCCATCGCCGGGAAGATCGCACCAAGACCATCGACCCCGTTCAGGCGCTCGGTGATGAATGCGACAGCCTTATCAAGGGCGCGCTGGCGGCTCTTTTTCGGAAAGAACGGATCGGCCACGCGCAGCAAAGCATCGATGATCGCAAACCCGGTAAACCAGGCCTGGCTCTGATGCGGCGCCTTCGGCGTCATTCCAATGCTCTTCGGGTCCTCGACGAACAACTCGTCGATGGTGACGCCAAGCGGATTCCGCGCGAGAGGCTTTTTATGCATCAAGACCAGCAGCGGCACGATCACCGTGCGTGCCCAATATGAAATCTTGGTCAGATGAATTGGAAACCAGCGCGGCAACAGCATGATCTCGACGGGCATCATCGGCACCGCGCGCCAGGTGAGCGACGCCGAACATCGCCAGCATGATGCGCGTAAACACATTGCTCTTAACCGCGCCGCCGCGCGCCAGCATCGCTTCGCGGGCACGAACCATATGCGGTGCATCGACGGAATCGCCGATCATCTTGAGCGCGAAGTAAGCCTTCACGCTGGCACTCATGTCGAACTCGTGCCCGTAGAACAGCGACCAGCCACCGTTCTCATTCTGGATACGCCGCAGATAATTTGCGATCTTTGCTTCGAGCGCTGCGTCCACCGGCTCGGCCAGATAGTGGCGCAGCAGCACATACTCGGCCGGGATCGTCGCGTCGGCCTCGAGTTCAAACACCCAATGACCATCCGGCTTGCGATAATCCAGCACGGCACGGCTCGCGGCCGAAATACTGCCTTCGAGCGCCGTTGCCATCGGCACGGCATCCACCTTTTGATCGTCCAAAGTCATGTTCGGCAGTCTGTTCGTTATTGCATTTTCAGCGCAAAATCAGCTGCCCGATCGCCAGACCTGATCGAGCCCTCAATGGTCGCAGGCAGTCCGGTATCAGTCCAATCGCCCGCGAGAAACAGGTTTTTCCATTCCGTCACAGTCCCCGGACGCATGGCATTTTGTTCCGGCGTGGCCTCAAACGTGGCGCGACGCTCCCGCACGATCTGCCATGGCGGCAGCGGCCCTTCTGCGACGCTCCCGCCGAGGCTCGCAGCCTTACAAATGTCCCGCCAGATCGCCCGGGCGAGTTCCTCACGCGGTGTATTCACCAGCCTGTCGGCATCGCTGATGGTGATCGAAAGCCGCTGCGGAAACGCGAAAAGCCATTCAACCAGCCCGCCGATCACCCCATCATCGGCGGCATGTTGGCCGGCGGATCGTAGCGGAAATGCGCGTTGACGATCGCGCGGAACTTCACGGGGGTCTTCAGTCCGAGCAAAATGGAAGACGCAGCAGCGGGGCGGAACCGCCAATACGATCACATCGCCCGGTGCGATGGTCACCGCATCGTTGCCAAACTCCAGCGACGAAATCTTCTCTCCCGCCATCAGCACCTGACGCAATTCGTGCCCAAAGCTGATGCTTGCGCCCTTTTCGCGCAGCAACTTGAGAGCGGGATCGATCAGTACGGCGCTCAGTCCTTCACGCGCAATCAGCGGACGGCACGCCTGTCCACCCGCAAGCAGCGTCTCGCGCACGATGGCGCCCGCCAGTCCCGCCGACCCTTTTGGCGGATCGACGTTCAATGCGGCCAGCAACAACGGCTGAACCAGCCGATCATACAGCGTGCCTTCGCATTTGACCGTGTCGCCAACCAGCGCATCAGTACCGGCCCAAATCACAGGAGCCAGCGCGAGATAATCGCCGACGCGAGTATCCGGGACGCGACGCTTATCGTCGAATACCCACAACGGCAAACGACCGTCGCCGAGATCAAGCATCCAACGTTTATCCGATTTCACATCAACGAACGAAAACTGCGCGCGCTCCGGACCGACCAGTCCTGCTTCGCTGCCAATCGACCGCGCATAGGCCCGCGCGTGGCTATTGCCCGAAAGCAGCAGATGATTGCCATTGTCGATGACGAGATCTGTCGCGCCATCATAGTACGAACGGCAACGGCCGCCTGCCTGGTGCGTGGCTTCGTGAACGTGAACTTGAAATCCCGCGTTCGCAAGCCGGACAGCGGCAGACAGGCCGGAAACCCCGGCTCCAATAATGTGAGCGTTCTTGGCCATCAGATAAATGCGTACCGAATAAGGATGAAAATCTTGGCGGCTTTGCTGAGCTTGACCGGGCGCCGTGGCAGCGCAAAACCGCGCTCCACCAGTTTCTCCAGGATCGCGTGATAATATTCAGACATGATCTTCGGCGCACGCACCACACGGCGAGAATTGCGGGCCATAATAGCGTCGGATGTGACGAAGTGGTTGCTCGCCTGCTTCAGAATGTCTTCGCATACTCGCGGCAGGCGCGGGTCCGATACGACGGTCAACGGATCATTTGACATGATACCTGCCGCGTTGAGGCTTTCGCGCGGCAGATAGAGCCGGCCAAGTCCTGCATCCTCGTCGATATCGCGAAGAATATTGGTCAGCTGAAGCGCTCGACCCAAATGATGAGCGAGAAGAATACCGTCTTCTTCACCGAGGCCGAACACACGCACGGACAGGCGACCCACGGCACTCGCAACACGATCACAATAAAGATCAAGTGTCTTCGCATCCGGCGCGCGAATATCCGCAGGCACATCCATTTCCATGCCGTCGATGATCGCGATGAAATCCTCGCGACGCAGGCCGAATTGCTTCACGAATGGCACATAGCCTCGCACGCGCGCTGGCGGCGTTCCTGCATACAGCGCATCGATATCGCGCCGCCACTGATCAAGCGCCGCAAGCCGCTCAGGACGCGGCCCGTCGGAATCGGCGATATCATCAACCTGACGGCAGAAGCTGTAGATCAGGAACATCGCATCCCGCTGCTCCTGCGGCAGAATGCGCATCGCAGCATAAAAAGAACTGCCTGAGGCCGAGCCCTGCGGTGTGGTTTCCAGTGTTGTCATGGGATAATCACACGCCGCCCGATACGTGCCGAACAGTAGATGCCTGTCCTGTCGCACGCCGAAACAAGCCACATGCCATCGCCGATAGCGCGTAGCCGAGCATCTGCTGCTTGGAAAGATGAACGCGCTCGCTCAACGGATCACGGACCTTCAAGAGATTGACGATCTTGTCAGCGAACGCATCGATGACGGAAATCTCCAACCCCAGTCGCGTATCCTTCACCTCGCCCACGAGTGAGCGACTTTCTTCAAGGAGAAGTTCAGTCCGCTGCGCCAACGCCTGCAGACACTTCAACAATTCCGGCGATGCGCGATCGGCTCCCAGCATCTCAACCGATGCGCCGGCCGCGGCAAGCGCGTCGAGCGGAACATAGACACGATCGAGATCGCGATAGTCCTTGCCGCAATCCTGAAGATGATTGTTGACCTGCAATGCCGCGCATAAAGCATCGGACGCCGCCCATGTCGCGCGATCTTCCCCGTGCACGTCCAACATGAAACGGCCGACCGGCATCGCGGAATAGCTGCAGTAATGAATGACGTCGTCCCAAGTATCGTAGCGCTTCTTCGTGACGTCGAGGCGAAACGCCGTCAGCACATCCAGCGCATGACGCGGCGGCATTCCCCGCTCCGCCAACGCGCCGCGCAAGGCCACAGCCTCGGGCTGGGTATCACTCTTGCCCAGCAGTTCAGCTTCAAGAATGTCGAGTTGTTCGAGTTTGGTCTGATCGTTGAGCAACGCATGGTCGGCGATGTCATCGGCCGTCCGCACGAAGTTATAAAATGCAAGGATCAACGCGCGGTGGCGCGGATGAATGATCTTTGACGCGACCGGAAAGTTTTCGTCCTTGTGACCTTTTCCGGAACGCAGCTCGCCTGCGGTTGTCTCGCCTGTGGTTGTCATTGCGAGCTGGATACCCGCGCCTGAGCGCGGCCCTTCCACATTCCGCCACGTCCCTGAAAATGCTGGATAGCCGAATTGATCGTGAACACCATGTAAGCCAATGCTATTGCGGGGAGGGCCGGCCCCCAGAGGGCCGATTGTCTATAATACCGTAGCGTCGGCTGGAAGGCGAGCGCCATCAGAATCCACGCTAAAACGGCACATTCCCGGCTCAAATCGTGACCAAACATGGTTATCGCGACCGGCGCCAGAAAAACGATGCTCATGGCGATAATAGTGCCAATCAACAAAACCAGCGAATAGTGCAGTTGCGCGTAGGCCGATCGCGAAATCATCCGCCCGACCTCCGCCACGGTCTCGGAAGCGCGGACGCTGATAACGTCCTGAGAAAAACCAAGCCACACGGGCCCCTGCGCCTTCAGGCGTGCACCGAGAGCGCAATCGTCGATCAGCGATCCTCGAATGGCATCAATTCCACCGGAATTTCGCAAAGCGTCCCAGCGCGCCAGAATACAGCCACCTGCGGCCGCGGCGGTCGAGCTGTTGCGGTCGCGGACCCACGAAAACGGATAAAGCATTCCGAAAAAGAAGATGAACGCCGGGATCAGATACTTTTCCGCGAAGCTCTCACAGCGCAGCTTCGCCATGATGGATGTCATCGCCAGGTTTTCGTTCTGTGCCCGTGCCACGAGCCGCATCACGACATCGCCGGAATAAACGATGTCGGCATCGGTCAGGAGAACGTAATCCGGCGGCGCCGATCGGCTTTCGACGAGGGAAAGCCCCTGCTTCACCGCCCAGAGCTTTCCGGTCCAGCCGGACGGCAATGGCCGGCCGGGCAGCACTGTCAGGCGATGCGAAGCACCGATGGCCTCTGCAGCCTCGCTGGCGATTTGTGCTGTTCCATCCTGGCTCTGGTCGTCGACCAGGATCATCGACAGTTCACCGGCGTATGGCTGGGTAAGGATCGACTTGACGCAGTCGCCTACCCCTGCCGCCTCATCCCGGGCCGGCACGACCACGGCAATTGTCGGCCAGGTCATGAAGCCTGGCGCTGGCGTGAGATCGTCAAATTTGCGGGTCCGCCAGAATCCGCCCCTGCCCGCGATGAGATAGACCCAGATCGCAAGCGCCAATAACGCAACAACCAGTAACATATTGGCGAACAACCCTATTTCTCTGCAGGTGAACGGCGACGGTTCAGCCCGCCGCTGCTGTCGATTAGCAGGTTAGGGGCACCTAAGACAATCCTTCTGCGGAAGGAAATATTTCCATGATTTCATTGACTTACGCAGGCTAAATTTGGCGAGGAACTAACATTTTCGTGTGCTGGCGCCGCAAAGCGCGCGTGAATGCAGCTCGAAGCCTATTCGCGCAACAATGGTGTCAAATGACCGCTTTCGTCCTTCAGCGCGACTCCGGAGAGTTTGCGCCCCAGCCCCTCCCGTACCAACCACCCGATTTTAAAAGCAGCCTCATCGTAGCTGAGTCCCGCCCCATGGATATTTGACACGCAATTGCGTTCTGCGTCGGTCAAACCCGGCCTCGGCCCGTAGGTGACATAGCAACCAAGGCTGTCCGGCGCAGAGAGCCCTGGCCGCTCGCCGATCAGCATGACGGTCATTCGGACATCCAGGAGCGAGCCAATTTCGTCACCCAGCGCAACGCGCGCACCAGAGGCCACAACGATCGGACTTAACGTCATCCGCAATCCTGCAAGTCTCGTTGCAAGACGGCGAACAAGCTCCAGCCCATGCAGATGGACAGCCGCCGACGATAGTCCATCGCCAATAATAATTGCGAGATCGCAAGGGGCACTGTTCAAGGCAGCAAGGCGGTGCCCGGATTGCACACCGAGCTTCCGACCAAGGTCAGGACGACGCAAATAGGTCTTGCGGTCCACGGCCTCACTCGTCACAGCGACGGCCTGCAATTCAAGCTCTGCCAAGCCCTCCATAATTGCCGAAACATCAAACGGCGTGTGAACCGCATCGCGCGCGCGGGCGTGGTCCAGAGTGAAATCGAGCAGAGCTTGCGTCGGCAGGCTCGCACCGCTGCGCCCAAGGCCGACACGTGCGGGGGTGAGATGCCGCAGATCGCCAGCTGAAACAATCGAGGCCGGCAATTTGGTCATGCCGTATTATTCCGCCGCGACGGGCATTTCTCGCAACTTCGTTGAATAGTACGATGCATTCTGCTGCCCACCCGATGCGTCCCGAGCGAACAATATCAGGTGGTGCGCCACCAGACCAACGCTGATGACGCGTTCGATGTCCCCGGTCTTGAGGCGCGGCCAAGCGAACTTCCAGAACTCCCTCCGGTAGTCACTTCTTACTCCGACGCGCCAAAGGATTTTCGCCAGCATTGTCAGGCCGCGCTTGATGTTTGGCCATGACACGCGCTGGGGCGTATTCGGCGGCTGGAAGCGGTTGGGATACGTCTCACGCACCTGATGTTCGAAACGCGCGAACAACTTCTCGGGCGTATAGGCTCGTCCCATGCACTCACGCCATGTGGAGACCACATGGTCGTAAGGCAGGAAAGAAATCGACGTTGGAATCGCGATCGGTATCTTCGAGCAGCCGGCCTTCGCGCTTGAGCCGATCCCACAGCGGCGTGCGCGGCAGCGCCTGCAGCAGATTGATCGTCAGCAGAGGGATTTGTGACTGATCGATGAATTCCAGAATGCCCTCGCCCGCATCCAGCTTGTCGGTATCCAGACCGAGGATGATGCCTGAGACCACCTCCATGCCGTAGCTGTTCAGGGTCTGCACACCCTCGATGATCGGCACCATCATGTTGTGTTGCTTGGACATCGCCTTCAACGCATCAGGATCCGGCGTTTCGATGCCGCAGAACACCGTTGTGAAATAGGCGTCGCGCATCAATGCCAGAATTTCGGGGCGCTTGGCGATATTGAGCGTTGCCTCGCAGGCGAACTGAAGTGCGAAACCATTGCGCTTCTGCCACTCGATAAGATGCGGCAGCAGGTCGAGCGCCGCCTTGCGATTTCCGATGAAATTGTCGTCGACAAAGTACACCGCGCCAAGGAGGCCGCACTCCAGCATTTTGTCGAGCTCTGCGGTCACCTGTTCCGGCGTTTTCAGTCGCGGATTACGACCATAGAGCGCCGGAATATCGCAGAACTCGCACTGGTACGGACATCCACTGGAAAACTGAATGCTGCCGATGAAATAGCGCTCGAGCGGGAGAAGTTCATAGGCGGGAATCGGAAACTCCGACATCTCGCGCCGTTCTTGGGTTGTCAGAATGATCTGATGATCAGGCCGCGATAAATCGCGCCCGATCAGCCTGAACAATTCATAGGTCGCATCACCAAGTTCGCCGACGTGGAGATAGTCAAAGTCGGGATAATACTCAGGGCATGCGCTGACAGAGGGGCCACCGAGGGCGACGGCAAGATCGTGCTCATGCGCGCGACGGCAGATGTCGTTCATTTGACGACGCTGGATGTGCATGCCGCTGACGAACACCGCGTCCGCCCATGCGAAATCGCTGTCCGTAGCGGGCTTGATGTTTTCGTCGAGGAAACGGACCTCCCAGCCGGCAGGAAGTGAGGCCGCGATCAGCAAAAGGCCCTGCGGCGGCATGAAGGCCTGAACGCCGTCAGTCAGCGGATATGCGTATTCAAATGTTCCGAAAGAGGGCGAATAACGAGGGAAAACGCAAAGAATGCGACGAATGGAAGGACTTACCACGTCACGCATCTGGCCCCCTGCTCTCAAGATGTGCAGTAGCGCATAGAACGGGCCATAAATTCGGTCAGATTAGGGCGCGAATGCGACGCTTGGCCTCCATACCGCTAGCGCGCGGGTAGCAGTCCACGGACCAGTTCCGAAGCAAACTCCGGCAGCCGCGCTTCGTTCGCTCCAAGCCGAAAATCCTGGCCAGCGAGGCCGACGCGCTGCATCCAATCGTCGAATTCCGGCGCCCGCTTCAGGCCGAAAACCTCACGGACATACAGCGCATCGTGAAACGACGTGGACTGATAATTCAACATCACGTCGTCAGCGCCGGGCACGCCCATGATAAAAGAGACGCCCGCTGCCGCCAGCAGGGTCAGCAGATTGTCCATGTCGTCCTGATCGGCTTCGGCATGATTGGTGTAGCAAACATCGATCCCGAGCGGCAGGCCAAGCAGCTTGCCGCAAAAATGGTCCTCCAGGCCGGCGCGGATGATCTCCTTACCGTCATAAAGGTACTCCGGACCGATGAAACCGACCACGCTGTTGACCAAAAGCGGATCGAATGCGCGCGCAACCGCGTAGGCCCGCGTCTCAACGGTCTGCTGATCAACGCCGTGATGTGCGTTCGCCGACAGCGCCGATCCCTGCCCGGTCTCAAAATACATCACATTGTTGCCGACCGTTCCCCGGCCCAACGATAGCCCGGCCTGATGCGCCTCTTTCAGGAGAGAAAGACTGACACCGAAGCTCCTATTGGCCGCTTCAGTGCCCGCGATGGATTGAAACACCAGATCGACCGGCAACCCCTTCGTCATCAAATCCAATGCCGTCGTGACATGCGTCAGCACGCAGCTTTGCGTCGGTATTTGCAAACGCGAGATGATACTGTCGAGCAGTTGCAGCAGATCTCCGATTACCGCAGGATCGTCACTTGCCGGATTGATGCCGATACAGGCATCGCCTGCGCCAAGCAGAATGCCGTCCGAGAATCGACGCCGTAATTCCTTTTGCGTCGTCGAAAGGATGATTGGGCTGTAGCCGCACGCTCATCCGGCCGCGCAATCCGATGGTATTGCGAAAGCGCGTGATGACCTCGCACTTCTTCGCAACCAGAATGAGGTCCTGATTGCGCATCAGCTTCGACACCGCCGCGACCATTTCCGGCGTGAGGCCACGCGCCAGCCGTTGCATAACCGCAGGCGTCGCCGCATCGGACAATAACCAGTCGCGGAACGCACCGACCGTCAAGGATGACACGGCAGCGAACGCGGACGCATCATGAGCGTCGATAATCAGCCGCGTGACCTCGTCGTCTTCGTAAGGCACAACAGCTTCGAGCAGGAATTGCTTGAGAGGCACATCCGCCAACGCCATTCGTGCCGCCACCATCTCCTCGGCGGTCTCAGCGGCGACGCCAGCGAGGCGGTCGCCTGAGCGTGGTGGCGACGCCTTGGCGAGAAGATCACGCAGGCTTTCAAATACAAACGATCGTGGTCCGATAACGTGGCGATAGATCATTGCCGCTCCAAGCCGATCCGGCTTCCGGATCGAACAGGCTTATCGATAGTCTACTTCGCTCCGCAACAAAACGGCATTTCCTATCGCAGTCAAAACGCTGTTATTGTGAACACCGAAAAAGAAAAGACAGATGAGGAAGCCCATGGCACAAGCCAAAAATCGCCAAATCCTGCTGGTCGAAAAGCCAACCGGCAAGCTCGCCCTGCGGCACTTCAAGATGTCGGAATCTGCCATGCCAGAGCCGAAGGATGGCGAAGTGTTGCTGCATGTCCGCTACATCTCGCTCGATGCCGCCAATCGCGCATGGATGCAGGGCGCCACATATCGTTCGGCTGTTGAAGCCAATTCGGTGATGGCAGGCGGCGGCATCGCCGAGGTCGTTTCCTCCAACGCTCCCGGCTTCGTGCCTGGCGATCTCGTCTTCGGCGATACGGGATGGCAGGACTATGCCGCCGTTCCGGCAAAACATCTTATGAAGGTGCCACGCATGGAACCGATGACGCATCTCCTGAGCGTCTTCGGAATCGCAGGCCTCACCGCCTACTTTGGGCTGCTGAACGTCGGCAAACCAAAATCAGGCGAAACGGTTGTGGTTTCTGCTGCAGCCGGATCAGTCGGCTCAATCGTCGGCCAGATTGCAAAGATCAGGGGATGCCGTGTCATCGGCATCGCCGGCGGCAAGGACAAATGCAACTGGCTCACGTCTGAACTCGGCTTCGATGCTGCGGTCGACTACAAGGCCGGCGCAGTCTTCAAGGACCTGAAGGCTGCGGCCCCGAATGGCATCGATGTCTATTTCGACAATGTCGGCGGGGAAATTCTCGAAGCCTGTTTGCCGCAGATGAATTTGCGCGGCCGCATCGCCTGCTGTGGCGCGATCTCGCAATACGACGGCGCCCCCTCCGCGACCGGTCCGCGCGGCATTCCGGGCCTGATCGTGGTGAAACGCCTCACCATGCAGGGCTTCATTGTCACTGACTTCAATGACCAGCGCGATCAAGCGCTGGCCGACCTGCAATCATGGGTGAAAAGCGGCAAGCTCAAGGTGCAGGAGGATATCATCAACGGCTTGGAAAACACGCCACAGGCGCTGATCGGTCTCCTGGCCGGTGAAAATCGCGGCAAGCGCATGGTCAAAGTGTAGGCAGCCAAAATCGCACGGGAATTCCACAAAATGCCCGGCCAAGGCCGGGCATTTTGTCTTTTGCGAAGTGCTCATTTTCGCCTAAACAGAGCCCATTCCACTCCCCGCGATTGACGCTTTTTCCAAAGACGGATCCCACAAATGCTGAATACGCCCCGCTCCCGCCGCGGCATGGTGACCTCACCCCATCATCTCGCCAGCGAGGCCGGATTGCGCGTGCTGCGCGAGGGCGGCAATGCAATCGAGGCGACGCTCGCCATGGCTGCGAGCCTGCCCGTGGTCTATCCCCATATGAACTCAATCGGCGGCGACGGTTTCTGGCTGATTTCGGCGAACGGCAAACCTCCCGTCGCAGTGGACGGCTGCGGCGCGTCTGCCCAGGCAGCATCACAAGATTTCTACCGCGCAAAAGGCCTCTCCGGGATTCCATCGCGCGGCCCTCTTGCCGCCAACACTGTGGCAGGCACTCTCTCTGGCTGGGCGGAGGTCTTCGCGATCAGCCAGGAAATGGGCGGCCAACTTCCGTTCTCGCGCCTCGTGGAAGATGCGATCTGGTCGGCAGAGAACGGCTTCGCCGTGACAGCCGGACAGCAGGAATTGACGGAAACCAAATTCGCCGAGTTGAAAAACTCGCCGGGCTTTATCGATACCTTCCTGCTGGGCGGCAAACTGCCGAAGGAAGGCGAGTTGATGAAAATCCCGGCGCTTGGTGCAACGCTGCGGCGTATCGGCCAGCATGGCCCGATGGATTTCTACACGGGGGCGCTGGCCAAGGAGATCGCGGCTGACCTCAAGCGTTGCGGCTCACCGGTGACGCTGGAGGATCTGCGCGCCCAGAAGGCGCAACGCCGAGAAGCCCTCAGCGTCGCCATCAAGGGAGCGACGCTCTACAATTTTCCTGCCCCCACACAGGGTCTCGCTTCGTTGATGATCCTCGCGCTGTTCGAGCGGCTTGGCGTGAAAGAAGCCGAGAGCTTCGAATATCTGCACAGTATCGTCGAGGCGACCAAGCAAGCGTTTCTGGTGCGCGACCGCATCATCGGCGATCCAGCTCACATGATCGAAAAGGCCGAAGATTATCTGAAATCTGCCAAGCTCGACGAACTCGCGGCGAAGATCGATCGCAAGCGCGCCCTGCCCTGGCCTGTGCCCGTCAATCCCGGCGACACCGTCTGGCTTGGCGCCATCGACAAGAACGGCATCGCTGTCAGCTTCATCCAGAGCATCTACTTCGAATTCGGCTCCGGATGCGTGTTGGAGAATTCCGGCATCGTCTGGCAAAATCGCGGATCGAGCTTCGTCCTTGATGGCAACGGCCCGCGGGCTCTGCTTCCCGGCAAGAAGCCATTCCACACGCTTAACCCGGCAATGGCATTGTTCGATGATGGACGGCGCATGGTCTATGGCAACATGGGCGGCGAAGGCCAGCCGCAAAGCCAGTCGGCGGTCTTCAGCCGATACGCGATGTACGGTCAGGGATTGCAAGCAGCAGTGACCGCCCCGCGCTGGCTTCTTGGAAAGACGTGGGGCGACGCTACGGTAACACTGAAGCTCGAAAGCCGTTTCGATCCGAAGGTCGTGCAAGCAATGCGTGACGCCGGACACGACATCGAGATGCTGCCGGATTTCACATCGACCATGGGCCACGCCGGCGCAGTCGTCATGCATCCGAACGAAATCTTCGAGGGGGCGACCGACCCGCGCAGCGACGGTGCGGCGATGGGGTTCTGATCAGCGCGGTCGCCGCCGCAACGTCTTCATCGTATCGATGCAGCGCGCGGTGATGACCTCCCAGTTCGCATACCTTACGTCCGCAGCCGGACAGAGCCACGATCCGCCGACGGCGACAACGTTGGGCTCCGTCAGCCACGCCGCCGCATTGGCCCCGCCGATGCCACCGGTGGGGCAAAAGCGTGTGTGAGGGAATGGCCCCGCCAGCGCGCGAAGCATCTCGATGCCGCCGGATTGCTCTGCCGGGAAAAATTTCAGCACATTGAATCCCCGTGCCTGCGCCTGCATCAGCTCCGACGCCGTGGCCACACCGGGCAGAAACGGCAGTTCGCTTTTTGCGGCAGCATCGAGCAATTCGGGTGTGGCACCAGGGCTCACCGCGAAGCGCGCGCCGAGAGAGATCGCGCGCTTGAGATCATCCGCATTCAAGACTGTTCCGATGCCGACGATGGCATCCGGCACCTCGGCAATGATCGCCTTTGCCGCATCCGCCGCCGCATCCGTGCGCAACGTGACTTCGAGGACCTTCACGCCTCCGGACACCAACGCGCTTGCCAGCGGCACCGCGTCCTCAACACGCTCAATTGTCAGCACCGGGATAATCTGAGCAGACTTCAAAATCCCAGCGAGTTCATCACCACGCGCTACGGGTGCGGACTGTCCAGTCATGCCAGATGCTCCGTTGCAGTTGTGTTGAAGCCTACATCAGGCGGCATCGCCGTCCGCGGGATGATCGCTCCCCGGTGCGCAACGACCGCTCCCGCCAGGCGATGCCCCGCTTTAGCGGCCTCCACAGGAGACGCACCCTTCAAGCGCGCAGCAAGATAGAGCAGCGGAAAAACTGTCGCCTGCCGCTGTGGTATCGACAACTTCGTGAACCGGATCAGCCATCACGATACGATCCTCACCTCCGCACCTGACAACGCAGGCCGGCTCCGGGAGTTTCAGGATCACCTCGCTGGCTGTCAGCCGATCCATCAACCCTGAATGCGCCAGCTCGCCATAGAGCGGTAAGAGGTCCTCTGTCGAGGCGAGCACGACATCAGAAATATCCAGTATGGACCCATAGGCGCGCCTGGCGACATCAAGCACAGGCCAGCCTCGCGCGCGAAAATTGGTATCGAACGCCACGCGGCTCCCGTTCTCGCGGGCCTTGGCCAAGGCCGCGACGAGGCGCATACGTCCGTCCTCGCTATAGAGAGACAGCGTAATCCCCGACAGATAAATCAGATTGTATGTGGCCAGTTCGTCAAGAAGCGCATCCGTCTCCGGCTGATCGAGCAGAGCCACGCGCCGCAGAGCTGTCGCGCCAGTAATAAAATGATCGCTCGCCAGCCGTATTCGTTCGGATGGCGTATAGCCCGGGCATCTTGCCAGCGATCCGCAGCACGCGCCCCGTGCCAATTCCTTCAACCTGCCAGGCGGCAATCATCTCATCACTGAACGGATCGTCACCCAGCGCCGTGACATAATCCACACTCATGCCGAGCCGAGCGAGATAGACCGCCGTATTCAGCGTGTCTCCACCGAAGCCCCGTGTCAGCTGGTTGCCGGTGCCCTGCGTGAGCTCAATCATGCACTCGCCGATGCATGCGATTGTCGTCATCGCTGCACCGACAGCCGTCAGTTGACGAACTTTCCGCCGAGCTCATCCTCGATATGAATGCGGATGATGTCGTCAAACGTCTTCTCCGCAGTAGTGAAGCCAAGCTTCACCGCACGGTCGGTGACGAAATCGCGCGGCCATCCGGCCACGATGCCCATGATCGTCTTGTCGGGCTCACGCTTGATCCGTGCTGTGACGTTAGCGCCGGCAACGCGGGTCAGCGCCGCAATCTGCTCACCAACCGTTACCGAGAGTCCCGGCATGCTGAGCGCGCGACGCGGGCCAATGGCGTTGGTGTCCATCGTCGCCGCATGCAGCAGGAAGCCGACCGCTGAACGCGGGGACGCATGCCAATGACGCACATCCTCGGAGACCGGCAGGATTGCTTCCTTGCCGGCGAGCGGCTCGCGAATGATGTTGGAGAAGAAGCCGGAAGCCGCCTTGTTCGGCACACCGGGGCGCACGCAAATGGTCGGAAGACGGATGGAGACGCCGTCGAGTAGCCCCTTACGCGTGTAATCCGAAATCAGAAGTTCGCCGATGGTCTTCTGCGTGCCATAGCTCGTCAGTGGCGTGTTGAAGAATTCGTCGCCGATCTTCTCCGGGAATGGCGCGCCGAATACCGCGATCGACGACGTGAACACCACGCGTGGCTTGTAGTCCCCGCCAATCGCACGGATGGCATCGATCAGATAGCGCGTGCCATCGAGGTTGATGCGATAGCCTTTGTCAAAATCGGCTTCGGCCTCTCCCGATACGATCGCAGCCAGGTGAAAAATAACATCGGGCTTGCCCGCGATCAGCTTCACCACCGCGGACTGCTCGGCGACATCGCATGTCACGGTCTCGACAGGGATCGACGTGTTCGGCTTCGCCGGGGCCACCACGTCCTGCAGTGTGATCCGGCTGATATCGGCTTTTCCGAGCCGTCCATCACGCAACAGCCTATCGACCAGTTTGCGCCCGACCATACCCGCCGCGCCAAGAACAAGAATATGCAAAGCCTCGCCCCTTCTCTGGAGTTTCTTCTTGATGTTGAAGTTTATTCTTTGACGGCACCGGTCATGGCGGACACGTAGTGCTCGACAAAGAACGCGTAGAGAATAACCAGCGGCAGCGAGCCAACGAGCGCGCCCGCCATCAGTGATCCCCACTTGTAGATGTCACCGTCCACGAATTCGTTGACGATAGCGACCGGGACAGTCTTGTTTTGCGTCGAGGACAGGAACGTCAGCGCATAAATGAACTCGTTCCAGCACAGCGTGAAGCAGAAGATGAAAGCCGAGATCAATCCCGGTATCGCCAGCGGCAGAATGATCTTGACCAGGATCTGCCAACGGCTGGCGCCGTCAATCAACGCACATTCCTCAAGCTCATAAGGGATCGTCTTGAAATATCCCATCAGCAGCCAGGTCGAGAACGGAATCAGCAGCGTGGGATAGACCAGGATGAGCGACAGCGGGGAATCGAACAATCCATAGGAATGGATCACCGAAGCCAGCGGGATGAACAGGATCGACGGCGGCACCAGATAGGCCAGGAAGATCGATGCGCTGACGACGTTAGAGCCTTTGAATCGCAGACGGACGATCGCATAGGCAGCCAGCACGCTGGCGATGATCGACAGGAAGGTCGCGGCAGTCGCCACGTACATCGTGTTCCACAGCCAGCGCGGATACTGGGTTTCGAACAGCAGCTTCTTGATGTGCTTGAGCGTCGGATCGACAACCCAGAACGGGTTGAAGGTGTCCATGTCGATCAGCTGCTCGTCCGGCTTAATGGACGTCAGCGCCATCCAGTAAAACGGAAACAGCAAGATGACGACGATGATGAACAGCGGGATATAGAGCGTGATGATCTTGCTGGGCAAAGATTCCAGATAGCTCATGCCCTCGCTGTTGTCGCTCGAGGCGACAGTCGCTGGCGGATGTGCGGCGTGATCAGTCATTGTCGGATCCTTGCTGCCATTTGCGGCGCTGCATGCCGAACCACGAGATGGTTATCGCGGCAAGAAGGAACGGAATCATGGCGGTAGCGATCGCGGCGCCCTCGCCCAGACGTCCGCTGAGAATGCCTCGCTGGTAACTTAACGTCGCCATCAGATGCGTTGAATTGGCCGGACCACCACGCGTCAGAGCCCAGATCAACTGGAAGTCTGTGAACGTGAACAGCACCGAGAACGTCATGACGACGGCAATGATCGGCGTCAGCAACGGATAGGTGATGTAGCGGAAACGCTGCCAGTTGGTGGCACCATCAAGCGTCGCAGCCTCATAGAGCGACGGCGACACGGTCTGCAGACCGGCCAACAGCGTGATGGCGACGAACGGCACGCCGCGCCAGATATTGGCAACGATCACACAGATGCGCGCCCACGTGGAATCGCCCAGGAAGTTGATGTTGTAGTCGATCAGGCCGAGCCTTCGCAGCGACCACGAGATGATCGAGAATTGCGAATCGTAAATCCACCAGAACGCGATGGCGGACAAAACTGTCGGCACAATGAACGGGATAAGCACCGCCGCGCGGATGATCGCCTTTCCCGGCATATTGCGATTCAGCAGCAGCGCCAGATAAAGCCCGATCGCAAACTTGATCGCGCTCGCAACCGTCGTGTAGATCAGCGTATTCGTCACCGACAGCCAGAAGACAGAGTCGTCCATCAGCCATTGATAATTCTCAAGGCCGATAAAGTTTCCGCCGCGCCCGATGCGCAGATCGGTGAAACTCATCCAGATGCCCAGACCGAGCGGATAAGCGAGAAACAACAACAGGAACGCGCCCGCGGGGAGCATGAACCAGAATGCGATCCAGTTACGGTTCGCGGACAGCCGCTGCCAGAGCGACAGTGAACTGACATATGGCTTCGGTGCAGGCATCGATGCCGGTATCGTGCTCATAGGGCCGGACCTTCTCAGAGTAGCGAAAGACGCCGGCGCGAATGAATTCGCGCCGGCGGAATCGAACTTAACGATAGAGCCGCTTGGCCTGCCGTTCCGCAGACGCAATAGCGCCCTTGGCGTCTTCACGGCCGGTGCAGTAGTTCGCGAACATATCGACGACGATAAAGTCGGCGATGGCGGCCGCCGCGTTTTCGCCGAGCGTGCCGAGACCCGCCGGGGTCAGCGTGCGCTTGGCGACATCGCGATACACGGTGCGCTTCGGATCCGCGGTCCAGATCGGGTTGGCATCGTAGGCCAGCAGGAAGTGCGAGAGATAACCCTGCGCCGCCGAGACCCACGGATTGAACTGATCGGCTTCGAGCATGAATGCTGTCAGCGCCTTACAGGCCTGCGGATACTTGGTGAAGTTGAACGTCAGCATCGTGAACGGCAGATGCAGTTCAGTCGGCTTACCAACCGGCCCGATCGGCATGTAGGCGTGGTTCATGTCGTCGGCGATGGCCTTGTTTTCCTTCGACGCCGTCACATACACCGAAATGCCGTTAACGGTGCAGTGAAGCTGACCGGACAGGAACGCCTTGTTGTTGGACGAGTCGTTCCACGACGCGGTGCCGGGAATGAAGGTCCCGTAAAGTTCCTTGACGTATTCCAGCGCCTTCAGTGTTTCGGGCGAGTTGATGATGACCTTGTCGTTCTTGTCGACGAGGTAACCGCCGTGCGACCACAGCGCCCAGTGCATCCAGGTGTTGGCATCGCCCGAAGCGTGACCGATCGCCATGCCTGCCGGCGTGCCGTTCTTGTTCAGCCCCTTGCACAGTTCAAGGAAGCCCGCGTTGTCCTTCGGAAATTCCTTGAAGCCGGCTTTTTCCATCGAGCTGATGCGATAGTTCATCAGCGCGCCCGTGCAGGCGATTGGAATGCCGATCCACTTGCCCTTGGACTTGCCATAGGCATCGGCCGACGGCGCCCAGCCGCCGTACTTGCCGCCGAGATAGGTCGCGACGTCGGTCACGTCGGTGCACTTTTCCGGGAACAAGTGCGGCAACGAATAGAGACCCCACACCATATCGAGGCCCTGCCCCGTGTTGGCGGCAACCGACGCCTTGGGCTGGATGTCGTCATAGGATTCGTTGGATACGTTGACTTCCACACCCGTCGCCTTGGTGAAAGCCTGGATCATGTTCATGAACGCCTGATCTTCGGCTTCCACGAAGCGCTTCCAGCGCAACAGATTGATCTTGGCGCCCGCTTCCGGCTTCCACTGCGCAGTCTGCGCCCAGGCCTTGGCGAAGCCGAGCAACTGGTCGGCCGTCAAAGTTGCCGCACCGGCGAGCACCGAAGCGCCACCTTTCAGCAACGACCGTCGATTTGGCATAAACGTCGTCATAATTGACCTTCTCCCTGTTACACCGGCTCTTGATGATGCGGACCGGTTGTTAGTTACGAACGTTGTCGATCCAGAACGCCTCAGTTGATGAGACGCTTGCCAGTCTCCTTGTCGAACACATGCGCGGCGCTTGCGACCGGCCTTAGCTTGATCTTGTCGCCGGGCTTGACCGGACGACGATCGCGGATCACGGCAATCAGGTCCTGGTCACCGATGCGCGCAACGATCTGCGTTTCCGACCCGGTCGGCTCAACGACAGCAACCTCGGCCTCGACACCATCGTCGGCGAATTCGAGATGCTCGGGACGGATGCCGTAGGTCACGGGCTTTCCATCCAATCCGCTGCGCGAAGCCAGAAGCGGCAGACGGCTTCCATTCTGCGTTTCGACGTAGGGCTGGTTGCTGTTGACCAGCTTACCTTCAAGAAAATTCATCGCCGGCGAACCGATGAAACCGGCAACAAATTTGTTGTCCGGATGATCGTAAAGCTCGAGCGGCGAACCCATTTGCTCGACGATGCCATCGTGCATGACAACAATCTTGTCCGCCATGGTCATCGCTTCGATCTGGTCGTGCGTCACGTAAACCGTGGTGGTCTTGAGCCGCTGATGCAGTTCCTTGATTTCGGTGCGCATGGCCACGCGCAGCTTCGCGTCGAGATTCGACAGCGGCTCGTCGAACAGGAACACCTGCGGGTCACGCACGATGGCGCGGCCCATGGCGACGCGCTGGCGCTGACCGCCCGACAATTGCCGTGGATAACGATCGAGCATCTCGCGCAGCCCGAGAATATCCGCCGCCCGATTGACCAGCTTGCTGGTCTCGTCAGGATTTGCGTTCCGCAGCTTGAGCGAAAAGCCCATATTCTGCGCGACCGTCATGTGCGGATAGAGCGCGTAGTTCTGGAACACCATGGCGATGTCCCGTTCTTTCGGTTGCACGTCGTTGACGACGCGGTCACCGATCGAAATCGTTCCTGAGGTGATCTTTTCCAGACCCGCCAGCATGCGCAGCAGGGTCGATTTTCCACAGCCCGAAGGCCCCACGAGAACGACAAACTGCCCGTCCTCGATCGGAACCGACACGCCATGCAGGACTTCGAATCCGCCAAATGATTTACGCACGTCGTGAATGTGCACGGACGCCATGTAGCTCTCTCCTTGTATTCCCCGGCGTCGTCCGGCCGAAAGCCGTCGCTGCTCTGTATTTTTCTCAAACTTCGGTGTTGGAAGTTTCTCTTGAAGGTATTGCCAGCGGTTTGACCGTTCTTGCTATTAGACTGATGTCTTATCAGACTTTTTCAACTGTGTCCCTTAATTGCTCAAAGATCGGATGTTTGGCCGGCAACGTTGCAGAGGTCGCTCCGACATGCAAACATTACTAAAGCCAGTCACACAAAGTCATTGTGTGCAGTGCGGGAGAAAACAGTGACGAAAAACGCCAACGACAACAACGCAAATAATAATGGCAAAGGCCGCAAGCTCCGTTCCCAGCTCTGGTTTGATAACCCTCACAATCCCGGGATGACCGCTCTTTATCTTGAGCGCTACCTGAATTATGGGCTGACCCGTCAGGAATTGCAGTCCGGCAAGCCGATCATCGGTATCGCCCAGACGGGTAATGATCTTTCTCCTTGCAACCGCCATCACATCGAACTTGCGCAACGCGTACGCGAGGGCATTCGTGAGGCCGGCGGCATCGCCATGGAATTCCCGACCCATCCGATTCAGGAAACCGGCAAACGGCCAACCGCCGCGCTCGACCGTAATCTCGCCTATCTTGGCCTCGTTGAAATTCTGTTCGGCTACCCGCTGGACGGGGTGGTGCTCACGACTGGGTGCGACAAGACAACCCCAGCCTGCATGATGGCAGCTGCGACCGTCAACATTCCGGCGATCGTGCTCTCAGGCGGGCCGATGCTGAACGGCTGGTTCAACGGCGAGCGCACCGGCTCCGGCACCGTGGTCTGGAAGTCGCGCGAAGAAATGGCGGCCGGCAAAATCGACTACGACGAATTCATGGACATCGTCGCGTCCTCCGCCCCTTCCGTGGGCCATTGCAACACCATGGGCACGGCCTCCACCATGAATTCGCTGGCGGAAGCGCTCGGATTCTCGCTGCCTGGTTGCGCGGCAATTCCGGCGCCCTATCGCGAGCGGGGACAGATTGCCTACGAAACCGGCAAACGCGCCGTCGAGATGGTATGGGAAGATCTCAAGCCATCTGATTTCCTCACCCGCGAGGCATTTGAGAACTGTATCGTCGTGAACTCGGCGATCGGCGGGTCCACCAACGCACCGATCCACATCAACGCCCTCGCCCGCCATATTGGTGTCGAGCTCAGCATTGAGGACTGGCAGAAATTTGGTCACGACGTGCCGCTGCTCGTGAACATGCAGCCGGCGGGCTTCTATCTCGGCGAGGAGTATCACCGCGCAGGCGGCGTACCCTCCGTGGTGCGCGAGTTGATGAAGCACAAACGCATTCACGAAGGTGCCCTGACCGTCAACGGCAAGACCATGGGCGAGAACTGCAAGTCGGCTCCCGTGCCGGACAACGACGTGATCCGCGCCTACGACAAGCCGCTGGTGAAGGACGCAGGTTTCCTCGTGCTGCGCGGCAACCTGTTCGATTCCGCGATCATGAAGACCAGCGTGATCTCGAAGGAATTCCGCGACCGCTATCTTTCGAACCCGAAGGATCCTGAAGCCTTCGAGGGACGCGCGATCGTGTTTGAAGGCCCGGAGGATTATCACGACCACATCGACGACCCATCCCTGAACATCGACGAACATTGCATGCTGTTCGTGCGCGGTGTGGGCCCGATCGGCTATCCTGGCGGCGCGGAAGTCGTGAACATGCAGCCGCCTGCGGCACTGATCAAAAAGGGCATCACGTCGTTGCCCTGCATCGGTGATGGACGCCAGTCCGGCACATCGGGTTCACCATCGATCCTCAATGCCTCTCCGGAGGCAGCAGCCAACGGCGGTCTTGCGATTCTTAAAACCGGCGACCGTGTCCGTATCGACCTGAACAAGGGCGAAGCCAATATTCTGATCTCTGCCGAAGAGGTGAAGCAGCGTCACGCGGATCTGACGGCAAAGGGCGGCTTCCCGTACCCAAGCAATCAGACGCCGTGGCAGGAGCTTTATCGCAACACGGTCGGCCAGCAAGCCACCGGCGCCTGCCTCGAACTCGCGACGCGCTATCACAATATCGCCGGCACCATCGGCGTTGCGCGCGATAATCACTAAGCAAGAACATACTGAAGCAGGACCATCACATGTCTGATCGACTGAAAGGCAAACGCGCCTTCGTGACAGCCGGTGCGGCAGGTATTGGCCGCGCCTGCGCCCTCGCCTTCGCGAAAGAAGGCGCGACCGTGATTGCGACCGACCTTGATGACAAGGCTGTCGCCACACTGACCAAGGACGGCGTGGCAGAAACGTTCAAGCTCGACGCGCGCGACACAGCGGCGGTCGATGCGCTGGCCAAGCGCGTCGGCAAGGTCGACATTCTGCTCAACGCCGCAGGCTTCGTGCACAACGGCACGGTGCTGGAATGCTCGGAGGACGACTGGGATTTCTCATTCGACCTCAACGTGAAATCCATGCACCGCACGATCAAGGCCTTCCTGCCTGCCATGCTGGAAGGCGGCGGCGGCTCGATCATCAACGTCTCGTCGGCAGCGGGCGTGTTCAAGGCCGCGCCGAACCGCTACGTTTACAGCGCGACCAAGGCCGCCGTTGCGGCACTGACCCGCGCGGTCGCAGTCGATTTCATCACCAAGGGTATCCGCTGTAACGCGATCTGCCCCGGCACCATCGAAACTCCCTCCATGCTGGGCCGTGCCGCGGCGCTCGGCGCTGGCGGCCGAGACATGTTCGTCAGCCGCCAGCCCATGGGCCGGCTCGGCACCGCGGAGGAAATCGCATCGCTTGCCGTTTATCTCGCCAGCGATGAAAGCGCCTTCACCACCGGTGTCGCGCACATCATCGATGGCGGCTGGACACTATAATAAAATCTTATCTGGAGAGACGCCTTGAACAAGATTGATCTGACCGGACGATTTGCCGTCGTCACCGGCGGCGCGCAGGGCTTCGGCCGCGCCATCACCGAACGTTTCGTCGCCTCGGGGGCGAAAGTCGCGATCTGGGATTTCGACCAGCCGCTGGCGGAGAAGACCGCCAAGGAAATCGGCTCCGCCGTGACGGCGCTCGAAGTCGATGTGACCAACGTTGAAGCCGTCGAAGCTGCGAGGGATACGACGCTGAAAGCGTTCGGCCGCATCGACATCCTGGTCAACAATGCGGGTATCGCCGGCGTCAACAAGACCGTCGCCGACCTGTCCTACGATGAGTGGCGGCAGGTGATGAAGATCAACCTCGATGGCCCTTTCCTCTGCTGCAAGGCCGTCGTGCCAACGATGCATGAAGCAGAACTACGGGCGCATCGTGAACATCGCCTCCATCGCCGGCAAGGAAGGCAATCCCAACGCGTCGCACTATTCGGCCTCCAAGGCCGGCGTCATCGCGCTGACGAAGTCACTCGGCAAGGAACTGGCCGGTACGGACATCGCGGTCAACGCCGTGACGCCGGCGGCCGCCAAGACCGCGATCTTCGATCAGATGACGCAGCAGCACATCGACTTCATGCTGTCGAAAATTCCACGCGGACGCTTCCTGAAGGTCGACGAACTCGCGTCGCTCGTTACCTGGATGGCATCCGAAGAATGCCTCTACACCACCGGCGCCGTGTTCGACATCTCGGGTGGCCGCGCGACCTACTAGGCCTCGTGAAACTCAATTCCGTCACCAAAACGAGATTGCCGGGCTTTATCCGGCAATCTTTTTTCGGAGCGACAATCTTCACTGGGATACGCAAGCAGGTCCGCGTCTGCGCCAAGGCAAATAGCAGAACGCGGCCTGTTGAGGGCCCTACTTTCCTTCACGCCGCATGAAATCGAAATCGCAACCTTCGTCGGCTTGCGTGATCGTTTCATTGAACAGATGTGCGTAGCCACGCTTCGCCCAATCCGGGGTTTCCGGCTTCGGAAGAGCAGCCTGCCGTTTCTTGAGCTCCGCCTCGTCAACCAGGAGTTCGATGCTGCGACCAGCGACATCGAGCTTGATCATGTCGCCGGTCTTCACCAAGCCCAGCGGACCGCCGACAGCGGACTCCGGCGTGATGTGCAATACGATCGTTCCGAATGCCGTGCCGCTCATGCGCGCATCCGAAATACGGACCATGTCTTTCACGCCTGTGCGCAGGATTTTTTGCGGGATCGGCAGATAACCCGCCTCCGGCATGCCCGGCGCACCTTTAGGTCCGGCATTGCGAAGCACCAGCACGTCATCCGCTTTCACGTCGAGATTCGGATCGTCCACGCGCAGCGTCATGTCCTCGACCGACTCGAACACCACGGCGCGGCCGGTGTGCTGCAACAATTGAGGGCTGGCCGCCGAATGCTTGATGATGGCCCCGCGCGGCGCGAGATTGCCGTGCAGCACCGCCATCGCACCTTCGGGCTTGATGGGATTATCGCGTGGACGGATCGCATCCTGCCCCGGCACTTCTTCGGCCTTCGCCACAACGTCGCGCAGCGTGCCGCCGGCGACGGTCTTAGCATCGAGATCGATCAGATCGCCAAGCTGCTTCATCAGCTTCGGCACGCCGCCGGCATGATGGAAGTGCTCCATGTAGTGCTGACCAGACGGCTTGAGGTCGATCAGCACCGGCACCTCGCGGCTCAGCTTGTCGAAGGCATCCAGCTCGATGCGATGTGGCGTACGATTGGCGATCGCGGTCAGATGGATCAGACCGTTGGTCGACCCGCCGATGGCCTGCAGCACGACTTGCGCATTGCGGAATGCCGACGGCGTCAGCAATTCGCTTGGTCGTGGACCACCGGTGACTGCCATCTCAGCGGCACGCTTGCCGCTGGCTTCAGCCGAACGCACACGCTCGGCGTGCGGCGCAGGGATCGTTGCGCTCATGGGCAGCGACAACCCCAGCGTCTCGGTGATGCAGGCCATGGTGCTGGCCGTACCCATCACCATGCAGGTGCCGACCGACGGCGCCAGACGGCCATTGACCGCTTCGATCTCTTCCGCGTCGATTTCACCCGCGCGATATTTTCCCCACATGCGGCGGCAGTCGGTACAGGCGCCGAGCACTTCGCCCTTGTGATGTCCAACGACCATAGGCCCGACCGGGATCACCACCGTCGGCAAATCGGCGCTGACAGCGGCCATGATCTGCGCTGGCAGAGTCTTGTCACAGCCCCCGATCACCACGACCGAATCCATCGGCTGCGCGCGGATCATCTCCTCCGTATCCATCGCCATCAGATTGCGAAGATACATCGAGGTCGGATATGAGAAGCTCTCGGCAATAGAGATGGTCGGGAATACCATTGGCATCCCACCCGCCAGCATGACGCCGCGTTTCACGGCCTCGATCAGTTGCGGCACGTTGCCGTGGCAGGGATTGTAGTCGCTGTAGGTATTGGTGATGCCGACGATGGGGCGCTCCAGCGCGTCGTCAGAATAGCCCATCGCCTTGATGAAGGCCTTGCGCAGGAACAGCGAAAATCCCGGATCGCCGTAGCTGGTCAGGCCCTTCTTGAGACCCTTGGTCATTTTGTCTTTTCCGTCAGGTTCTTAAGCGAAACTTTGTGCGCGAATGGCACTTAAAGACCATTTTCCGCTGAAAGGCAAAGCCGCCGCCTAGTGTGGCGTCTCGCAATTGCCGACCTGTCTTGCAGCTCGTCTCTTACCGGCAATTGCGAGACAGAGGCCACACTAGTGCCGCGGATTTGAAGTTTTTCCGAGTAAATCCGCAAGCTCGGCGAAGAACTTCAAATCCAAAAGCGGCACTAAAATCATAAGCTTGCTAGTGTCCCTTTGATTTCGAAGTTCGCATCGGAGCAGGCCGCAAGCTTGGGCGAACTTCGAAATCGGGATACTAGCCATTTTGATTTTGCTAGTGTCCTTTCGTCTCCGAATAACCGTGCGAACGCGCCGCAAACTGGTCGGTTATTCGGAGACGGGACACTAGTCGATCTTGGCGCCGGATTCCTTGGCGACTTTCTTCCATTTCGCCGTCTCGGCCGTAATGAAGGTCGCGACTTCGGCCGGCGACTGCCCGCCGGGCTGGGCGCCCATTTCCCGCAACCGCGCGACGATATTGGGGTCTTTCAGGGTGCTCCCAATCTGCTCATAAAGCTTGTCTCGAATGGCTGACGGCGTGCCTTTCGGCATCAGTCGGCTCGGTCCCGGTTGCCGCTCCCGGTGCCGCGCTGCCGGGACTGTGGGTATCTCGGAAAACAACCCGCACCCCGCGAAGGAAAAAGCTACGCTTGTCGTGGGGGACAGCAATGAAGCCGGGACTGTGGTTGCTCTTGGGGCTTGTGGTCGGTGGCAGTGTGGGTTGGTACGCGCGGGCGCTTACCGAGCAGGACGTTCTTGCCAGTATAGGTTTCAGCTTTAACGACAAACTGGCCGACCGGCAGGCAGCGTATCTCAGTGCGATGGGTAGTTGGCGAGGTGCAAGCTTGGCTAACAAGGTCAACACTGTCCGCATTATCTGCACTGCATCTGAGAGCAACTGTGATCTGTACCAAGCCGACGTGATGTCGCCGAGCGGCCAGCCTTGGCTCTCCTCGTATAGCAAGTCGTTCCGTATCACGAAGCTCGATGCCCAGAGCGTGGTGGCTGAGCCGAGCTTGCCGGACCTTTGCGTTGGCCAAACGCTGACGTTCGACCGCGTAGCGAAGGCGGTGACCATGGTGCGCACCAAGATCAACCGAGAGGATGTCTGCTCGATGGTGCAGGATGAACCACTATCGCTCTATCTTGGAGAGCCGTTACGTTGACGACATTGCCTGATCGCTGCCGCTCACCACGCCGCAACGGCTCGATGTGTGCTCGCGGTGCGCGCTGCATGCCGCTGTCCCGTCCGTCATCGAACACCGGCACGGGTTGATGCGACATGGGCAAGCTTTGTGCTCCTCCTCGTGTTGCTTCTTGCCGTGCTGGGGTTTCGGACTGGTGCCGCTACTAATGCTCGGCGGATGGGTGTTTGCGGCCATTCTGGGCTTGATACTTATTCTTTGGATTGGCGGAAGCGCCCGGATTTCGATGAGAGCAAGGTGGGATTTCTTATGTCGAGGATTGCCGTGGGGATAATGCTAGCAACGATGGTTATTTCGAACTCTGCCATCGCGAAACCTATGACGTGTCGTATTGCATCAAAATTCATTTGCGATGCTGGCGGAGGATGTAAGCCTCTCAACCCGGGAGTTTGGAACGTGATCGACTTGGAGAGGCAAACTTACTCTCGTTGCGATGCTCGCGGCTGTGACAACTACGACGCCCGCTTCCACTCCTCCGGCGAATTTATCGTCATAGATGTTCCGGGACGCGGTATGGCGGTGAAACTTGCGAGCAATTTTTCGAGCTTTCTTGAGATCGCAACCATCGGAACGTCAGCGGTAAACAGTTTCGGAAGATGTGAATAATCCCCGGCCCTGTGTCCTGTAGCCCTGCCTCCCGGCGCGCTGTGCGGCTTCCTAATGGCCTCGATGCCGACCTGCCCGATGTCTGCCGCCTGTCGTCGTCGCGGGCGGTCCCACTGTTGATGTGGATCAATGTAGGCCGAGCCGGGTGGATTGCACTGGCAGATGGTTCATCCAGTCAGGGAGGTTTGACATGAGCGCAATTATGAAGTCGGAAGCGATCTCTCGTCGGCAGGCCCTTTCTCTGTTGGGTTTTGCGGCTGCGTTCGGCCTCGCGGCGGCTCCTACGGTACTGGCAGTATCTGATGCTGAGGCTCAGACCGTTGGCATGGAGCGGCGTCAGGAGCGGCGCGCAGGACGGCACGAGCGACGTGAGGCGCGGCGCACAGGACGGCACGAGCGACGTGAGATGCGGCGCACAGGTACAACTACCGGAACAGGTACAACTACCGGCGCAGCTAAGTAATTCCACTGGCTGGGCGACGTCACTACCCGAAGCCATCGCGCGAACTGAAACGGTGGACGTCGCGGCTCGCCCTTTTGCGCTGTTAAGTTTCTTAACAGCGCGATCCTGCAAATGAGACCTGCTGAAACCGGGAGAGCCAATAGGCCGTGCAAGGCGCGTGGCAGACTTACTCACTGGTGCGGGTACCGGCTTGATCAGAAAATCCTCTGCACCTGCCCTGATGGTCCGCACCGTTGTTGGAATATCAGGTGGGGTTCTCTTATGCTGAAGAAGGAGACTACTCATTGTGAGCTACGTTCAGCACGTCTTGCAGCCCAGTGAGCAGGTCCGGCACATCTCGTCCATTCATTGGATAGTGTACTGGCCCGGTGTTGCGGTTGCACTCCTAGCGGTGGTCGCTTACTGGCTCGGCGATACGCGGCTCCTGCCGGGACTTTGGCGGTATACGGCATACGCCCTCGCGCTCGTTGCGGCCATTCTCCTGATCCAGCAATGGTTCCAGTGGTGGGTCACCGAGATCGCAGTCACCAACCGACGGGTCATCTACAAGAAAGGTCTCATCCAGCGGGAGACCAACGAGATGAACATGGACAAGGTCGAGAGCGTCCAGATCGATCAATCAATCTTCGGGCGCATGCTCGACTATGGCAACGTGACGATCCTTGGCACCGGCGAAGGTTTCAAGACGCTCCGCACCATCGCCAGCCCAATCGAGCTTCGAAACAGCATCACCGGAAACGACGCACAACGCTAACCTCCGCAATCGGTCGTCCGGGTCCTTCTGAGGGCGTGAGTTAGTGCGGGGACCGCGCGACGGCGCGGTTTAAACGTATTTCCAATTTTTCAATCGCGGCTTAATTTTATGCCGGTCGGTACACAACGGGCGGTTCGCCAGATGGGGCGGAAACAGGCCTCAAACTGCGAATGCTTTGATGCCCGCTTCTCCCCCGTAAGCGGACACGATCAGCTAGACCAGCTATGTCCGGAAAGGGCGGTGGGCTCAACTGGTCAACGCAACACACTAATCTTTTAGCAAAGATGGAGTGTGGGCATGAAGCAGCGACGTCGCATTTATTACTCGGCGGCTCAACGAGCTGAAATCTGGGATCGCTGGCAGGCTGGCGAGCCGATGAGTTCAATCGGACGTGGATTTGACCGGGATTCTTCGTCGGTCTTTTCGGTGATCTCGCCAACCGGCGGTATTCGTCCGCCGGATCGGCACCGCGCCAAGCAGGCACTCAGTCTTTTTGAACGAGAGGAGATTTCCAGAGGGCTCAGCACGCAATGTTCGTTGCGGTCGATTGCGCGCCGATTGGGACGATCCGCATCGACCATCAGCCGCGAAGTCAGTCGCAATGGCGGGTCAGGCCGCTATCGGGCTGCCCGGTCAGATCAGGCCGCCTGGGATCGGGCGCGGCGTCCCAAACTGTGCAAGCTGGCTTGCCGTCCGTTCCTGAGCCGAACAGTATCGATCAAGCTGCGGCGGCAATGGTCACCGGAGCAGATCGCGGGTTGGCTCAAGCGCACATATCCAGGGGAGCCGCAAAAGCAGGTGTCACACGAGACGATCTATCGCAGCCTGTTCATCCAGGCGCGTGGGGTGCTGAAGAAGGAACTGCTTGAGCACCTCAGAGCGAAACGCACCATCCGCCGCTCCAGGCACGCCAGCCTGAAACGCAACGGGCTCGGCCAGATAAAGAATGCCGTGTCCATCCGCGAAAGACCGGCCTCTGCTGAAGATCGCGCCGTGCCGGGCCATTGGGAGGGCGACCTGATCGGCGGGTCCAGGAACAGCTATGTCGCAACGCTTGTTGAGCGTCATTCGCGCTACGTGATGCTGGTCAAGGTCGCGAACAAGGATACTGAAAGCGTCGTCTCGGCGCTGATCAAACAATCGCAGAGATTGCCCAGTGAACTTTACCGGTCGCTGACCTGGGACAGAGGCAAAGAGCTCTCCGATCATCAGCGCCTGACATTGGCCACCGAGGTCGAGGTCTATTTTTGTGACCCTCGGTCTCCCTGGCAGCGCGGCTCAAACGAAAACACCAACCGATTGCTGCGCCAATATCTTCCACGCGGAACCGATCTGTCCCTGCATAGTCAGACCAAGCTCAGCGCCATCGCAAGGCAGCTCAACGAAAGGCCGCGAAAGACCTTGCTCTATCAAACCCCAGCTGAGAAGTTCGCCGAATGTGTTGCAGCGATCAGTTGAACCCGCCACCATAAGATGGGGTAATCGGCCGGTGAGCTTGTTGATAGTTGAGATTTTGGGTGCTGCGCTTCAGGCTGATGGTGAAACGAGGTCCGTTGTTACGGCCTCAAGCATCAGAAGGAGAAGCGCAGCATGGACCATTTTGCTGGACTAGACGTTTCAGTCAAGGAGACGAGTGTCTGCATTGTAGATGATACAGGCAGGATCGTGCGGGAAGCGAAGGTGGCAAGCGAACCTGAAGCTCTGCTGCCAGTGCTGACGAACCCCGCCTACCACTTCAAGCGGATTGGCCTGGAAGCCGGGCCGCTGTCGCAATGGCTTTTTAGCGCACTTGCCGAAGCAGGCTTGCCGGCGATCTGTGTCGAGACGCGGCACATGAGGGCGGTGCTGAGCGCACAAATCAACAAGACCGACCGCAATGACGCGCGCGGCATCGCGCGGATGATGCGGGCGGGACTTTATCGTCCGGTGCATGTGAAGACGCTGCGCAGTCAGAAACTACGAATGCTGCTGACCCATCGCAAACTGCTGCAGTCGAAGGCTATCGCCATCGATAACGACCTGCGCGGGACTTTGCGTAACTTCGGCCTCAAGGTAGGCGTGGTGGGAACGGTGAAGTTCGAGGCGCGCATCAAGGAGTTAAACCTCCCTGATCTGGCTGAGTTAATCGAACCGCTGCTCATTGTCCGGCGGACGCTTCGCCAGCAGATCGGCATTCTTCATCGTCGCTTGCTGGCCGTCGTCCGGAATGATGATGTGTGCCGGCGCCTGATGACGGTCCCCGGTGTCGGCCCTGTGGTGGCGCTGACCTATCGCGCTACCGTCGATGTTCCCGCACGCTTCCGAAACTCCAAGGCAGTCGGGGCGGTGTTTGGGCTGACGCCTTCCAAGTATCAATCGGGCGAAATCAACCGAACCGGCGCTATATCAAAGTGCGGGGACGAGATGATGCGGATGATGCTCTACGAAGCGGCTCAGATCGCGCTGGTGCGTTCAGCAAAGTGGTCCTGGCTCAAGGCCTGGGCGATGAAGATCGCCAGGCACCGCGGGATGAAAAAGGCGATCGTGGCGCTGGCGCGCCGGTTGGCCGTGATCATGCATCGCATCTGGGTTGACGGCACCGAGTTCCGGTGGACCCGGGAAGTTACAACGGCGTGAGAACCGCGCGGGATCAAACGCGACAGGAGGAAACTCGAACTCCACCACAGCGGTGGAAGGATGTCCCTCGCGGGACGATGGATGAGGTGAGTTCGTATGTCCGCTTGGACCTACTGTCTGCAAGACGGCAAGGCCGCCCAAAAGATTGTTCCACCCCGTCGTCGAATCCCATCATGGAAGGGCCTCGGTGCCGATTCCGAAGAGAAGCACGAGCCCGCAAGCGACATCGACACTGTGGTGGTGGATAGTCTGAAAGCGCTTGACCCCAAACGTCCGATTAGAGAAGCGGTCATAAGGCTCGCCCTCATAGCGCGCGGCGTTGACAACCGCGAACACTGCGAGGCTGCGCGTTCGGTTTAGGCTTATTCAGCCGTCGCGAGCCTGAGACCGGATAACAAAAGCTCGCGTTGCTAAGGATCGCCATACAGCAATCCAATTTTGAGCCACCGTCCGCCGGGACGAATGCCTTGGCGGGCTGCGAGGTCACGCCCTGTACGACACCGTTAATGAATATGAACGGTTGTTCAAACACCTAGAGGGAATTAATGTCACACGCCGGAACGCAGGACGTTCGCGGTCATTAACACTCCACACGTTAAAGGGAGTGCTTGTATGAAAAAGTTGTTTCTCGCGATGGCAGTTGGCGCAGCCGCGCTGCTCGGTAGTTCCGCTGCAAACGCCGCAGACAACACGGTGAAGGCAAAGGCGGCAACCGACGTAACTCAATCACCGACCGACATCAGCTCTCAGCGTCGATACTATCGCCACTATGGCTATCGTCACTACCGCCCGTATTATAGAAGCTACGGCTACGCTCCGCGGCGGTACTATGGCGGCGGTTATGGTGGGCCGTACTATGGCGGCGGTTATGGCGGGCCGTACTATGGCGGCGGGTATGGTTATGGCGGGCCGAGCGTAACATTTGGCTTCGGCGGAGGCGGATACCGCGGTTGGTAATACAGAAAAGCCCGCAGCGATGCGGGCCTCCTTACAACATAGCGAGCTGCTCCTGCTTTAGCTGTAACCAACCCGCTTTGCTGCGCATTGCGGACTGAACTCGGACATGAGCGAGGTCCGAAAAGTGCCAAACGCGGAAGTAGTCAGCAATTTCGCGTCGTTTGGCCCTGCGCTGACTACTTCCGGTTTCCGTCCAACACCGGACATATCGTTGCCCGCATGAACTGACGCAAAACGCTTGGGTTTGTTCACGTCGAGACCGGCCCGCGCCGTCACTTGCCCTGCTGCTTGATCGCCCACAGCCTGTAGGCTTCCTCGATGTACGGGTCGCGGCTCTGTCGGCTCCGGTACCAGCTTCGCGCCTTCCTTGCGGAAGTGATCGAGACCACGGCCCATCGCCTTGCCCTTCATCGTGTGCATGTCGAGGGCGTAGTCCGGTATCTTCGGTGCGTAGTCCTCAAGCATAGATCGAAGTCCGATGGCCGCACCGAAGTGACAGCCAGCGCGGGACTTCGGTGACCGGCACATCATGCGGATCGCGTTGCCGACCATCAGGCGGGCTTCACCGATCGCTCTTGCTGTACCGCTCCCTTGACTGCCGCGAGTGATGCGGCGACGAACGGAAAGACATGCGGCGCTGCGAGCGTGTCGAGGTCTTCATGGCAAATGACTTCGAGGCGATTGCAGACCATCGAGTGGAAGGCTTTGGACGTGTGCAGCAGTTCGCAGGCGAATTCCATCGCTTCGCTCTCCATGCCGCGCCTGATCGCCTTCTGCATCGCTGAGACGCAGGCCATCGCGGGAAGGCCGTTGCGGGTGTCGGGGATCACTGGCTTGCTCCGTCTGCGCGAGACGGGGCCGACGACGATGGTCTCGCCCGCTACCCTTGCCGCGACTAGCGCGCGGGCCTGCTCGAGCGAATAGGCGTAAACGATGAAAAGCGGCTTCGCGAAATTCTGGCCGGGTATCGGCTGAAAGACCGTGAAGGGTTTCTGGTTTCGCACTGGCTTGCTCCGGTGGCTGGTTGGTCGTTGCTAAAACCAGCCACCGCTGGCGGATGCAGTAAAACCAAGTTTTCGGCTGAAAATTCATTATCCCCGCCACTGTTGCGCCTGATGCCGGACGGTGCGGATCGGGATGCTGCCTCGCCGCCGTTGTGCCCGTCCCGCTTTTCCCCGCTATCTGTAGCGGCTTGCCTGTCCCGCGCGGCCCGGCGCATCCTTCTCGCCATGGGCACCAAATCACGCGAGACGATTTACGGCGCATCGATCCGGGCAGCGGCAGAGCGGGCGAAGGAAGCACGCAAGGAAGCCGACCGGCTTGCCTGCGAGGCGTGGAATAAGCGCATGCTCGGCTTTCAGGGTCCGGCGCAGCCATCGCCAGCGCTCGGCGACGCACTCAATGCCGGGTTTGGTTATCTCGAAGTGAAATGCCTTGGCTGCGAGACCCACCAAACCGTGGCCCTCGACATCGTGCGGCAACCGAAGACGACGCCGATCCATGAACTTGAACGATACATGCGCTGCAAGGACTGCTCACAAGTGCGCGGCTATCCCTACAAGCGGAGCCATCTGGTGGCGCTGCGTGCGACCAAGATCACGGCTAGCGATCCGCCCTCGACGTGGTGGCCGGGCGAGCGGTGAGTGCGATCATCTGTCGGTGATGGAGCGAACATGAACGGAAGCCGCTACTACATGGTCAGAACAGAGGGTGCGAAGTGGGGCGTGAGCTTTGGCAGCGCGCTCGCCATCGCGATCAGCTACACCACGAACCACTCGATACTGTGGGCGATCATTCACGGCATCTTGGGATGGCTGTACGTGATCTACTTCGCGCTCTTTCGGTCATAACCGTGAAGTTCGCCAAGGCTGGTTGATTACTACTATGCGCACATTTTTGGGGTAGCGCACCCGACGTCTGGATGCGCGCGCCGTGGGATGAGGCCAAGGCACTGCAACGGCCACTGCCGGACGATGCACTCAGGATCGTCATGCGCGGGGCCGACAGCCAGCCGCAATGATCGAGAGATAACTATTTTGTCCCGGCCACTGACTTCGCGAGCGCCTCCTTGCATTGGTCTTTGACGTTGCCAATACTTTTCAGGATGCAACTTCGTTCCTTGCCGGGGCAACTTTCCTTTACATCAGTCGTGCAGGCCTTGCTGATCTCGGCGACCCGCGCAAGCTTCGCCTTACACGCGTCGGAAAATTCTGCGGCGTGTGTTTTCACGCAGTCTTTAATGCGGCCCCCGCCGGGCTTAACTCCAGCACATTTTGCCTTGATGTCGGCCGCACAGACCCCAAGTGACCGCTCCTTTGCCATCGCGACCGGTGCGGAGAGAAGTACTACGGCACCAATTACCATTATATTCTTCATCATAGGTCATTGTCCCAAAAGAAAAAATGCCTCACTCACTTGGCCAACGTGAGATGTGTCCAGACCAACCGGTCTGTATGGTGGGACGATAAAGCGGGACACTCGATTGATATATGTCAAAGGACGCGCCCTGTCGGAGCGGGCCGTCAAAGACGTGGATCAAGACGAAGACCCCCGCAAGCGAGGCGGTGCGCGCTGTGGCGGCTGTCTGACGCTGAAGCCGGTTTCTAAGCCTTGGAAAGATTACATATGATCAAAAGTGTTTCGATTGCGCTGATGATGATCGTCGGCGTCAGCACGGTTAGAGCCGAACCTTTACCGACTACCATGCAGGAATTGAAGGCATGCATGCGACGTGTGTCAGATCATATGGACAAGATAACCACACCTGAAATGAAAGAGGACGCTAAGAAGGCTGGGTACACTTGGGAACGGTATCGAGAGATGGTGATATCTGATGTCGTGAATAAGAAATGTATTGGGGGGCGATTGCGGTGACCTATGAAGACCCCACCACAGCGCTCATGGCGATCGTATCCGCCGATACCTCGCCGCAATCCGCCATGCGGCATTGTCCGGCGAAAACTCGCCAGCCGGATCGTGGCGGACGAGAAGGTGCCGCCAACTTGGTCGCGGGCCGACATCAAACACGAAGCGCGAAAATGAGTTGCGCCACCGCTCGCAGACCGGGCCGCGCGATCCGATCGCCAGCCATGTCACAAATGCTGGCGGGAGCTGCTGCCTGCGGGTTCTACAGCGCGCCATCGGCCTGCCGTCGCCCCCCGGTTCGCCCCGGCCCCGGTAGTACCTTGAAAACCGATGGGGGGTTCGCGACAATGAAGTCACGCCGACCCGGACGTAAAGCCCGCAACATGGGGGAGGAATTTCCCGATGTCGATGACTGGTACGGTCAAGTTCTTCAATGGAGAGCGTGGCTATGGCTTCATCAAGCCCGATGACGGCGGGCGGGATGTGTTCGTCCACATCACCGCTGTCGAGTGCGCCGGATTGAAAGAGTTGGCTGAAGGACAACGTATCACCTTCGACTTCGAGCCGGACAAGAAGAAGGGCCAAGGCCCCAAGGCAGTAAACCTGATGATTTCATCCGGAAGTGCGGGCGACGTTCAGCGAGGCGGTGCCACCCTGCGCGCCATCGACTAGCCGAGTGCCCGATAGCGCGGTTCGTGATGGTGGTGGCGCGGGAACGGCAGCTCGATGAACCCTTCCCGCGCCCGTGCGTCGGGAGTGCAGGCAGCAGCTCCCGGCAGCACGATCGCATTCATCGCCGCCCGTTGTGAACGATGTCGTAGGCGTGGCCCCCCGTCGTTCCAGGCAAGTCCGCGCGCGGGGCGTTGACCAGCCGCACCTGCAGGATCGCCTGTGGTGCGCAGTCGGCGCGGTGCTCTACCGGCAACCGCTCATCCATTCCGCGCCAAACAAGTGCAGCTTCATCGCGTTCGACGGCCAACATCGCACGGAACAGTTCGCCTGACATATGTTCGGTGCTGCCCGGCCCAGCCGATCCGAAATTGACCTTTCCCGGATTGGCCTTGATGTAAGCGATCAACTCGCCGACCGTTTTCGCAGGCACCGACGGGTTGACGATCAGCACGTTAGGTACCTGCGCTGCCAGCGTCACCGGATCAAAGTCTTTCTCGAAGTCATAAGGCAGCGACTTGTAGAGACCTGGCGCCATCGTATGAGCAACAGTGGCAAGAAAGATCGTGTAGCCATCCGGCGGCGCCTTAGCGGCCAAGCCCGCCGCAAGTGTACCGCCCGCCCCGGCGCGATTTTCCACCACCACCGGCTGGCCAAGCTTTTCCGTCAGCGCCTGCGCAATCGGCCGCGCCACCAGATCCGTGGTGCCACCCGCTGCAAACGGAACAACCAGCGTGATCGGCCGCGTCGGCCATTCCTGTGCGTGTACGGAACTCGAGATGAGCAATGCGATGAAAGCAGCGAGCGCATTTTTTAGAATGAACATGCTGGCTTCTCCCGCAGCTTTCGTAACAAGGACCTACATCGTTGCGCCGAGCACCCATGGTGCAAATTCAGCCGCACCGAAATCAAAGGCCTCGCTCTTGGTCTGCTCACCGGATGCGACACGCAGCATGAGGTCGAAGATACGCTCGCCACACTGCTGCACGGTCTCATCGCCGTCCAGAATGGTGCCGCAGTTTACGTCCATGTCCTCTTCCATGCGCTTGAACATCGGCGTGTTGGTAGCAAGCTTGATCGACGGCGCCGGCTTGCAGCCGAATACGCTGCCGCGACCGGTGGTGAAGCAGACAAGGTTTGCACCGCCAGCGACCTGCCCGGTCGCCGCGACCGGGTCGAAACCGGGCGTGTCCATGAAGACGAAGCCCTTTTTCGTGATGGTCTCGGCATAGGCCACCACGTCGACAAGATTCGTGCTGCCGGCTTTCGCCATGGCGCCGAGCGATTTTTCGAGAATGGTGGTGAGACCACCTGCCTTGTTGCCGGGGCTTGGGTTTGAATCCATCTCCGCGCCTTCGCGCGCCGTGTACTCCTCCCACCAGCGCATCAGCGCCACGAGCTTCTCGCCAACCTCGCGGCTCACCGCGCGTCGCGTCAACAGATGCTCCGCGCCGTAGGTCTCCGGCGTTTCCGACAGAATGACGGTGCCGCCGTGCCGCACCAAAAGATCGCTGGCCGCGCCAAGCGCCGGGTTGGCCGACACGCCCGAGTAGCCATCCGAACCACCACACTGCAGGGCGACCGTCAGTTCGCTTGCCGAGCAGGCTTCACGTTTCGCCTTGTTGGAATCCGCCAGCACCTCGCGCACGAAAGCGACACCCGCCTCGACAGTCTTGCGCGAGCCGCCAACCTCCTGAATATCCATGGCGCGCAATCGTCCGGCGAGTTTCTGCTCTTGCATGAAGCCGCCGATCTGGTTCATCTCGCAGCCAAGACCGAGCACGATCACGTGCGAGAAATTCACATGCCGCGCGTAGCCTCCGAGCGTCCGCCGCAGCACGGTGAGCGGTTCGAGCTGAGTCATTCCGCAGCCGGTCTTGTGCGTCAGCGCGACCACGCCATCGACGTTTGGAAAATCGACGAGCGGATCGTGTCCCGTGAAGGGGTTCTTCTTGAACACGTCAGCGACCATGCCCGCGACATGCGCGCTGCAATTGACGCTGGTGAGAATGCCGATGTAGTTGCGCGTCGCAACCCGGCCATCGGGACGGCGAATCCCCTGGAACGTCGCGGGCAGATCAAAATTCGGCGTCGGCTTGACGTCCACGCCCCATGCATAGTCCTTGGAGAACTCGCCCATGCCGATGTTCTGCACGTGAACGTGTTGCCCCGGCGCAATCGGCTTTGTGGCGAAACCAATGATCTGGCCATAACGCTTGACCGGTTCACCGACCGCGATTGGCTTCACTGCCACCTTGTGACCGGCGGGAATCCGCTCGGCGGCTGTGACTCCCTGCGCCACCTCCACTCCAAGCAAGAGTGCCGCGCGGGCAATAACCACGCTGTCGTCAGGGTGCAGCCGAATGACAGGTGTGGGCGCCATGGCAATCTCCTGAAGCTCGATTTTTAACCGTCATAACCGGACATCGTCCCGGTCATCCTGGTCTTATAAAATAGGAAAGACGTCATGCCCGGCACAAGGCCGGGCATGACGAGTTTGGATCCGTTGAAGGCTTTACGCCTTACCGCCGGAATTTTTCCGTGTCTCCGCGATGTGGTTCTTGGCGGACATCGCCAGCAATCCACTGTCGTTCAGGATTGTGACCAGTTTGAACCCGCGCTGGATGGCGAGGGTTGCACCGGCCGCTCCACTGCAATGGATACCCGGGAAGATGCCGCGCTTCTCGCAGGCCTTCACGATCTTCTCGTAGATTGCGAGCATCTCCGGCTCGGTCCGGTCGAGGGTCGGATGCAAGCCGTATGAGAAGCCAAGGTCCGAAGGTCCGATATAAACACCAGCGATGCCCGGAACGTCGAGAATGGATTCCAGATTATCGACCGCGGTTTTGGTCTCGATCATCGGAATGCACAGCGTCTCATCATTGGCTGTCTGTTGGTAGGTGCCAGCCGAGCCATACATCATGGCGCGGATTGGACCGTTGCTGCGCGCACCGCGCGGTGGATATTTGCAGTAAGAAACAAATCGCTCTGCCTCTTCCTTCGTATTGATCATCGGACAGATCACGCCATATGCACCGCCATCGAGGACCTTGCCGATGATGCCGGGCTCATTCCACGGCACGCGAACCATCGGCGTAACCGGATGCGCCTGCATCGCCTGGAAGCACTGGATCATCGACTGATAATCCTGCACGCCGTGCTGAATATCGACCGTGACGCTGTCGAAACCGCATTGCGCCATCACCTCAGCGGAGAAGCCCGAAGGGATTGCAAGCCATGCGTTGACGACAACCTTGCCGGCTGCCCAGATTTCTTTGACCTTGTTTGCCATTCGCTCGTTTCCAGTTTCTGTTCTGATTTTTGTTTCACTCGGGCGCAGATCATGCATGAGCCGCCCTCCGGTTGATGTCGTTATCCAGCGGCGTTTGCGATGGCCGCCTCATCGATCCCAACCAAACGCGCGGTTGCTGTAATCGAATTCCAGGTTTCCTCGGTCAGCGGCACGCCGTTCTTGGTGCGATCGGCGCGCATTGCGGCCTCCGGTTCACCAGGAATGAGAACCGCGTCGTGGCCTTGTGCCAGCTTGCTGTCCTTGAAATAGGCGATGTAACGCGCGACCTCGCCGTCGAAGAAGTGCTCGGGGTCGACACGCTTCGGATCGATATAGATCGCCAGCATGCCGTTGGAGAAACGCCGGTCAGGCTTTGTCGCGCCGTTGCCGGTCAACGCGCCGCCGAGCAGTTCGCACATCAAGGCAAGCCCCGATCCCTTGTGCTCGCCAAAGGCGCGGATCGCACCCTTGCCCTGCGCATGGACACGCGGGCCGTTCGGCTCATATGGCCCGTACAGAACATGCGGGTCTTCGCTCAGACTGCCATCCTCGTTCACCAGCGCGCCTTTGGGCAGCTTCTTGCCGCCGCGGCTTGCCACCATCACCTTGCCTTCGGCAACGATCGAAGTCGCGAAATCAAGCACCACCGGGCCCTTGCCGGGACGCGGAATGCCGACGCAATAAGGCGCTGTCGAAAGCTTGCGGGCGACGCCGCCATAGGGCGCCACCAGAACCGAGCCCGCGGCGTTGACGAAATAAATCGAGATCAAACCTTCCGCAGCGGCCATTTCAGCCCAGTCACCGACGCGCCCGAGATGGCCGGAGTTGCGCAACGTCATGGCCGCCAGCCCATTGGCCTTGCATTTTTCGATGCCGATTGCGACCGCCTGCGGTGTCACGGTCTGCCCATAGCCGAACCCGCCATCGACAACGACCAGTGACGGCGTATCGACAGTGAGCTTGATCTTCTGGTCGGGAACAATAACGCCCTCTTTCGCCCATTTCACATATTGCGGCACACGGATGACGCCGTGGCTGTCATGGCCCGTCAGATTTGCGGTCGTCAAATAGTTGGCGATGCGCTCTGCTTCGGCCCTTGACGACCCTGCACGCGAAAAGATGTCAGCGACGAAGTCGATGAGCTTCTGAACTTTCAATTGTTACCATAGTTAGACGTTTGCCTTCGTATGGCCGCCTAGATAAGCGGCTCTGATTGCTTCATTGCCCCACAACTCGTCGGGTTTTCCGCCGAGAGCGAGACGGCCGGTTTCCAACACATACCCATAATCGGCGACGGACAATCCCATTCGCGCATTTTGTTCAACAAGTAAAACTGTTGTGTTTCGACGGATCTCGGCAATGATCCGGAACACCGCCTGCACGATGACCGGGGCAAGGCCGAGAGAAGGTTCATCGAGCAGCAAAAGCCGGGGCTTGGCCATCAACCCGCGCGCAACCGCCACCATCTGCAATTGTCCGCCGGACAGCGTCCAGCCGAGCTTGTCCGAAAAAGCGCGGATGTCCGGGAACAGGTCGAACATCGCATCGGCTTCGCGCGATAGCTCGGCTTTTCCGACCCGGCGATTGGATGCGCCGAGCATGATGTTTTCCTTGACGGTCAGACCCGGAAACACCCGCCTGCCTTCCGGCACATGGGAGATACCAAGCCGAACGATCTGCTCCGGTCCAAGGCCGACGATGGATTTGCCATCGAACCGAACATCGCCGGCGCTTGGCTTCGCCAAACCGGAAATCGCGCGCAACGTGGTGGATTTTCCGGCACCGTTGGAGCCGAGCAAAGTCACCACCTGCCCTTCATCTACTTTCAGCGAGATGCTGCGCAGGGCTTCGATTTCGCCGTAACGGACGACGAGGTCATTGATCTCGAGAAGCGCCATGTTCACTCCGTCCCGAGATAAGCAGAAATGACGTCGGGCTGCTGCAGCACCGCCAGCAATTCACCGTCCGCAATCCGACGACCGAAATTGAGAACGGTGATGTGCTGAGCCGCTTCACGCACCAGCGTCATGTCATGGTCGATGATCAGGATCGTCAGCCCCTGGGCCGCGATGCGCTTGAGAAGATCATGCAGCTCGACCTTCTCGGTGGAATTCAATCCTGCTGCCGGCTCATCCAGCAGCAAAAGCGTGGGATTTCCGGCAAGCGCGCGGGCGATTTCGATGAGACGCTGATGCCCGTACGAAAAGCTCGAAACAAGCTCATTCGCCCGTGGCCCAAGTCCGACGAATGTCAGAGCCGACATCGCACGTTGAGTGAGATCGTCCTGCCCTCCCTTGCCGATCAACGTATTGCCGGGCCGCTCGGCGCCGATCACCACATTCTCGAGCGCCGTCATGGATCGAAACAGACGGATGTTCTGGAAGGTACGGCCCAGTCCTGCCGCTGTGCGCAGGTGCGCGGGCATGTTGGTGATGTCCGTTCCGTCCAGCACGATCTTTCCGGCCGTTACCTTGTAAAGGCCCGACAACATGTTCAGCGTCGTGGTCTTGCCCGAACCATTCGGCCCGATCAGCGCGTGAACACCACCGCGGCGGACGGAGATGTCGACCTTATCGACTGCTTTCAGGCCGCCAAAATGCTTCGATAATCCTGTCACCTCGAGGACCATGCCGCCCCCTGTCGTGGCAGGCGCAAGCTTCAATGCAGGCCCCGCCGCACGAGATACGGCCTTTGCTCTCCACTTCGACAAGATGTCCTGAACAAAGCCCCAGATGCCATCGGGCATGAAGCGCACGATCAGGATGACAAACAGACCGTAGATGGCGAGATATAGCCCCGGTACGCTTTTGAGAAAGCGCAGCCATTCCGGAATGAGGATCAGCAAGCCAGTGCCGATGACCGCGCCGATCGGCGACCCCACACCACCGAGCAATGCCATCGTCAGGAATACGATCGATTCCGCGAAGGAGAACTGATCCGGGCTGACGTAAGAGAAGCCGCCCGCGAACAGCCCGCCTCCGATGCCGCCCAACAGAGCGCAAATCGCAAAGGCAGCCACCTTGGTACGAAAGATGTCGATCCCCGCAACACCAGCGGCGAGTTCGTTGTCCCGCACCGCGCGCATCGCCCGCCCCATCCGCGTATCGGGCAAATGCCAAACGAGGTATCCGATCAGCGCCAATGCCGCGACACAAAAAGCAAGGAAAGACTGCTGCGACGGAAACAACGCCGGTCGGCCGATTTTCGATATGCCATCAGGACCTCGCGTGAGCCAGATAGCGTTGATCATGACCAACGTAACAATCTGCTGGAACGAAATCGTCACCATGGCGAGGTAGTGGCCGCCCAGCTTGAGCGTGCTCATGCCGAGCAGCGCACCGGCTGCCAAGGCCAACAACGAACCTGCAACGAGGCAGATCCAGAAGTTTAGCTGATAGTCGGCAGTACCGAGACCGACGACATAGGCGCCCAGACCAAAAAATGCTGCCTGTGCAAGATTGATCTGTCCGCACAACCCAAGCACGACCGTCAACCCGAACACCGCGACGGCGAAGGTCGTTGCCTGCATCAGAATGTTGAGGACGTAGCCATCGAAATTCATCGTAGCTGCGGCAAGCACGGCGATCGCAGCGAGGATGAAATACGGCAAATGCCGCACCACTGACGGCATCGAGCGTACAGTGGTGGTGGCGGACATGTTCTCGCTCGGGACGCTCATGCTTTCTCCGCCACGCGTTCGCCGAAGATGCCTTGCGGACGAAATACCAGAAACAGGATCAGTACGAGGAATGCGAACGCATCCTTGTACGGCACGGAGATATAGGACGCACCAAAGGTCTCGATGATGCCGAGCGCCAGCCCGCCTATGATTGCACCTGTAACATCGCCAAATCCCCCGATGATGGTGGCGGCGAAGGCCTTAAGCGCAATCGTCGAGCCCATCTGGATGGACACGAAAAGAATGGGGGCGACGAGAATGCCGGCCAATCCTCCGAGCACAGCGGAATAGATGAACGTGATCATGATCATTGTCGAAACAGAGATACCCAGAAGCGACGCCATCTCCTTGTCCTGCGACGTCGCCTGCAACTTTTTGCCGATCATCGTATGCTCGAAGAACCAATAGTTGAAAAACACCAGTACAATGGTGACCGCGATGATCAACAGATACTGGCTGTCGAGATAAACCGGCCCAAGCTGAATACCCGGCGTCTCGAACCAGCCCTCCAACACTTGCGGAGCGGGCCCGTAGATCGCCAGCACCGAGTTAGCGAGCAGAATTGATGCGCCGATGGTTGCGATGATCACGGGAAGATATGTGCGGTGACGAAGCGGGTAATAGACCCCAAGATTGAAGATCACCCCAAGCAACGCCATACCCGCAAGCGCAATGAGAAATGACAGCCAGTACGGCCAGCCGAGATCGACGGCGAATACGACCATGAGATAGGCCGCCACCATGGAGAACTCGCCTTGCGCAAAGTTCACCACATTGGTGGCACGAAAAATCAGCACGAAGCCGAGAGCCACCAGGGCGTAGACAGAGCCGATGCCCACTCCAGTGAACAGCAGTTGAAGAAACTGATCCATGAATACTGATCTTTCGGGAACTTCCGCCCAAGTTCAGGCGCGATACGAATCACGTCGCCAAGCACCAATGCGCGGCTCCGTCTCTCGGAGATGGAGCCGCCGCAATAATCAGTTGGTGGCTTCGATGTGCTTCTCGAAGACAATATTCCCCTTTTCGTTCTTCACGATGTTGTAGCCGTGAAGACCGTCGCCATTGGCGTCGAAATTGTATTCGCCTTCGGCACCCGCATATTTCTTGATCGCCAGGATGGCATCACGAACTTTTTCCGGATCGGTGGATTTCGCCATGTTCATCGCCTTCGCCAGCACGTTGACGGCATCGTAAGGCCATGCGCTCTGGTTGTCCGGGGCGAGCTTGTAGGCATCGCGATAAGCCTTGCCATATGCTTTGGAGGCTTCACTGGAGTCTTCGGCATAATCGGCGACGCCGTACGTTCCGTACAAAGTCGCGCCGGCAAGTCTCGTCGACGACACGCCGACGATTGATGGCGAACCAACCCATGGAATGTTGACGCCGAGCTGACGCAACTGACGTGCAAAGATGCCGAGATCGTTCTCGAATGTGAAGTAAGAGCCCAGAACATCGGCGCCGGATTGCTTGATCGCCAACACCACCGGCGTGAAATCCTGGCTCTGGTTTGCGTAGCCTTGGTCGAGGACCGGCGTCACGCCAAGCTTGCTCAATCCTTCGGTGAGCGCCTTGCCGCCCGCCGTGCCGAATGCGTCGGTGGAATGCAGAACCGCCCATTTCTTTTTGCCGAGCGTGTTGACCCCGTAATCGGCGATCACCCTGCCCGAATAGCTATCGTTGGGACGGAAACGAAACAGCCACTTGTTGCCCATGTGGGTCAGGTTGGGATCGGTTCCTCCGATCGCCATGGGTTTGCCCAATTTCAGCACGTCTGGCGCCATGGCATGAACTTGCGTGGAGCGGATCGAACCGAGAAAAGCCACGATGTCAGGCTGCGCGGCGAGCTTGGAGAATGCGAGCACAACGCCAGGATTGGTCGTCTGATCGTCTTCCGTGATGAGTTCGAGCGGCTTGCCGAGAACGCCGCCTGCCTTGTTGACGGCTTCAATCGCCAGCTTTGCGCCGTTGAGCGCGAATTTTCCTTGTTCGGCGGCTGACCCTGTCACCGGGAGAACCATGCCGATCTTGACGGTGGCGCCCTGCGCCGCAGCGCTTCTAATCAATGCGGGCGCGGCAAGCCCGGCAGCTAAACCAACTGAAAAATCACGTCTCGTAAGCTTCATCGTTTTCTCCCTAATGGTCGTGCGTTTGCCGCCGACCTTGTTGGGTCAGATTAGATGACCGAAAATCGGTGTTGTCCACTGGGGGAAGCAAAATCGTTTGGGATGACGATCCGTGCTGCATCGCACGGATCAAATGCGCCGAGAAAATAGTCAGTCGCCGGAGGTAAGCCGATAAACCGGATTTGCGCGATAACGATTGTGGTCAATTTCAGAAAGGGTTTACGACGTTACCCGTCATCACGCGAATAGCGTCGATAGTTGCGGTTTTGCTCTTTTGACCCACCTGGCTGACATTTTCCCGTGAACCAAACCGTGGTATGAGGCACCAATAAATACCGATAGCAAACGGATGGGCTTAGAAATGACTTTCTCGGGTCTGGGTTTTAATTTGTGTAATTTCCGCGGTGCGGCCATTGCAGCCGCCTTTGTACTGGCTCCTGCCATCGTTCACGCCAATTCCGCGCCATTTGCCAATTTTGCAGGCAACTGGTCCGGCAACGGCACGATCTCGATCGCGGATGGCGGCACCGAGCGTATCCGCTGCCGCGGGACCTATACGGTGGACGGCAGCGGTAACAATCTGCACCAGGTCCTGCGCTGCGCCAGCGACAGCTACAAGTTCGAGTTGACCAGCGACGTCGCAGCCAGCGGGAGCAACATTTCTGGCTCCTGGAATGAAGCCAGCCGGGGCGTCAACGGCAGCATTCAAGGCAGCATCTCCAATGGTCAGATCAATGCTCTGGTCCAAACCAATGGCTACGCAGCGACCTTCTCGGTCATCACCCGTGGCAACAAGCAGTCGGTGAACATCAGTTCGAAGGGTGAATTGCGCGGCGTTGCGATCAGCCTCGCGCGCGCCAATTGATCGTCACAATAAAAAGAGCCTCGTGGCGAGAAGGATCTTCTCGCCACGAGGCTCTTTCTGCATTCGTTTCTTACTTCTCGAAGTAGATTACTTGGCTGACTTGTTGGCTGACTTGGCGCCCCACGCGGCCTTGATCCGATTAGACGTGCTGATCAGGAACATAGCGGTCGGTCTCAGGATGAAAAGATCGGCAATCAGCGCCGCGATCATTGCAAACGCACTGAGCCATCCGAACAGGCGCAGCGATGGCAGGTCGGAAAACACCGTCACAACCAGACCGCACGCCAACACCACCGTCGTCAGGATCAAGGCCGGACCAACCAGCACCGTGGCGCGTTCAACCGCTTTGCCCTCGTCAAGGCCTGGCTTCTCCTCCAACCGCAACCGGTTGAGAAAGTGAATGGTCGCACTCAGTCCCAATCCGAACGAGACCGTGAGTGCAACCACGCTGGCGAATTGAAGACCCTCTCCCATCAGCCAAAGCACGGTGCCGGACAGCACAACCGGGAAAATGCCTGGCAGAATGCTCGCGAGCATCACGACCACCGAACGGAACGCGAGTCCAATAAAGGCTGCCACCAGCAAGAACTCGATGGTAAGCCCGTGATTAAGTTTGTCGATCATGGAGGCGCTGTTGCGCGCGGCAATGGCAGACAGACCTGTCACAGCAATTTCATATCCGGGATGGGCCGAGCGAACCGCTCCCATCGCTGCATCGAGCTTCTCAACGGTTGGCAAGATCTGGCTGGAATCCAGATCCGGCACGCGTCCTGAAACGACGACCGCATCTTGCTCTGCGGAGATGAACCGCCTGACCAAGTAGGCCGGCAGCATGTCAACATACTGCTTCAGGATTTCCACGTCCGACCGGCCGGCCTTTTCGGCAAGCCAGCGGCGCAATGTTTCGAGCGACCAGACGTTGCCGACGCCGGCCTGCTTCTCGATAATCGAGTGGACAGCCGCAATCGTATCCAGCGTCTCCTTGTCATACAGAGACTTGCCCTTCGGAAACTCGATCAGCACATCGATCGGATTGGCGCCGGTCAGCTTGGCATCGAGACGGCTCGACGCCTCAACAGCCTGCTGCTTGTCCGGCACCTGATCAGCCAGCCGGTAACGCGGTTCAAGATTTGCGTAGACAACGCCCAGCCCACCGACCACGAGCAACGCGATCAGGCTAAACAGCCCGGGCCGCCCCACCATACGGACTGCGATCCAGGCGCAGAAGGCGCGCAAAGCTTCGACACCCTTGTCTGCGCCTTTGATCTTGGTGGCGAGCAGGTTTTCCTTTTGGACAAGGAGCACGCCGAATACCGGCACCAGCGACAGCACGGCGATCAGCGCAATGACTGTCGCCATCAATCCCGCTTCGCCGAAGGTGCGGATCAGGTCGGAATCGGAAAACTGCAGGGCGATGAAAGAGAGAGCTGCCGTGCCATGAGTGAGCACACAGGCCGGCCCCACGACCAGGACGGCATTGCGGAAGGCTGTGCGCTTATCCTCCCCCGCGATTAACCGGTCGCGAGCTGCGAACGTCAACTGCATCGAGTCCGAGAAACTGATGACCATGATCAGCGGCGTCATCACATTCAGGAACATGTTGAGGCTAAAGCCGAGCCACCCCAGTGCGCCGATCGAGAGCAGGATCGCCAGCAACGGCGGAAACGCCGCGACGACCATGAACGAGACGCGGCGGAAGAAAATGATCGCGATAATGCAGCCCGCGAGAATTCCCGCGATATTATAAGTGAGACCATCGCGCTCGACCGCGTTGCGGATTTCGAGCTGCATGACAGGCACGCCGGACAACTGACTGGTGAGGCCAGTACCTTCCAGGTCCTCTGCCATTGCCTTGCGCACTTCGCCGATGGTCGTATTGAGGCCCTTGTTACCGACGATTTTCGGGTCCAATGCCAGCACGACCAGCGCAAGCGTGCCGTCTTCCGACAACAGCTTGCCACGAATGACCTCATTGCCTTTCACCTTGTCGATGAAGGCGGCGTAGTCTTTGCCTTCCGGCAACGTTTCCGGAAACAGCGCAGCAGGCAGCCTCCCGTTCTCCGGGGGCTGGCGCGCGGAAAATAATGAGATGATGCCGCGCGTACCGTCGACGAGTTGCAGATCCGTCACGAGGTCCCGCAGCTTTTCCAGCGAGTCACGTTCCAGCAGCGTCTTGCCTTCAACGACCACCAGCACATCGTATTCGCTGGACGGGAAGCGCTTGGTCACCTCCTCGTACTGCTTGTATTCGGGTGTATTGGACCGGAACAACTGGCTCAGGGAGTCATCGATCTTGATGCGCTGAATGCCGAAGACTGCGACCACGCACAACGCAAGGAGAATAGCAGCCGCTATCCGCGGCGCACGGAGCGGGATCAGGCCGAGCCTCTCGATCCCAAAAGCGATACTGAATTTACCGGCAGCGCCGGGGGTCGGATCGTTTGAAATTCCGTGAGACAAGGCAAATCCGATTCGATAGAAGGCAGGTTCTTTTTATCTAGCAGATTTCCACTGGTGGCGAGGCGTGGCATCCAAATAAAGCAGGATTAAGTACCTGAAAGACACACATTTAAGGGGGCCAACCGCCCTGTTTTCGCGCTCAAAAATTGGGACCGCTAATCCCGCCGGATGGCCATGAACAAGCCCAGGGGTCCGTCCGGGGGCTGGAAATGTGGCGGAGCTTGCAAGAATTCGCCACGGAATTATCCCCTTGGGGTTCGTTTTGGGGTTCGTTCACGCCGCCGCCGATACCCCCGGATACCGTTTCCCCCACCCGACAACCTGCTGATATAACGCCGCCATGTCGTACAAGGTCGCCGCTTTCTATCAATTCGTCACCCTGCCGGACTTCCAAGCCTTGCGGGAGCCGTTACGCAATATGTGCGTAGCCCTGGACATCAAGGGTATCATCCTGCTTGCCGAGGAAGGCATCAACGGCACTGTCGCTGGCCGTGAAGTGGCGATCGACGCGTTGGTCAACCAATTACGAAATGGAGCCCTCTTCAACGGGCGCCTCGACAATCTGGAGCTTAAATTCTCCGGCGCAACCGAAATGCCTTTCAACCGGATGAAAGTACGGCTGAAGAAAGAGATCGTGACACTTGGCGACCCGGATACCGATCCGAAAGCCAAGGTCGGCGCCTATGTCGATGCCGCCGACTGGAATGATCTCCTCAAGCAGCCGGACATCCTCCTGATCGACACCCGCAACCAGTTCGAGGTCGAGATGGGAACGTTCGAGGGCGCGCTCGACCCGAATATTTCCCGCTTCGGCGAATTCCCCGATTTCGCCAGCCGCGCGCTTGATCCCGCCAAACACAAGAAAATCGCGATGTTCTGCACCGGCGGAATTCGCTGTGAAAAAGCGAGCTCTTATTTGCTCTCGCAGGGCTTCGAGGAGGTTTATCACCTCAAGGGCGGCATCCTGAAATATCTGGAAGATATTCCGCCGGACCAGAGCCTGTGGCGCGGCGAATGCTTCGTTTTCGACCATCGTGTGGCGCTTGGTCACGGCCTCAGTGAACGGCAGCAAGAAGCAGAACTCGTCATGAAAGACGGCGAAATGAGCGAGTACTCTGATGAGTGAACCTCAATTGCTTGCAGCGCGGATCGACGCGCTGGAAATCCGCATCGCATATCAGGATGAGACCATCGAGACCCTGAACAAGACGATCACCGAACAATGGCGTCAGATTGATGCTCTGAGCCGCGAGATGATCAACCTGCGCGACCGCCTTCATGACGCCGAGACGAAATCCTCCGGCGGAACGGCTCCCGAACCGCCGCCACCGCATTATTAATGCGGTTGGCCAACGCGCCCCAAACCGACTGATTTTTTGCCTCGGAAGGGGCAGCAAAAAAATGGCAATTCCGGCGCGAAACTGTATGGTCCCTCCACGACAATGGGGAGGACATCAATGCGTAAAATTGCAATTTTCGCGGCTGCCGTGGCAGCCCTGGCGGCGACGTCAGCGTCAGCGGACGACCTAAAGATCGCGCTCATTTACGGCAAATCCGGCCCGCTCGAGGCCTACGCCAAGCAGACCGAGACCGGACTGCGGATGGGCTTGGAATACGCCACCAAGAACACGATGACTGTTGATGGCCGCAAGATCGTCCTCATCACCAAGGATGACCAGGGCAAGCCGGATCTTGCCAAGGCTGCGCTCGCCGAAGCCTATCAAGACGACAAGGTCGATATCGCGATCGGAACCACCGCGTCAGGCGCGGCACTCGCAATGCTACCCATCGCCGAAGAAAACAAGAAGGTACTGATCGTTGAACCGGCCGTCGCTGACGCCATCACCGGCGACAAGTGGAATCGCTATATCTTCCGCACTGGCCGCAACTCATCGCAGGACGCGATTTCCAACGCCGTCGCCATCGGTAAACAGGGCGTCACCATCGCGACCCTCGGCCAGGACAACGCCTTCGGCCGCGACGGTGTTGCCGCCTTCAAGGAAGCCCTCGTCAAGACCGGCGCGACTCTCGCTGCCGAAGAATATGTGCCGCCGACAACGACCGACTTCACCGCGGCAGGACAGCGCCTGTTCGACGCGCTGAAGGACAAGCCGGGCCGCAAGATCATCTGGGTGATTTGGGCCGGCGGTGGCGATCCGCTGACGAAGCTGCAGGACATGGATCCGAAGCGCTACAGCATCGAGCTCTCCACCGGCGGCAATATTCTTCCCGCGCTCGCTGCCTACAAGCGGCTGCCCGGCATGGAAGGCGCGACCTATTACTACTACGGCATCCCGAAAAATCCGATCAACGACTGGTTTGTCGCCGAGCATCAGAAGCGCTTTAATGCGCCGCCGGATTTCTTCACCGCGGGCGGTTTCGCTGCAGCGATGGCAGCCGTAACGGCGGTTGAAAAAGCCAAGTCCACCGACACCGAGAAGTTGATTGCGGCGATGGAAGGCATGGAATTCGATACGCCGAAAGGCAAGATGGTATTCCGCAAGGAAGACCATCAGGCGCTCCAGAGCATGTATCATTTCCGCGTCAAGGTCGATCCGAACCTCGCCTGGGCCGACAACGAGTTGGTCCGTGAGTTGAAGATCGAAGACATGGATATTCCGATCCGCAACAAGCGCTGAACATCCGGATACGTTATGGCCGGGCTTGTCCCGGCCATAACCATTCCGCCTATGGCGTAAGACCGGGATGCCCGGCATAAAGCCGTGCATGGCGATTCCAACGCGAGCGGCCCGATGACCCTCACCCTCGAAACCCGTGACCTGACCATTCGCTTCGGCGGCCACGTCGCCGTCAACAAGGTCAGTTGCACGTTTCGCCCCGGCGAACTCACCGCCATCGTTGGACCGAACGGCGCCGGTAAAACTACCTATTTCAATCTGATCTCAGGACAGCTTCGCCCAACCGCCGGTGAGGTTCTGCTCGCCGGCGAGGAGATCACCCGACTGTCCGCACCTTTGCGCACGCGCAAGGGACTTGGCCGTGCATTCCAGTTGACCAACCTGTTTCCGAATTTAAGCGTCGAGGAGAACGTCCGCCTTGCCGTGCAGGCTGCCTCCGGCGTGCACTACGACATGTGGCGACCGTGGATGAAACGCCGCGACTTGATCGAACGTGCCGACGGCATCCTCGACAGCATCGCCTTGGGCAATCGTCGCTCAGTGGCTGCATCCGCCCTCTCCCATGGCGATCAGCGCAAGCTCGAAGTCGCGCTGATGATGGCGCTGGAGCCGAAAGTTTTCATGTTCGACGAACCAACAGCAGGCATGAGCGTGGACGAAGTGCCGGTGGTGCTTGACCTGATCGCAAAGCTCAAAGCCGACAGCAGCAAGATCATTCTGCTGGTCGAACACAAGATGGACGTGGTGCGCTCGTTGGCCGATCGCATCATTGTTCTGCACAACGGACAGCTTGTCGCCGATGGCAAACCGGCCGAGGTGATCGCGTCGCCGATCGTTCAGGAAGCCTATCTCGGCATCGCGCCCGGAAAGACTGCGGCATGAGCGACATGCTGACCCTCACCGACGTCCACACCCATATCGGGCAATATCACATCCTGCATGGCGTCGACTTCGTTGTGCCGGAAGGCCAGACCACAATGCTGCTCGGTCGCAACGGCGCGGGCAAGACAACGACGCTCCGTACCATCATGGGACTGTCTTCGCCCTCCTCCGGCCAAGTCGTCGCTCGCGGGACGGAACATCGAAAAAAAATCTACCCCGGACATCGCAGGCCTCGGCGTCGGCTATGTGCCCGAGACCATGGCGGTGTTCTCCGATCTCACCGTGAAGGAAAACCTCGTGCTCGCCGCGCGCGAAGGCCCGCTTGATGATACGCGGCTGCAATGGATCTTCGGATTTTTTCCGGCGCTGAAGCGTTTCTGGCTGTCGCGGGCGGGTTCGCTGTCGGGTGGACAGAAGCAGATGCTGTCCATCGCGCGCGCCATCGTCGAGCCTCGCAAGCTGCTGTTGATTGACGAGCCGACCAAGGGCCTCGCGCCAGCGATTGTAGTCAATCTGATCGAGTGCCTTGCAGAGGTGAAGAAGCGTGGCTCGACCATTCTCCTCGTCGAGCAAAATTTCCGCGTCGCACAGGAAGTCGGCGACAACGTGCTGGTGATGGACAACGGCAAAATCGTACACCGCGGCGCGATGGCAGATCTCGCCAATGACACGCCGCTGCAGGAAAAGCTGCTCGGGCTCAGCCTGGAGGCGCACCAATGACTGATCTCGCCGCCACCGAACCACTGCCACAGGCAAAGCGGGATTTCATTCCGCTGCTGCTGCCCGTTGCGCTCGCACTCGTGGTGATTCCGCTGATCGGCTCACCCAGCACATGGGTCACGCTGACCGTCGCAAGTCTCGCCATGGGCATGATGATCTTCATCATGGCTTCAGGCTTGACGCTGGTGTTCGGCCTGATGGACGTTTTGAACTTCGGCCACGGTGCCTTCATTGCTGTGGGCGCCTATGTGGCGACGCTGGTGCTGGCGCCGCTCGCGCCATACGTTCAGGCGGATTCGCTTTGGCTCAATCTCATGGCTCTTGCGCCCGCCGCGCTGCTGTCAATGGCGGTATCCGGTGCACTCGGCCTCGCGTTCGAGCGCGTGCTGATCCTTCCGGTCTACGGCAATCACCTCAAGCAGATCCTCATCACCATGGGTGGGTTAATCGTCACCGAACAGGCACTCTATGCGCTGTGGGGGCCGGCGCGCATACCACTACCGCTCCCTTCCTCGCTGCGCGGCTCGTTCATTCTCGGCGACATCGCCATCGCGAAATATCGTGTGCTGGCGATGGTGGTCGGCCTCGTGGTGTTCGGGATCGTTCTGCTGGTGCTCAACCGCACCAAGATCGGCCTCCTGATCCGCGCCGGCGTCGAGAACAGCGAAATGGTGGAAGCGCTCGGCTATCGCATCAAGCGGCTGTTCCTCGGCGTGTTCATGGCCGGCTCCGCACTCGCGGGCCTCGGCGGCATCATGTGGGCGCTCTACCGTGAGGAAGTGCATGCCTCGATGGGCAGCGACCTCATGGTCCTGGTGTTCATCGTCATCATCATTGGCGGCCTCGGCTCCATCGGCGGGTGTTTCATCGGCGCCATTATGGTGGCGATGGTCGCGAACTATGGCGGCTTCCTCGTACCGAAGCTGGCGCTGATCTCGAACATCCTGCTGATGGTGGCGATCCTGATGTGGCGACCGCGCGGCCTCTTTCCGGTGACGAACAGATGATGATCCTTTCCGGCGATCCCCCGCGCAGCCGCATTCTCAGCCTTCTGCTAATCGCCATTGTTGCGGCGTTAGCGCTGGCGCCGTTCCTGTTTCCCGGCGCGAAGGCAATGAACGTTGCCACCAAGATCTGCATCTTCGCGGCGCTGGTCGCGTCCTATGACCTGCTGCTCGGCTATACCGGCACGGTGTCGTTCGCCCACACGATGTTCTACGGCATCGGCAGCTACGCCATCGCCATTGCGCTCTACGCGCTTGGGCCGACATGGACAGGCGTCGTCACGGGCATCGTCGTTGGCCTGCCGCTGGCCGCGCTGCTCGCGCTGGGCATTGGCCTGTTCTCGCTGCGCGTGCAGGCGATCTTCTTTGCGATGATCACGCTCGCGGTCGCCTCCGCCTTCCAGGTGCTGGCCTCGCAGCTATCGTGGCTCACCGGTGGCGATGACGGGCGCAGCTTCCAGCTACCTGAACTGCTGCGCCCCGGCACGGTACTGATCTCGAAGGATGTATTCGGCTTCGAATTTAATGGCCGCACGCTGACTTATTACATCGTGTTCCTTGCAGCGACGGCAATGATCCTCGCCCTGCTCCGTATTGTGAATTCTCCGTTCGGCCGTGTGTTGCAGGCCGTACGCGAAAACCGGTTCAGGGCCGAAGCTCTGGGTTATCGCACCGTATTTCACCTGACATGGGCGAATTGTCTTGCCGCGCTCGTAGCCGCAGCGGCGGGCATGATGAACTCACTGTGGCTGCGCTATGCCGGCCCCGACACGTCGCTCAGCTTCACAATCATGGTCGACATTCTCCTGATGGTCGTAATCGGCGGCATGGGAACCATTTATGGCGCTGTGATCGGTGCTGCGATGTTCATTCTTGCAGAGAACTATCTGCAGACGCTGATGGGTATGGCTTCGAAGGCCACGGCAAGCGCAGGCATTCCCGTGCTCCCAGATCTGCTCCATCCCGACCGCTGGCTGCTGTGGCTTGGCCTGCTGTTCATTGCCAGCGTCTATTTCTTTCCGACAGGCGTTGTTGGAAAGCTCCGTAACCGCAAATCCTGATTTACCAATCCTCCTTCCGCGACCGAATAGCCTGCGGATTTTGTGATGCAAATGCGCTAGGCTTCCGGCATTGATGCCGTCGGACCCCGCATGAGCACCTATCGCCTCGACCATCTATTCGCACCGCGCTCGATCGTATTGATCGGAGGAAGTCCGAAATCCAATTCGGTCGGCGGTACCACGTTGCGCAACCTCCGCGCAGGTGGTTTCGGTGGTCGAATCGATGTGATCAATCGCAAGTATCCCGAGATCGAAGGCATCAAGACGCTGCCGGACATCAGGGATGTACCTGAGACGCCGGACCTCGCGATCATCAGCGTTCCCCCGTCCTCCGTGGAAAAAGTGGTAAAGGCTGTAGGAGCACGCGGTTGCCCTGCCGCGATGGTGCTAACAGCAGGACTGGATCACGGCACAGGCTCGTTCACCGAAGCCATCGCCCAGACCGCGCGTGCGACAGGATTACGGTTGATCGGGCCATCGCTCGGCATCCTCGTTCCTCGGATCAATCTCAACGCCAGTTTTGCATCGCGCCTGCCGAAAGCAGGAGAACTCGCACTGATCTCCCAATCGGGCGCAATATCCACCGCCCTCGTCGAATGGGCCATGAATCGCAATGTCGGGTTTTCTGCCATCGCATCGATGACCGAGAATCTCGACGTCGACTTCAGCGACCTGCTCGATTACTTCGCTCTCGACACCGACACCCGCGCCATTCTCCTTTACGTCGAATTCGATCAGCGACGCGCGCAACTCTGTCCGCGGCACGTGCGGCGGCACGCGTCAAGCCAGTGGTTGTCATCAAATCCGGTCGGCACACGCAAGGGGCTCGTGCGGCTGCGACGCATACCGGTGCGCTGGCGGGATCGGATGCCGTCTACGATGCGGCGTTCCGAAGAGCCGGCTTGGTGCGCGTGCTCGATATGGATGAATTATTTTCCGCCGCTGAAACGCTGGGGCACCTGCAATCATCCCACGGTCATCGGCTTGCAATTCTGAGCAACGGCGGAGGTTTGGGCGTTCTCGCCGTTGACAGGCTGATCGATCTCGGCGGCGAGCTGGCGAGCATCTCGGAAGATGTTCGGAAAAACCTCACAAAAATTCTCCCGGAGCGATGGTCGAACGCCAATCCCGTCGACATTCTCGGCGACGCAGACAGCGAGCGTTACGCGCAAGCCTGCGAGTACATCCTGGGCGACACGGCCAATAATGCGCTCCTGATCATGAACGCGCCCAACACACTGGCGTCTCCGATTGAGAATGCGAAGTCCGTCGCGAATGCCGTGTTGAAGCACCGCAAGGAAACCTACTCCCGCAAACCGGTCTTTACGGCCTGGATCGGCGACGATGGCGAGGCAGCCAACATCTTTGGTACCGCCGGTATTCCCCACTTCTCAAGCGAGGCGGACGCCGTTCGCGGCTTCATGCATATCGTGCGCTATCGTGAGGGTCTGGACGTCGCAATGCAGACGCCGCCCAGCCTGCCGGAAGATTTCGCGCCTGATGTCGTCGCGGGGCGCGCAATTGTCCGGCAAGCGCTGAAAGATGATCGAACCTGGCTCAATCCGATCGAGATTACCGATCTCTTTGCCGCTTACGCTTGTCGTAGCCGGCCACGGCTGGCGTACAACCGTTTGGGATTTGCCGGCGAAATCGCGAGATTCGCCTGGACGACGACCGGCAGTCCAGTCGTGAGCGGCTTCCAGGTCGTGCCACCATCGACCGACTTGAACACGCCGCCGTTGGTGCCGGCCCACACCGAGTTCTCCCACGGGCCCTGACGTTCCTCCCACATCGTGGCGTACACGGTCTCGGGGTTCGACGGATCGATGTCGACGTCGTTGCCGCCAGTGTTCTCATCCTTCGAGAGCACCTTTTCGAAGGTCTTGCCGCCATCGGTCGAACGATAAATGCCGCGCTCTTCGTTGGGACCGTAGGGATGGCCGAGCGCGGCCACGAAGAGCCGGTTGGGGTTCTTCGGATCGACGACGATGGCGGGAATCTGCTGCGCGTCGCGCAGCCCGAGGTGCGTCCACGTCCTGCCGGCGTCGGTCGACTTGTAGACGCCGTCACCCGTCGAGAGATCCGGACGATGAAGGCCTTCGCCGCTGCCAACGTAAATCGTGCTGGCGTCGGAGGGAGCGATGGCGATCGTGCCGATGGAACCAGTCGGTTGGTCGTCGAAGATCGGCATCCAGACGCGGCCGGCGTCAGTCGTCTTCCAGACGCCGCCGTTGACCGCCGCCATATAGAAGGTGTACGGATGGCTCGCGTGGCCGGCCGCCGCGCGGGTCCGGCTCGCGCGGTGGGGGCCGATGTTCCGCCAGCGCAGCTCGTCAAAAAGCTGAGGACTGACCTCGCTGGCCTGTTCGGCTGGAAGCGACGCCGTCAACGCCAGGAGCGGGGCGGCCAGGATTGCCAGGCGGCAGATCCCAGCGCGCCAACCGATCATCGCTTGCTCCTCATCGTTGCTCCATCCGGCCACTTGTTCCTGCACCGTCTTCGTATCCCCAACGATCACGAGCGTCATCTTGTCCGGCGTCAGGTATTGATTCGAAATCCGCCGCACCTCGTCGTGGAGCCTTTGCTTCGGCGCGGCCGCCTGGCGGGCCGCACCAGGGATCACGGGAGCCGACGCGGCCATGACGACCGCGCGCGGGACCACCATCAAGCACTTCGAGAAGTTTCCTCGTACCAGCATCGTTGCACTCCTTCAACCGCTGCTCACATTCGCCACAAGTATAGCCACGGACGCCGGAACGCGGATCTTGTACTCACGGGACGCGGATCACGCGGATCGGTCTGACGGGACGCGGATCACGCGGATCTCCGCACGGATAACACGGATTCTCACGCTGCACTGCTTGCACGCCGGCCGCAAGGCCGGCGTAGAGGTGATGCGAGGGACGGGGATCACAAGCACCGCTGGAATGCTTGCGGTGCTTGTGATTCCCGTCCCTCGCATCACCCCCACCGCGCTACGCGCGGTGCAAGCAGTCTCGTCCGCCGCGAGCTAGCTTGTGCTCTCCGTGCGTCTCCCGCCGGACTCAGCTCCGCGGTGAAACCGTTATCTCCGTCAGCTCGTCCATCATTC
>CAVVWF010000001.1:0-226453 GCA_963751855.1 uncultured Alphaproteobacteria bacterium | reverse complement strand
TCAGTTTGTTCGGTACGCTTTCGAACAATCAAGGTCATGTGAATGAGAACAAAGTTCACTTCGATTCAGTAGTGAATGAAGGAAACGAAAGAAGAAATCTCGACCGGGCAGGACGAATCGAAGGACCGCGACGAAACTGAGGCCGCTTTGGAAGTTGAAAGGCAGCCATGACCCTACGCGAACACGCCAGACAACTCATTGAACTCGAATGCGAGATGCTCTGCCGTGGCCGTCGCTGCAATGGCTTTGAGTATCCCAAGTGTTGCGCCGAAGACGAAAAAGGAATCGCACGGCGAGTGCTAAGTACGCTCCGCAACGAAGTCGACGACAACGGCACGCGGCTTTACGGGTCGATTCAGCTCTGGTGCTTGCTTCACGATCCTCATGGAAATCATCAAGGAAGTTATTCGTCGGCGGAATTCAAGTGTTGACAGCATGGAGGGTACATGATGCGTAACTTATTTCTCTTTGTCTTCTGCCTCGGGATTGTCTGGGGGCAAGTGGGGTATGGAGCGGAGCCGACGTATGCAGAACTCAAAGAACGTACGCCCAACTCCTGCGAAAGGTAAAAGAACTCACAGCCCCACCTTACTGGATGACGCAACCAATCAAGAAACCCGAGCCTCAGATTTCGGATGTCGAGTACGCCAAGAAAACTCTCGCCAAGTACAAGGCGGAACTTCGCTGGTGAGTAGCTGTACCGAGAGGCATCCGAAAGCAGGACCGCAAGCATATCGAGAATCTCAGGAATTGGATTGCTGAGGATTTAGAAACCATCGAAACCGGATACTGGCACGGACCATGAAGAATTGTATTTTGACCCTGATTATTACACTCTGTTTGCTCATGAGTGGAGCGACGGCCGAGACCATCCCCGCCGGAGAAACGACCGACGAAGCCCCGCGGGTCTATACAGGCGTCGGTGGTGAAGTCAGCGGCGTCGGCACCGGACCCTTTATTAAAAACAAAGGCCTGCGCGGGGCGGTGAGTGTTCGGTATTCGCCGTTCTCGCCAGCGGAGACGTTTGCGGGATCATTCTGGCGGTCGCATGATTACGCCTGATTGGCCTTGATAGGCCGGAGATCGGCACGCTGATCACTTTCGCCAAAGGATCTGGTTCGGGCGAGCACGACTTTACCAATTGCTGGTGGCAAGGCTTCGACGTTGGCCTGCAAATTGGTGAAAACGTCGAAATGGTCGGTTGCGACTCGTTGAAAGTCGACCGCTGCTGGTTCACGGACTGCGGTTCATGTGTCGTCTTCAAAAACAAGATGGCCCTGACCAATCGCTTTACAGACATCAACGTCGGTGACAGCCGGAAACGTGTTCACGATCTATGCCTGGTGGCAAATCTCTTGCCGATGGCGTTGACGTCGGCAGTGCCACGGAACTTCTTGAAGGTGATGAGCAGGCGACGTCGTCAACATCGAAGGCACGACCAGCGAGACTCCCAACAAAAAGGGCGAGTTCAAAGAACTGGGATCGGGCAGAACAACTCGTTCATGGCCCGCGACGTACAGCTTGACCAACAAGTCGGCAGTCGCATGGGCCTGGTCCGGATCGCCAAGCATCTGCCGCACTGCATGACGGTGGTTATCGATGCGGTCTCATTGCTTACGACGACTACGCCAAAGATGGGCGGCATCAAATAGACGTTTGCAATCCGTGCGATATCACGATTCGAGATGTGAAAGGATTGCAGCTCGACTCGATTCGGGTGAAGCACATCGAAGCGCCCGCCGGCCACGATCCATATCGAACACTGCTGTGTTAGTGGCCAATTCCACGCAGAGAGCGAGAGCGAAAATCAGTGCAACCGGAGTTTCGATGGCACGGATCTATCGAGCGGCGAGAGTGTGTTGGATATGGCCGCTCAAGTAGGGGACGAGACTGATGATTCCTAACCTGCTTTTAGCTTTGATGCTGTTGGTGTCGAGTGTGAATCTCTGGGCGGCACCGACGATTACGTTTCCGCGAGAAGATGACATCATCATTCGCAACAAGGTGACGCTCCTCGCGGATATCTATATCGAGGGCACGTACACAGGCAGTCCGACTGGCATTTACGCCAAGCTAGGGGTCGACGGCACTCCGCAAGAGATTGATGGGGATCTGGTTGGTGGGACATTTTCCGGTTGGTTGCGCGATGTGCCAAGCGATCGAGCCAAGCTCCCGCTGAAAGCTTTCAACGAGGGACGAATCGCAGAGTTCGACCGTGAACGTCGGTGTCGGCAAGCTGCTGTGTTCATCGGGCAATCGAACAATTCGGTGCGTGCCGTTGAGTTTCAGGTCAGTCGGTACGCGAGCGATGCGACCATGCGAGCTTCAAACTTCCTCAACACGAACCGGCAGCATGCCCTGCTTGTCTACGGATCAATGGGTACAACAACGGCGACACACCCGCGCATTCGGTGAGCAATGATCCCATTGGCAAAGGCTCGTGGGTTATCCATTACGTTGATGACCAGATGGAACTCGATGATGTGATGATCGGCGTCGTGTCGTGCGCCAAGGGCGGTAGCAGTTCGAGTGAGTGGCAACCGAGCGCGGTTCCCTACAGCCTGCTTGGGCTGGCGTTTTCACCAGAGTCAAGTCGGCGATTGGACCCCACGCTGCGGAAGCCGACTACGATACGCTCGACATTGAATTTCTCTGCTGGCTTGGCGAAACGATTATGCCGCCAACCCGACCGGCAACCGCGACCTACGTCTCCAACATGACGAACACCTGTTGGTGCCATCGCCACGACGTTCGGTGCTAAAACTCGTATCGCCATGATCCATGTGGGATTCTGGCGCAGGGCAAGCGGCCATCAATGCCGGCGTTCAACAACTCTGGGACAGCAACCCCAATGTCGAGATTGGACCAGACTTTCACCTTGATGTCACGACCAATGATGTTTCGCATTTCAGCCTGCGCCCGCGAGATGGATTACGTGACAGACAAGTGGCACTGATGCGCGGATTAACAACCGCGTGATGCCCGATCCCGATGGCTACAAATTCTGCACTGAATGGGATATTCCCGGACGTGCTGGACCGCCGCGTGTTGCACAAGAACCTCGGCGACTTCCCCTCGATCATGGCTGAACATCGTCGACGGTGATATCTATTGGACGGACCAAAACAACAACCGCCTGTTCGACATCCTGAACCTCGGAGACTATTCGACCAACGGCACGGCCCGACGGGGATGCACGGGATTCTGATGCCTCAGAGCATTGACGCCACGATGGCAGGACAAAAGAAGTTGCGGGCTTGGGTTGGTAATGCCGATCCGCCGCGAGTACCCCGACCCCACTGGCACATTCGCCAATTGGTGGGGCTACTATCCGAGAGGCGATGGCGTCGACCATTCCCCGAATGCCAACACGCTTACTCCCCATGGTAGCGTCGAAGTTGCCGCGAAAGTCGCTGGACCTGTCGATGGCACTCAGGCCACGGTTTACGACGGCGTTGACGATCACTACGTTGGCACGTTGGTCCCGCCCGTTGGTGCGGTGAACTTCGCCACGATGGTCAGCGAAGCGCGGCCCGACGCGGTGAGAATATCCTCGCGACTTTGCGCAGCGCGACGACGAGCGGGATCGACGGCAATTACATTTTGCTGTGGATCAACAACACATTGGCGGCAGTCAGTCACAAAGTGGCGACGACCCGCACGGCCTCGGCTGGAACGGTGGTTGCAAGCGATTGGAATAGCTTCGCGGGCGTGGGAAGCTCAGACACGTTGCGGACGATGTACCTCGAGGGGCGAGCATCGCGACAAATGCAAGCAGCGTACCCGTCCCGAGTACGACCAACATCAATCTTGGCGCCTTTATCGGCACCTCTACGTTTTGGTTTTTTGACGGGCGGCAGTCGTTTACCGGTATCTACAAGAATCCGCAGTCCGCTGCTTGGGTCGCAGACCGACACGCTCAGCTCAACGAGGATGACCCCGACCAAAGTAACTACTATGGTGCACCGACCGTCATCAAAAAGCTCTATCGCGTCATGGTGTTATTGGAAGGGCGACTGTGAGCAAATCCTCTTATGCTGTGTCTATTCGCGTGCATGCTGCCGAGCGTGTCCAGTGCGCAAACTTGGAATAGCCTAACATCGGATGCGACGTTGCATTCGTACTGGAACGGGTTCGCCGCGGATGGCACGTCGCAGGGCATCAAGGATTCCAAGCGCACTACGACTTGACCTGGTTCGCAAGCACGGCGTATACGTCCGGTCCAACTGGGAAAGGCGAGGGCTTCGCGTTCACTTGCAGTTCCGGCAATAACCTAATCACGGCGGCCAATTACACGCAAACCGCAAGCTTGAGCAAGTTTACATGGGTGATGTGGATACGCACCGCGACCAATACCGCGAGTGCATTGGATGTCGTACCGCAACAGCAACAGCGACCGGATGTCGTTGGGCAGTCACACGACGGCGACACAGGTCACGTCCAACATGGCCAGCACTGCTGCGTTTGCGCACTGCCACGGGCGTTACTTCGTCACCGGCACGTGGAAGATGTGGACGCTGGTCTACGACGGCACGCTAGCCGACGCGGACAAGGTGAAGATCTACCAAGGCTCTACTAGGGTCGATAATTCCGGCAGTTCGATCACGTTCGCCACGACTACCGCACTGGCCACGAACATCAAGATCGGGACAAGAACCACCACGACCGACTTCCCGTTGCTGGAGACATCTTCGGTCCACGCTGCTACATCGCCAACGCCTCTCCGCCGAGTTGGCGGAGTTGTATGCGGGCTGCGAGCCGCTCAACACGGCGGCTTGCACGATTCAAGTCCAGGCGGCGGACCCGCTGGAAATCAATACGGCCATTCTTGAGATCGCCACCCCCAGCACGTGGAACGATCGCAGCAACGGGACGGGCACGACAACGAGGGTGTGGCGAGTCGGCAATGGGTCGACGTCCTGCTGAACTGGCACGACCTGCACCGTCTCAACCTATGGCGTCGGTGACGTGATGCCATCGAACGCCGAACAAACGACGGCGGATATGACTCGACACAAGATACCGTGTCGAGCAATTCGATCACGATAGTTGCCGAGCCCGATGGCGGCTCGACTTCCATTATTGCCCAGCGAGTTATTCAAGGTAAATAAAACGATGCGACAATTTATCGCCTGCCTGATATTGATTCTGATTGCCAGTCCGGCTGCTCAGAGGATTGTGCTTAAGGGCCAAGCGGACGTTTCGAGCTACATCACCATCATTAACGCTGACGATGGAACGCCAGAAACGGGCGTTACCCACGAACATCTGGGACTCGATCTTGAATACGTGCGAGTAGGCACGCTGCCTACCGACCTGACGGAAAGCACCCTCGCGGCGATGGATACCGCCCACACGGATGGCGGCATTAAGCACGTCGGAGGAGGACGATACCGAAGTCGACTTGCCCGATGCTGCGTGTGCAACTGGCGTGAACGCGGTCTATGTCCAGGGAACGTGTACCGACATGATTGTGATTGGCGAAACGATTCAGCTTACCGGCATGGATCTGCAAACAGCGCAGCTTCTCACAGTTCTCGGCTTCGCTGCCAATGGTGATCTTGCGACCGAATTGGAACTCAAGGTCAACGCGAGCGAACTGCCGACGATGGAGCAATTCTTTGCGGAGTCTGCATGGGACACGCTACAAGATTCAATTGATAACCTGCCTACCGAGATCCCCACCGTCGCGGATATTTGGAACGCACTTTGGAGCGGTTTCAGTGCCGATGGCTCCGTGGGCGAGAAGCTGGCGGAGGGCTGCCGATGTGATTGCGACTGCGGAAGATGTGGATGTAGCTGCTGGTGGTGTTTCTCAAATCTCCGCAGACCGTGGCACAAAAGACACAACATTCTATGTCGGCTCAGAGGGAGTGGAATCACGCAACATCGTAACGATTCACTCATTCCCATCTGGCACAAAGACACTCGCCTACGACCTCACAGAAAAGCTGAGGCAAGGAAAGACGACGCTCAACACCGTCGTGAGCGTAACTGTGGTTAAGGGAGAAGCCTCGATCACCACAAGCAATCTGCGAAAAGACCGCTCTCAAATGGAGGCACTGTTGGACATCGCATTCATCAGTGCAGCCAACGCCTGAACTTATACCGTGACGGTGACTTATACCACGATGGATAACAACACGGATGTCGTGACCGGCACGCTGGAGGTGAAGTGATGGCAGGAACGACGCAAGTATTCGTTGATCAGCATCGACAAACAGTAGTAAGCGACGGACGTTTACGCGCCGATCACCGGCGAGGTGATCGAAGTGAACGACGCGCTCATCGCCGATCCGTCGCTCATCAATTCCGATCCCGGCAAGGCCGCATGGTTTTTCAAGCTGCGCCTTGCCGACAAGAGCGAACTCGATGGCCTGATGGATGAGGCCGCCTACAAGGCCCACACGGCCTGAGGAGATGTCCATGACCGCGCATCGCAAAGCTGCCGAGCCCGCCGTCGATTTCGTGCGCCGCCATATTGGCCCCTCGCCGCGCGACATCGACGCCATGCTGGAGACCGTGGGCGCCTCAAGCCTGAGCGCGCTGATGAACGAGACGCTGCCTTCGTCCATCCGTCAGAAAGCGCCGCTCGATCTCGGAACGCCACTGAACGAAACCGCCACATTGGCCCATATGCGTGAGATCGCGGCGCGCAATCAGGTGTTCACCTCGCTGATCGGCCAGGGATATTCCGGCACGATTTTACCGGCCGTGATCCAGCGCAACATTCTGGAAAATCCAGCGTGGTACACGGCCTACACGCCGTATCAGCCGGAGATCAGCCAAGGCCGTCTGGAAGCGCTGTTCAATTTCCAAACCATGATCTGCGATCTTACCGGGCTCGACGTGGCGAATGCGTCGCTGCTCGATGAAGGCACTGCGGCGGCGGAGGCAATGGCGCTGGCCGAGCGCGCATCGTCCGTTAAAGACAAAGGCGTTCTTTGTCGATCATGAAGTCCATCCGCAGACGCTCGCGGTGTTGCGTACCCGTGCCGAGCCGCTCGGCTGGTCGCTCATTGTCGGCGATCCTGCCAGCGATTTGGACAAGGCCGATGTATTCGGTGCACTGTTTCAATATCCCGGGACCCACGGCGCGTTGCGCGATCCGCGCGCAGCCATAACGGCCCTGAAAGCCAAGGGCGGCATCGCGGTCATCGCCGCGGATCCGCTGGCGTTGACGCTTGTGACGTCACCCGGCGAACTCGGTGCGGACATCGCAGTCGGATCGACGCAGCGCTTCGGCGTGCCGATGGGATATGGCGGGCCGCATGCGGCCTACATGGCGGTGAAGGATGCGCTGAAGCGCTCGCTGCCCGGTCGCCTCGTGGGGCTGTCGGTGGATTCTCGCGGCCAGCCGGCCTACCGGCTCGCATTGCAGACACGCGAACAGCACATCCGCCGCGAGAAGGCGACATCGAACATATGCACCGCGCAGGTGCTGCTCGCGGTGATCGCATCCATGTATGCCGTCTATCACGGCCCGGAGGGACTGACGCATATCGCGCGTACCGTGCATCGGCGCACGTCGGTGCTCGCCGCGGGATTGAAGAAGCTCGGCTTCACGCCGCTACATGAGACCTATTTCGATACGGTCACAGTCACCGTCAATGGTGACCGGCACGACATCATCGCTCGGGCCGCACATGAGAAGATCAACCTGCGGCTCAACGGCTCAACGGTCAGCATCGCACTCGACGAGACCACGACGCCTGACATCGTCGAAGCGGTGTGGCGCGTGTTCGGCGGCAAGCTCGCTTATTCCGATATGGCGAGTGAAGCGCGGGATGCGCTGCCAGGCGACCTCAAGCGCACCAGCACGTTCCTGACCCATCCGGTCTTCCACGCCCATCGCTCCGAGACCGAGCTGTTGCGCTACATGCGCAAGCTCGTCGGACCGTGACCTCGCGCTCGACCGTGCGATGATCCCGCTCGGCTCCTGCACCATGAAGCTGAACGCCACCACCGAGATGATTCCGGTGACGTGGCCGGAATTCGGAAATCTGCACCCGTTCGCACCGAAGGAACAGGCTGCAGGTTATCATGCGATGTTCGCCCAGCTTGAAAAATGGCTGGTGGATATCACCGGCTATGACGCGGTGTCGCTGCAGCCGAATTCCGGCGCGCAGGGTGAATATGCCGGGCTGCTCGCCATTCGCGCCTATCATCACGCGCGCGGCGAACCGCACCGCAAGGTGTGCCTCATCCCCTCCTCCGCGCACGGCACCAATCCGGCGTCCGCCAGCATGGTCGGCATGGATGTTGTGGTGGTCGCCTGCGATGCCCGCGGCGACGTGGATGTCGAAGACCTGCGCAAGAAGGCCGCGCAGCATGCCAACGATCTCGCGGCCGTGATGATCACCTATCCGTCGACGCACGGCGTGTTCGAAGAACACATCCGCGAGATCTGCGACATCGTGCACAGCCACGGCGGACAGGTTTATCTCGACGGCGCCAACATGAACGCGCAGGTGGGTCTGGCTCGGCCGGGTGACTACGGTGCGGACGTCAGCCATCTCAACCTGCACAAGACCTTCTGCATTCCGCACGGCGGAGGCGGACCGGGCATGGGGCCGATTGGCGTCAAGGCGCATCTCGCGCCGTTCCTGCCGGCAAACATCACCAACGAGGGCGGCAAAGCTGCGGTCGGCCCGGTCAGCGCCGCGCCGCATGGGTCCGCATCGATCCTGGTGATCTCCTACATCTACATTCTGATGATGGGCGGCGAAGGCCTGACGCGTGCAACCGAAGTCGCCATCCTCAACGCGAACTACATCGCGAATCGGCTCGATCAGCATTTCCCGGTGCTGTATCGCAATGCCAAGGGCCGCGTGGCGCATGAGTGCATCGTCGATCCGCGCGCGCTGAAAACATCCAGCGGCGTGACCGTCGATGACATCGCCAAGCGCCTCATCGACTACGGCTTCCATGCGCCGACCATGAGCTTCCCCGTTCCGGGAACGTTGATGATCGAGCCGACGGAATTGGAATCGAAGGCCGAGTTGGATCGCTTCTGCGAGGCCATGATCGCGATCCGCCGCGAGATCGCGGATGTCGAAAGCGGCCGCTGGAACATCGAGGCGTCGCCGCTGCGAAACGCGCCGCATACGGTGCACGACATCGCGGACGACAACTGGTCGCGTCCTTATTCGCGTGCGGACGGCTGCTTCCCGGCAGGCACCTCGCGCAGCGACAAATACTGGAGCCCGGTCGGGCGCGTGGACAATGTCTATGGCGACCGCAATCTGGTCTGCTCGTGTCCGCCGATCACGGATTACGCGCAGGCGGCCGAGTAATCATCTTGAGATCCGCCGTGCCCGCGCTTGTCGCGGGTACACAGATCTTTGCACCCCTGAACAGACGGAATGCCCGAGACACGCCCGACCATGAGCAAAGGATCGTGTCGCGGTTCTCAGCTCGGCTTTTCATAAAACAAAACGGGTGCTGAGGACGTCGGCAACTCAACGTCCACAACACCCGCCTGCTTCCGAAGGCATGATTTGTCCCGAAAGGATTCCCGTCTTTCGGGATCATGCCGAAACTCAAGCCGTAAAGAACTCAAGCCTCAGAATTTTATCTGACGCGTTTCTTCACGAACCCACCCCGCGGACTTCGACCGAGGACGGCTCGAAAACGCTCTTACTCTTCCACTGGCTCGTCGCCGTCGGCGTCGCTTTCCGGCGAGCCGGCCAAAATCTGCTCTGCGATCGGACCTGAGTTTTGGCGGATCAAGGCTTCGATCTTCGCGGTCATCTCCGGGTTGGCCTTGAGGAAGGCCTTTGAGTTTTCGCGGCCCTGACCGAGGCGCTGGCTGTCATAAGAGAACCAGGCTCCAGACTTCTCGACAATGCCGGCCTTGACGCCGAGGTCGAGGATCTCGCCGATCTTGGAGACGCCCTCGCCGTACATGATGTCGAATTCGACCTGCTTGAACGGCGGCGCCAGCTTGTTCTTCACCACCTTGACGCGGGTCGAGTTGCCGACGACTTCGTCGCGTTCCTTGATCTGACCGATGCGGCGAATGTCGAGACGAACCGAAGCATAGAATTTCAGCGCATTGCCGCCCGTGGTGGTTTCCGGCGAGCCGTACATCACACCGATCTTCATGCGGATCTGGTTGATGAAGATCACCATGGTGTGGGATTTATTGATCGAAGCGGTCAGCTTGCGCAGCGCCTGGCTCATCAATCGCGCCTGCAGGCCGGGGAGCGAATCGCCCATCTCGCCTTCCAGTTCAGCGCGTGGCACCAGCGCCGCCACCGAGTCGACGATCAGCACGTCAACCGCACCGGAGCGCACCAGCGTATCCGCGATCTCAAGCGCCTGCTCTCCGTGATCAGGCTGCGAGATCAGCAATTCATCGACATTGACGCCGAGCTTGCGGGCATAGACCGGATCGAGCGCGTGTTCAGCATCGATGAAGGCGCAGATGCCGCCCTTCTTCTGGGCTTCCGCCGCGCAATGCAGCGCCAGCGTGGTCTTGCCCGAGGATTCCGGCCCGTAAATTTCAACGATACGCCCCTTCGGCAGACCGCCAACACCGAGCGCGATATCAAGCCCGAGCGAGCCCGAGGAAATCACCTCGATATCCATGGAGCGATCGGACTTGCCGAGCTTCATCACGGAGCCTTTGCCGAACTGGCGCTCGATTTGCGAGAGCGCTGCGGACAGGGCTTTGCTTTTGTCCATGGACGATCCTTCGACGATACGCAGGGCGGCGGGGGCCATTAGTCTTCCTCCTTATGTACGGGATTCGCCGGCCGGACAAACGGGCTTCGCTGGGCGGCGGACCGGAATCAGGATCGATCCGATGGACATTGATGTACCCCATTTGTTCCATGTTCGCAATATGTTCTTTGGCCGGAAAAGTGGCTCTCGATCACCCACATGATTAAAGGGGCGCCTCAATTTCATTCCGTCAAAGGAACACTTGCCCGCACCAACATGTTGAAAGAGCTGCGCTTTCGATTGAGCCTTCGCCGCGCCGGCGATGTCGAAGTGCCCGTCTTCCCTGAGCATATGGTCATGACATCGTCGCTCAATTTACCGCCTTTGCTTCCTTCCTGATCAGGCTCAGCGCCCGCTTCCGAGGCCTCCGATCACGGATTGATATCGCTGTGGCTCCTTTTTCTCACTCCGCTCCAGTCTCATACCGCTCCAGGCGAGGACGATTAGCTCCTCCTATGGAAAGCGAGATCATGTATTGCTCACTCCAGATAGATGAGAATATTTTCCCAGTACCGTGGCCAGTTCGTGAGCGCGCTCATGCCGGGACTCGCACGCCGACTTCGCGCGATGGACAATCGCCATGGAGCGACAGGCTTACGCAGCGCACCTATTTCGTTTTCCCGGAATCACGTTCCTCAAGCAGGCGGGCGAGATCCGCCATTGTGGAGTGATCTTCGCCGTCCTGCGCGTTCTTCAGAACTGGCATCCGGTTTCGGGCTGAGCCACTGCCGCAAATGTTCCCACCATGCGGAAAAATCCATGTTGCGCTCCCTGCATCCTCAGGATTATGACGCCCAATGACGGGCCCGGGTTTCCCGCACAGATCAAAAATATATGACTCGCCATCGGGCAAAACAGCGCGCACGATTACACTGTTGCCGCGGAACCTCCTGGGTTTTCGTGGTGATTGAGAGATTAGTGTGCCCCCGCATGTTTCAAACAGCGGAGCAGATCCTATGACAGCCGCTCAATCTGCGATTCAAACTGAACTGCAACGTCAAGCGAAGGATGCTCGCAACGAGGCAAGCAGCCTGCCTGCATGCAGGAAGCGCGACACGCTCCTCGAAAAGGCACGCGAGCTTGATACATCGGCGAACATCGAAGGCTGGCTGAATTCTTCGGAACTCCAGCCGCCAACAGGAAAGTAAAGCCGCTCGAAGCGGCCATTCCTTTTATAAAACCACCGGCAGCCTTATGCCGGTGATCGCCGGTTCCGTTTTTGCAAACCACGAAGACCACGCGCAGCGGACAGTTGCTGCCATGTTCGATGCTCGACACTCTCGTGTCGACACCCGCATGAGAGCGTCGCAAAGCCGCGACGTTCAAACCTAAAAAAGGGCCCCGATCCCGGGGCCCTTAAGTTGAACTGGAGAATTCAGGAACACTCAGTATCTCGCCTGAACCGGGGTGCCCCAGTTGAAGCGATAGTTCAGACCGACCTTTACCGTGTGGAAATCGTCGCGATAGCTGAGGCCGGTACCTGTCAGGAATCCAAGCGTCGTAATGTTGGTGCTATCAAAGTTGAAATATTGGTATTCCACCTTTCCCGACCAGTTCGGCGAGAACATGTATTCGAGGCCGCCACCCACTGTGTAACCGGTGTCACTGCGATCGACGATGAACGCTGGATCAAAGACGGAGGTCATGGTCAACCCACCGTTGTCGCGGAATCCAACACCACCCTTGGCATAGATCAGCCCCGGTCCCCATGAATAGCCGAGACGACCGGTGACCGAAGCAAGCCACTCTGTACGATCCGTGAGAGTGCCGAACCCATCAGAGAAGGTGCGGTCTCCATTCGAAATACCACTGATCTGGCCTTCGATACCGATCACCCAATTTGATGCAAACTGGTAGTCGGCGCCAACCTGACCACCACCCATGAACGCGGCGTCACGATTGCCGGACGTGATGCCGAAAGCATCGGTGCTGAAACTGTCGTTGCCCCCAAACGCAGCACCAACGTGTCCGCCGATATAGAAACCGCTCCAGTTGTAGATCGGCGCCGGCGGAACATAGACCGGAGCCCTGGCAGGCAAATCGGCAGCGGTAGCAGAAGTCGAAACCACAGCTGCCGCAACCGCAATCATACTTGCAATTCTCAAACGCATCGAGGTCGCTCCCCTAATGATTGAAGCCAAATCCTAGGACGACAAAAATCAATGAAAAGATGGAACTCAACTTAGTGTGATGTTTCGATGCCGGTTTCTTCAAGGCGTGTCATTTTCAACACGATAATTCAACTTGAGCGCGATCTATTTCGGTCAGTATCAGTGACTCAGTCAGCATAGGTGACATAGTTTGTTGGCTTAATCGATGTGCCGTTGCTAATTTCGCAATGAGACGATGACACCTCATATTACATGACTTGGTAAGCTTCTTTGAGAGCCGTTCCACCTGCGTGCCTTGTCGAGACATGAAAGGCTTACGGTAAGTGTTACGGTGCCGGCGCGAGGTGTCCCGTATCTGCATCATCATTAAGCTCACACTCGATCCTGCTTCTGAACTAGTCACAGCACCTTCCATTTCGCGCGCGATACATCGCCCGCCCCACGATTCATTTGAGCGACCGCGAATGTTTTTGAAGCACGAAGCCGCGATCAGATTTTTCCCCTCTTCCTTGAAAGCTGCAGAGCGCGCAACTGCAAGGTGGCAAATGCCAGACACAAATCGCACGCATCTGCGAAAGATCGCTTCATCCCCATCAACGACAATGCATCCACGAAAAGCTTCAAATAAGCAGAGAGCTTCCAAATCAACGGAAAGATTCAGGACTCGCTATTCGAGTAGATTAGGCGCACTCTAAACTATCGTTGCACTAGGCCCGGCATCATCGGTGACCGAGAGTATTCATGCTCCCGCATCACCAGAAGGGAGTGCGTCATGACCCGCTCGACACAGGAAGCCATCGAACTGAAGTGGAAATTGCTGGCGGCCCAAGCCCGCGAACAAGCGCAGGCGTTGCCGGCTGGAAAAGAGCGCGACGAATTAAACAAGAAAGCGCGCCAATTGGACACCGCATCACAAATGAACAGTTGGCTGACATCGCGCGGTCTTCAACCGCCCACAGGCAGGTAACGCGCGACGACGCCGGGGCTCATCAGCTTCCGAAATCAGCAGTACGGCTGATCTGATTTGAGTTGCGATTTCCAATCGCGGCCGGTTCATTCCGCCCGAGCCGGGAGCGGATCCTTCTGTGTTGATTCAACACCAAACGCCACGAACACCCAGATCATCGCGGCCACACTCACAATCCAGATCGAGACGATGGTGATCGCACCTGCCCTGCTAACCGGTCGTTGCCCCGCTGCGGTCGCCAGGGCGCGGCAATGCGCCATCACATCCGGAGGAATGAGCGCCACGACGAGCCAAATTCCAATGGGCACGAGGATCAGGTCGTCGAGATAACCAACAACCGGGATGAAGTCGGGGATGAGGTCGATCGGCGACAACGCATATCCCGCAACGATGATCGCCAAAGCTTTGACGTACCACGGCACGCGGGCGTCGCGGGCCGCGAAGTAAATCGCATGAACGTCGCGCTTCAGTAACCCGGCCCATATTTTCAAATTGGCAAGCATCGAACCTGTCTCTCCCAGCAGATCTTCGCTCATATCCAGCTGACGATGGCATGCAAATCATCTGACACATGCGCACGCCAAATCAGCCACCGTCGCCAACAATCGTGGCAACGGCCGCAACTTTCAACTGCACAATCAGGATTGGGGAAAGAGAGTCCCGTCCATGATGTCTCAGGGACGGGACCAAGGTCAGTTAGGAACGCTCGGCGGCTGATACAGCCGAACGGCGTGGAGCTATAACGAAGACGCGCATGCAGCGTGATTCAAGATTGGCTTTTACGCTCTCATATTTTTGTGACCGACGATCAAGAACGAGAAAAGCCGATAGTTCTTGCGATCGAAAATATATCGTGAAACGATATCTTGAGTACGGTCATGCGATGAACAGTGCGCGTGGGTACTGTGTTCCGCTATCACGCTTAGCTGCATCGAGCGCGGCCTGTCCGTCCCCCATCAAAAGAGCTGAAAACCTTCCCGGCCACAACACTTACAATCGTTGTGTCCATTCCGAATATTGTCGCAGGCCTGTTTCGTCACCGCCTCCCACACACTTTATCACGCCAGAAATTTAAATAATTTCATATGGTTATGTAAAAATAACCTTCTCCACGCGCCTATTATCACGTTTTCGTGAGGTGGTTGCCTACTGGCATCTATTATACCAGACTTTTCCCTTACGCAGCGCGAAGGCCCTGAGCCACTCAAAAAGCGCGCGTTGGGAGAAACATCACATGACCGTTCAAGCACAAGCAGCTACGCCAGAGATCCAAGGGAAGGGTTTCCGCTGGCTCCAACTTGCGATGGGCATCGTCTGTATGGCGATGATCGCAAACCTTCAGTACGGATGGACGCTGTTCGTCGATCCGATTGATGCAAAGTACCACTGGGGCCGCGCTGCCATCCAGTTGGCCTTCACCCTCTTCGTCTTGACCGAAACCTGGCTCGTTCCTGTCGAAGCCTGGTTCGTCGATAAGTATGGTCCACGCATTGTCGTCATGTTCGGCTCGGTGATGATCACCATCGCCTGGATTTTGAACTCCTATGCGGATTCACTCCCAATGCTCTATCTCGCCGCGATCTGCGGCGGCCTCGGCGCCGGCTCGGTATATGGAACTTGCGTCGGCAATGCGTTGAAATGGTTTCCGGATCATCGCGGCCTCGCGGCCGGTGCCACCGCAGCCGGCTTCGGCGCGGGCGCGGCTCTCACCGTGGTGCCCATCGCACATATGATCGCTTCCAGCGGTTATCAGACTGCGTTTTTCGATTTCGGCATTGGCCAAGGCATCATTGTCTTCCTGGTCAGTTTCTTCCTTCGCAGGCCGGAGCGCGCCATTCCGGTCGTCAGAAAGAAACTCAATCTGCCGCAAACCAAACACGACTTCACGCCACCACAGGTGCTGCGGACGCCAATTTTCTGGATGCTGTATGTTGTGTTCGTGATGGTTGCAGCCGGCGGCCTTATGGCCGCGGCCCAGATCGGGCCGATCGCGCATGACTTCAAAATTGCGAATGAGCCAGTCAGCATGTTTGGCTTCCAGATGGCCGCACTGACTTTCGCAATCTCGCTCGATCGTATCTTCGACGGCTTCGGCCGACCATTCTTCGGCTTCGTGTCGGACAACATCGGTCGTGAACCCACGATGTTCATCGCGTTCGGGACCGCCGCACTGATGCTGCTGACGTTATCCGCTTATGGTCACAACCCGATCGTGTTCGTGCTCGCGACAGCGGTCTATTTCGGCGTATTCGGCGAAATCTATAGTCTGTTTCCTGCCACGAGCGGCGACACGTTCGGCGCCAAGTTCGCCACGACGAACAATGGCATGCTCTACACCGCCAAGGGGACGGCTGCACTGCTGGTACCGATCGCCAGCCTCGTTGCATCCCACTACGGCTGGCAGGCCGTGTTTGTGATCGCGGTCGCGCTGAACGCCACCGCGGCGCTGATGGCGCTGTTCGTCATCAGGCCGATGCGGCGCGCATTCATTCTGGGAAGCGAAACAATCGCCACGGACGTAACGCCCGGAGCAGTTGCAGCAGGAGTGCGGCAAAGCGGCCCAGGCTGATTTGCCAGGGACGACAGCTTACAGAGATACCCAGCGTTAAGTGGATGCAATAACAATAAAAGAGGCTCCGATCATGATCGGAGCCTCAATGGTGAGAGCCAGGTCCAACGCCTCAATTACAGTCGTATCGCTTCCGCGTTACCACCGATGGTTCCCAAAACGGTACCGAGACGTGTCTACGTCTCATCGAACAACTTCCATGGCTTTGCGGCCTGACCCGCGACTTAGTTACGACTCGAATCGACTGCTGGAATGCACTGGGGGCGACTTCGGCAACCTAGGGGAGGTTCGCCAATGGGAATCGCACAACCGCTGCCGCGAAAGCACGAAAGAGATCAGCGCGACAATGACGATCATCCTGATATCGACGCGCTGCTTAAGGAAAATGCACGACTGAAAGAACTGGTGGTCAAGCTCTCCAGTTTGGTTCTCAAAAATGTGGTCGATCGTTCATGAGTTAAAAGACGAAGTTGACGACGCGTTCAGTCAGTAAGTTATCGAACAAACAGTAACGTTGACGAAATGCAAAGGCCGCCCCGATTGGGCGGCCTTTCGTCTGGGATCAACCGTTTTGAGATCCACGTCACCACCAGGCGCTGTGACAACCGCCGTTTACTTGGTTTTCGATTTGGCCGTCTTGGCAGGTTCAGCGGTACGAACTGTCGCCCATGGATCCGAACTGACCTTGCCGTCCGGAATCTTCGAGCGTGCAGCCTTAGCCGCATCTTCATTGGCCTTGTTGCGCGCAATCTCGTCGTCAGTCAGCGTCTTCTCTTCGTTCAGCCTGAAGCCAGGCGTCATCTGGGCATAGGCCGGCACCGTCATCAGTCCGATCAATACCGCTACCCGAAATACCCGCATCGAAACACTCCCCGAAACCCTGTTCGTCATTCCTGTTCGGCCGCCAGCCGCACAAAGCAGATGTGACAATACTCCACCATGAAACCCCGGCCAAGACCGGGAAATGAGCTAGAAACAGCCATCAACCCTGCTGTTTTGCATGATTTCAAGCCGCAACATTCCGATCTGGGCTTTCTGAATCAAACCTGAACGCAATCGCGACCAGCGAGCGGTATCGATTTATCGAGCTGCAATATCGCACGACTAAGCTCCAGCAGTCACTCAGACAGGATTGCTGCCATGATCGAGAAACGATCGGAGCCAAGACGGCGCGTCTTCAAGGGCGGCCTGATCTCTTTTGGAGGCGCGGGCATCGACTGCACCGTCCGCAACATATCACAGAACGGCGCCGCTCTCGACGTGGCCAGCATCGCCGGCATTCCGAAGTCGTTTAAACTTGCGATCGAAGCCGATCATTTCCTCCGCCCCTGTCGGCTGGTTTGGAATAGTGATCGTCGCATCGGCGTTACGTTCGATTGATCCTCACTGCATTGAATTTCCCCACTCCGCAAAGAGGTGTCGCGGAGAAAATGACGCTCGGCATGAGGCGTCATTGGGGCGAACGGCACCGTTCGGATTTGTTCGAGCGGGTGGTCGATATCCCCTTAACTGAACGGCTTTACTGAACGGCTTTACTGACGATTTTTCCTGGGCGCATCATCGTTAATAACGCGTCAAAACCAAGCCTCGCATTTAACCCAAATCCAAAATCCGATCTTGATGTTTGCCGCGTAGCGTCGGTCCCAAGACGCAAAAGAAACAGCGCGAGGCTGAACGGAGCCTTGCGCAACAGCGCCGTGGAATTGGGACAGGGACGTGGTGGAAATTGTCGACACAGCACAGGCTGCCGCATCGCGCAGCGAGGTTAATTTCGCGCGCGCGGACAGAGTTGAATATTCTGCCCGAACGAAAAACGCTCTCGCTCCTCTTGCTGCCGTCGCGCTCGATCGCTGGCAGCGATTGAGCGAGAGCGCCGTCGAACCCAACGGCTACTATTTGCCGGAATGGGAGATGGCGGTGAATACGTTCGCGCAAGGACGCACCGGCGTATCCGCCCTCACCGTTGAAATTCCGGAAGTCGATGGAAGCCCGCGCCTGATCGGCCTGATGCCTGCGATCTCTGCGTGGCGGGCCTATAAGTTGCCGGTCCCGGCGCTGGTCACGGCCGACCCATACGGCACGCTGGGAACGCCAATGCTCGATCGCGAACTGGCTGACGTCGCTGTCTCCCATTTGATGCGACGGGCGCGCGATGCCGGCGCACATGCATTGATCCTGCGCGATCTGCCGCTCGATGGCGCTGTCATGGCAGCATTCTCCCGCGTGCTGGAAGAGAGCCGGATGCGCCCACGCATTCTGCAATCACATGCCCGCGCGTGTCTCGATGCAACACGTGATGCAGATGAGTTGCTGCGTGATGCGCTGGGCCCGAAGAAATTGAAAGAACTGCGCCGCCAGCGCAATCGGCTTGCCGAGCATGGCGAAGTCATTTTTACCATTGCAACGATGCCTGACGAAATCGAACGCGACCTGGAGATTTTCCTTGCCCTCGAGGCCAGCGGTTGGAAAGCCAAGCGCGGCACGGCGCTCGCGCAGAACGAAGGTGATACCGCCTTTGTCCGTCGTGCAGTGCACGACGCGGCTGCGAGCGGCAAATGCGAAATTGTCACACTTCACGCAGGTGAAACGCCGGTCGCCGGTGCGATTGTGCTGCGTCATCTGGACCGCGCCTTCTACTTCAAACTTGGCGTGGACGAGAGCTTCGCCAAACTATCCCCTGGCGTACAGTTGACGCTTGAGCTGACACGCCACATGTGCGCGGACGAGACCATCAAGATGGTGGATTCCACCGCCATTCCTGGTCACCCGATGATTGATCCAATCTGGCGCGGAAGGCTTGCAATCGGCGACGTGCTCATTCCGCTAAACCGCTACGATCCGTTCGTCCCAGCCATTCGCCTCGCCCTCGCCGCGCGCCAGCTGGTCCGTGAGCCGGTTCGCCGCATCGTTCATTCCATCAGGAAGTTTCAGGAGAAGCGCACATGAACGCTACCTCGACCATTTCCCCTGTCATCACCGCAGACAATCAGTCGCTGCAGAACGACTTCCCGCTGAAGCCGTTCGCGATTCATCACAAGCTGTCGGGCCATCCGCTGCTGACATTGTCCCGCATCGCCGAGCTTGCGTCCGAACTTCCGCGCGACATGATCGAGTACAATTCCGGTGACGCTGCGATCAGTCAGGACCCGGACAAGGTAAAAAGCGTCGACCTCGATCCGGTCGAAGTGGTCAACCGCATCCAGACCGCTGGAGCATGGATGGTGCTCAAGCGCATCGAAAATTCGCCGGAATATCGGACATTGCTGGAAGACGCGCTGACGTCAGTTGCCCGTGCCCGCGGCTTCAAAAGTGTTCGGGATGCAGGCTTCGAGCAGATCGAAGGCTTCCTCTTCGTGTCGTCGCCGAATTCAACGACGCCATTCCACATGGATGCCGAAGATAATTTTTTCGTGCAGATCCATGGCGAGAAGTTCTTCCGCATCTACGATAATAGGGACGGCGCTATCGCCGACGATGCACAGGTCGAATACTCGACGGTCAAACACCGCAATGTGAAATACGACGAGAACTTCAAATCGCGCGGCATCGAATTCCATATGTTCGATGGCGACGGCTGCTATGTGCCTTACCAGTGGCCGCACTGGGTGCGCACCGCAGGCTCCTACTCCATCTCGATGGCAATCACCTGGAAGACCAAGGAAGTGCGCCGCCTGAACGATCTGCATCGCTTCAATTCAATGCTGCGCAGCTTCGGCCTGCCGCAAGCCGCGCCGGGCGCCCGGCCTGCGCTTGATAACATCAAGCTCGCGGCCTATCGCAGCATGGCAGCAATCGTCCAGCCGCTACGCTCGTCAGAAGCCATGCGCCGTGTCATTCGCCGCATCGCTCTGGGCAAGAACGCGAACTATTACCTGAAGAAGGCGTGAGGGCTTAGGCCCCCACGTCCATTTCCGCCGCTACCTGCCGGATGGCCTGCGCAAGCTGGTCCGCCGGCTGTGCGCCGGAGATGGCATACTTGTTGCCGAGCACGAAGGTCGGAACGCCGGAAATACCCTTGTCCGAGGCATCCTTCGCCTGCGCCGAAATGAGGCCGACATCTTCGTCGGTACCGAGACGCTGGCGAACCACGTCTGGATTCATCCCGATATCGGCTGCGGCCTGCACCAGCACATCGATATTGGTCAGATCACCGCCATCCCGGAAATAAAGCTCCATCAGCCGCTGCATCACTTTCGCAGCGTTGCCTTCCGCATCGGCCCAATGGATCAGGCGGTGGCTGTCGATGGTGTTGGGCTGGCGCTTCATAAGATCCGAATTGTAATCGAGCCCCTCTTCCGCCGCGGCCGCACCTACGCGCCCTGCAATGCCTTTGTAAGCCTCGACAGAGCCGAACTTGGTCTCAAGGTATTTGTCGCGGTCGATGCCCTCGCGCGGCACCCACGGGTTGAGGAAGAACGGCCGCCAATGCACGTCCACCGGCACATCCGTTACCAGGGCGAGCGCATCCTCAATGCGGCGCTTGCCGATGTAGCACCAGGGGCACACAACATCGGACACGATATCGATCTGCAACGGCTTGGCAGCGCTCATGGGGAAACCTCCGAAAATATGCAGGAAGATAGGTCCGGATACATTTGAGGCAAGACCACCGGGCTTAGCGAGTGTTGCACAACCCGTTAGTGGTCAGGCGTAATGGCCCGGGACTGTCTCACAAAGGCTTCTATGCCCGCGAAGCCGTCGACTTTAGGCATGCCCCTGACGGCCTCTTCGGGGCTGCACCAGGGATAAGGCAGCCCGGCAAGCCAGTTCATGGTTGGCGCGAGCGTGGCTTCCGGCAGGCTCTCCATCGCTTCGATGGTGATGATGAGCTTCTCAACAAGCCCTTTTTGTTCGGCGGAGAAATACCAGTCATAGCGGCCGCATCCGACCCGCACCTTGCCGTCTGCCTTTGCAGACATTCCAACCAGCCAATGACAGGGAAAATGACGCTGGTTCGCGTCAGAGGGCCGCGACAGGCAGACCGTATAGACGTTCTCGTAATCGATCCCGAAGCGGCGGATGAGAACGTTCTCGATCTCGCTTAATCCCTTTGCAGAACTCGGAAACGAGATGGTGTCGGTCTTCACGAGCATCTCAAGGCTGGCATCCTCGGCGAAGGCATGCCGGAGAAGGAACGGTCGATTGTTATCTTTCGCGAGAATGTAGGTCGCAACAGCATCGGGGGGCGTAGGCATTGCAATATTTCCAGGCGCGCTAGTTCATCATCAAAGCATGAAATTCTTGTAGACGATGTGCAAAAGGATGCAAATCGACCCTGCGTCGTTCAGCGGGGCTGAATCGCCCGCATGGCTTCCGCTGTTGCATCATCCGCCGGAAAGAAAGTTTCCACGGCCAGCTCGGACAACGTGACATCCACCGGCGTCCCGAAAATCATCGTGGTCGAGATGAAGCTCAAGACATCGCTGCCCATGCGTATCTGAAACGGCACAAGGACCGTCTCGCTTGATAGGTGGCCAGGGGTTTTGCGCGCGGGGATCGGATAGCCCTTCAATTCTTGCTGCAACGCAACCAGAAACGGATCGGCGGTCGCTTCACACTGACGATGCAACCGCTCAAGAAGATGCGCGCACCATTCGGCAAGATTGAGGATGCGTGGCGCGATGCCTTCGGGGTGAAAACTCACGCGCAGCACGTTGAGCGGCTGCGCCAGCAACGATGGCGCAACACCATGGAGCAAAGGCGCAACCATGCGATTGGCTGCAACGAGATTCCAATGTCGGTCGATGGCAAGCGCGGGATACGGTTCATGCGCCTTCAGCACGGTCTCGACCGCCTGACGCGCGGCGGTGAGCGCGGGATCATCAAGCGCGCGGTTCGGAAATGCCGGCGCGAACCCTGCCGCGACCAGCAACACATTGCGTTCGCGCAACGGCACGTCGAGGCGCTCGGCCAACCGCAACACCATATCGCGCGAGGGCACAGCGCGGCCGGTCTCGACGAAACTCAAATGACGTGCGGAAATCTCGGCTTCGCTGGCAAGATCGAGCTGGCTGAGATGACGGCGCTGCCGCCATTCGCGCAGATGATCGCCAATATGAGCCGGCTTTGCGGATCGTGGTGTTGCAAGCTGTGTCGCCATCATGACGAAAACCTAGCATGCGATTTTCATGCGTTCCATTACCTGCGAGGTAATCGATTTCAGTCCTGTCACCGATCATCCTGAATTCACTGCAACCCGCACATCAGGAGATCCGCATGATCAATCCCACACCCTTTCTTCGCCGCGCCATTCAAGCTGATGCACTTGTCAGCGGTGCAATGGCCTTATTGCTTGTCGTCGGTGCCGGCGTTCTCGCGCCACTCTTGAACCTGCCTGAAGCGTTCCTGCGCAGCACCGGGCTTGTTCTGATGGTCTATGTTGCCCTGGTCGGCTTTCTCGGCACACGCAGCATGATGTCGAAGGCAGCCGTCTGGGCGGTGATCGCCGTCAACGCGGTGTGGACCGTCGACAGCATCGCGCTTCTGGTCAGTGGCTGGGTCTCGCCCAACCTGCTCGGTCAGGCCTTCATTGTGATGCAGGCGATTGCCGTCGGTATCTTTGCGGAGCTTCAGTTCATCGGACTGCGCAAGAGCACCGAGACGCTCGCTGTCCAATAACAGGGCGTTGCAAAAGAAAATCGCGTTCGTGATGTTCAGATCACGAACGCGATTACAACTTATGCCAGGTGACAGTCCACCCCAAACAGGACGGTGCGGAAATCAGCGACCAGCCTGACGTCCTTGAGCCGAACTCTTCGATGAGGCACGTGTCGGAACGGGATTGGTTCGCGAAGCCTTGGTCCTGGTCGGCTTGCCGGTACCGCGGGCGTGAGCATTGGCAGCATTCCCCGCGGACTTCACGACCTTCGCCTTCACGACCTTCGCCTTGGATGCCTTGGCCTTTTTGCCCTTTACGTCCTTGGCTTTCTCGGCGAGCTTCTGCGCCTTTTTCTCGGCCTTGAGCTTCAACCGCAGTTTTTCAGCACGGTCTTCAGCGCGCTTCTTCTTGCGTTTTTTCTCGCAGGCGTCGCACTTGCAGCCGATCGGCTTCAGGAAAATCTTGAAGTAATCGGTGCCGTAATCGTAGTTGATCTCTTCACCCGGTTCGATGGCCTTGATCGCGCGGATGATGACCTTGCGCTTGCGCGAATTGACGTCCGACTCTGCATTTGGCTTGCAGGCGTGGTTGATATAGCGGGCGATATTCTTGCGGGTGGAACCGTCGATGGTCCACCGATTGTTGATTTCAAACAAATATTTATTGTCGATGTCGTCGTGCTTCTTGTTCTTGGAATCCAATAGCGGCCCGACATAGCGGATGATCTTCGTGCCTTTCTTGATCTTCTCGGTGGCGAAGAGACCAAGGCCGGTCTTTGAACGACCGATACGGTAAGGCTTATTCGGGGATATTTCGGGCATGGATCACTGAACTATTGACGGGGGACACTGAGCTTCGTTGTAGAGCGATTCCGAACATGAGTCATGTTTTTCGCGTTAAAACATCGAACGATCCACACACCAGACGCGACAAATAAAGACATCCGACGTCAACACCGGCCTTCAAAGTGGGTTCCCTATATGCCTCGCAAATCCCTGAACCTCATTGCGATGGCCTTCATCACAGTGGCATTGGCCGAGGCAAGCCTGCCTGGCACTGCATCCGCCCAAATTGCTCAAAACATCAGCAGCTACACCTCAACAGCCGAGAAGGACTGTCGAAAGATCTCAAGCGGCGAGACCCCAGACGACGGCGGTACGCGGCTCTGTCATGGTCCTGCAGGGCTGGTCGTTGTGGTGAGCGAGAGCGACCTACGAGAAACGGTGTCGGCCGGTCGCAATCGAAAGGCTGCGGAAAGCGAACCGGCCGCGAGTACCTCGTTCGGCCCCTTCAATTCGACGACACCGACGATCGAATGGCGCTCGCCTGAGAAGGGAAAGCCCTTCGCGATGATTCAGCGCTGGCATATCGCGGACATTGCAGATGAAGACAAGACGGGCCGCCCGATCGCCAAACAGATGCTGGTCGTCACAAGGCTGCCGCCCGGCGGGGCGTGCCACGTCGCCTATATCGACGTGAAAGCCAATGCCAACGCCAATGATCTCGCCCGCGAAGCTGCCGATACGCTTGCCAGCGGCTTCAAATGTGGGACTGACAAGGTGAAGGCATTCGGCGCAAGCGGACGAGCAACCGAACTGGCGCTGCCCAAGGCAACCGGCGATGCACTTCCAGTGACGAGTGACCCCGGTGCCAAAACATCGCCGAAATGAGACTAACGAGCATATTGTTGAGGAATTGAGGCATTAAAGATATCAAACACCGGCCTACAATGACACTCGCATTCGTTGTTCAACCTCAACAAACGGAGTGTCATCATGTCCCACGTTATTTCCCAAGCCAAAGCCCTTGAAACCGAAGCTCATGCCTGGAGGCCTCTGAGCGCTGTCCCCAACAGGAGACTGACGGCGGCCATCGGATTCAGCGCGGCCATTGTCACAGCAGCGCTCATCCTTGGTTCAGCCTCACCAGTTCTTGCGGCCGACAGTGGAAGCAAGTCCAGCATGGTTCTTGCTGATGCGCCTACCAACGGGACGGCAGGACAGAACCGTGAAGTCGCCAGTGTGACGCCCTTCAGCCACAACGATGGTGTGCGTTCTTCGGTGCAGAAGCCCTGGCCGGCGCCAGTCGGTCACCGCCAGCCTCGCGTGAGTGATGTTTCCAACAATGTCCGATTGTCGTCATCCGCACTCGAAGATCGGCGTTTGGACAGGGAGCTCGATGCCAAGCTCATCATCTGCCGTGGCTGTTAAATGACTTCCGTACCCCTATTGCCGCACGCATGATTATCCCTGTGATGATCGTGCGTGCGTAGACTTCTTCGCAACAGTTTTGTGCGCGGCGCGCTTGCGTCCCACGCGCTTCTTGATGGTCTTCTTTGCGGATTTTTCCTTTGACACCTTTGGTGTCGACGTCATGCGCATGTTGTCCACGAGATTGGGATAGCGCCGCCCTGCTTTACGGGCGCGTGACTTGGCGGCGGTTTTCATTGCGGGGGGAGATGCTTGGACACACCGGGACGCTTGCGCGGACTAGGCCGTTTCCAAGGGGCGCGGGATTTCTTCGCCATGCTTCTTCAACGCATAAGCGCGTGAAGGGTTCGCCTTATGCCTCTGCGGGCTTGTCCGATTTGAGCATCGCCGCCAGCAACATCTCTTCGGTAGCGCCGGGTGGCAAAGCATCCAGGATATGACCCAGCCTTCCATCCAGACGCAGCATGGCAAAGCCGTGCACCAGGGACCAGATGCGCGCAATGTCCGCCGCCTGCGCCAATGTCAGATGGTCTTTCGATATCTCTTCATGGCGGCGGGCACTGACGATGTCGGCCAGCTTCGCGAACGCGTTTTCCGCTGCCTGATGAAGCATCGGCCTGGTGTGATCGAGGCGTTCGGCCCGGAACATCAACTGAAACATGCAAGGATTTTGCCGGGCGAACGCGACATAGGCATTGGCCTTGCCTTCCGCTTCGGCATCCGGAGACGAGCCCGCGGCTCGGGCGCCCTCGTCCAAGGCTGCAGAAAATCTCGTGAATCCGATAGCTGCCAATTCGCTGAGCAACCCGGTGACATCGCCAAAATGATGGGCAGGCGCAGCATGAGACACACCCGCTTCACGCGCCACCGCGCGCAGTGTCAGCCCGTTGATTCCTTCGCGTTCCGCGACCCGCTTGGCTGCCTTGAGCAGCGCCTCGTGCAAATCGCCGTGATGGTATGGCTGTTCGCGATCAGACTTGTGTGGAGATTTGTCGCCGACTGCGGCCGTCTTCCGTGCAGCAACGACTTTCTTTGCCGCTGGAGACGCCTTTTTTGACGTCGTCGCAGGCTGGGGAACCTTCTCTCGCCCTGTCGCACCCTGAGTACCCATGAACGCAATCTAGGGATGCATTTTTACACTGTCAAGATTTTCCTTGACGGCACCGCCAGGTCGGCCTAAATGCATCTTGACATCGTAAAGATATCTCCCGCCGGGAGGATGGTATGACGCTCTTTTTGATCCTTGCCCCGTTTGCAACCTTCGCCACGCTGGTGATGCTGACGACGGTCAAGATCAGCCTGGCAGCCGCCGGACTGGTAGCGCTGGGCATTTTCGGCTGGGACCTCGTCAAGGGACGTTCGGTCAAGATGCTGTCCACCGGCGCCGTGGTTCTGTTTGGGGTGCTTTTCGGATATCATCAACTCGCAGCAACTGAGCTCCACCCGACGATTGTTCGCCTCATCATCGATAGCGGGGTGCTGGCTATCGCGCTCGGATCGATAGCGATACGTCTTCCCTTTACGCTGCAATATGCGCGTGAACGGGTCGACGCCGAAATCCAGCAAGAACCACGATTCCTTCGCATCAATTACATCCTGACATGGGCATGGTCCGCCGCATTCGTATTGATGCTGGCCGTGGATGTCGTCGCAATTTATCTTCCGAGTATTCCACTCTGGATATGCGCTGCGGTCACCTTTGTTGCCCGTAACAGTGCAACCTATTTCACACAATGGTACCCGAAGCACGTTCGTGTCGCAGTTGAGTCGCGTCCGGATGCGCCTGTACTGGCGGCCTGATCCAAGGCTCAAAAAAACTTTAATGCTCACACCAATCGCGAGAACAATTCCGAGACTGATGCCATGCTCTACCTCCTCCGCCGGCTGCTCGTCAGCTTTCTGTCAACTCTCGTCTTCTTCACAACCTGTATCGTTGGTGGAGATGTGCTGCTCGCAGCAGTCGTTGCTATCCCAACAGTGATTGCGCAGCTAGTGCTCGGCTGGACTGCTCACGGCAGCCGTGGCGGGATGACCTGGGCAAGCCTGGCAGTGGTTCTGATACTGGCCGGAACGACATTTGCGGGTGACGACGCTCCTGCGCCAGCGCCGTGGATTTCCAATCAGAATTTCTCGCCGGTCAACGCAACTTGTCGAGCCGCGCCGCAGGACATATGACTGCGGGATGATCCGCAGTATTTGTTTTTTCATTTTCCTGGCAATTTCAAACCATGCCACGGCGCAGCCCGTGACAGCGCCGCCGGTTCAACCGGAATGGTATGACGGCGCTCTCGGATTCATTCCTGATGGTTACGTCGCCGGCGCAGGCTTCAGTGCCGTGAGCACAGACCTCAGCGATGCCAAGTCCCCCACAGGTTACATCGCGGTTTATCCCAAGGGCGCTGACGACCCGAAAACGCCTGCAGGCGCGTTCGATACCGGATACGTGCTGGTGGTGAAGCTTGGCCACTCGGACAGCAAGCTCAAGGCTGTCTCCGGCGACTTACGACCGCGGGATCCCAAACTCAGCAGCGGCATTCCGCGCGAGCTCAGCGCAGCTCGCGACGAGGTCGATTATGACGCCTTGAACGCAGAACTTCTCGCCAAGGCCAAATACCTCCCTGCTGGCACCATGCCGTGCGATCTCCACGGCTGGTCCGACGACAAAGATCCCAACGGCCTGAACGTGCGTGCCGAACCGAGCGTCAAGGCGAAGATCCTTGGTACCCTGCCCCCACCCTATCGTTTCAAAAACAACAGTGCACCGGGCAATGGCTGGCAAACGGAATTTTCCATCATCGGCTTTAGAGAAGGCTGGTTTCTGATCGAGGGCGCACAACCACCGGGGCAGGACTATGAGGGCGAGAATTATCCGCGCAATCATCCAAAGCCCTACCCCGGACGGGGGTGGGTTGCCGCCAACAAGGTCGGCGCGCAATTCGCCAACGGCGATACGCGCATGGGCGGCCTCTATCAGGCACCGCACACTGACGCAAAATGGACGGTCGCGATAAACGAATTCGGCAGCGCGATCAGCGCCGATGGTGGGCCAAAACGAATCTTCGCGTGCAGCGGATTCTGGGCGTTGGTGGAAAGCCACAACGGCGTTCGCGGCTGGTGGCGCAGATTATGCTCAAACCAGGTGACGAACTGCAGCTAGTTGCGAACGTGACACTCCGCACCCGTCCGCTTGTTCATCAGATCTTTGAGAAGCTGCGTTTTTTTCGTTCGCCGTCGCTGTCGATAAAGGCCGCGCCGAGCTTGTCATCCTTCGCCCATACGGTTTCACAGCGTCGATGAGCGCTTCCCACCGTCGACAGCACCAGGAAGAACTCTTTCGATTGCGGGGCTGTTTGGTCTTCCATGAAACGCAACAACACACCGGTATGAGAGACGTCGAGCATCTCACAGTCACGTTGCCAAGCACCGTCGATCGCCAAAATCCGGACGGAAATGCCACGCGCAAAATTCACCCGGTTTGCGATTCGCCGTTCATTTCTCATATCAACAACACGAAGCACAACCTGCGAATGTTTTGCGGCAGGCTAGAGAGCGCACTCTAAAATTCGGTAAAGGAAACTTCGCAACTGCACCTTGCATGGATGATGCGTGTTTCTCGCAGGTCTTGGGCGAAACGCGCGCGCGATACACAAAACTGTCAAACTCGCCACTGGTCGATGATCGAGTCTGTGTCAGCAACTTCAATCTGAATATCAAAGCGTCGCCGAAAGAGCCCGAGCAATGCTTCGTGGCTTTCGTCGGACGAACTGCACACCGCGTCTGCCGCAAGGATCACGCGATAGCCATGATCGACCGCCGCGAGAACTGACGCCAGCACACAGACATCCGTTTCCGATCCACTCACGATCAGCGTGTCGCATCCACGGCCGCGCAATTCGGAATGCAGCCGGCCGTCGGCGAACGCCGAATAAACTCTCTTATCCAGCACTCCGGCAGGTGGAGCGAAGCGTTCCAGCTCAGGCATCAGATTAAGCAGACGCGGATCAAGTCTCTCGCGCGTGGTCTCTCGCCACTTCTTATAATAGTCCACCCAGGTACCGGGCAGATCGGATGGACGCTGCGGCGTGATGAAACGCGTGAATACAGTCCGTTCCGGCGCGCAGCCCGCCAAATCCACCACGTTCGGCAAAACCCTCTCCATCCACGGCGTCGACCATGGCCCTTCACGCGAAAATATCCGCTGCATGTCGATGCACAGATGCACCGCCTGCGACGGTATCTCCTGCGTCAATTCGTCCATTCATGTGCCCGTTCATGACCAGCCAGTGACAAACAGCTGCCGTGCCGGCCGGTTCCCATATAGCGGACCGAAGCGGGACAAATTGCGGCGGATAAACTTCATGCCGCGCCGGCAAATCAGCTATATCGGCATGAGCCGGCCCACATGGGCGGAGGGCGCAGGAGGACAACAGATGTCGGTTGACGGAAACTGGAAACTCACCATGAGCACGCCGATGGGCGACCGCGATGCGACGCTTTCGCTGAACAGCAACGGTGGCACATTGACCGGTACGCAGTCGGCGGAAGGCAACGACGGCGAGATCTTCGACGGCACTGTGAATGGCAACGACGTCGCGTGGAAAATTTCGATCACCAGCCCGATGCCGCTGACGCTTGCGTTCACCGGTAAGGTCGAGGGCGACGCCATGTCCGGCGAAATGGGCATCGGCCCGATGGGCAGCTTTCCCTTCAAGGGAACACGGGCGTAAAGTCTATAAGTGCGACCTGCCTGCAGACATCGCGCTATCGCGCGATGTCTGTCGCCTCACCGCTTGCAGCTATCTTCGGCGCGGCGTGAGAAATCTGCGATCACACCATCGATTGCACTGACATTCTGAGCCCGGTTGGGCCCGGTGTCGCAGCGCGCAATAACTCCGCGTTGCTCGGTCAGTGCGGTGACATGGCGGCGATAGGCGACGCATTTCGCCGCCTCGGTGCCATTCATGACCTTTTCGATACCAGCGCGCGTCCGGCGGACGTTCTGGTCCGCGGCCATATGATCCTCGCGGCAGTCTGCCAAAGCCGGCCCGATGCCACAAACCAGCATCGGAATGCCTATGGCCAGTGCGGCCAGCAAATTTGAACTTCGCATCCGGACCGTCCTCCCGGAGAGAACCTACCGCACGATACCTCTCCCTGCGAAAACAGGGAGAGGGTCAAGCTTTGCTTTGTGATCATGGCGTGACCGCCACGCACTAGCCCAGATTCAACTCCTTGAAGAAGTCGTTGCCCTTGTCATCCATGATGATGAAGGCCGGGAAATTCTCGACCTCGATACGCCAGATCGCTTCCATACCGAGTTCTGGATACTCCACGACCTCGACCTTCTTGATGCAGTGCTCGGCAAGGTTCGCGGCCGAACCACCGATCGAGCCAAGATAGAAGCCGCCATACTTCTTACAGGCGTCACGCACCTGTGCCGAGCGGTTACCCTTCGCCAGCATCACCATCGAGCCGCCCGCGGCCTGGAACTGATCGACGAACGAGTCCATGCGGCCCGCCGTGGTCGGACCGAACGCACCGGATGCGTAGCCTTCCGGAGTCTTGGCGGGGCCTGCGTAGTACACCGGATGGTTCTTGAAATAATCCGGCAGCGGTTCACCCTTCTCCAGACGTTCACGCAGCTTGGCGTGCGCTGAATCTCGCGCCACGATCATGGTACCGGTGAGCGACAGCCGCGTCTTGGTCGGATATTTCGTCAGCGTGGCGAGAATATCCTTCATCGGCTGGTCAAGGTCGATCTTCACCACCTCGCCGCCGAGGGCGTTCTCGACCTCGGGCAGATATTTCGCTGGATTGTGCTCGAGCTCCTCGAGATACACGCCGTCCTTGGTGATCTTGCCGAGCACCTGGCGATCCGCTGCGCAGGACACGCCGAGACCGATCGGCAGCGATGCGCCGTGGCGCGGCAGCCGGATCACGCGAACATCGTGACAGAAATACTTTCCGCCGAACTGGGCACCGACGCCGAGCGACTGCGTCATCTTGTGGATTTCCTGCTCCATCTCGAGATCGCGGAAGGCGTTGCCGTCCGGCGAACCGTGGGTCGGCAACTCATCGAGATAGCGCGCGGAAGCGAGCTTCACCGTCTTCATGCACAGTTCAGCCGAGGTGCCGCCGATGACGATGGCAAGGTGATAAGGCGGACACGCAGCGGTGCCGAGCGTCAGCACCTTCTCCTTGATGAAGGCGTGCAGGCGATCCTTGGTCAGCAACGACGGCGTGCCCTGAAACAGGAAGCTCTTGTTGGCCGAGCCGCCGCCCTTCGCCATGAACATGAACTTGTAGGCGTCGTCGCCCTCCGCGTAGATCTCGCACTGCGCGGGCATGTTGTTGGCGGTGTTCTTTTCCTCGAACATAGAAAGCGGCGCGACCTGCGAGTAACGCAGGTTGCGGCGCAGATACGCATCGCGCGCGCCTTCGCTCAACGCCGCTTCGTCATCCCCCTCGGTGATGACGTTGAAGCCCTTCTTGCCCATGATGATCGCGGTGCCGGTGTCCTGGCACATCGGCAGGATGCCGCCGGCGGCAATATTGGCATTCTTCAGAAAATCGAACGCGACGAATTTGTCGTTGTCGCTCGCCTCGGGGTCATCCAGGATCTTGCGAAGCTGGGCGAGATGGCCCGGCCGCAGATAGTGGTTGATGTCACCAAACGCGGCTTCGGACAGTGCGCGCAGCGCCTCGCGCGACACCACCAGCATGTCCCTGCCGAGCACCTTCTCAACCCGGACGCCGTCACTGGAGATTTTGCGGTACGATGTCTTGTCCGCGCCGAGCGGAAACAGCGGCGTGTGCTTGTAAGGGGGAACGGCTTTGGGTGTCGGGATGGCAGTCGGAGCGTTCATGCGAGTGTCCTCAGTCTGTGTTGTCGTCAGCACGGTTTCCCATGCAATTCCGGACGCCATTAAAGGCGAATAACGCGGCGCGGCTCGATGTCATTGCGCGGCCGAAAGTTCTTTTTGGCGCCACATGAAGATGCCGACCGCTATCATCCAGACCGTCAGCACCAGACCGGCCGGCACGTTGATTGTCATCGCGAGTTCCGAGAACCCGGTATGGGCGATCACGATACCTGCGATCGACATCGGCACGCCGCCAGCAAAAGCAAGCCCGCCTATCCACTTCGGATAGGTGCGGTCTCCCCACATCGCCACCCCGTAGACGATCGCGGTGACGCCGAACATAAGGGCCAGCATGGCCGCGAAGCCGATCTCGATCTGGCGCACGGCAAAGGCCGCCTGAAAAGCAGCATCCTTCTGTGTCGCGGATGCCGCAGCCCAGTTGTCCACCATCGCCTTCAACGCGATCCCATCGATCGCCTGAAGAGCTGCACATAACGCCAAACTTGCCGTCACCGCTGCGGCCCCGAGACGAGGCCATTTGCGGACGCCTGCCGCCGTCAATTGTTCACTCAGAAACAGCAGCGCACATGCGATCCAGGCAAAACCTACGAACTGCGCCAGATGAACGGCAACCCATCCACGGGCGGCCGCGTATTCGGTGAAAGCGGCAACGGCGTCATTCGGGTTTGCACTCATCGGATGCAGCGAGGTGCCGGCGAACATCAGCACAGCCCCGGCAATCGCTCCCGCCGCTCCGATCTTGCCGTGCTCAAGCATCGACCGTTCCGCTGGCTTGAATCATGAGGACAACGGTCGGGATATTCATCCAGAAACTCACGGTTCGAAAAACACCCTGATTTCAATGGCCAGAAGGTCACCAGACGTCGTCCAGGGCGACGTTTGAACCGTTCTAATGCCTTTTCCGACAAAGGAAAGATGTTCAAAGGTTCTGCAGGGCGGCTGTGCACCAAACGGGAACCGCATTAGCTTCGGCGCCGGAATGACGGCCCCAACCGGATAAAGGCCATGAATTCCGTTACGCCTACCACGGACGCCACCGTCCCCGCCTCGCCGCGCATGCTCGGCCTGTGCATCATGCTGATCGTCCTGGCCGCCATCGAGATCTTCGACAGCCTCTCCAGCGTGTCGATCCTGTTCGGCGACATGTCGGAAATCCCCGGACCAGGACTCGGTGGCTTCCTGATCAAGGCGCATATCGCGACCCACCCGCTGCTCGGCATCGCCGCGCTGACGTTCGCCGCCATGGGCCGTGTACGTTACGCCATCATAGCACTCGGGATCATCGTCATCATGACATGGCTGAACTACATGCCATCGGTCGTGTTGCACGGGCTGGACTTCAAGGGAGTTCTCAGCACGTTGCATATGGTGGTGCAGATCGTCGCGTTTCCGCTGATCGGCGTATGTGCCATTGCCTATGCCGCGCACAATGAGAACCTCGGCCGCGCAACACTGCTGGTGACCATCCCGACCCTGTTCGGCGTGTTCGGTGTCCTTGCCTTCGCGATCGGTGTCAGCATTTATGATGGGGTGGACGCCCCGCCGACGGCATCGATGTGCCAAAGTGGAGGTGTTGAGCACCACTTAAGGGAGGCGTCCGTGTCAGAGGTTATCACAATCGGTCTGGATATCGCCAAGCACGTTTTTCACGCTCACGGAGCGGATGAGCGGGGTCGAACGGTATTCAGCAAAAGGCTCAGTCGAGGAAAACTGCTGGATTTCTTCACAGCCCAGCCGAGTTGCACGGTAGCGCTGGAGGCATGTGGTGGAGCACATCACTGGGCCCGTCAGCTCACGCAGCTTGGCCATGAAGTTCGTTTGATCCCGCCCGCATATGTAAAGCCGTTCGTGAAGCGGCAAAAGAGCGACGCGATCGATGCCGAGGCAATCTGCGAAGCAGCTCAGCGGCCGAACATGCGGTTCGTGGCCGTGAAGAGCGAACAGCAACAGGCGGCGGGTCTGGTGTTTCGGACCCGAGATCTGTTAGTGCGGCAGCGAACCCAGCTCTCATATTTGACTACCCTTGCGCAAAGGCCGCGCCCGGGTTTCAATAGCGCGGGGGCACACACATGACATTATACACATCGTTTTTCAGAACCTCGGCATTCGCCATCGCCGCGCTGTTCGCCGCAGTCATCATGGGCAGCAGCCCTGCCCGCGCCGACCGCTGCGACGACCTCGCCAAGCAACTCGCGGCACAGATCACCGGCCTCAAGATCGGCAAGACCGTGGCCGGCGTGATCTATCTGGAACATCCAGCGGTGACGCAGGCTTCGCTCGGCTGTTCGAGCCGCAACCGCACCAACGACGTGTTCGCTTCCACCGACAAAAAGAAGCCAGCACCGGAATTCTATGACTTCATTGCGACAGCCGCCGCGCAGGTGTTCACGATCCCGAAGCCGGATGCGCTGAAGGGCGCGCAACGCTGCGTGAAGCGCACCAACATCATCCGCGGCTACAACATCTCGTCGCGCTACCGTCGCCTCGACGTCCACTGCACCGTCGCGAAAACCGGCGTTCGGATCACGATGTCGCGAGAGAAGGATGGGTAGCGCAAGCGCTCGCCATCCCTCCTGGTTTCACTGATACTTCTTATCCCGCTCCAGCAATTCCACGGAGACGCCCTGCGGGCCGCGGATGAAGCAGATGCGGATGCCAGGACGAAGGGTGTGCGGCTCCTTGGTGAACTCCACGCCCTTGCCTTTCAGGTCAGCTGCGACCGCATCAATGTCTTTCACCGAAAGCCCGATGTGATCGAGTCCCTGATAGGGCGTCACCGGTGGCGCGTTGACACCGTCGCCTGACGTCACGGGTGCGATAAACACGTCAGCGCCGCCAAGCTTGAGATCGATGCGCCCCGGACTGCGCACGATTTCCGCACCCAGCATCTGCTCGAACCACTTCGCCGTTGCCTCCGGATCGGGGCTGCGCAGGTGAACATGGTCCCAGGTAAATGAGGGCGTAAATGACGGCATCGGCGTTTCTCCTCGTTGTCGGGCCGGATTTTTGTCCGCCGCATAAGAGAAAACGCAAATGGCCGGGTCAAGCCCGGCCATGACAATCCGTGGGTATACTTCACCCCATTAGGCGGGATGATCAGGACTACGCCGCGACGCAGCTCTTCACATAAACGCGGCGAGCAGCACCACGCAGCTTCTGGTCGATCGCCTGCTGCAGGCAATCGACGCGCGCCCGCGCGACGCACAGTTGCATCTGGTCGCGCGCCTGAGACGTGCCGAGGTGCTTCGCCGTGACCGACTGCCGGCAGGTCTCACGCTTGCCGACTCGCACCGCAGCCTTGCCATCCGTCGGAACGGCATAGGCGAGCTTGGTGGCGCCCTCCGGCGACGCCGATGCGATGGCGCTCGGCAGCGGGTTCTGGGAAATCGCACCGTAGATGGCCGCCCCAAGCAGGGCTGCGTAAATGGCGGGGGTTACGATACGCATCGAGCCTCCTGCATTTATGGGTAAGTGTCAGACCAGACAGGGCGAATGCGACATCAATGCGGCAAGGGGGAGTGATTCGGGAACCCGCTCCGCATCATATGGTTGTTTGACCATAGGAGAAACACCATGCAATCCAAGCTGTTGCACGATGCCCATGGCCAGCGGACGTTCGCCGTCATTCTCTCTACCGGCGACGAAGTGATGACGTCCCTGAAGCAGTTCGTCACGCAACAAAAAATCACTGCGGCACAGATCAGCGCCATCGGAGCGCTGAGTGATGCCGTGCTGCTGTATTTCGACTGGGACAAAAAGGACTACATGAAGATCCCGGTACACGAGCAGGTCGAAGTCGCCTCCCTGCTCGGCGATGTCGCGGAAGCCGACGGCAAGCCCGCGATCCACCTGCACATTGTGATCGGCAGACGCGATGGCCACGCCATGGCAGGGCACCTCGGCGAGGCGCATGTGCGCCCCACGCTGGAGGTCATCATCACCGAAAGCCCGGTGCACCTGCGTAAACGGCACGATCCGGAATCAGGGCTGGCGCTGATTCGGACCGACGCCTGAGACCTCAGCCGCTCACGGGCTCATTGTATTGCGCATCGGTCACGTGTTCGAGCCAGGTGGCTGCACTGCCGTTCTCGGATTCCTGCATCGCGAGGTGAGCCATCATCGTGGTCGGCGCCGCACCGTGCCAATGCTTCTCACCCGGTGGAATCCACACCACGTCACCCGCGCGTATCTCGCGCATTGGCCCGCCCTCGGTCTGGATGCGGCCACAGCCAGCCAGCACGTACAACGTCTGCCCGAGCGGATGGGTGTGCCAGGCCGTGCGGGCGCCGGGCTCGAACGTCACGCGCGCCGCATTCAGCCGGGCCGGCTGCGGTGCTTCAATCACCGGGTCCTGCCAGACCGTGCCGGTAAAATAGCTAGCAGGCGCACGGCGTGTCGGTACGGAGCCGGATGGTGTGATCTTCATGACAACCTCCTTGAGGCAAATGCAGACGGCATTGCTGCGCTCAACGAGCGTTTCGGCCTATCAATGTCAAGGCGGCAGTATTCACATTCGTAGGAAGCTGCGATCAGCGATCCAGTGCCTTGTAATGACGGAAGATGCCATCCTCGTTGAACGGAATACGGCGGTCGCTGGCGAGATAGGCCTTGATGTTCGGCCGCGCCGCCACGCGGTCACGCAATTCAAGCACACGGGGCACCTCGCGTTCGAAGCGCTTCATGCGATTCGGAAAGGCATAGCGCAGGCCTTCGACCAGTTGAAAGACCGATAGGTCCGCGTAACAAAGTCTGCGGCCGTTGAGATAAGGTCCTTTGCTCTGCGTGATGAGGTGCTCGAAGTAGCCAAGAAACTTCGACACCCGCTCACTCCAGAATTCATCGGTGCGTTTCTTGGCGGCCGGACGCTGGTCTTCATAGTAGAGCGTCGGACCGAGCGGATGATGAGTGTCGTGAACCTCCACGACAAAATCGGCGATCGTCAACTGCAGTTGGTGCACCCACAGCCGGCCCGCTTCTGCCTTTGGTGCGAGACCGTGACGCGATCCCAAGTACAACAGGATATTGGCGGTCTGCCCGATGACAAGCTTGCCGGCTTTGAGAAACGGTGGAGCAAACGGCGGCGTCGGCGAGCGTCCATTCATCAGCGACATCATGCTGCCTTCGCTGCGCCGCGCGACGTCGACATAGTCTGCACCTACATCTTCCAATGCCAGGCGGACATATTCGCCCCGTCCCTGAATGGTCGGCCAGTAGTAAAGTTCGTATCGCATGAAAGATCCTTCGTCCGGTTGTGAGCCGCGATGTCAACACGCGAAGCTGCATCTTGTTCGGACAAACGGACCAAACGAAAAGGCGCCGCGCAAGCGCGACGCCTTCACATCATTTCGACTGGACGAAGAGCTTTAAGTGGCCTGAATTGCCGAGAGCTCCCAGGTCCCGCCCGGACGGCGCACGAAGGTCCAGACATCTGTCACTTCGGTCGGCGTCTCGCTGCCTTCGACGACACGGCCGCTGGCGCGCTCCACGGTCTTGTCCACCAGTGAGTAGCGCAACGCCACCGTGGCGTATTCGCTCTGACCTTCGCGCCATGCTTCCGCAAGATCACCCTGCTGCAGCTTCACGTCGGAGACCTTGTTGACCACGCCGCGCTGGTTGTTGGCCGCGAGGTCTTGGGTGAAATATGAAACCATCTCCGGTGTTGCCAGCGTATGCAGCTTGTTGACGTCCTCGTTCGACCACGCGGTCTGGATTTCGCCGAGCAAGCGTTCGAATGCATCGTAATCATCCGGCTTGATTTCGAGCGGCGCGCTGCCCGAGCCGACACCAAAACCGAATCCATTACGCGCGTTGGTCTGCGCACCGAGATCAGGCGCGGCATTCGGAGTGGGTGCTGCGTTTGCATAGGCAGGAGCAGCCGCATTGCGGCGCTGCCACCACGACATCGCGAACCGCACGACCAGGTAGAGCAGGCCAAGCTGAATGACCAAGCCGAAGATCGACGACAGGCTGCCGAGCCCGCTGAACAATCCGCCGCCAAACAACATGCCGAGCAGGCCGGCGCCGAGGAAGCCAGCTGCCAGACCGCCGAGCAGACCGGGGCGATTAAAGAAACCACCGCCCGCCGGTGCGGCTGCGGGAGCATTCATGCCAGGCTGGGTGATGGAGCGCTGCATAGGCTGCGCCGCGTTAGGCGCTGTCGCCGTTGGCGGAGGCGCCGCGAAGGTGCGCGAGCCGCGCGAGCCCATGCTGCCACCGCCACCCGGGCGGGCATCGACGGACGACGAGACTGCAAGCACCAACGGCATCGCCAGGGCCATAACGACGGCCAGCGTTTTGATGACGGCGCGCATGCGCTGCGAGAAATTCATATTCGTTCCCTCATGGCCCTCAAGGGGCGTTTATCCCCGGCAGGGGACACACCCCGTAACATGGGCACCTGCAGATGAAAGGAAAAGCGGGTTGACACAATAAAGACTGCGGCCCTCGGTCGCGGGCCGCAGTCAAGATTCATGACGAAATTGTCATGGTTTCCTTCACAGCGGCAATCAGTTGGCTCAGCGTGAACGGTTTGGGAAGGAAATTGAACTGCTGGTTCTCCGGCAGGCTTTTCTCGAATGCATCCTCGGCATAGCCCGAAACGAAGATGATCTTCAGGTCCGGGTTTAGCTTGCGCATCTCGACCAGCAAGGTCGGGCCGTCCATTTCCGGCATGACCACGTCGGACACGACGAGATCGATGGCACCTTGCTCGCGGTCGATCGCTTCCATCGCCTCAACGCCGTTCGCAGCTTCGATGACGGTGTAGCCGCGCGAGCGCAGGCCACGGGCATTCAGCGAGCGCAAACCATCCTCGTCCTCGACGAGCAGGATGGTGCCCTGTCCTGTCAGATCCGGCGCACGGGATTTGGCCGATGCCTCGCCCGCGCTCCCGTTGGTGACTGCAACCTCCGGCACCTTCTCCACCTCGGGATAATGGCGTGGCAGGAAGATCCGGAACACCGTGCCCTGATTGGCAACGGAATCGACATATACAAAGCCGCCAGTCTGCTTGACGATTCCGTACACCGTGGACAGGCCGAGACCCGTGCCCTTCCCGACTTCCTTCGTGGAAAAGAACGGTTCAAAGATTTTGTCGACGATATCGGCCGGAATGCCGGTGCCGCTATCGCTGACTTCGATCTGGACGTAATCCGCGGCGGGCATTCCTTTATGCTGAAGACGCTCGGCATCTTTCGTCGACACATTCGCCGTGCGGATCGTCAGCTTACCGCCATCAGGCATCGCGTCGCGCGCATTCACCGCCAGATTAACGATGACCTGCTCGAACTGCGAGACGTCCACCTTCACCGGCCACAGGTCGCGGCCGTGAACAAAGTCGAGCTTGACCTTTTCGCCGATCAGTCGCTTCAGCAGCATGGTCAGATCCGACAGCGCATCGCCCATGTCGAGCACTTGCGGTCGCAGGGTCTGACGGCGCGAAAACGCCAGCAGTTGCCGCACCAGCGTCGCCGCGCGCGTCGCATTCTGCTTGATCTGCATGATGTCCTGGAACGACGGATCGGTCGGCTTATGCGCGTTCAGCAGGAAGTCATTCGCCATCATGATGGCGGACAGCACGTTGTTGAAGTCATGCGCGATGCCGCCGGCGAGTTGTCCCACTGCCTGCATCTTCTGCGACTGTGCGAAATTCGCTTCAAGCGTGCGCTTTTCGGTCGTCTCCAGCAGATAGACGATCGCGACTTCCGCATCGCGCGCATCCTGTTCAACCGACGTCACAAAGAACTGACCCCAGCGTTCCTTGGAACTGTCCAGCACCGCCTCGACCGGCGGGATATCGCCCTGACCGTCGGTCGCCTTGTTGATGGCAGCGACAAGCTCGCCGCGTTCGCGTTCGCTGACGACCGCGAAGATGGATTTATTGGCCCCGCCGGATGAGGACAGGCTCTGCGTCAATTTCGCGAAGCGCGCATTGGCGCGTACGATATTGCCGGCCTTGTCCACCGTCGCAATCGCCATCGGCGTGTGATCGAAGAAGCGCATGAAGCGCACTTCCGCCGCGCGCTGTGGATCGCTGTGATCGTCGCGCGCCCGGTTGATGACAAGCGTGCGTGAGGCACCGGGCATGCCGTCCGCGCCAAAGGCGAGTTTGTGATAGAGCCGCGCCGGCATGGTCTTGCCGTTGCGCATCCGCAGATCGATATCGAAGACCTCGGTCTTGACCTCGCCAGGCTCAGGCGTGATCGAGGTCAGCAGCGACGCTCCATCGCCCGAAACAATATCGGCAATCTTCAGGCCACCAGAACCGATTTCGGCCAGATCGTAATCCAGCCAATTCGCCAATGTGGCGTTGACGTAAACCAGTTCGCCCGCAGCATTAACGGAGAAGAAGCCGCAGGGCGCGTGGTCGAGGTATTCGATCGCGTGCTGCAACTCCTGAAAGACGTCTTCCTGCCGTTCCCGATCTCGGGTGATGTCGGCAATCGACCAGACCGCGAATTTCGCTTCACGCTTTCCCGTTCCCAGGGGACGCACTCGCATGCGCAACCAGCGGCCATGTGAATTGTCGGCTCCCGCGACGCGAACTTCTTCCTGCTGGCGCTTGCCTTCGCGTGCCGCCTTGAGCAAACGAAATACCGCCTCGGAAACATCAGGATTGCCGATGAAAACCCGTTCAACCGGCCGCACATCGCTGGAACCCGATGCGCCAGTGAGCGCAAGGTAAGTGGTATTCGCATAGACGACGTGACCGCGCGGATCAGTCACCGCAAGTCCATCGAATGCGTGATCAGCAATCGGACGGGTAATCGGGTCTTCCGCATGGCGATCCGCGAAGCGGATGATGCCGGCAGCGAAGGCGAACAGCGTGAACAGCCCGATCATCGCCAGCAATGCCAGCAAGCCGAGAATATAGGGCTGAGCCTGCGAGCGGCCCAACGTCATGAATGCAACGGCCGCGGCGACCACCGCACCTGCCACCAGCAGCACAAGAAAGATACTGCCGCTCCGCCGTGCCGGTTCAAGCACGGGAGCGAAAGAAGAACGCGGATCGTTGCCCGGAACGGTTGTCATCGCAGCCTGCCAGTGCGCATCCCGCAAAAGCGGTGACCAGTTTTGCGATCAGAATACGCGAAAATTATCGGTTCCAGGCATCTTCCTGCAGCAAACCCCACACTATCCTGCCGAAACATGCGCTGAATACGCCTCACCAGCATCTGAGTGCCTGAATCGGGCATCAGGACGCAAGCGACATTGTGGTCGCGCCCGTCGCCGTACCGGACATTATCAACCAAAGCCGGACGCCCGGCGCTTGAGGCGCATCACGTAGCCGATGACTTCCGCCACCGCGTGATAGTGCTCTACCGAAACCTCTCCGTCGACCTCGACGGTCGCATGCAGTGCACGCGCCAGCGGCACGTTCTCGACGATAGGTACGTCGTTCGCAGTGGCGACTTCCCTGATTTTGAGGGCGATGGCGTCAACGCCCTTGGCAACACAGATCGGCGCGGACATTCCGCGATCGTATTTAAGCGCGACGGCGTAGTGGGTCGGGTTGGTGATGATCACAGAAGCAGTAGGCACCGCCGCCATCATGCGCTTCTTCATGCGCGCAAAGCGGATTTGCCTGATACGGCCCTTGATGTGCGGGTCGCCTTCCGACTGCTTGTATTCTTCCTTGATCTCCTGCAGCGACATCTTCTGCCGGTCGAACCACTGCCTGTATTGGAACAGATAGTCGAGCGTCGCAACCACCGCGAGCATGGCAACGACCGTTGTCATTAAATGCACGCAGAGCGACTTTGTCACAGACAAGATCGAAGCCGGGTCGAACCGAACCATCGCTTCGAAACGATGACGTTCGGGCCACAACACAACGACCATGACGATTCCCACCGCGATGATCTTGAACAGGCCCTTGAAGAAATTCGCGGCTGCCTGTTTTCCGAACAAGCGCGCGGCGCCCGCCATCGGCGAGATCTTACTGAATTTCGGCTTCAGCGAGTCCGCTGAAAATACCAGCCGATGCTGAATGAGATTGCTGACGACGCCGGCGATGATCAGCAGAAGAAATGGAACGCCCAAGGCACCGATCAACGCGAACTCGATGCTGCTGAGCAGCGCGAGCAGGCCCGGCCCATCGACGCGAATCTGATGAGCGTTCATCATCAGGTTCCGCATCGGCGTCTCGATGCCCACGCCGATCGATCCCGAGAACGACGACAGCAACAGCGTTGATCCGGCGATCACGAACCAGGTGTTGACTTCCTGACTTTTGACAACGTCGCCGCGTTCCAGTGCGTCTTCTAGGTGTTTGTGTGTCGGGTCTTCTGTTTTGGAGTCTTTATCCTCGTCGGCCATGCCTGCCCTCAGCTCCTCGGCGCCAGTTCGTGCATGACACCGCCAAAATAGTCGAGGAACGTTCCCATCATGATGGCAACGACAGCAGAAAGAATCAGGAAACCAACGAGAATGGAAAGCGGGACGCCAATGAAGAAGACCTGCATCTGCGGCATCAGCCGTGCGAGCACGCCGAGCCCCAGATTGAAAACCAAACCGAACACGATAAACGGCGCCGAAAGCTGGACTCCGATCTTGAAGGCGGCCGAGAAAGCGCGGGTCGCGAGCGACGCGACATCTCCGCTCGGCATCAATTGTCCCGGCGAAAATATATTGTAGCTCTCATTCAGCGCCGCGATCACCAGATGATGCATGTCGGTCGCGAACAGCAACGTCAGCCCAAGGATAGTGAGAAAATTGCCGATCAGCGCGCCTTGCTGGCCTTGCGTCGGATCGACGGTGGTCACGAAACCGAGTCCCAGCTGTTGCGCGATCACCGAGCCCGCCACAGCCAAAGCCGACAGCGTCACGCGCGCCGTGGCGCCGAGCACGACACCAATGATGATCTCATGAATCATCAGCACCAGCATCGGAGCCACTGTGGTCATGCTGACGTGGTAGTCTCCGCGATGAAGCGGCAAAAGAATAAGTGTAAGCGCGAGCGCGATCCCAAGCCGGAGGCGAACCGGAATATTGACCTCTCCCAACCCGGGAAGCAGCATCACCATGGCGCCGATACGGGCAAAAACAAGTATGAACGCCGCGGCAAGCGCTGGAAGCATCGAAATGTCGATACGCATGGAAGACTTGCCCAGGGCCGGTTCATGAGGTCCCCGACCATGCGCTAGCCGCCGATGATTCGCGACGATATTCGCATCATCTGACTGTGCAGCGCATCCGCCATGAACGGCAGCGCCAGCACAAGCGTGATGAAAATCGCAAGGATCTTCGGCACGAAAGCCAACGTCTGCTCCTGAATTTGTGTCAACGCCTGGATCAGAGAGATCACGACGCCGACGACGAGGCCAACAATCAGCAACGGCGATGAGACCTTGATGATGGTCCAGATCGCATCGCGCGCGACGTCGAGAACTTCAGGCCCCGTCATGCCACTCTCCTGTCCGAAAACACTCTGCAGACGTTCCGGAAATCAGATCGGCATCTTCATGATGTCTTCATAGGACTGGATCACGCGGTCGCGTACCGACACAAGTGTCGAAACTGCGACGTCGGTCTCCGCCACGGCCGTCACGACATCCATGATATTGGCCTTGCCCTGAGCCATCGCGACGGTTTGCGTGTCGGACTTCCGACCCGCTTCCATCACGCCGCCGATCGCATCTTTCAGCACCGCGCCAAACGAGGGACCCGTGGATTGTCCGGCTTGTCCCAGACCACCTTCCATGATGCGGGCAAGATTGGCAGCCGAGGCGCCGCCTGCCTCTGCAGGCTTTCCAACACCAGCCGAAGCGTCGAGAATTCGCGCGAGATTTGCATACGCATTTGCAGCAACTGTTGGTGATGCCATGATTAGAGTCCTTCTTTTCAGGCTTTCAAAATATCGAGGGTGCGCTGGATCATGCGCCGCGTGGCAGAAATAATGTTGAGGTTGGCTTCATAAGAACGCTGGGCGTCACGCATGTCGGTCATTTCGACCAACGGATTGACGTTTGGATACTTTACGTTGCCGTTAGCATCAGCAGCAGGGTTGCCCGGCTCGTACCTGCTGCGGAACGCGGTGTTGTCGGGCTTGATCCTGCCGAGACTGACGACTCGCGCGTCAAGTGTACGGTCAAGCTCCGAGGAGAACGTCGGGACCTTGCGACGATACGGATCACCACCCGCTGTCTTCGCAGTCGAGTCAGCGTTGGCGATGTTTTCCGAGATCACGCGCATTCGTCCGGCCTGCGCGCGCAGGCCCGAGGTCGAAATACTCATCGATCTCAGAAAATCGTTACCGTCACTCATCAGTCGCCTCCATCATTTTTCGGTATGACCACCCGGATTTGGACCATCCACCTGTGTCAGCGCCTGCCGATTGCCGTCTTGATGAGACCAAGGCTGCGACTGTAGAGCGCGGTCACCGCCGCGTAGTCCCCCTGGTTCGCCGAGACTTTCAGCATCTCATCCTCGAGATTGACCGCATTGCCCGCGGGCCTTGTCTCGTACCCGCCGCGGTTGCTCGAATTGAAATTTTCGCTGACGCCTGAAGCTTGGATGTGGCCGGCGCTGGTACGCGTCATGGACAGCGATGCCATGTGCCCTCCGAGCGGACTGCCGGTGCGGTCGAATTTCGGCTCCACAAGGTCGCGCGGCTTGAAACCGGGCGAGTCGGAATGCGAGACGTTGTCTGCGAGAACCCGTTGGCGCTCCTGATGCCACTGCATCTTGGTACGAAGCGCGGACAACATAGGAAGATCTGTGATCGGCATTGGCTCGGCTCTGCTATCAACCTGTGGCAGGTTCCACAGATGGGCAGAATTTGCCGTGGTATGGTTAACAGTTAGTTAAGAGAGCCAGGATGGATTTTCGGCGCCTATGCTTCCTGATCGTGGTAAGCTATTGAAAATTCGGGCCCAAGAAGTGTTTTGGGCTCTGGTGATTCATGAGTTAATAATTTGTGGGCGGCAGGTGTTGCCGGCAAAAATTAACGAACGACACGCGCTTCACGCAGGCCTCGCACCTCGTGCGAATCTGGCATACGAAGGGAGTGTTGTTTGACGGGGACAGTAACATGCCGCAAACGCTCTGGTTTTTCATCGCCTTCGTCATCGTTCTTGCGTTGATCGGAGCCGCTGCCTGGCTGGTTCGCCGATTCGGTGGAAGCGGTATGGGCACTAACGCGAATCGCGGGCGCATGCCGCGGCTTGCCGTGATTGATGCTGCCGCGGTGGATGGCCGCCGCAGGCTTGTGCTCGTGCGCCGCGATAACGTCGAACATCTCCTGATGATCGGCGGACCAACCGACGTGGTGGTCGAACCCAATATCGTTCGAAGCATGCCGCAGCGCGATCAGGCGCCGCAACGTTCGCCTGCGGGCACCGAATTGTCTCCGCCTCCACGGCTTGCGCCGGAGCCCGGCTGGGCCGAACCGGAAACGACTCGGGCAGATGCCTTCGACCATCGAGAACCGTCGATGCCGGAAATCCCGCCTCGTCCTGCGCGCTCGCCTTTTGCCGACGAAGTTCGCCGCCCGGCGTCGATCGCGGATCGACACGCCGATTCGATGCCGAATTTCACGCCAGAACCCATGGTGCGTCCGGAGCCTGTGCTTCGAAGCGAGCCGTCTGCTCGCCCAATGCCGCGAAGCGAGCGCATGGATCCCGTGATTCCCCGCGCCCCGCGTCCGGCGGAGCTTTCTCCAAAAGCACCCCCGCCTGCGCCCCCGGCTCGTACACCGCAACGTCCTTCGGAATCCCCTCTTTCATCTGCAGACCAAAATCTCGCAGACATGGCTCAGCGACTTGAAGCCGCCTTGCGCCGTCCAGGCAGCGACCTTCGTTTGGATAATGGCGAGCCTCGCGCTCCGTCCATTAGTCAGATAGATCGCGTCGGCGCGCCTCCGGTTGCACCTGAGCCACCGCCTGCCCGGCCATCGGTTGCCCGACCAGATGCCGGCGCGCGCAATGCTTCGACTACCCCGCCCCAACCGGATGCTCCGGCAGAGTCAGCGCCCAAAGCGCCCTTTGAAAACCTTGAAGATGAGATGGCAAGTTTGCTCGGCCGTCCGAAGCCTCCAGCGTGAGGCCGGCGAAAACACCGCGTAGAGTTTTATTTTTTCTGAGCCTTACCCTCGCCGCCGGACTCTTGATCGAGCCCGCAGCTGCGCAGGATATCAGCATCAATCTTGGCGGCGCCGGCAACGGCGGCGTCACCGAACGCGCGATTCAATTGATTGCACTGCTCACGGTGCTTTCGATCGCACCGTCTATCCTGATCATGATGACGTCGTTTACGCGCATCGTGGTGGTGCTGTCGTTGCTGCGCACAGCCCTCGGCACAGCAACTGCGCCACCGAACTCGGTGATCATCGCATTGGCGATGTTTTTAACCGGCTTCGTGATGGGGCCGGTGCTGCAGAAGACCTATGACGACGGAGTGAAGCCGTTGGTCGCCAACGAGATCACCGCCGAACAGGCTCTCGAGCGCGGCGTCATCCCGCTTCGCGGTTTCATGCAGAAAAACGTCCGCGAAAAAGACCTGAAGCTCTTCATGGATCTGTCCGGCGAGCCGCCGGCCGCAACACCTGATGACATGTCGCTGCGCATCCTGGTGCCCGCGTTCATGATTTCGGAGTTGAGGCGGGCATTTGAAATCGGATTCCTGCTGTTCCTGCCGTTCCTGGTCATCGACCTCGTGGTGGCATCAGTCCTGATGGCCATGGGCATGATGATGCTGCCCCCCGTCGTGGTGTCGCTTCCATTCAAGCTGATCTTTTTCGTGCTGGTGGATGGCTGGTCGCTGGTGGCAGGCAGCCTGGTACAAAGCTACGGCGGATAGCACCTGCTCTCGTGCAGGGCTTACCGCCGGGCGTCGTTGACCCGTTTCAATCCTACGATCTCGGGAAGCGACCCCGTCGGGTTGGGATCCGCCTTGACCTCTGGCGGAAGCTTGGCCCGCGCAATTGCGTCCGGGTAACGCGCCTTCATCTCGCGCAGGAAGCCATCGAGCGTATCGATCGCGGCCGCCATCTTGGCGATTCTCGCAAAGTCGGCGCTGTTTGCCGCTGCGGGTTTTGCTGCAATGTCGAAAGCCGTACGGTCCCCGCCTTCCATTTTCGCACTGTACTTCTCACGGAAGCGGGCAAGCCCGATCGCGTCTTCCGCAAGGGCATAGCCGATCGCCGCACGGATGATGTCGCTCTTCTCGATTGACGTCAGCGGCTGAAAATCGCGCCAGCGATCGCCATAGAGCAGTTCAATTTGCTCAGAGGATTCGCGCCACCGGCGAGCCGCCCAGTAGATATCCGACCGCAGCCGCACCGCTTCGCGGCCGTTGATATTCGATACGATATCGAGTGCGAGGTCGTGGCGGCCGATATCGCTCTGTGCCCGTGCTTCAAGCAACAACCGCTGTTGCCGCAATTCGCCGGCCAGATCGGCAATGCGGGTCGTGCGCAAGCGCCGCAATCGCACGCCCGGGCTTGCGATTCATCAGGTAGACCATCGCAAGACGGGAAGCGACCTGCGCGCGAGCGGCTCCCTCAAGACGATGGTCAATTTGATATTGCAGCAACTCGCCCGCCTGATCGAGCAGATCGACCGCGACCAGACGATCGGCCAGATGCCGGATCAATTCGTCGCCGCGCCGTCCGATCGGCGTGAGATCGCGATATTCGTAGAACATCGCCAATGCTTCGACGGGAGGCAGATCGTCTCCCTTGGGGCTGTTGTAAAGTTGTTCAAACAAGGCGGACGTCTGGTCCTGCACCTTGCGCGAGATTTCCGAATTCGGCTCCAGCCTGGTCGCGGTGCGTCCGGCCGCGAACGCTTCGTTGTAGCGTTCCTTGGCAGCGTAGAACTGAGACAACATTCCGAGGTTCTTTACCTCGATTGAATCGCCGCGCCACACTGTCGATGCCGTTTCCAGTTCGCGGATTGCATCGTCGTCGTTCAGCATATTGCGCTTCTGGCGAAGCACGATGTTAAGCAGGGTCGCTTCAGACGCCGCAGGCCGGTTCGAGGATGCGATGGCGGTCTGATATTCCGACAAGGCATCCTTGTCATGGCCTAGAGCTTCAGCCAGTCGCCCCCGCAACAAGGCAATTGTTCCCTCCTGCCCGGGGCCCGGTCCCATAGTGTCGAGATCGTTGCTGCGCAAACCCGCGCTGGGGTAGTCCTTGACCTCGAGCGCCGCACGAAATGCCTCGATGACCACGATCCGCTGCATGTCGAGCGGCAACCCCGTGATTGCGAACTCGGCGTTCTTGAATTTCTCGCGGGCATCAACCCACTTCTCCTGCCCCGCGTAAGCAAGCCCCTTCCAAAGTTGGGAATCGGAATTTGCTCCAATCGCAGGATTGGCGAGATCCTTCAGAGCGAGTTCAGGACGGCCGGAAAGCGTGCTGGCCACCGCGCGGATGATGTACGCGGAAGGGTCGATCTCGCTTTCTTTCGTCTCTGGAGAGGATGAGATCGATTACACCCTTGGCTTCAGGATAAAATCCTCGCGCAAGATAGAACCGCGCCAGATCAATATGGGCTGGCATACGCTTGTCGCCGGTCGCCTGCGCCGCTGCGGCCATAAGCCCATTGCGCGTCGAGAGAAAATCTGAGGTCTGGTTTTCCTGCCATGTGTTCACATCGAACACAGGCCGAACCGAGCCAACCGAACGTTCCGGCATGCTCATCGCCGAGGACAAGGTCAGACCACCGGGTCGGCTTAACACCAGTTTGCTGGACGCAATATCGGCCGTGAGATCGTCGGCATTCTGCTGAACGACAACACCGTGAATCGATTCAAGCAGCGAGAATTCCACAAAATCCTGACGCTTCACGAAGCCGCGCACCGGGGCGCCGGCCGTCATGATGGTGAGCGCGTCACCAGCATCCGGGTCCTTGATGTGATGAATCTGTCCCGGCTTGGCGAGAGCGACGCTCACATTCGCACGCTTGGGATCGGAACTGTTACGTGCCGCAGTCAGCGGCTGTGATGGCAGTTCGGCCTTGTCGGCCAGTATCAGGGTCCACGACTGTTCATCGCCGCTTAATGTCACAAGTTGCGGACGATTCAACCTGATCCGGAGCACGCGGCCTTTCGGCAACTCAAGGGTGCCGGCCGCGGCGATCAACGATCCGCCCTGGCTTTGGATCGGGCTGGGATCAATGGATTTGTCGGTATCGAATACAAGCCATATCGAATCGGAACGGCGAAACGCGGCAGCGGTCGTCGGAACCGCGAACGGAAATGTCACACGCAGATCATCGCTGGTCCGCCTCACCTCGGGCACCAGCTTCAAACCCGAGTCAGCCGCAGATGGCGCCTCGGCCTGGATTGCTGGCTTTGCTTGCGAGGAAGCAACGGGAGGCCGGCTGCGGACGGAGCAGCTGAAGGCGGTGTAACTGGAGGCGCAGGCACGACCTTTTCGACGGCCTGTGGTGCCGTCTCAGGTTTCGCTGCAACTTTAACTTCAGGCTTTGTCTCAGATTTGTCCGGACCAGTGACCAGCTTGGTCTCCGGCCTGATTTCGGATGCCTTGATCTCGGGCTGCCTTCTCCGATGTCTTGCCGTCCGATGGCTTTACTTCAGGTGATTGGGCTTCCGACTTTTTATCCGGCGTCGCCTCCCGAACGATTTGCTCGGACGTCGGCGGCACAATCGCACTCGCCTTGTTCGCTACCGGCTTTTCACCTGCAGGAATTGCCGGCACGTTCGGCAATTGTGAGCGCGAGCCTTGCGGCGGAGCCTTTGCCTCCTCGAAGCCGATATCGACGATATAGTTCTTCTCTTCGCGGAATGCGCGAACATCCACCTCGCCGATCAACCCAATTTCGACCAACGAAACATTGTCACCCATCTTTTGATCGATGGACTTGATGTTGGCCGGCATCGCGACCTTGGCATCCGCAAGATCGAACGTCAGCGCCGATGAGAACGACAGCACAAATTTGTTGGTGTTCAACGCTGACGAGACGGCCACCCCCTCAGGCATCTCAAACACAAGACGCGTGAAGGTCGGCTGGACCGACGCACGAACCCGTATAGGCGGGCGCTTCTTCGCTTCATCCGCCTGCTTCTGAAGCCGCAAGGCGCGCTCTGCTACAAGAGCCCTTTCGGACAGCTCACGGACCACCTCTGCCGGCAATGGCGGCGGAAGCCCAGTCCACTTCTCAGGTAGCAGGTCGATAAACACACGCTCGCCTGCCATCATCAGATTGACTTTGACATTTTGCGTGAGCGCCAAGCGAATGGCCGTGCCATCGGGGTCGCGACGCACCAATCCGACATAGGACGGCACCGCGTCGGCAAGCGCATCGACAGGAAGGTCGACCGGCTTCTCGAAGCGAATGATAAGGATCGCCCCGGCGACGACGGCGTCGGTGGTCACGTCTTCCTTGAACTTTCAGAATCAGCCGCGCGTATCCGTTCGCTGCCGTCAGCGTGGCTTCACCCTTCACCGGCTGCTGGGCATAGGCATGTCCCGCAACCATGCTGCTGAATGTCAGCGCAAAGCCGACAGCCGCGAATGCAGGTAATTGCAACCCGCGCCGGACCGTTCCCGCAAGCAGACGGGCTTTCGATCCAGCCGCACGGACTGTTTGAATGATGCGAGCAACCTTGCAGGACATTCCAGCTCTTTCTTGCCGCGTCTCTTTGCCAATTCTCGGCGCGATGCCCGATCGAACGGTTGCCGTTCCCGCCATCCGCTCAAATCTAGAATTCGCCGATTAAGGCCTTGTTAATCACCTGCTTCAATTGCGAACCGGTTGCGACGGCCTGCCATCGATTTTGGGCAAATCATTAGGCGACGACGATCTGTCACCGCTCGCGCGGCGGGCCAGCTCAACCGTCAACCGTTCGGCGGCCTCCGGTTGCATCTGCCCCATGATGTCGGCCATCTTTCGTGGCGCGATCTGTGACGCGATCTCGAACAACACAGGTAGCTCCAACCGATCGAAGATCTTGGCCGCATCCTTCGGCTTTCATCCCTTCATACATGGTGATGATACCTTTGAAGCGTGCCGCATCGGTTTCGTTCTTCTGCTGACCAGCAACCGAAATCCGCGCCTCGGTCGCCTTCACCTCCTCGATACGCCCTTCAATGCGCTTCTCGGCTGAGTTGATGAGGCTTTCCCGAATATCGATTTCGCGGGCACGGGCCTCGATCTCCTGCCGTCGCGACTGCAGGCTCTCGAGAACAGCGCGCTCGGACGCAGGGATCTGACCTTTTGGATCAGGATAGAGCACCGTCTCATCTGGCGACCTTGCCTCTGGCGCGGTCACCGCTGGCTTCTCTTCTTTTTTCTTCGCTTCGACAGAACCGGTGATATCCGGCGGATCGAGCTGCTTCCCGGGCGCCGGAAAGTTGAAGGTCTCCTGCGCCCACGATTTCGGCGGCGGCACTCCGCCATCGTCATTTAGAATGTATCCGCCATCCAGAAGAAGGCCCGATACTTTCAGCACAACCAGACAGCTGATCGCGACCATCAGGACCGGGATAATACGGATATCGCGAGCGAAGCGTTTCATGCAGCGAGACCAGCAGCCTTCCGCCGTTCAGAAAATGCCTGGGCTGCGGCGAGCAGGTCCCTGGCATGTGTCCCCTTGGGCGTGGAAGCGGAGCTTGCAGCAGCCGGAGACTTGGATGGGGCAGGCGCAACCTCGGCCGATGCACGGGATGCGCCCGACGTAACCGGCTTGGCGGCAAGTGCGATCTGCGAAATACGAGCCATGATTCCCTCACCTTGGGAAATCTGCTTCGCAAGCCTCGCGGAAAGATCTGTACCAGTATGAAGCTGGCCACCGAGATTCTGGTCGCACTCACGAACCGTCAGCTTCAGGCCGTTGATGGCCCGCTCGGCAATCTCTGTCGCGGTGACCAACTCCGCAATCGTGCCGCGCAACGAATGCTCATCGGCCTTGAGCAAGGTCAGACGGCGGTTCAGCAGGGTACAATATCCGATCGTGATCAGCAGCAGAACTACCACCAAACTCTCGATCACAAGTGCGAATGAGTGACTCACTGTGCCTCCATCAATTTCGTTTGTTCGTCGGCTCTTTCAAACATCGCGAACGATGTATTCGGTTTGCGTAGCTGCTTGGTGACGCGGATGGCGACACGATCGCCTACCCGGCCCATCCGCCCCTCACTGAGGATCACGTCGCCGCATCGCACCGACACCAGCGCATCCGGGCGCATGTGCAATGGCAGCGTGTCACCGACCTGCAGCGTCATCAGTTGCTTGAGCGGAATGTTGGCTTCATAGAGGACTGCATCGACGGCGACTTCAGCCTTCGCGATCTCGGTCGCCAGATGGCCTTCCCAGATCGGATCGCGGCCGAACTTTTCACCCATGAACATCTGCAACAACACGTTGCGGATCGGCTCGATGGTTGCATAAGGCAGCAGCAGTTCGATGTTGCCGCCGCGATCTTCCATATCGATGCGCAGACGCACGAGAATGGCAGCATTCGCTGGGCGGCTGATGGCGGCAAAGCGCGGATTTGTTTCGAGCCGGTCGATCGTGAACGTGACGGGCGACAACGGCCTGAAGGCCTGCTCGGCATCCGCGAGAACGACCTCAACGAGGCGCTTGACGAGGTTGGTTTCAATCGTGGTGTAGGGCCGCCCTTCGACGCGCAGAGAGGCTTGCCCGCGACGACCACCGAGCAGGACATCGATGATCGAATAGATCAGGCTCGAAGTCGACAGTGAAAAGCCCGAAATTTTCCCACTCCTCGGCCTTGAAGACGGAGAGAACGCAGGGCAGCGGAATCGAGTTGAGATAGTCACCGAAACGCACCGAAGTGATGCGGTCGAGCGAGACTTCAACGTTATCGGATGTAAAGTTTCGCAGGCTGGTCGTCATCAACCGCACCAGGCGGTCGAAAACGATTTCGAGCATCGGCAGGCGCTCATACGACACCATCGCGGAATCGATGATGGCGCGAATGCCGGAGTTTTCGTCGAGATTGACTTCGCCGTCGCTGAAACCGAGCAGATTGTCGATTTCTTCCTGAGACAGAACGCGCTCACCACCAGACTTGCCGGCGCCGAGCAGACTGTCGCTCTCGTCAACCATCGCCGCCCATTGCCCTGCCATCGTCTCGGTCAGTTCATTGGCAGCAGCTTCGGCAGCAGCCTCGGCGGGATCCTCGGAGTCCAGCGCGCCTTCCCATTGGGCGGCTAGTGCATCCTGATCGAGGTCATTATCCGGCGTCATTGCTTAAACTTCCGTCCCGTCACTGAACGACGATTTCCTTGAACAGCACAGCGTTCACCTGATGGGGCGAAATCGCAGCGTTGACACGCCGCGTCAGCTCTTCCTTGAGGCGAAACAGGCCCATCGACCCATTGAGGTCCGTGGCACGCAGCTCGCGCATATAGGTTTGGAACAGGTCCATCACGCGCGGCATCGTCGGCGTGATCTGCGCCACCATCGGCTGATCCTTGACCTCGAGGACAACCTTCACCTTGAGATATTGCACGCGTTCACCCGGCAGGCCGGACAAGTTGACCAGCACTTCGGGGACATCAAGAAACACCGGCGGCTTCACAGGCGCCGCTTCCGCGTGCTTCTCCTTGTCCTCACCATGTCCGTGCAGGAAGAACCAGCCGCCACCGCCCAGCGCGAGCACGAGTGCCGCGGCAGCCCCAATCATAATGAGCTTGCGTTTGCTTTTCGGAGCAGCTGCGCCTTCCGCGCCACCACCCTCTTCGCTTTGATCGCCGTCTGCCATTGCCCCGCCCGCCGTGGGAAAATTGGCTTGAATGCTGCCGAACTGGCTTGAATGACGCGATACAAAGGCCGCCGGCGCTCCAAGCGCCTGTGTTCTGACCGTACTGGCGCAATGGTTAATGAAATCTTTCTTTTGTTCCCCAAGTGGGAAAATTTTGCCGGGGCAATATGGTCAACAAGACGTTTATTGCCGCCCGCCCCGCGCCTCCGAAACAGTCAAGCCACTGTAATTACGTGAGTTTTCTGAGTTGGCACGTCTCTCGCATTATTAGAAAGCGAACCGCAGCTTGGGAGAGCTTCTCCGGTTCGCACGATCCGCGGGACGCCTTGGGAGAGGCCAACACGGTTCAATAAGGGGAGATAGGCCGATGGAGAATAATATCCTCGTCGCGTTGTCGCGACAGGTGGCGCTTGAGCGTCAGATGGACGTGGTCGCGAACAACGTCGCGAACGTCAACACGAACGGCTTCAAAGCCGACAAGTCGCTGTTCGAGGAATATCTGACCTCGGGCGCGCATGAGGATAACTTTGCCGCCGCCGACCGACGCGTCAGCTTCGTCCAGGATCGCGCGACGTATCGCGATTTCATGCAAGGACCGTCCGAGAAGACCGGAAATCCGCTGGACGTCTCGATCGACGGCAAGGGCTTCTTCGCGATCCAGACACCCGGAGGCGAACGCTACACCCGCGACGGTTCCTTCCAGATTAATTCACAAGGGCAGCTCGTCACCACTGGCGGAAGCGTCGTCCTCGGCACCAACGGACCAATCGTCTTTCAGCCGACCGACAAAGACATCGTCATCACCGCCGACGGCACCGTGACGGTTAAAGAAGGCATCGTGACTCAGTTCGACTCCATCCGGGGCAAGCTGAAGATGGTGAAATTCGACAATCCGCAAAAACTGCAAAAGGAAGGTTCGAATCTCTTTTCGGCTCCTTCCGGAACAACTGCCCAGCCCGATGTGACGTCGCGCGCAAACCAGGGCTTCGTCGAAAAATCCAACGTCAATGCGGTCGCCGAAATGAGCCGCCTGATGATGGTCTCGCGCACCTACGAAAGCATCTCGACGCTGATGCAACAGCAAAGCGACCTTCGCAAGAATGCAATCCAATCACTCGCCGACGCTCAGGCTTGAGGAGACTAAAAAATGCGCGCTCTTTACACCGCAGCAACCGGAATGGCCGCCCAGGAACTCAGTGTTCAGGTCATTTCCAACAACATCGCCAACGTCCGCACGACCGGCTACAAAAAGCAGCGCGCGCAGTTTCAGGACCTGCTCTACGAGCATGTCCAGCGCGTCGGCGCGCAGGCCTCTGACCAGGGCACAGTCCTGCCGGTCGGCATCGATATCGGCGGCGGCGTGAAGACCGCCGGCACCCCGCGCCTGATGACCCAAGGCACGTTGTCACCCACAGGCGGCGACCTCGACATCGCTGTCCGGGGCGAGGGTTATTTCAAAATCCAGATGCCGGACGGCACTTTCAACTACACCCGTGACGGTTCTTTCACGACGGACGGCACGGGTCGTATCGTCAACGCGCAGGGCAATCCGGTGCAGCCGACAATTACTATTCCCCAGAATTCGTCGGAGCTGAATATCAATCCGCAGGGGCAAGTGTCGGTCAAGCTTGCCTGGCTCGACGACGCCCAGCGTGCTTGGCCAAATCGGCCTGACGCGCTTCATCAACAAGGCCGGCCTGCAATCGATCGGCGACAACCTGTTCGTCGATACGCCGGCCTCCGGTCCTCCGCAGGACGGAGTCGCGCAACGCTGACGGCTTCGGTGACATGCAGCAAGGCCAGCTCGAACAGGCCAACGTCGAAGTCGTGTCGGAAATATCCGACCTGATCGCTGCCCAGCGCGCCTACGAAATGAACGCCAAGGTCATCAGTGCCGCCGACCAGATGCTGCAGTCCACCACCGGCATGTTCCGATAAGGGAGATGAAGATGTTTCGATCGTTTCTCTTCACATCTGCCGTTCTGGCCGGCAACTGCCGGAACTGCTCTCGCACAATCAGAGAAAGACGTGGTGACCGGTCCGGTTCTGCGCGCGAGCATAACGGTCAACAGCGATATCGTGCGCATCGGCGATGTGATCGACAACGCCGGAAGCGCCGCCCAGATCGCGATTTTCCGCGCTCCTAATCTTGGCACCACCGGATCGGTGCCAACCTCGCAGATCATCTCGGCCCTGGGCTCACACCAGGTCATCGGCGTCGATACCCGCAACATCCGTGAAGTATCGGTGACGCGGTCGTCGCGCACAGTGTCGGCCAAGGACATCGAACAGCGGATCGCGCAAGTTCTTGAGCATCGCAACGGGCTCGGCGATGCCGACAACCTGTCTGTTTCATTCGATGTCGATCTTCGCGAACTTCAACTCGACGCATCGCATACCGGCGACATGCGTGCCACCACCGTGCGCTTCGATGCGCGCAACGGGCGGTTCGACATCTCGTTTGAAATTCCGAACGACGTTACCTACTCGCCGACGAAATTGCGCTTCACGGGCACAGCAGTTGAGACCGTGGAAGCAACGATCCTCACGCGCAACGTCGAGCGCAACGAAATCCTCAAAGCATCCGACCTGATCACCGAGCGGAGACCGAAGGCCGAAGTCGGCACTGATCCCGCTGTACGTGGACGCACAATCGGAATGCAGGCCCGCAAGCAACTGCGCGCGGGAAGCGCCGTGAAGGCAATCGATCTCGGAAAACCCGACCTGGTCACGCGCGATCAAAGCGTCACCCTCATCTACGAATCTCCTGGAATTTACCTCACTGGCCGCGGCAAGGCAGTCGACAGCGGCACCCAGGGCGACATCGTCAACATCACCAATTTGCAATCGAAGCGCATCGTCCAAGGCACCGTCGTCGGACCGGGCCAGGTGGCAGTGATGATCGCACCCCGCGTCCTCACGACAACCGCGGTGCTCACTTCCAACGAACAAGTAGCAGCCGGCACCACCTCCCAGAAAGCTGAGTAAGGGTCATGTTGAAGTCAAACACACTCAATCGCGTCCTTCTGGGCAGCAGCCTTTTGGCCCTTGGCACCATCGCAAGCGGATGCTCGTCGCTCGACCGGCTGGCCGCGATTGGCGAAAAGCCGAAGCTGTCGGCGATCGACAATCCGACCACGCAGGCAGGCTACAAGCCGGTGTCGATGCCAATGCCGGCGCCACAACCGGCATCCTTCAACCCGAACTCGCTGTGGCGAAACGGTTCACGCGCCTTCTTCAAGGATCAGCGCGCGCATCAGATCGGCGACATTCTGACGGTGACCGTCAATATCACCGACAAGGCCAACATCGCCAACGAGACGCAGCGCAGCCGCGCTAGCACCGAAGATTCCGGCATCACCAACTTCTTCGGCCTGACGAAGGTGCCTCTGACCAACACGCCAATCTCCCGGCCGCCTGCTGACTACCGAACTCGACATCGGGCAGCGACGGCAAGGGATCTGTGAACCGTCAGGAAGCCTTGCAGACCAACGTGGCCGCAGTGGTCACGCAGTTGCTGCCGAACGGCAACCTGGTGGTCGAAGGCAAGCAGGAAATCCGCGTCAACTATCGAAATCCGCGAATTGGTTGTCGCCGGCATTGTTCGACCGGAAGACATCCAGAGCGATAACACGATCGATTCCAGCAAGATCGCGCAGGCCCGCATTGCCTACGGCGGCCGCGGTCAGATCACCGACGTGCAGCAGGCCCGCTACGGACAGCAGGTGTTCGACGTTCTGCTGCCATTCTAGTCCACATCAATGAAGACGGCTCCCACCGTCTTCATCCGAGCTCCCACACCGCGCTGCGAACCTAGGCGCAGTACGGTGTATACGACGCGGCCTCCGTCAGCTCCCCTGACGGAGGCCGCGACCGTTTGTCGTGCAAGAATTTGCGAATAACGAAACGCCGAAGCGTCACTCGTCGCGATAGACCTTCTCACGCTTCTCGTGGCGTTCCTGCGCTTCGACCGACAGCGTCGCGATGGGGCGCGCTTCCAGTCTCTTCAGCGAGATCGGTTCGCCGGTTTCCTCACAATACCCATAGGTATTGTCCTCGATGCGCTGGAGCGCAGCATCGATCTTGGAAATGAGTTTGCGTTGACGGTCGCGCGCGCGAAGCTCGATGGCGCGATCGGTTTCTGACGACGCACGATCAGCAAGGTCAGGATGATTGACGTTCTCTTCCTGAAGCTGCTGTAGCGTGGTCTTCGACTCGCGAAGGATCTCGTCCTTCCAGTCGATGAGCTTGCGGCGGAAATACTCCCGCTGCCGCTCGTTCATGAAGGGCTCTTTCTCGGAAGGCTTGTAGTTCTTCAACTTTTCCAAGGGCGGTCCATCTCGACGTGCAAGCGGACCGAAATAGCCCAGTCCGCGCTGGCGCTTATATAGCGGCGTCTTGTGACAAACAATATCGAGAACGGGACCGGCACCCGATACCACAGCTGGTTCCGCACTGCGGATGGAACCAATTTGCCGGTTCCGGGAAAAACCCAGTATTTGCAGGCTTATTGACCGGCTTTGGCCAATTCGACCTCAACCCGAAGCTCGATCTCGGACAGGAGGCTGTCCAGGCGTGGATCGCCCGAGGTCGACTTCAAGTCGGCGGCGGCCATCCGGAGCCTGCCGACCATCGACGAATCAATTGCCCCGGTCAGAAGCCCGATCTTCAGATCATCCAGGACGTCGAGCGCGTTCCGCCCCTTCGACACGGATCGCTTGCGGCGCTCGGCCGGATCCTCGAAACCTTGCAGTGCCAGCAGGGCATCGATCCCGCTTGCGGTTCTCGGTGCGGCGGCGGCCCTCGTCTCCGTTGGGACATTGGTGTCGTCGATGGAAAAACCGGATGAATTCGCGCGCCGGGCATTTGCTTTCGGCGACGTCAGGCTTGTTCCATTCGGTCCGTAAATTCGCATTGTGCCCGCCTCGCGAGGCAATCGGTTGGTGCAACCGCTGCACCATTTCATCACCGCGCCGGTGATCCCTGCGAGCAAGGTCGTCGGTTATGGTTAATAGTCAGTAAATGACCCGGCAATTTCTGCCGGATCCGGCAACTTCGCCCGTTGAACGGGGCACGGCCGAAAGCCGAGCACTAAGAATTCAATAGATAATTCAATTTGTTACGTGCCAACCAAGGCTTGGCACGGCTCTCGCATAGATCATTGCGGACTAACCCTGTGGGGAGCACGGGGTGTGGGCCGCAGAGACCTCAGCGGGGAGCAGAGGATGTTTCGGAATTTTCAGGTAGCCTGCATGGCGATGGCCGTGCTGATGGTCTCGGCCGTTTCGGCCGGGGCAACGTCGCGGATCAAGGATCTCGCCAATATTGAAGGCGTGCGCCAGAACCAGTTGATCGGCTACGGCCTGGTCGTTGGTCTGAACGGCACGGGCGACACCCTCAACAACATTCCTTTCACCAAACAGTCGCTGCAGGCGATGCTGGAACGCATGGGCGTCAACATTCGCGGCACCACGATCCGCACCGGCAACGTCGCGGCCGTCATGGTCACAGGAAACTTGCCCCCATTCGGCACCCAGGGCACCCGGATGGACGTCACCGTCTCGGCGCTCGGCGATGCCAAAAGCCTGCAGGGCGGCACGCTTCTGGTCACCCCCCTGCTCGGCGCCGACGGCAACGTCTACTCAGTCGCCCAGGGCTCACTGGCCATCGGCGGGTTCCAGGCCGAAGGCGCGGCTGCGAGCATCACCAAGGGCGTACCTACGGTCGGACGCATCGCGAACGGTGCCATCATCGAACGCGAGATCGAGTTCGCACTCAACCGTCTGCCAACTGTCCGGCTTGCATTGCGCAACAGCGACTTCACCACTGCGAAGCGTATCGCCGCGGCCGTCAATGACTTCCTCGGCGCCAAGGCTGCGGAGCCCGTCGATCCCTCCACCGTTCAGCTCACCATTCCGGCTGAGTTCAAGGGCAACGCGGTCGCACTGCTGACCGAGATCGAACAGCTTCAGGTCGAACCCGATCTCGCCGCCAAGATCGTCATCGACGAACGCTCAGGCATCATCGTGATGGGACGTGACGTCCGCGTCTCGACCGTTGCGGTGGCGCAAGGCAATCTCACCGTGACCATTTCGGAGAGCGCCGACGTCAGCCAGCCTGCTCCCTTCTCCAACGGACGAACCGTCGTGACGCCGCGCACCAGCGTCGGTGTGCAGGAGGACGGCAAGAAACTCGCGCTCGTCAAGAATGGCGTCTCGCTGCAACAGCTGGTCGATGGTCTCAACGGTCTCGGCATCGGCCCGCGCGACCTGATCGGTATCCTGCAGGCGATCAAGGCCGCCGGCGCGATCCAAGCCGACATCGAGGTGATGTGATGAACGTTGCCCACAAGCCAGCCACGCCGCCGCTGACCTACATCAACGGTCATCCCGATCTTCAGCTGACGGAGGCCCTCACGAAGGTCTCGCCTGAGAAGCAACAGAAGATCAAGGAAAAGTCCCAGGATTTCGAAGCCGTTTTCCTGAATTCGATGTTCTCGCAGATGACCAGCGGCATCAAAGGTGACGGTCCATTCGGAGACACGCCCGGCACCGGCGTGTGGCGCTCGATGATGACCGAACAATATTCCAAGTCGTTCGCGCAAAAAGGCGGCGTCGGAATTTCCAACGACGTCTATCGCACCCTCATCATCCAGCAAGCCAGTCGTAATCCAGCAAGCCAGTCGTAACAGTTGAGTTCTCCAGGAGCATAACGCATGACGATCCAACAATCCGCAGTATCTGAGCAATCGGTATCGACACCTTCGGAAGCTCGCCAGCTTGAAGAAAATCTACTGGATGTCATGAGCACGCTGCGCGACGTGGTCGAGCGCGAGACCGAATTCGTCCGCGCCGGAAAAGTGCGTGAGGCGATGGCGCTCGACGAACAAAAAAGCGACCTGTCGCAGCGGTATGTCAAAGCCATCACCAAGATAAAGAGCAACCAGGACTATCTCGCGCAAGCCACTCCTGAATTGCTGACTGCGCTGCATCGTCATCACGATGTTTTCCGCAACATGTTGCAGGTCAACCTCACCGTGCTCGCAACCGCTCATGCGGTCTCCGAGGGAATCATACGCGGCGTCAATGGCGAGTTGCAGCGTCGCAACCTGTCCTTCGGCTATACCGCTGGGGGAAAACGCGCGACGCCGAGCCCGCGCAGCGTCATGCCGCTGTCGGTAAGCCGGTCGCTCTAAGCAATTCACATCTCGAATATTTATTGTGCGCCGCGGCCTCAGGTCGCGGCGTTGCACATTGTGCTTCGCATTTGAATCAATTCATCGCGGCGTCTTAAACAGGACGTTCAAGCGATTTTGGTATTTTAACAACATTCGAGGGGTTGGATTTTAACTCACAGGAGGCCAGGAGGCCGCCATGGGTGCAGATTTCAACATCAAACCGGTGGGGGCATCGGTTTCGGCGCCGCTCATCGACCCTGCATCCGTATGCAGCGAAGACGGCTGTGCCAACGCAACTGCCGCCGGACAAGGCCGTGACGGCGCCGGATTCCGCGCAGCTCGCGCGGAACAATGCGCATTCCGAAAATCAGCGCCTGTCGCGCCAGGTGGTGATCGATCGCGCCGCGGCGCAGATCGTCTATCAGACGGTCGATAGCCGCACGAGTGTCGTGGTCAGCCAATTTCCTGATGAAGCGCAGATTGCGCGCCCGCGCCTATCTGCGCGCCCAGGACCAGGCCAAGCAAGACCACGCGAACCAGAATACCGATCTGAAAGCTTGATCGTTCAAGAGACTGATCTCCTCTTGGAGATCAGTCCTGCCGGAGATCAGCCCTGAGTGGCGTAAGCCGTCTGGAGCTTACCTGCTTCCTGGCGGAATGTCCTGTGTGGCGTACGCCGTTTCCAGCGTCCCTTCGTCTCATTCACGGTCTTGATCTCGCGCCGTGCCGGCCTTCGTCAGGGTGAACTTCGAGTTGCCGAACTTGAAGGAGTTGCCGTTGATCAGGACATCCTGATACTGCAGCGTCGAGCCGCTCTGGTAACGCACCTTGGCGCGAAAGCCGATCGACGTTCGAGACCTGGATCGTGAACTTGGTATTGTCCGAGTAAGCCCCGCTCCACGTCCCCTGATACAACGCGGGATCCACCGGAACGTATGGCGTATTCGATGTGTAGCTCGCGGTGCCGACGGTCGTGTAGTTCGACTGGAGAATGCTGTAGATATCGGACATTGCCGGGCTCGCCTTGTTATGCGCGGCCGGACAGGCCTGCGGCAAGATTGCAATTGATGTCGATCAGCGGCTTCAGCTTTTCCCGTTGCGGGTTGAGCTGCAATTCCATCGTCTGCGTCATGACGAAGGTGCCGATGTTGGCGATGTTCTGACGGACTTCAATGGTCTGCGGATTCTCGGTCGCTGGTCACCGCACCAAGCAAAATCGACCAGAGCTTGCGGTTGAACAACAGCGCTTCCGCGAAATCATCATCCGTGCGGCCGGCATTGTTCATGACGTCTTGCAGCTTGTTAGCAGCCTTCAACAAAGCCTGCGCTTCGATCTCTCGAGGAGATGCTGTTGTTTGAGCAGTACGCGCGTAGGCCTGAGCGGCGTAGACATTCCTCACCTCAACAAAAGCTCTTCTTCACGCTTCATCAGTTTCCTGATGTGCTTTAGCGCTTTGTAAAGAGCACCGCTTAAAATATGATTACTTGCGGCCTCGATCTCGTCGCGAGAACTCGGAACGGCATCGAGAAAATCTTTCACAAATTCGAGATAAAGATCCTGATATTTCGGAATATCATTTTCGAGATACATCTGCTGCACACACAAGATAGATGCGTTTGGCCGGCGTATTCGCAGTGTCAGCCGTCAAAATATCCTTCTCGCGCAGAATTGGCGTATCGCCGTCAATCAGAAACGCCGCACGGACATCTGAATTGGTGATCACGCTCTGACCGATCACGATCCGTTCAAACGGTTTTAGCTCGACTCGAAGGGCCACGGCTCTCTCCATTGTTGAAGGACGCGTGTCTGATCGACGGATCATGACAATGATATTTCAACGAACCACGATTGAATCAAATCGACTTCGCGCAATACGTCAACCGCATGCGCGCATCAGGCGCTGAAACGCCGAAACACAAATAAAAATCCGTCCAGTATTTTCTTATAAATAGAATCCACTTTAGTGAAAAAACCAAAGCCGGGAATTGATCTCAAAAAAGCGGCGGGGTTTTGACCCCGCCGCGTTGTTGTCGTCCCTGCCCGCTCGATTACCGCAGCAGCTGCAGCACGCTCTGCTGCGACTGGTTGGCGAGCGCAAGCGCGGACACCGCGATCGACTGGCGGGTCGACAGCGCCTGGCTGTTCGCCGCTTCCTCGTTGGTGTCGGCGATCGTCAGGTTGGCCGAACCGGTCTGCAGCACGTTGATCAGGTTCTTCGAGAAGTCCTGACGGATCTGCACGATCGACAGATTCGAACCGAGCGTCGACGCCTGCGAGCGCAGGAAGCTGCTCGCGAGTCTGCAGCGACGTGAAGCACCTTGTTGGTTGCGACGTTGTCGACGAAGTCGGTGCCGATCGTCAGATGCGCCGAGGCCAAGGCCCGGCAGGATCGAGGTCGACGCCGGTGATGTTCAGCGTCGACGTGCCGGTCTCGTTGAACACCAGCTTGAGCTGATCGCCCTTCAGCAGGTTGACGCCGTTGAACGACGCATCCTGCGACGTCGTGCGGATCTGGTCGATGATGTTGTTGTACTGCGAGACGAGGTTCGCACGGGTCGCCTGCGAGTTCGGATCGGCAACGGGCATCGGTCGCGGTCGACGCCGCCGAACAATGTCACCCGGCCGCAGTCGCCGTGCCGCCGATGCGCGCCGATCGTCGAAGGACGCCGCATCGTTGCGAGGTGGTGATGGTCAGCTTGCCGTCGGTCGACAGCGAAGCCTGCAGGTTGTTGGTGGCAAGAACCGCATTGAGTTCATTGAGGTCCTTGACCTGGCCTGCGCCGCTGCCGCCTGCACCGAAGATGATGTTGAGCGGCGGGCCGCCGGCGGTCGAGGCGATGGTCAGGGTCTTGCCTTCGAGCTGCGGAGGTGCGCCGGGCGCGGGCAAAGGTGGTGACGAGCGTCTGGCCAGTCGTCGGACCGGGAGCGCTGGTCGGAGGCGCCGGCACGCCGGTGAGACCCAGAGCCTGCGCCGCGGCGGCGTTCGAGGTGACGATCTTCAGATCGGAGCCGGTGCCGGTGTGGATCTCGATGTGGGCAGGACGACGGCGGGCCGGCACTGCGGCAACCACCTTGGAGCCGGTACCACCGGTCAGGCCGTCGATCTTGGCGAGCAACGTGTTAACGTCGTCGGTGACGCTGATCTCGTTGGCGCTGGTCGCCGGACCCGTTCACGAAGGTCAGGGTGTGAGCGGCATCGGTGCCGTTGATCTGCAGCGTATCGCCGGCCTTGAAGCCGTTGGTCAAAGCAGTATCGTTCACCGCTTGGAGCCTGGCTGCAGCTTGGTTGCGCCGGTCAGAGCGTTCCGAGAGCGTCTGCCCGCCACCGGTGCGAGCCGTTGCATGTCAGTGAAGTCGGTAGCCGATGCGAAGCCCACCTTGTTGAGGCCCGTGCCGGTGATGGTCAGATCGGACGCTGTACCCGATGTTGATGGTCACGACGCCGGTCGCGCGTGATCGACGATGCGTGGCCGGATTGGTGTTGCCGGTGATGGTGTCGATCGTGGAGAGCAGTTTGCCGAGCGTCTGATCAAGACCGATGGTCCAGTTGCCGTTGGCGTCCTCGCTCGGCACGCCGTTCTGACCGAAGGTGATCGTCTTGCCGTTGACGGTGAAGGTGTCGCCAGGAGCCGGACCGGTCGAAGCGGCCGCAGCGCCGTTCGTCAGCTGCGATGAGCTGGGTCGCGGAGTTCGCGGCAGCACCAGCCGTGCCGGTCTTCAGCGCAGTGCCGGTACCAACGAGCGGCAGCGCTTGCGAAAGCGGCGGTGTCGGTGATGTCGGCGGTGGCGCCGTCATAGGTCGCATCGACCGGAGCGCCGGGGTGCCGAGCAGATTGTCGGCGGTGGCGCCGGGGATCGCGACGCTGGTCACCGAGGACTTCTGGGAATAGCCGACCGGGGTCTGCAGCGCCTGGTTGGCGACCGACTTCGCGGTGTCGATCAGCTTCTGCAGCGAGGTGATGCCGGTGTTGGCAGCCTGCAGGATCTGCACGCCGTTGCCGACGCCGTCCAGAAGGGCGTTGATATCGTTGGCGCGCGAATCGAGCGACTGCGCCGTGAAGAAATTCGTCGGATTGTCGAGCGCGGAGTTGACCTTCTTGCCGGTGGCAAGGCGGGTCTGCGTGGTCGCAAGAAGATCCGCAGTCGACTGAAGCGACAGCAGGTTCTGGCGAACCGAGGCTGAGAGAACGATATCGGACATTTTTGACCTTCCTTGATAAACGCGAGGTGCCGGCTGCCAGGACGGCAATTGGAGAGCGGTGTCTTCTCCCCCTCGGTATAGAAGGCGCGATTTAAATTATGGTTAAGCGCCGCTTAAATTTTATCCTTAAGGAACTCCTAATTCCGCGGCTAAGCCCTTGAAATGAAAAAGGCGCCACACGGGCGCCGGGAATTTCCAAATAAATTTCGAACAAAAAAAACGGCGGGGCCGAAGCCCCGCCGCCTTATTCCGCCACGTGTGTAGAGAGATCAGCGCAGGAGCTGGAGAACGCTCTGCTGCGACTGGTTGGCCAGAGCCAGCGCGGACACCGCGATCGACTGGCGGGTGGACAGCGCCTGGCTGTTCGCCGCTTCCTCGTTGGTGTCGGCGAGCGTCAGGCTGGACGCACCGGTCTGCAGCACGTTGATCAGGTTCTTCGAGAAGTCCTGACGGATCTGCACGATCGACAAGTTCGAACCGAGGGCCGAACCTTCAGCACGCAGCGAGGAGCTGGCGGTGCTGAGCGAGGTCAGGACCTTGTTGGTCGCGTCGTTGTCGACGAAGTCGGTGCCGACCGTCAGGGTGCCGAGACCCAGACCAGCCGGGTCGAAGTTCACGCCGGTGATGCTGAGCGTGGACTTGCCCGTCTCGTTGAAGGTCATCTGGAGCTGATCGCCCGCCAGCAGGTTGATGCCGTTGAACGAAGCGTCCTGAGCCGTCGTGCGGATCTGGTCGATGACGTTGTTGTACTGCGTCACCAGGCTCGCACGGGTCGACTGAGCAACCGGATCGAGAACCGGAGCACCAGCCACCATGGGCCTGTACCGCCAGCGAACACGCCGCCGGCTGCAGCCGCCGTGCCACCGATCGCACCGATCGTGGCCGAAGCCGAAGTCGTTCGATGTGGTGATGGTCAGCTTGCCGTCGGTCGACAACGAAGCCTGCAGGTTGTTGGTCGCAAGAACGTTGTTGAGGTCGTTGAGCGACTTGACCTGACCTGCACCGGAGCCGCCCGAACCGAAGATGATGTTCAGCGGCAGCACCACCAGCGGTGGCAGCGATGGTCAGGGTCTTGCCTTCGAGCGCCGGAGGCGTACCTGCGGCGCGAGCAAAGGTGGTGACGAGCGTCTGGTCGACCGTCGGAGCGCAGGTGGCGTGCGTCGGGCCAACCGGCGTACCGGTGAGGCCGAGCGCCTGCGCCGCGGCGGCGTTCGAGGTGACGATCTTGAGATCCGAAGCCGTCGCCCGTGTGGATCTCGACGCTTGCCGCCGGCATTCACCTTGGAGCCCGTACCACCGGTCAGACCGTCGATCTTGGCGAGCAACGCGTCAACGTCGTCAGTGATGCTGATCTCGTTGGCGCCGGTCGCCGCACCGTTGACGAAGGTCAGGGTGTGAGCAGCGTCGGTGCCGTTGATCTGCAGCGTATCGCCAGCCTTGAAGCCGTCGGTCAAGAGCCAGTATCGCCACCGTTTGGATCCTGGCTGAGCTTGGTTGCGCCGGTCAGAGCGTTCCAGAACGTCTGCAAACCGCCGGTGCGCTTGACACCGGCTGTGATGTCGCGGTGATGTCGGCAGCATCGAAGCCAAGCGCGTTGTCGAGAGCGCCGTGCCGTCCGTGATCGTCAGATCGGCCGCTGTACCGGAGTTGAGGCACGATGTCGGCCGCCGGTGATCGTCGACGCCGTGGTCGCGTGTTGCCGGTGATGGTGTCGATCGTGGACAGCAGCTTGCCGAGCGTCTGGTCAAGACCGATGGTCCAGTTGCCGTTGGCATCCTGCTCGGCACACCGTTCGCACCGAAGGTGATCGTCTTGCCGTTGACGGTGAAGCTGTCGCCGGCAGTCGGAGCCGAAGCGGGTACCAGTGCCGTCCGTCAGGTCGCTGAGCTTGGTCGCGAGTGTCGCGACAGCAGCCGCCGTCGCCGATCCTCAGTACAGCGCCGGTAGCGATGTCAAGTGCGCGCTGGCGAAAGCAGCGGTCGTCGGTGATGTCGGCAGTGCCGCCCGCGTAGGTCGCGTCGACCGGAGCGCCTTCCGTGCCGAGCAGGTTGTCAGCGGTGGCGCCGGTCGATCGCGGTGCTGGTGATCGAGGACTTCTGCGAATAACCGACAGTGGCCTGCAGAGCCTGGTTGGCGATCGACTTCGCGGTGTCGATCAGCTTCTGCAGCGAGGTGATGCCGGTGTTGGCAGCCTGCAGAACCTGCACGCCGTTGCCGATACCATCCAGAAGGTTGTTGATGTCGCTGGCGCGCGAGTTGAGGGACTGCGCGCGTGAAGAAGTTGGTCGGATTGTCGAGAGCGGAGTTGACCTTGTTGCCGGTGGCAAGGCGGGTCTGCGTGGTGGAGAGAAGATCTGCAGTCGACTGGAGCGAGAGCAGGTTCTGACGAACCGACGCGGAGAGAACGATATCAGACATAGAACGCATACCTTTCTGGTGTGAACGCAACTGTACAGTGTGCCCCTGATATTCAATCAGCGGTAGCCGATGCAGAATGGCGGGAACCTTCTAAAAACCTGTGAACGGGAACCGTTGACTTGTCCGGACATAAGTGCACGCTCGAAAGCAGCCGGACATCATTGAAATCACTGCAAAATCCCGAATGTCTTTCATATACGCTGGTCGAGATTCGTTAACCCCGCGTTAACCACGATGGGAAAGGATCGCGCCACATGCGTCGAACACTGAAACCAATCGCACGCTGGGAGACAGAGATGGCGTTGAAAGTCGAACTCAAGCCGCACGAAAAGATCATCGTTGGATCCAGCGTGATCACCAACACCGATCAGCGTGCAAAACTACTCATCGAAGGTGATAAATTGCCGATCCTGCGCGAAAAAGACATTCTCACGCCCGCAACCGCCAACACGCCGGCCAAGCTGATCTATCTGGCGGTGCAGTTGATGTACATTTCCAACGATCCGCAGGATCATCACCCGGTCTATTTCGACCTGATGCGCGACATTCTCATCGTGTCGCCCGGCTCGGCCGCCATCATCCAGGACATCAACAACCACATCCTCGGCGGCGACTACTACAAGGCGCTGAAGGAAGCCCGCAAGCTGATCGCCTACGAAGAGCAGGTGCTCGCTCGCTGAAACAAGCCGCCGGTGAAGAACGCGCCGCCTGATACGCAGCGCGCGCACCGACCAACAGATACGCACGACCAAACAAAAAGGGCTTCCTAGCGGAAGCCCTTTTTCATTTGAGCATTTGAATGCCGCTGATCGCCGCCTATGGAGGCGGCAGGAATTTCAGCAGGCTCAGCTGATAGAGCGACGACGTCGTCTGATACGACGCCTGCAGGCTTGTCTGCAGCGCCATGATCTTGGTGGCGACCTCGTCGTTGGAGATTCCCTGGATCGAATCGAGCATCGACTGCGCGACCGCTCCCGTCTGGGTTTGCCGATCTTTCGCCGTCTTGACCGCAACCTGTGCGCCCGCGAAATCCGCCTGGATGTTCTGGATCGACTGCTGGCCCGGCTGCACCGACAGATTTGCGATCATGCGCGAATTGAGCGCCGTCAACTGATCGTTGGCGTTCGGATTGCTCGCATTCGTCGTGACCGCGGCATAGACCGCAACGTTCTTCAGTTGCGTGACGAACGCATCCTCGTTGGCGCGTGCGCCGTACTGAACCGAGATCGACGAGTCGATGCCGATCACAGCCGTGCCGCGCGCGGGGTCCGGACCATCTTCGCCCGTGTACCAGGTCACCGTGTCGGCGGGCGTTCCGTTCTGCAACGCGACGGGAGGATTGGTCGTCGTTATCGACACGCAGCGGCGGGTTCGAACTGAAGAAGTTGTCCGACGCGGTCACTGCCGATGCCGCGACCAGCGACGTGTTGGCCAGCTTGCCGACCGCCGTATTGAGCGCGCCGTTCAGATTGGTCGCCGTCGTTGTCGGATCTGCGCCGATCTGGAAAGTTCCCGGAGGCGGAGGAGTCGGCGGTCGTAGCGGTCAGCTCGATCCTCTCGCTGGTGCCGTCCGGCAGCTTAAAGTTGAACGTCACCTTTTCGCCCTCCTGGGGAAGTGGCGCCGAGATCGATCGACATTTGCGCCGTCGCCGGAGGCGCCGCCGGCGGACTAGCCGGAGGCGTTACAGTCCCTCCGGTGAAATTCGAGGTGATTGAATCCAGCTTCAGTCCGAACGGCGACCCGGCGACGTCCTCGCCGATCGACACAGTCGTCGTCGGCGGCGTGGTTGATTAATCACCAGCCGGCCGAGACCAGAGGTGCCGTCGGCCTGGCCGCGCTCACTGATGATCTGCTTCAAACCAGCCTGCGTGCCGCTGCCATTCATGATGGCGTCGGCGGACGCGGTGGCCGGCGTGTCGGTGGCGCGTCCTGAAAACAGATAGCGGCCGGCGGCGGACGAGTTCAGCAACGCGATCATCTGCGTGAACGATCCCTGCGCCGTTTTCTGGCCGGAAGTTTGTCCGGTGTTGTCCAGAGTCAGCGTCGCGCCTGCTGCTGCGTTTTTGACATCGCTTCCTGCATCCGCGATGCCTTGCAGGGACAGGTTCGCGACACCAATGCGCGTGTTCAGCATATTGTCGGTGTCCGCATAACTTGCCAGCGTCGCAAGCTGCGCGCGCAACCCCGTCGCCGTTGCGGAATCGAAGCCGAGACCCGAATAGGTCGTCGATTTTTTTCCGGACGCGAGTTGCTGCGTCAGGAGATCGAGCTGGTTCTTGATGTTGACCAATCCCGAACTGAGAAACGCGGTGCGGCCGCTAACGCCATTGATTGACATGAGAACCTCAGAATGCCTGCAACAGTGACTGATACATGGAGTTGACCGTGGACATCACGCGGGCGTTGGCGGAATAAGCGTTTTGCAACGCCATCAGGTTCGCCATCTCCGTGTCGATATCCACGCCCGACGTTGCGCTCATCTTGTTTTGCAGCGTGGCGACCACCACGCTCTGTCCATCCGCCACCGATCCCGCCGCGGTTGCCGCATCGCCCTGCATCGCAGTGAACTGCTGCGTGAAGCTGAGGATGCGTGCCCTTGAACGGCGTCTTGGCAGCGCCAACTCCGGTATCCGGCGTATAGGTTTGAGCGCTGGATGTGAGTTGCGACAGGATGAAGTCCGACCGCGTGGTGTCGCCTGCTGGCGTCACCGGACTGGTGTTGTAGACGACGAGCCGCGATGGATCGGCCAGCAGCTCGGGATTGACCGCGATGCGTCCCGCAAGGCCGGTCTTCTCCGAACCGGCGCCTGTGATGGCGCCGGTATACGGCGAATTTCCATCGGTGAAGAACGGAAGCTGCGGACCGCCGCTCGGTCAGCGATGTCGCCGTGGTGGTGACCGATGCCGAATTGACGTCGCTCTGTCCGGCTGCGCCGTCGTCGAGCACGCGCAATGTCGACCCGGCCGGATTCGAGAACTGAACGTTGGTGCCGCCGAGTGCCGCGTTGAGCTGCGAGACCACCGACGCCATGCCACCGGAGAAATCGATGCCGACGACCTTGTCGTTCGGATCGGCCGTCGCTGAATTAGCCAGCGGCAGTGCCGATGGATCGTCAACGCGAACGATCGTAATGTTGTGCTTGGTGTTGGTCGCCGCGTCCGTATAGGTGATGTTGATGGTATTGCCGTTCTGCAATCCCGTCGTATCGAGATCGAAGCCGGCCGGTGTGCCAGGTGGCGGAGCCGGTGTTGCGGGCGGGAACGCCACGCCGCCTGTCGTCTTGTCGGACAACGCGCTCGACATTGCGGCCGCGAGCGAATCCACCTGCGCCTGCGCCTGCACCAGCGTCTTGTCGCGCAACTCGGTGTAGGCTGCGATCGCGCCCGAGCGGATGCCGTGTTCGGCTGTCAAGTCGATCTTCGACCCGTCAGGATATTGGAGCATGACCGAACTGAGGTCGCTCTTCGACGGATCGGGATTCCATTGGGCATCCGGCGTCATCGTGCCTTGCGGACTGAACGACAGTTTTGCGGGGTTGGGGCCGCCGACGAGCTGGAATCCGGCACCGGTATAGACCGACACCTGATTGCCGTCGCCGGGAACGACACGGACGTCCATCAGTTGCGACAATTGAGTGATGTATTGATCGCGTTGATCAAGCAACGAGGCGGTTGAAGCATCCAGATTGGTGCTTCCTCCGATCTGCTGATTGATCCTGGCGATCTGCGCCATCGCGTTGTTGGCGGCGTTGACGGCGCCGTTGATTCCCGAATCAGCGGCGGCGCGCAGGCCCTGAATGCCATCGCTCGTGTCATTCAACTGCGCCGCCATGGTCTGTGCGGCGTTGACGACGGCCTTGCGTGCCGAATCCGAGTCCGAGCTCGTGGACAGCCCCTGAAGCGCGGTGGTCAGCGCGTTGAAGCTGGCCTCGAGCGTGGCGTTCGAACCCGGATCGCCGTAGATGCCTTGCAGGTTGTTCAGAAAAGTGGACTTGGCCGTCGCGTAGCCAGAGCCCGACAATTCTGTTCGCAACTGGTTCTGAACATAGTCGTCAAGCTCGCGATTGACGCCGATGGTCCGCACACCATGAGAGGTGTCGACCACGTTGGTGGTCTTGCGAACGTAACCGGGCGTTTCCGAATTGGATACGTTCGAGGACACCAGCGACAGTGCGGCCTGATTTGCACGCAGGCCGGACATCGCGATTGAAAGAGCTTGGCTCAAACCCATTGATACTGCCCTACTTCAGCTTGGACCCACAAAAGGTGCGAAATTATCGCACCACGTTCAGCAGATCCTGCGCCATCTGGTTGGCGGTGGTGATGACCTTGGTGTTCGCCGAATAGGCCTGCTGCGTCACGATCAGCTTGGTGAATTCGTCGGCGATGTCCGCGTTCGATCCCTCCAGCGCCGATCCTTGAATGTCACCGCCCTTGCCGAAAACCGGCGGGCCGGACTGACTGGTCACCTGGAACGTGCCGCCATCGGTGCGCTGAAGGAAGTTTGCGCCGGTGAACGTGGCGAGCACGATCTGCGCCAGATTGACGTTACGGCCGTTCGAGTAGCTGCCGACCACCTTGCCGTCGTCACCGATCGAGACCGTCTGCAACGATCCTGCCGGAAAGCCGTTCGCTTCGATACCGTTACTGGTGTTGCCCTTCGGATCGCTGAACTGCGTCAGGTTGCTGCCGAAACTGATCGACAGGGTGGGAAGCGTGATGTCGCCGACCTTCACGTTGGTGAGCGCCACGGACGGAACTGCCGGCGAAAGCTGGTTGTTCACGAAAGTGAAGTCGGTGCCGACGTTCTGCCAGGCAGCGTTGGTGCCTGTGGCTTTTGCATCGGTCTGATAGAACAGGTTCCAGGTGTCCTTGTGTCCTGGACCCAAATCCGAAGTGTCCACCTTGGCCCAGCGGAATTGCAAGGCCGCGGGTGCGCCGGAGGCGTCAAAAGCCGTGACGGTGTCACCGGAGACCGAATTCATCAAGGAACGACTTCAGATCCGCACCGGTCACCGCTCCCGTGCCCGGGCCCGTGCCGCCACCCAGCCGGTTCAGGCTGATCGGGGTCGTCAATCCGAGGGCCGCGAAACCGGCAGCCGTCGAGGTGACGTTGAGGGTGCCGGCCAAGCCGGTGTGCAGCGTCACCTTGCCGCCCACCACAGCGGACGTGGTTGCTGGATTCGTATTGCCGCTTAAGGCATCGATCTTGCTGAGCAGAGTCCCGATATCGGAATCAATCGGGATGTGCGTAGCGTCGTTGACACCAGGCGGTACTGCAGTGGATGCATCGGTGAAGGTAATAGTCGTTCCATTCACCGAGATGCGTGTCGCCGATAGCGAAGGACGTCGAGATCGCGTCGGCTGGGGCGGCGCCCGAAAGCTTGGTTGCGCTGGTAACGGCGCACCGGGGGCGCCGTAGAGGTTGTTGACCAGGCCGCCAGCGACCGCATTGTCCATAAACGGATCCGCTGGCGTTCCGACGGTACGCGGGTTGGTGGCGAAGTCACCCACGTTGAGCAGTTCGGAGCCGGTGATATCCGGATCGAACTTGTTGGTCAGCGGAAAACGAGCGAGGTTCGCACGATAGGTCACTGTGGTGGTGGGCTGCGCCGGCAGGAAATCGCCGCCGAACTTCAGCACCTGCGGAGAGCTGCCCACCACGTTGCCTGTGGTCGAGTCGATTGGAATGCCTTCGAGGTAGTTCCCCGCACCGTTCACCAGGTAGCCGTTCTTGTCCAGCGTGAAGTCGCCGCGGCGGGTGTAGCTTTCGACACCGTCGAACACCGGATTGTTGTCGGTGAAGCTGCTGGGCTTCTGAACCGCGAAGAAGCCGTCGCCGTTGATCGCCATATAGGTTGCGACAGACGCATCCTGGATGTCACCGCGCACGGTGTTGGTCGGACGGGAATTGGCGACGACACTGCCGGCGATCTGATTGCTGTTACCGGTGTCAGGGATCATATCCATGAAGCTCGTGTCGATGCGCTTGAACGCCGTCGTCTGCGAGTTCGCGATGTTGCCGGAAATGTTTTCCAGCGCGAAGGACTGCGCACGCATACCCGCGACGGATGTGTTGAGAGCTCCAAAAAGACCCATTACTTTATCTCCAACTTCGCTCCGGGCGGCCTGCCGGTATTTGCCAATCATTGACCGCGTTCGCAGAAGAGATCGCAAGCCGCGTGCCAACGGCTGGAATCATAGATTTTTCAATGACTTAAAAGAAAAGCCCCGGTCAGATGACCGGGGCACAATTGCCTAGCGGGGCAAGAATTGCCGCTCATGGGCTGCACAAAGCGCCTAGCGCGCACTCCGGAAAAGCACCGGTTTTGCGGCCAGATTCGGCGCCCGTTCATGTCAGGACGACGAACGATCCGCGGGCTTGAAGCTCAGCGCCAGTCCATTCATGCAGTAGCGCAATCCGGTCGGCTTCGGGCCGTCGTCGAACACGTGGCCGAGGTGACCACCGCAGCGGCGGCACAGCGTTTCGGTCCGCACCATCATGAACGACGCGATCGGACTTCTCGACAATGGCGTTGGGAAGGGCCTGATAAAAACTCGGCCATCCGGTGCCGCTCTCGAATTTCGTTTCCGACGCGAACAGCGGCAGATCGCAGCCCGCGCATGCGAAAGTGCCCTTGCGCTTTTCGTTGTTGAGCGGACTGGTGTACGGACGCTCCGTGCCCGCCTCGCGCAGCACATTGTACTGCGCCGGCGTGAGTTGCTTGCGCCATTCTTCCGGCGTCTTCTCGATCTCGAATTTTTCAGCAGCCTTCCCAGCAGCCGATTTTTCAGCGGCGCTTGGCATCGCCGCCCAAGCCAAACCAGCGGAACGCAGAGAATGCGGCAAGGCTGGTGGCGGATGCGAGCAGGATTCTGCGGTCGATCATGGTCAAAGCTCCGTGCAAATCGGAAAACAGGCTGTCCATCATGATGTACGGTCCATCTTGCGAAACGTTACGGACCACCGGCTCACTTTCGCGCGAGGTCGTACCGATGCCTCATAATCTGAACCCCGACATCGCCGGGTTATTGCATTCGCCCTGTCCAGCAAACATCGGCGCGGTCGACATGACGGCCGATATCAATGACGCGGCCCGGTGGTATCGTCGCGACGCCGCGATATGGCCATTGCGCGTTCGCGGTCGGCGGAGACCCGGGCCTTCATCGCCTTCATCCGCACTTCCCGCGCCCGCTCACGCGTGCCCTCCCGCGTTCTGGCTCCTTCGCGATACCGCGATAACAGTCCTGCCGCGGCAGACTGGCCGCGCGACCATACGCCGAATGCGTGTCCGACGACACGCCCGACCGTGCCGCCTGCCCATACAAGTTCGAATGGCGTGAACAGCCGCCAGCGGTCGTCACCCTGCATGATGCTTCGCGCCACGAGCTGGCCGCCCATGGCCGTCGTGTTCAATCCCTGACGGCCAAAGCCCGAGAGAACCCACAACCCCTGACGCAACTGTCCGATCTGCGGCATGCCATGCACGGTCTGGCCGAAGACACCGCTCCAGACATCCTCAACCTTGACCGGCCCAAGTTTCGGGAAAACAGTCGTGATGCGGCGCTGAATGCTTTTGGCAAAACGCCGCGGATTGGCCTGCCATGTGGTCTCCGGGCTGGACCACAGCAATCGATCGCCATCGACAATACGGAAATGATCGATGTCGTCGGTGTCCGCAACAAAACCCTGAAAGGCGATCGCGTCCGTCAGACGGTCGCCAAGCGGCTCCGTCAATCCCATGTATCGCCAGGTGGGCAACAGCGTTCCCGCAAGACGCATCGCAGGCGCGCCGATGTGCACGTTGCCCGCCATGACGATATCCGAACAGCGCAGACGCGCGGATGGCGTCACGACGCGCTTACGAACACCGGACGGATCGACGCCGACCACCGGCGTCTCCTCAAAAATCCGGGCGCCGGCCTGCTCCGCCAGCGCCGCGAGATCATGCACATATCGCTGGCCGTCGATCTGAAATGCATTCGGATAGTGGATCGCGTGGAAGTAGCGCCTGGTTTTGAGCACATCACGCACACGCTCGGCCTGCCAGCCTTCCACCTCGGTGCCGAAATCCTCCCCGAGAGTCTGCAAGCGGCTGATAAGTGCATCTCCGGCATCGACGTTGGAGACCTCAAGCGCGCCCTTGGTCAAGGTGACACCCGGCACCGGCGTCAAGCGCTACCGTCGCGCGAACATAGTCCGCCCCCTGCTGTGCGAGCGACCAGAGTTCACGGGCATCGTCGAACCCGACGCGATCGATGAGATCAGCCACGGGAAAGCCAAATCCCGGCATGACCGCGCCGAGACTATGACCTGAGGCGTTCCACCCGACATGACGCCCTTCGAAGACAGCGACGCTCGCACCCATTCGCGCCGCTTCGCGGGCAACCGTGAGGCCCGCGAGCCCTGCCCCGATCACGCAGATATCCACGTCGAGATCGAAGGTCAGGCGCGGACGCGTGGGCCCATCAACCATCACCGACGCCGCTCCACTGCCACTGATGTCTTTTGTCGCGGATTCTGCCATCGCCATGTCTTGAGAATCGGACTTTTCTTGAGAATCGGACTTCGTCTCTGGGATCGTATTTTCTCGTGGTGACCGTGCCAACATCTGTCACCTTGCCCGGCGTCAGCTTGTACACTATTCCGGACCACGCTCTAGCCCGCCAACCAAGGATTGCGCCATGCGCCGTTTGATCCTGCTGCGCCATGCCAAAACCGAGCGGGACGCCCCCTCCGGCAAGGACCGCGATCGCCGGCTGGACGAGCGCGGTATCAAGGATGCCGCCGAGATCGGCCGCTGGCTGGCGCGACATGATTACGATCAGGGTCTGGCGCTTGTCTCAACGGCAACGCGCGCGCAGGAAACCTGGAATCTGATGGCGTCCCGATCTGCCCAACACGCAGGCGGAACATGTGCCGGCGCTGTACGGCGCCGATCCATCCGAACTGCTGCAGATCATTCACGAAACATCACGTCGCAGGACCCGAAGCAGGTTCTTGATTGTCGCGCACAACCCCGGGCTGCATGAGCTCGCACTCGCCCTGATCAGCAGCGGCGCACGCGACGGGCGCGAAGCGCTGGCCAGCAACCTGCCCACCGCCGGCGCAGCCATTGTCGAATTTGCGATCGACGACTGGAGCAATGCGCGCTTCCGCAGCGGAAAACTCGACCGCTTCGTCAGTCCCAAGCTCCTGAGGGAGTGAGTCGGGAAGCGCCGAATAATCTTGCGACATGCAACCTTGCATCTTGCCGCCAACAAATTCATCGTAGGCCTTCCAGGTCCGCTGATACGGAGATGCCGGTGTTCAATTCCATTCTTGTTCCCATCGACCTTGCCGACACCGATCTGGCGAAACCGGCAATCGAGACAGCCGCGTCACTGGCTAAATCGTCCGGCGGTACGGTGCGTCTCGTCAACGTCATGCCGATGACACCGGTGATGCTGGCGGAATATGTCCCGCCGGATTTCGATGCGCAGCAGCGTCAGTCCTCCGAAGAAGCTCTGGCGATCGTCGCCCGAGAATCCGGCATCGACGAGAAACGCATCTCGATCATTGTGCGGCAGGGCGGGATCTATCACGAAGTTCTTGAAGAGGCTGCGGACATCGGCGCCGACCTGATCGTGATGACATCGCACCGGCCTTCGATGCAAAGCTACTTCCTCGGCTCCAACGCCGGCCATGTGGTGCGTTACGCCAAGTGTTCGGTGCTGGTGGTGCGGCACTGAGGATTGGAGATGTAACGTGCGTGATCCGCAACGCTTGCGCCAGGTCCGGACTCCATCCTAGAAGATAGACCATGGCCCAGACTGCCTATTTCCCGCGCTACCTGATTCTCGCCGGAGCGATGATTTTCGGTGTGCTGCTCGCGCTCGGCATCCATATTCTGATGCAGCGCTTCGATCTCTATCTCGGTGACCTGTGGAAAACGGATGGGCCGGAGTTGGTCCCCGCGCGGGCGGCGATTGCGTGGTGGCTGATCGCGGCGGTGGCCTTCGTCGGCGGATACATAACAGCAACATTGCTGGACAGCGCGGTATCAGGCCAAATTCCGGTGCGCCTGCGGCAATTGCTGATCCTGGTGGGGGTCGTGATGCTGGCGGCTGCAGGTCAGGCGGCCTCCGCCCCCAGTGCGATCCCAACCATGTCCGGTGTCCTCACCGGCGTCGTCGCGCTCTGCCTCGGCGGAGCGATGGCATTTTGCGGCGCACACTTTGCGCTTCGTCGCGCATAGCACCATCCCGCGGCAAAACATCCAAAGGCAAAACACCGCGGCGATGGTGCCACGGTGTTTCGTCTCAATGCGTTTCGTCTCAATACTTCGGTGACGTCGTTAGCTTGCGGCTTTCAGATTGATCCCGCTTTCGGCAAGCTGCGTCAGTTTCTTGTCGGTTGCCTTTTCCTCGTCCAGCGTCTTCTGCAACACGGCCGCGCAGTCGTTGCGGCCAAGCCGCTTCGCCCATGTGACGAGTGTGCCGTAGCGCGTGATCTCATAATGTTCAGCAGCCTGCGCCGCACTGATCAGCGCGGCATCGAGAACCTGCTTGTCCGCGACCTCGCCTGCGACTTCGTCGGCTTCCTCGATGATGCCGTCGATCGCTGGGCACGTGACGGCCTTCGGCGTGACGCCGTGCATCTGGAAAACCTGTTCGAGACGGGTCACATGTGCCTTGGTCTGTTCGAGATGACCGAGAAACCCCTGTTTCAGCTGATTGTCATTGGCTTTCTCCGCCATCTTCGGCAGCGCTTTCACCAATTGTTTCTCCGCGTAATAGATGTCCTGGAGCTGATGGATAAACAGGTCGTCCATGGTCTTGATGTCTCGTGTAAACAATCCCATCGCGATCCTCCTGGATTAACCAACGCAAGCCTCTTCGTGAGGAACACGAACCGAGGTGCGTCGTTTGTGGATGTGTGGGTCAACCATGATGGCCTGCTTATGTTCCTGTGAGATGACGGGAGGGACCTGCCGCAAAAGTGCAACGGTCCCATCGCAACACACGATTTGGCCCCTATATCAGCATTGCGATGGCCTCATTCTGATGTGAAATGTATGTGACGGTGGCAACGCTGCCCTTCGTCGCAGGGCTCCGTTGGCACTGCACAATTGTTCATTTTCCAAGTATGAAATTTCACGTATGACAATTATCGCAGCCGCTTGCTCACTGTCGCCTCAATCGGCTTATATGAACTGCGCGCCCTGCCGGGAGGATGAATGCAACGATTGCTGAACACGTTCGGGCGTGTTTTCAAGGAACGGATTGGCTGGAAACGGCTCGGAATTGTCGCAAGCCTTGTGATTGTAACGATCGCCGTGATGCACCTCTTCCACACGCTGAAGGGGGTGAATACGGCTGTCGTACTGACGGCGCTTGCGGAGAAATCGCATGGCCAGATCGCGATGGCGGCCCTGTGCGTTCTCTGCGCGTTCTTCACCCTGACATTCTATGATCTGTTCGCATTGCGCACGATCGGCAAGATGCATGTGCCCTATCGGATCGCCGCGCTGTCGAGCTTCACGAGCTACACGGTCGGACACAATATCGGCGCAACGGTTTTCACCGGCGGCGCGATCCGTTTTCGCATCTATTCGGACTGGGGATTGAGCGCGATTGACGTCGCCAAGATCTGTTTCATTTCGGGTCTGACGTTCTGGCTCGGCAACACGTTCGTGCTCGGCATCGGCATGATCTGGCATCCACAAGCCGCCGCCTCGATCGACCTCCTGCCTGAAAGCGTCAACCAGCTCATCGGCGTCGGGTTGCTCGCCGGCATCGGCATCTACCTGACGTGGATCGCGACCGGCCACGGCCGCCGCGAACTCGGCAAGGATGGCTGGAAAGTCGTGCTGCCGTCGGCCCCGCTGACCTTTCTGCAAATCCTGATCGGCGTCGTCGATCTCGGCTTCTGCGCGCTCGCGATGTATCTGCTTGCGCCGTCGAACCCCGATCTCGATTTCGTCACACTGTCGGTTGTCTTTATTCTCGCAACCCTGCTGGGATTTGCGAGCCACGCACCGGGAAGTCTCGGCGTGTTCGACGCGGCCATGCTGGTTGGACTGCCCATGCTGGGCAAGGAAGAACTGCTGGCATCGCTGTTGGTGTTCCGCATTCTCTACTTCCTGATCCCGTTCGCGATGTCGATCACGATCCTCGGTTTCCGGGAATTGTGGCTCAGCGTGCTGCAGCCATGGCTGCAGAGCCGCAAGCTCCGGCCCGCGACCGCGGTCGCGAAGACGAACTCCCAGCCGGTCAAGTCCAAGCAGGCGGCTGAATAGCGGAGATCAAAGATGAGGCTTGTGGGACAAGCGGCGCGCGCCTACTTTCGTGTTTCTCTCCCACATTTTGGCCCCATCCTTCGGCTTCAAACGAGCATGATCCAGTCGCGTGCCATTCGCTCATCCTTCAGTTTGTTTCTCCTCATCGCGGCGTTTTTTGCAATTCCCGATCGGGACGCTGCAGCACAGACATCGCTGACCGCGCAACCTAACGCGGCAATGCAGATTTCGTGGGAAGTCCGCAACCGTTTCCGCCTGTTTCGCGAAGAGCGTGACTTCAAGCTTCAGGTCGAAGCCCTCACCGGCCGAAGCATCCTCGCATCCGAACAGGCACTGGCAACACAAAGCGACGGCCGCGGCTGGGCGCGCAACACAGTCGGCCGGCTTTGCATCGATACAGCGGGACGGCTCAACGAGCCATGCACACGCGATGGCGTGAAGGAAAGTTACCTGACGCCGCTCGATCATCCGGTGACCGTCCGCCTCACCGGCGCGGTACCGGTCGGTGCGACCTGCGCGTGGTCATTCGACGACGGCGACCCGCCTCGGCAGTCGACGCTCGATTGCAACGAACCGATCAATCTGCGCGTGCGCTACGGACGCGCAACCACAGTGTCGGTCGATGTGTCGAGCGGACCGGACGCACCTCAACGCGTCACGGACGAGATTGCCGTGCGCGATATCTTCATTGCCGGGCTGGGAGACTCCGTCGCATCGGGTGAAGGCAATCCGGATCGCCCCGTCGCGTTGTCCGACGAAGGATTTTGCTTTCGCTCCTATCTCGGCGGCGCTGCCGGAATGTATTTCCGTCCCGGACGCGCCGGCTTCAAGGGGCCGCGAGCCTGCGATACGTCGGACGGCACCAGCCTGCAGAAATGGCAAAGCGCCGGTGCGCAATGGCTGAACCCCGCCTGTCATCGTTCACTCTACAGCTACCAGACCCGGACAGCGATTGCGCTGGCCGTCCAAAATCCGCAGATCGCGGTGACATATCTGCCGCTGGCATGCACCGGCGCAACGATTGCGGACGGTCTGTTCGGATCGCAACGCGCACGTGAATGCGCCATCACGCGCAATGGTTTGAATTGTGCCGGCACGGTCAACGCACAACTCGCGGAATTGCGCGAAGCGGTGACAGCCGCGACGCAGCGGCAACCCGGCCGCCAGCTCGATCTCGTCCTGCTGTCGATCGGCGCCAACGACATCAACTTCTCCGGTCTGGTCGCAGACGTGATCCTCGAAAGCGGCGCCGAACGCGCCCTGTCGCAGCGCACCGGCACGCTCGGCTCGGTGGATGAGGCGCGAACGACGTTGCGGCGCGACCTGCCGCAAGGGTTCAGCAAACTGCGTCAGGCATTGAAGCCGCTCGTCGGCGGCGACCTGTCGCGCGTGGTTTACGTGTCTTACGCCAATCCTACTCTCGCGGGCGGCGCACCCTGCCCCGGTGGACGTGCAGGCTTCGACATCCATCCCTCCTTCAACGCGGACCCGCAGCGCCTCGCCGACGTGACGAATTTCGTCGAGAGCGAGTTTCTGCCGCAGCTCAAAAATCTCGCGCTGTGCCAGGGCGGCGTGTTGTGCGGCGATCGCGGCCGCGACCGGATGACATTCGTGGACCAGCATCAGGCCGCGTTTGCCAACCATGGCTTCTGTGCCCGCGCGCAGACCGATCCGGAATTCGATCGGCAATGCTTCTCCGCGACTGGTGAAAGTTTCGTCGCCGATATCGTCAACGCAGCAAACAATCCGCTGGTTTGCGGAGCCGCAGCCAGCGATTTCCGCGCCTACGCGCCACGTGCGCGGTGGATACGCGATGCGAATGACAGCTACTTTGCCGCGATGACCTATCCGCAGGCGGCGCGAGCCCCCAATCAGCCGGGCGACATTCATGACGCGACATGGGGCGTGCTCTCTGCGGTCTATGGCGGCGCAATCCATCCGACTGCGGAAGGTCATGCCGCCATGGCCGATGCAACGCTGCAGGCAACGACTGCTGTGCTCGGCCTGGGCGCAGCCACACCGGTCGTGACCAGCGAACCGATCGCGCCGATCGAGTTGCCCCGCTGACGCCATCAGCGCGGCAATGCTACGCCACTATGGCCGTGCAGGAATTTCGAGGCCGCGCTGCACCGCAGGCCGCGCAAGTCCGCGCTCCAACCAACCTGGCACCCGCTTGAGGCTGTCGAAATCGACGAGATCACGCGCCTCGTAAAAACCGACAAGATTGCGAACCCACCCCAGAAGCGAGATGTCGGCGATCGTATAGTCGTCGCCCATGATCCAGGTCCGGCCTTCGAGACGTGTTTCCAACACGCCGAGCAGACGCTTGGATTCGTCCTGATAACGCTGCAGCGGCCGCTTGTCGGCAATTTCGCGCCCGGCGAATTTATGAAAATAGCCAACCTGACCGAACATCGGCCCCACCGCCGCCATTTGAAAGAAGACCCATTGAATGGTTTCGTAACGCAACGCCGGATCGCTCGGCAGCAGCTTGCCGGTTTTCTCAGCGAGGTAGAGAAGAATTGCGCCTGATTCAAACAGGCCAAACGGCACACCGTTCGGTCCATTCGGGTCAATGATCGCAGGAATTTTGCCGTTCGGGTTTAAAGAGAGAAACTCAGGCGTCCAGGTTTCGTTCTTGCCGATGTTGATGGTGTGCGGCTCATAAGGCAGCCCGATCTCCTCCAGCATGATCGAAGCCTTGACCCCGTTCGGCGTCGGCAGTGAGTAAAGCTGCAAGCGATCGGGATGTTTGGCCGGCCAGCGGGCGGTGATCGGAAACTTGGACAAATCAGGCATTCTTCATGGCTCCTGCGATCTCGCGGAATCGAGCGCGACTTATAGAGCGAAGATGTGACCTGAAGTGAACTCCTGAGCCACGGCTTTCGCGAATGACTGCACGACCGGAGTTTCATAGCCGGACGCATGCCCGGCGCGGCGGGGTGACAATTCGCGAAAGAGCGCGGACCAATGATGACCAACCCATCGGGTCTCGCGCGCCGGCCTTAGGCGCTTGGAGACGCGACGCCACGACAATGAAATCCCACCGGCTTCGGCGTACGAGCCAAATAGAACCGCTCGATCTCGCCGATCTGAAAGCCTGCTCCGGTGAGCAGGCCAACCGTGTCGCGGTTCAGGTTGCAGCCACACGCCAACGTATTCCAGATCGGATTGAGGCGATCCTGCCAGCGGACGACGGATGCATCGTCCGCCTTGCCATGCTCGCAAAATATCAGAGTGCCGTCGGGCTTAAGCACACGACGAATTTCGCGCAGCGCCTCTTCCGGGTTTGATACTGAGCAAAGCGTGTAAGTCAGCACGGCTGTATCGGCGATGTTGTCGCCGAGCGGGATCTTTTCTGCCGGCGCCCGGATCAATTCCAGCGGTACCGGCGAACTCCCCCAGCGCGTGGTCCCGAGCGCAAGAAATCCCTCACCCGGATCGACACCGATTACACGCTCGACCTTTGCGAAATCGTAGTGCGGCAGATTGAGGCCCGAGCCGATACCGACCTCCAGCACAACGCCATGTGCTTTCGGAAGCACAAGTCGCCGTTGCTCGGTCACGTCTTCCAGCGAGCACAGGCAGCTGACGATGCGCGGCCCGATGTAGCGATCGTAGAAACCCATGGCGGCACTCCCATTTGATTGGGATGCGTGCAGTTTAGATCATACAGGTCTGCGGTCGCGTGACACGATGACGCGACCGCGATCAATTCACGCCGAGCTTTTTCTGCAGGCTCGACGATGAGGTGGTGTACTGGAACACCAGCCGCTTGTCCGGATAGACATAGCGATGCGCCTTTTGCGCCATCAGCGCGCCTTCATGGAAGCCGGAGAGAATGAGCTTCAGCTTGCCGGGATAGGTGTTGATGTCACCGATGGCAAAGATGCCCGGCACGTTGGTCTCGAACGCTTCGGTATCCACCGGCACGAGGTTGTTCTCGAGCTTCACGCCCCACTTGGCGATCGGACCGAGCTTCATGGTCAATCCGAAGAACGGCAGCATGGTGTTGCAGTCGACCTTGGTGGTCTCGTTGTCGTTACCTTTCACTAGCGCCGCCGACAGCATGCCGTCCGCACCTTCAAGCGCTGTCACCTGTCCAAGCTTCAGATCCATTTTCCTGGCGGCAACAAGCGCGCGCATCTGCTCGACACTGTGCGGGGCTGCGCGGAAATCGTCGCGGCGATGGAGCAGCGTGACGCGCCTGGCGATCGGTTGCAGGTTGAGCGTCCAGTCGAGCGCGGAGTCGCCGCCGCCGACGATCAGCAAATCCTTGCCTCGGAACTGTTCCATCTTGCGCACGGCATAGAACACCGAGGTGCCTTCATAGGCCTCGATGCCGGGCACCGGGGGGCGCTTCGGCTGGAAGGAGCCACCGCCTGCGGAAATCACGACCACCTTCGATTCAAACACCTGCCCCGCGTCCGTGGTGACACGGAACAGCGGATCGCCGATTTTCTCGATGCTCTCGACCATCTCGTTCAGATGGAACGTCGGGTTGAATGGCTTGATCTGCTCCATCAGGGAGTCGGTCAGCCCCTGCCCCGTCACCATCTGAATGCCCGGAATGTCGTAGATCGGCTTCTCGGGATAAAGCTCCGCGCACTGACCTCCGAGTTTGTCGAGAATATCGATCAGGTGCACTTTCATATCGAGCAGCCCCAATTCAAACACGGCGAACAACCCGCAAGGGCCCGCACCGATGATCAGGACGTCGGTTTTGATCGTGTCAGTCATGCGCATTCTTCATTGGTTGATGGAGGCGTTTGGACACTTGAGAGGCGAGAAACGCCGCTTTTCATGGTTTGTCTAGCCAAGACCGCCCTTCGGGGAAAGGAATAATTGAGACCGGATGGCCGCGATAACGCCTTGTGAGACCCCGACATTTCCCTGTATGGGGCATGATATCCTGGAGACCCGCTCGTGAACGCACCGATCCGTCCAAATCCGACTTTCCGCCTGGAAGACTATCCTTTCCGCGTCGCCGACAATGTGCGTTACGCAGATCTCGATCCCCAGCATCACGTCAACAACGCGGTGTATGCGAGTTATTTCGAAACCGGACGGGTCACGCTGATCCGCAATCCGGCCTACGGCCTGATGCCCGAAGGGTTCAGCTGGGTGCTGGGGCATCTGGCCATCGACTTCCGCGCGGAGGTCCGCTGGCCGGGCACAATCGAAATGGGCCTTGGCGTCAGCCGGATCGGCAAGACATCGGTCTCCTACCGGCAGGTGGTGTTCTCCGAAGGAAAATGCGCCGCGTCCGCCGAAGCGGTGACGGTTCTGCTCGACGCCCAGACACGCAAGCCGGCCCCGCTTTCGGCCGATACTATCGAAAAATTCCAACCCTGGCTGCTGCGCGGGGCGTGATGCGCTTTCCCTGCTCATTTTAGTAAGGTTAGTCGAAAAGGGTCGCGACGACACTGCGGACAAGTTCAGTCGGGTGATGTACACTGTCTTCATATGTGATCGTCGCTGCGCGTATGCAGCAACGGTGCGATGGGCATGATCAACTTCTCCACCGACGACTTCCAGCCGCATGAGCGTTTCGACCATTGGTGCGAAGTCCGCGCCCGCAACCTGTTCGGGGTGACGATCTCGCTCGATCGCGCAGACCGGACGCATTTTCGAGGACGGTTCTCCGCTGTCACGGTGGGCGGCGCGATCCTCTCCGAAATGCAGGCTTCTCCCTATATGGTGTCACGAGGCACGGAGGATATTTCCCGCGCCTCGAGCGACAGCCTTTGCATCTATCAACAGGTCGGCGGGGCAAGCTGGTTCGACAGCAAGGGCGAAGGCGAATTCAGGATCGCCGCCAACGAGCTGGCCATCAGTCATTCAGACCTGCCTTACCTGACCGCACCAACCACCGCCCATGGCTTCGACCTGCGCGTGCTGAAAATTCCGCTCGCCGGGCGCGATATGTTTGCGCGGCGGGCACAGGGACTGGCGCCTTCACTGCTGCGCGACGACCCGCGCTTGAAAATGGTGATTTCGGCATCGGTCGCCGCGCTGGTCGCAGACGCAGCCAAGAATCCCTACACAGATTTCGACCACGCTGTCGGGCATCTGGCGCAACTGGCGCTGCTGGCGCGTGGCCGCGTTACGCCGGGATCACCGGAAACACGCGCAGCGCTGCGCTTTGGTTTTTTGAATGCGGTCCATCACATTTTCGCACAGAACCTGCACCGCCCAAGCCTATCGCCGCTCGGTGCCGCAACCGCGCTCCGGATTTCCGTCCGGCAACTGCATCTGCTGTTCGAGCCCACAGGCCGGAGCTTTGCCCGCACGCTGATGATGATGCGGCTCGCAGAAGCGCGGCGCATGCTGGTGGGCGGGATGTCCACGCGGCCGGTTTCGGATGTTGCTTACGCCTGCGGCTTTGACAGCATGGCGACGTTTTACCGTGTGTTCCGGCAAAGCTACGGCATGACGCCCAACGAGTTGCGGGCGGCGCAAATTGCGGCGGACGTTTCGACGTAAAGAGCTGCTCGACGTAAAGAGCCGCGCGGTTAAGCCTGGCGCTCGGGCGTGGTGAGGACGAGACCATCAAGCTCGTCGGTCACTTTGATCTGGCAGGAGAGCCGCGAATTCGGGCGCACGTCGAAACCGAAGTCGAGCATGTCTTCTTCCATCGGCGTCGGAGCACCGACCTTCTCACGCCAGGCTTCATCGACATAGACATGGCATGTCGCGCAGGCGCATGCGCCGCCACACTCGGCTTCAATGCCGGGAACAGCATTGCGAATCGCGGCTTCCATCACAGTGGCGCCGGCCTCCACATCGACGGTGCGGATTGTGCCTGCGTGATCGGTAAAGTTGATCTTGACCATGACTGCTCGTGCTGCGCGGGAAAAAATAGGATGGAGCAGTCGTATAACGGGTCAATCCACCGGATGCTAGCGCCGGGACGACACAAAGCCGATTTCTCAGGAGCGGTTCAGCATGCGGTCAATCGCAGCCCGAGCCTCTGCAACAGCATCCTGGAGCGTGGCGAGAGCACCGGCGAGGTTGCCGTTGTTGCGCATGGCGCTTTCAAGACCGAGGGCGGCGTCAGCCACCCGAAACGCGCCAATGGCGCGCGCCGATCCTTTCAGAGTGTGGGCGAGTGCAGCGGCATCCACAGGCATTGATGCGAGACGGGTGATCAGGTCGTGACTCTGTGCCGAGAAAAGTGCGAGGACTTCCACTTCGAGATCAGTTTCGCCGAGCGTCATTCGCCCGAGATGTTGCACATCAATAGGCGAGTCTTCGGGAACCAGCGGAGGCGACGGCATCCAGTTCAACCGCTCCATATGAGGCGACATGGCAACCCCGGAATTCACACGCGGCTCGGACCGTCCGACGCCGGAATCACCGCCAGACAATCACGGCAATGGTTAACGGAACGTTTCAGTCATCTGCCGTTATTTTGCCATTTTTGCGCCGCCTTCCCGCCTGGATTTGGTTTATTGGCGGACAAATCGCAAGGCTCTGGAGCGGGTTAAGGCCGTCGGCGTTAACGATGATTAAAATGATCTTAATTCCTGCCATTTCATTCGACCGGCCGAGCCAATAGGATGTTTGGGGAAGTACGGGACAACCGGCGGGATATTCGGCGAATTCAGCTTTCGCGTTGATCGAAAGTATCGGGGCAAACATTCGGGACGAGCGACCGGCCGCTCCGCGTGGCCTGCCCTCGAATGAGTAAAAACAAGGGCGTAGACGGCACATGGCAAAAAATCCGAAGGTCAAGGACCCAACCGAAGTTGCGCTCTCGGCGATTCAGGATGCCCTGAATATCAATGACCCTTCACCAATTCATGACGGTCGCGACGATCCCGCGCGAGGCAATTCCTACGGTGAGCCTGACCTTGACGGCAGTATGTCCGGATCGCGTCCATCGGATTTGGACCAGTCCCGCTTCGACACCCATCCCGCCAATTTCGACACCCATCCCGCCAATGATGATCGCGAATCGATAGGCTCTCTTCTTCAGACCATTCAGCGCGGCCGCCCCCACCGCAGCGCCTACACATTGGCGACCCTGTTTGCCGGTCTCTGGATCGCCGGTGCCGCCTTCCTGACATTCACATTCTTGCCGGCACTGGAAGCCATGGTCGGCCAGAGTGGCGGCGTGTTGGCGGTCGTCGGCCTCGCCGCCGTGTTGATCGCCCCTCTGATTCTGTTCTATTCGCTCGCCAGCCTTGCCTGGCGCAGCCAGGAATTGAGCATGATCGCTCAGTCGATGGCGCAGATGGCTGTCCGCTTCTCCGAGCCCGAGCATGTCGCGAGTGGCGCCATGGTGACCGTGGGCCAGGCCATTCGCCGCGAGGTCGCGGCAATGGGCGACGGCGTAGAGCGCGCAATCGCCCGCGCCGGCGAACTCGAAGCTCTTGTTGCCAATGAAGTGTCTTCGCTTGAACGTGCCTACAGCGACAATGAAGTGCGCATGCGCGCCCTGCTCCAGGATATCGCCATTCAGCGCGACAACCTGGTGGGCCAAGCCGAGCAGGTCCGTAACGCCATTTCCGGCGTGCAGGTCGATCTGCGCCAGGATATCGCGCTGATCAGCGATGCGATCGCCGCGCGTGTTGATGAAGTGGCGCAGAGCATCACCGGCGCGCTCGAGGAACGCAGCGAACACATCACCCGTGCGCTCGCCAATGCTGGCGATACCGTGATTGTCGCCCTCGGCGAGCGTGGCGGCGACCTGCTCGATCGCCTTGAAGAAACCAGCACCCAGACCGCCGCCAGCGTGCTCGACGCCAGCGAGCGGCTGACCGCCAGCCTCAATTTCAAGACCGGCCACGTTCACGACGAATTCGCGGACCTCGCCGACCGCGTCCACGACATGCTCAACGAGCGCATCGACAAGATGACTGCCGACTTCGAAGAGCGCTCGGAAGCGATCGTCGAGGGCATCACCGCCCGGACCGAAGAAATCGTCGTCAGCGTGTCGGATCGCGCCGAGAAGATTTTCGACTCCTTGAAGACATCAAGCGACTCCCTGCTTGTCGAACTCGACCTGCGTGGCGACGACCTGGCCGCCAAACTTGGTGATGCCGGCAACCGCCTGGCCCAGCACGTTCTCGACAGCGGCGACAAGGCCAGCGAAACGCTCGACGTCACCGTGAATTCGCTCGTCGAAAAGGTCGTGGGTCATACCGAGAGCGTCCACGAGACACTCAGCAGCCAGATCAATTCGTTCGAAGGATTGGTCCGTGAGCAAGGCGCGGAACTGGCGGAGAAATTCGCCCGCGACAGCGGCACGCTCGGCGCGCTCATCACCCGTCACATCGCGGAATTCGATCGCACCGTCAAAACCTACGGCGGCGAAATCGTCGACCGCATGGGTTCGCATACGCAAGGCATTGCCGACAGCCTGAAGAACTACGTCGAGACGTTCGACGGCCGCGTCACGGAGCATGGCGACAGGCTTCACGCCAGGCTTGATGAGAGCCTGTCCAACTTCCAGACTGTGGTCGAGACGCGCGTCACGAACCTCGATGAGTCGTTCACGTCCAAGGTCAACCTGCTCGACCAGACCGTCGCGGGCAGCCTCAAGGCGGTTGAAGAGACATTCGATACGCGAGCGACGACGTTCGCCGAAACCATCGGCGCGAAAGCCGCCGCGTTTACCGACACCGTGGAGAGCCGAACCACGACATTCACGCTAACCATCGACCGGCAGGCTTCGACCTTCGCGGACACCATCGACAGCCGCACCACGACGTTCACCGAGACCATCGAGCGGCAGTCTTCTGCTTTCGCGCAGACGATCGACAGCCGCACGTCGGCTTTCACCAGCACTATCGATGGCCGCACCGCTGCGTTCACGGAAATCGTCGACGGACGCACCCTGGCGTTCACCGAGGTCATGGACGGCCGTACCGTCGGCGTTCAAGAACGCCATCGACTCCCGCACCGGCGGCAGTCACCGAGAAGATCGAGAGCGGCACCGCCGCGTTCACCGACGTTGTCGATGCACGCACCGCAGCCATTACTGAGAAGATCGAAAGCGGCACGGCCGCGTTTGCCGACGTCGTCGATGCCCGCACCGCAGTCGTAATCGAAGCGCTCGACAGCCGCACCGCGGCGTTCACCGCGATCGTCGATGCACGCACCGAGGCCATGACGGATACCTTCGACGTCCGCACCGCCGCCTTGACGACCATCGTCGACGCCCGCACCGCCGCGATTGCCGAGACCTTCGACAACCGCACGATCTCGTTCGCGAACATGGTCGAAGCCCGCACCGCGTCGATCACGCAGACGCTCGACAGCCGGACCGCGACGTTGGCGCATGTCGCCGATGCCCGCGCCCAGGCGATCACGGAAACATTTGAACAGCGCGCTGCAGCGTTTGCGGACGCCGTCGAGACTCGCACCGCCGCGATTGCCGAGACCTTCGACAACCGCACGATCTCGTTCGCGAACATGGTCGAAGCCCGCACCGCGTCGATCACGGAGACGCTCGACAGCCGGACCGCGACGTTGGCGCATGTCGCCGATGCCCGCGCCCAAGCGATCACGGAAACATTTGAACAGCGCGCTGCAGCGTTTGCGGACGCCGTCGAAACCCGCACCACCACCATCACCGAGGCGATCGACGGCCGCGCCGCGCAGCTCACCGGCGCGATGAGCATGCACGTCGACACCATCACCGGTGCGATGGGCACCCACGTCAACAGCATCACCGGTGCGATGAGCACCCACGTCGACGGCATCGCCGGCACGATGAACGACCGCGTGCAAGAAATTCAGAACGGGCTGGAATATCGCATCGGCTCGATCACGACGGATATCGGCGCACGCATCTCGCAGTTCGAGACCTTGCTCGATACTCGCGTCGAGTCCGCCGCGAACCGCGTGACCTTCAACGGACAAAATGCCGCCGACCTGCTGGTCTCCCGCGCGGAAGAAATGACGACGGCGATCAAGTCCCGCGTCGAGGAAGCCGAGCGCGCCCTCACCAGCCTGATGACGTCCACCACCGAAACGGTTCAGGGTGGCGCACGTACCGCGCAGCAGTCGCTGATCTCGCTGTCCGGCGAAGTGAGCGCACAACTGAAGAGCGTCTCCGGCGAAGTCGGCACGCAGCTCCGCAACGTCACGAGCGAAGTGAATTCGCAGATGAAGAACGTCTCGGGCGAACTCGAACGCAGCATCCTGACCGCGGCCCGTGAGGCAGAAACCACCATCATCACGGCGTCCACCACCGCAACGAGCCAGGTCAAGACGGCCTCCGCCGAAATCGAGCGCACCATTGTCGTATCAACCGACCGGTTCGGTTCGACTCTGAACGGCAAGGTCGAAGCGATCACCGACGGCGTCCGCGCCCGCACCGAGCAGCTCGCACAGCTGGTCGACAGCAAGCGTGGCGCTCTGGTCGATGCGCTCGCGCTCAAGGCTGAGGACATCTCGTTGGTCATCAGCAACGCAGCCGAGTCCGCGCTGAAGTCCATCGAAAATCAGGGCGGTGCCTTCACCGTTGCGATGATGAACAGCAGCTCCGATCTCGCACGCCAGATCAACACGGCGAGCGAAATCGCGATCGGCTCCGTGAACAAGTCACTGAAGGATCTCGAGCAAACGTCGCGCTCGTCGATCGACCAGTCGCGTCAGGTGGCGACCGCAACCATCACCGAACTCCAGGACACCAGCAAGATCCTGCGCACCGACACCCTCGCCCTGTTCGAGCGGCTGCGTGAAGGCAACATCCTGCTGCAGGAAGTGCTGACCGGCGCCCACGAGAACCTCAACTCGCTGGAGCGGACGCTCGTCACACGCGTCGCCGAGTTCGTCTCGACGATGAACGACGTGACTGCCCGCAACGGCAAATCCACCAGTGCGCTGGAGCAGCAGCTCAGCCTCTTCAACGCCAAGACGGCGGGCGCTCTCGAAAACCTCTCCTCCCTCGCCACGCAGTTCGACAGCCATGGCCACTCGCTGATGGAAGCCGCACGCATGGTCGAGCACAGCAACGGCCGCGCCAGCAACTCGCTTGCCGAACGCAACATGATGCTGGAGCAGCTCGTCTCGACCATCGACCTGCGCACCTTCGATCTCGATGAGCGGCTGGCGCGCTTCACCAGGCTGCTGGACGACTCGCTCGTTGCCGCGGAATCGCGGGCCCGCGATATTGCCCAGGTGGTTGCACAGACCGCCGGCACCAGCGCGCACGAGATCGGCCGCCAGTTCGAGGCCGTCCGCTCCGCCGTCGAAGGCGAGCGCCGGCAGACGTCGGAGGCGATGTCCCAGCTGTACGAACAAGGCACCCGCGAAGCCGACAGCATGTTCCGCCAGGCTGCCGACAAGTTCGCCTCGATCGTCCACAGCATGAAGCAGATGGCTTCGGACCTGCACGGCGAGCTCGACGCCACCCGCACTGAGCTGCGTCGCGGTGTGCTCGAGGTGCCGCAAGAGGCTGCCGAAAGCACCGCGCAGATGCGCAAGGTCATCGTCGATCAGATCGAGGCGCTGGCCGAACTCAACCGCATCGTCGCCCGTCACGGCAAAGGCCTCGACGTTGCCACCCCTACGAGCCGCGCCAGCCAGCGCGAAGACGAGCTGATGGTGGCCGCCTCCAACGTACGCAACGAAAGCGTATCCCGCCCCGCGCCACGCCAACGTGATGTCACGAGTGCATCGAGCCTGCCGCCGCCGGATCTTGGCGCGCCGGCCCCTGCCCCGCGCCGCACTGAAGCACCGCCGGTCAGCCCGACCGCTGGTGCTGACAATGGCCGCGACGGATGGCTGACCGATCTCCTGAACCGGTCGGATACCGATGATGCTTCGCGCAACCGTGGCCCCGCGCCTGCCCGCCCCACAGCCAACCCGCTGGAAGCGCTGTCGCTGGACATCGGCCGACTGCTCGATCGCGATCTCGCCATCGAGATGTGGGATCGCTATCAGCGCGGCGAGCGCAAGGCGTTCTCGAAGCGGCTCTACACACCGGCAGGCCAGAAGGCTTTCGATGAAGTTGCGCGGAAGTATCGCGCCGACCGCAACTTCAAGCAGACGGTGGACCGTTACATCAACGAGTTCGAACGCCTGCTCGACGAAGTCTCCCGTGACGAACGCGGCCCGGCAGCGTTGCGCAATCACCTCGTCTCGGAAACCGGACTGGTCTACACGCTGCTCGCCCATGCAGCGGGACGGCTCGGATAATCTTCCGGCAAGCTAATCGACGACACAACAAAACGGAGGCTTCATCGCCTCCGTTTTTTTATGTGACGAATGGCGTGCGTTCGTTACGGCGCCACGCGCCTACTTCGTGACCAGATGCTTGGTCGGCGTGACTGTCGATGTCGGAGCGGCCGGAGAAATTGCGAATGTCAGCCAGACGTTCCAGCCGGACGGACGATTGGCGGCATCGAACTCGCCATATCCCTTGAGGTTCACGTATCCCTGCGCGTCCCCCACCGGGAACAGATATCCGACCTGAGGACCGATACCGAGAACGCGTGATTTGAAGCCGCCGAACTGCGGGTTACCCGGTATCGTTGGAAACCTGCTGATACGCATAGCCGACAAAACCGGCAAAGAGCTGCTTGGAGAAGAAGTGCGACATGCCGCAGTCGAAATGAAAATCGACACCGCTTTGATATTGCCTATCAGGATTTTCTGAAATTGTAGGTGGGGCAGCCACTCCGCACATGCGCATCGTTGATGGTTACGGATTTCGGTTACGGATTACGTTACGGTTACGGATTCCAAATCCGTAACCGTCCCTAACCTCCCGCACGCGTGGTCCGATCCGTAAGACCGGCTTTCCGCCAGTGCGACGAAGACAACACAAATCATCCCTGCAGTGCTGAGCAATGGCGTCAGCGCGGCAACGGATACGGATGTCCCGCGTGCGCGCGCGTTATCCGCTGATGTCTGCTGTGTGCCGCAGGTAGATGCACGCAAGCCACTGTTGCCCCCGCGCTGATCTCCCCACCCCTGATCGCCTCTGACTGACGTGTCATGACGATGTACGGTTACGGTTTTGGTTACGGATTGCGGCTCCGAGTTATTCCCGCCTGTGGATACGATTTAATTCCGGTTACGAATTCAACGGGTTGTTCGGTTACGGAGTTACGTCACGGTTTGTCTCTCTATAGAGACAAACCGAACCGTAACCCGTAACCACCTGGACATGCGTACGCGACCGATCATGAGACGGGTTCTGTTCAGTTGATCCTGCAAAGTGATCTTGCTCGGCCGAATTGGCGCGCAGCCGTATCAATCGTTTGATGCGCTGATTGATGTGCAGACGAGCACGCGAACGTTGCCGACCTGCTTAGCGCCGCCGCGCGTTGGCGTCGCTCGGACTGACCGGCCGCTGGTCGGTGTTGCTCGATCCGAACAGCACGCGCGTGGGGTTGCGGTCGAAGTTGTTCACCGCGCGGCTGATGTCGCCCAGCGTGCGGCGGCTGTCGCTGATCAGGACACGGCCGTCGCTGATCAAACCAGCGGAGCGCTTGTCGAGGTTCTCGGCCAAATCGCGAAACGACTTGGCGGCCTGCTGCAACTCGCCCTCCTTGCCGTCCTTGCCGCCCATCAGGGCATCGACACCCGCCATGATGCTGTCGATGCGCGCGGAGTTGCTGGCGAGACTTCTTGGAGAAGGCTTCGAGGTTGCTCATGCTCGCATGCAGGGCTTCCTGATTGTCGGTCACCAGCTTGTTGACGTTCTGCAAGGTGGCGCGCACAGCCTCGCCGATATCCTGAATAGCGTTCGGGTCAGCGGTCAGCGTCGGGACGCCGTCCTCAGCCACCGGCACGCCACCTGCCTCGACCGAACCGCCCTTCAGCGACACCGACGACACGCCCGTGAGGCCGGCGAACTCCAGGCCGACCAGCGAGTCCTTCCGGATCGGCGCGGACTTGTCGACGTTGGTGATCACCACCACGCGCTTGGGATCGTCGAGCTTGATGGACGTGACTTCGCCGATCTTGATGCCGTTGAAATTGACGTTGCCGCCGGTCCGCAGGCCCGAGGCCGCGCCCTCGAAGACGATGCGCAGCGGGGTGCGCTGGGCAGCGGCGCCGAGGTTCTGGAACCAGAAAACAAAGCCGAACGCGGCTGCCACGACAGCCAACGTAAACGCCCCGACCAGGACGAAATTCGCCTTCGTTTCCATCAACTTAACTCCAAAACTTACGCAACTACAGCCCGGGCGCGCTTGCCATGAAAATAGGCCCGCAGCCAAGGATGCTGCGAGGCCAGCATATCGTCCATCGTGCCGACTAAAAGAACCTTGCGATCGCCCAACACTGCGATGCGATTGCAGGCTGTTTTAAGGCTGTCGAGATCATGCGTTACCATAAAAACGGTCAGCCCCAAAGTTCGCTGCAGGGTCATCACGAGCTGGTCGAAATCACCGGCGCTGATCGGATCGAGGCCCGATGTCGGCTCGTCGAGGAACACGATCTCGGGGTCGAGCGCGAGCGCACGCGCCAGCGCCACGCGCTTGATCATGCCGCCTGACAGTTCCGACGGGAAACGGTCCGCGACCTCCGGCTTGAGGCCCACCATCGCGAGCTTGGCGATGGCGATCTCGTCCAGCAGCCGCTCGGACACCTTCATGAACTCGCGCACCGGAAACTGGATGTTCTGGCGCACGTTCAGCGACGAGAACAACGCGCCGTGCTGAAACAGCACGCCCCATCGCCGCTCCACTGCGCGGCGCTGATCTTCATTGGCGGCGTCCATGTCGACGCCGAACACCTCGACCCGCCCGCTGAGCTTCGGCATCAGGCCGATGATGGTGCGCGTCAGCACCGATTTGCCCGCGCCGGATGCGCCGACGAAGCCGAGGATTTCGCCGCGACGAACATCGAGATCGAGATGATCGAGGATCAGATTGTTGTTCAGCCTGACGGTGAGATCCCTCACCCGGATGATCGCATCGTCCGAATTTTCCGCCATCGCCCGTCCTAAATGTTGATCGCCGCGAAGAAGATCGCGAACAGCCCGTCCATGACGATGACGAAGAAGATCGATTTCACCACCGACGCGGTGGTGTGCTGGCCGAGCGACTCCGCGCTGCCCTTCACAGCCGCACCTTCCACGCAGGCGACGATGCCGATCACCAGCGCCATGAACGGCGCCTTGATCATGCCGACGGCGAAATGATTGATGGAGATCGCTTCCTTCAGGCGCGACAGGAAACGCGTCCGGCTGCACGCCGCCGTAGCCCCACGCGACCAGACCGCCGCCATACAGCGCCGCCATGCCGCCGAGGAACGCGAGGATCGGCATGGAGATGACCAGCGCGATGATGCGCGGCAGGATCAGAACTTCGGTCGGATCGAAGCCCATGGTGCGAAGCGCGTCGACTTCCTCACGCATCCGCATCGAACCCAGTTCGGCGGTGAAGGCGCTGCCCGAACGCCCCGCGACCATGATCGCCACCAGCAGCACGCCGATCTCGCGCAGCACCAGCACGCCGAGCATATCGACCACGAACACGTCCGCGCCGAACTTGCGGAAATGGAAGAGGCCCTGCTGGGCGATGATGCAGCCGATCAGGAAGGTGATCAGCACCACGATCGGCACCGCGCGCCAGCACACCTGTTCGATGTGATGGATCAGGGAGGTGAAACGAAAGCTCGTCGGGTGAAGAAGGACACGAAAGCTGGCGTTGAGGATCGCGCCCAGCATGCTGATCAGGCCGACCAGCGTGGTCCCCGACTTCAACAACGCTGCGGCCGATGGCGTCCAGCAGGCCGATCAGGCCGCGCCCTTCCCGGCGCTTGACGACTCCGGCTTTGACCTGGCGCACCTCGTCCACGAGGCTCGCGTAATTCTCCGAGAGCCCCGCGATCTCGGGCTCAACGCCGCCTTGGGTGAGGCTCCGGCGCAGCCGCTCGATCAGCCATGCGCCGAACGTATCGAGCCTGCGACACCTGCGAGACATCGATGACCAAGCCAGGTGGACGGCCTTTGAGCTTCTCGGTGCGCTCAACGATCTTCTCCAGGGCCGGCGCATGGTGCACGGTCCACTGGCCTGTCGCGCGCAGCGCCAGGTTCGCCCCAACGGTGACCTGTTCCAATGTGGGATTGCCGTTCAAAAGCCAGCTCCTGCATCGATCCGCGCGTCCGGTCGATCCGAACAACCTAACACGATGCCAATAATCTGTACGGGGATGCTCTTAAGAGCCATAATTGGCTCCTCTGAGCAACCCGCCTGTCACGAATTGCCTGAATTTCAATGATGTCCGTACCCCTGAAGCTCCACGCCCACATCGAGCGCTGGCCCATTGCCGGTGGCTTCACCATCAGCCGGGGGGCGAAAACAGAAGCTGTTGTGATTGTGGCGCAGGTAAGTCGCGCCGGCCACACCGGGCGCGGCGAATGCGTTCCCTATGCCCGCTACGGCGAGACGCCAGAGGGAACACTGGCGGCGATCCAGGCCATGCAGGACGGCCCTTGAGGCCGGCATGGACCGGCAGGCGCTGCAGGAGCGTATGCCGGCGGGCGCCGCCCGCAACGCGCTCGACTGCGCCCTGTGGGACCTGGAGGCCAAGGTGGCCGGGCAGCGCGATCTGGGACCTGCTCGGGCATGCTGCGCCCCGCCCGCTCACCACCGCCTACACCATTTCGCTGGGCACGCCGCAGGCCATGGCGGAGGCGACGTCAAAAGCCGCGCACCGCCCGCTGCTCAAGATCAAGCTCGGCGGCGAAGGCGACGAAGCGCGGATCGCCGCCGTCCGACAAGCCGCTCCCCATGCCGAACTGATCGTGGACGCCAACGAGGCCTGGACCGAGGCCGATCTCGAACGCCATCTCGCGGCCTGCGCGGCCGCCGGCGTGACCATGATCGAACAACCGTTGCCCGCCGGGCACGATCAGGCGCTGGCGCGGATCAAACGACCCGTCGCCGTCTGCGCCGATGAGAGCGTGCATGATCGCGCCTCGCTCGAGGGACTGCGCGAGCGCTACGACGCCATCAACATCAAGCTCGACAAGACCGGCGGACTGACCGAAGCGCTCGCCATGGCCGATGCGGCCAGGCGCTCGGATTTGACCTGATGGTCGGATGCATGGTGGCGACATCGCTGGCGATGGCCCCCGCCATCATGATCGCGCAGGATGCGCGCGTGGTCGATCTCGACGGACCACTGCTGCTGACCAAAGACCGCGACAACGGCCTGCGCTACGACGGCAGCACGGTGTATCCGCCCGACGCCGGGTTGTGGGGATAGATCTCCCGCGACGCTAATCCATGAGCGCGTGGTGCGCATCGAGGCGCGTGCGTGCGACGGCCATCACGACACCTCCGGCGAGCGCCATCAGCGCCATCGACGTAATAGACCCCCTCGCCCACCCGCGCATAGATCAGGCCGGACAGCACCATCGCCAAGCGTTGACCGCACCGATGGTCGCCACGAGATAGCCCTGCGCGCTCGCCAGCAAATGATGCGGCACGCTGCGCACCAGCAGCGCGACGGTGCCGACCTGCGTAATCCCGAAGGTCAGCCCGTGCATCAGCTGCACCGCTGCGAGCACTTCGATGCGCGGCTCCTGCGCCGTGACGACCCAGCGCACGACGCCGCTGACGGCGCCGATGATGATCAGGATCGCGGGCGACACGGTGAAGCGCGGCGAGATCGCGAAGATCACGATTTCAGCCAGCACACCCAGCGACCAGAGCCCTGCGATGGTCAGCCCGCCGAGGCCTGCGTTCTGCCAGGTGATCGAGGCGAAGATGTAATAGGCGGCGTGGCTTGCCTGGATCAGAGCCGACGCCCCGATGATCGACAGGAACAGCGGCTTCCGCAGCAATCCGCTGGCGCGCGTCAGAGGTGCCGTACCTTTGGGCGGCGCATCCAGCGGCACGAGACCGAGACTGACAAACGCGCTCAGGAACGCCACCGCCACGATGGTCCAGACCAGGTTCTTCGAATCCAGGATATCGGTCAGCAATCCGCAACCCAGTGCGCCGACGATGAAGGCCGCCGAACCCCATAGCCGCATCGGACCATAATCGAGGCCGTAACGCGCCACGCCCTTCAAGCGCGTATCCGTCAGTCAACGGCCCGAGCGGCGTCCATGTGCATGCGGTCAGCGCGAACACGATCAGGATCGCGACCGGCTGGTGCAGCGTGCCGACCACGGAAAACCCGAGCGCGGTGACAAACGCCATCACCGTCATGGTCTCGCGCAGAATCTGGCGGCGCTCGGCGAATGCCGTCACAAAAGGCAAAATCGTGAAGCGGGAGAACGACGGCACCGCCGTGATGATGCCGATCCATGAGGCATCGACGCCGATGGCTTTCAGCCAAACCGGAAAAAACGGCAGATATGTTCCAACCACCCCCAGCGTCGAGGCGTAAAACAGGCTGGTCCCGAGCGCAAATCGACGCGCAACGGATTGCCCGGCCGGGTGCTTTTGTGATTTGCTGGTGCTCAACGTGATTGCGATTCGTTGCGGTTCGTGCTGATCGTATCTACGCGTGTCCGCGATGTATGGACACCGGTTTTGCGTACGGATGTTCTCCGACTTCTCCTGCTCAATTCCGGGTTTCCATGTCCAATTCCGCCTTCGCCTTGTCGCCCATCGCCGCACGCGCCGCGTCTCCGACCGAGGCCGACTTCGAAGCCATTCGCGAAGCATTTGTCGAGACCGCGCGAGGCCGCTGGTTTCTGGACGAATACACCAAGCGCAATCGCAATGCCGACACCGCCCTGGTGCTTGACGCTGTCGCGCGCATCGAGCGGACGCTGGCTGCGCAGAAGGAACTGAAGGCCGAAGAGCTGAAGGTTGAAGAGCCGCAGGCGCCATCCGGTCCCGACCTGACCGAGACGTTGATCGCGGTCAAAGCCATTATCGCCGCAGCAAAGCAGAACGCGGAAGCGGCGCTGTCCGGCCCTCCGATGGATGAGGCGCTGGCCCCGTCGCGCAAATGCGCCCGCGTGATCCGTGAAATTGCATGGGGCTTGCGCGAGGCCGGTGCGGACGGCCGCATCTGCGCGCTGCTGGACTCCCAGGTCGACGCCATCAATGCCGCCTGCGACCGCATCCCCACAAGCGGCTTCCGCGACGATGTGCTGGGTGCATTCGATCAGGCCGCCGAGCAGATCGATCAGTTCGGCGCATCCGGCGTAACGCCAACCGAAGCCCGTCAGCCGCGTGCTGAAACGGTTGTCGAGGACACTCGAAACGTTTCGGCAACGTTTCAGAGGAAGCTCAAAACGCCGCAAGCAACGTTTCAAATGACAATCACGAGGCCGCGTTCAGTGCAGCGGTTGTCGAGACCTCATCGCCAGCGGATGCCTCGCTAACAAACACAGCGGCCGACACGCAGGCGGCCATGGAGCCGGAAGCCGCATCTGTCGAGGCGATGGCATGCCCTCACGCAGGCCCCTTCGCAGCTCGACATGCAGCCTGAGGCAGCGGCGCAAGCGGATATGTCGGAAGACATGTCAGCGCCTGAGCTGGCAGCCGAATCCGCCGCAGTCGTTTCGGAGTCGGAACCGCTTCCGGTCACGGCGTCGTCAGTGCATTCCGAAGGCACTACGTTCGAAGGCATGGCGTCCGAAGACATGGCGTCCGAACAGATCGCATCCGAAGATGCTGCAAGCGTCGCGCTGGACGAGAGTTTGTTCGACCTCACCGAGGCCTCGAACACACAGGCTGGTGGCGATGCCGATAGTGATGCCGATGCCAGCATCGCTGTGCAGGAAGAAGCCTCTGTCGAAACATTGGAGCTTTCTGCCCCAACCGACGTGACACCCGATGTCACGGTCGAGGCTGCAGCAACACCGGAGGCCGCGCTGGAGTCGATGCCGGCAGCCGAGACGGTTTCGGAAGCTGCGCCGGAACAGGACCACTCCATCGCGCCGGTCATCGCCTCCGGCGACATCGCAGTCGTTCCACAGATTGTGGAATCACTGGAGACGATGGCCGACATCGTCATTGAAGATACCGCAACCGACGAGACACTCGCCGAACAGGAAACCGCCGCCGAGACGATGGCCGTTGCCGTTCAGGATGAACTCTCGCCGGACGTCGCACCGCAGATCGCGACCATGCCGGAGGAAGCGCCAGGGCTGGCGCCCGAGACAGAGGTTGCGGCAACCGTTTCCGATGTGGAGGTGGACGTCGCACCGGACATGACGGCGACGGCGCCTTCCGAAGAAGCTGCGAGCATGACGCTGGATGAAGCGCCCGGCACTCCTGCAAAGACCCCGCTGCCCGACAACATGCTGAGCCACGTGTCGATGGTCGCGCAGGACTCGTATTCGGTCGGAGAGATGCAGGCTTACACTGCAATCGAGACAGCGCCTGCCCTCGTGGCGGAACACATGATGGGTCCAGCAACAGCTTCGATGCAGGACGCGATCACGCCGCCGGTCTCGCTGGGTGCCAGCCTGATCGCGAGCGGCATCGTTTCACAGCCAGAGACGCCGCGCAGCGATCCGCTTGCCGGAATCCGGCGCATGAGCCACGCCGAACGGATCGCGTTCTTCAGCTAGGACGTTCGCCCTTAAGACTGCGCCTTTAAGACGTCCGCTCAGGGATTTTGCTGAATCAGCCGGGCATACAGGTCGGCATCGATATTGCCGCCTGACAGGACAATCGCGACGGTCTTGCCCTTGGCGTCCATGCGGCCCGCAAGCAGCGCAGCGAGCGCAACCGCCCCGCCCGGCTCGACCACCAGCTTCAACTCACGGAACGCAAAGGCGACCGCCTTGCCGACTTCATCATCGGTCGCCGTGACGCCGCTGCGCGCCGAGCTTGTGATTGATCGCGAATGTCAGCTCGCCGGGGATCGACGCCATCAGCGCGTCGCAGATGGTGCGGCCTTCGGCGCGATGCGGTTCGCGATGCCCGGCGTTCAGCGAGCGGGCATGATCGTCAAAGCCGGCGGGCTCGGACGTGATCAGCCTGACATCGGCGAACTTGGCCTTGGTCGCGAGCGCAATGCCGGCCATCAAACCGCCGCCCGATGCGGGTGCGGAAACAATGTCCGGCACGATGCCGAGCGCTGTGAGGTCTTCCGCGATCTCGCGGCCCACCGTGCCCTGGCCTGCAATCACCCATGGATCGTCGAAAGGGGGAACAAGCGCCGCGCCGCGCTTGCGTTGCAATATCACGCGCGATCTGGTCACGGTCTTCCTTGTCGCGATCGTAGAGCACGACTTCGGCACCATAGCCCTTGGTGCGCGCGATCTTGGATACCGGCGCATCGGACGGCATGACGATCGTCGCCGGCATGTTGAGGATCTGCGCTGCAGCAGCCACGCCCTGCGCATGATTGCCGGAGGAGAACGCGACGACGCCCGCCTTGCGTGCACTCCGGCGGCACCGACGACAGCTTGTTGTAGGCACCACGAAACTTGAAGGACCCGGTCCGCTGCAGCACTTCCGGTTTCAAGAAGACGCGCGCGCCAGTCACTTCGTCCAGCGCGGGAGATGAAATCAATCGCGTCCGCACCGCAACGGGCGCGAGAACACGAGCGGCGGCATCGACATCGGCGATTGTCGGGAGAGAAGAGTTCGGTCATGGCCGGGTTTTATCGCGCCCGGCGCGGCTCAGGCAAGACTTCAAGCCACAGCAAGCACTTGCAGCCATGCAAGGCTCCCAGCGGGGAACGCAACGCTTGGAGCGGAATGCGAATACGCCTCAGGCTGCCGTGCGAACCCGTGCCAGCATTCCGCGGAGCTTGCCAACTGCGGCCTCCGAAGACCGCAACTGGCTCACATTGTCGATAAAGGCCCGCGCGCAAACCTCCCAGGTTTGCTTCAGTGCGAATTCGCGGCAGCCCTCGCGCGACAAGGTCAGCGCCTTGAGACACGCCGCCTTCAGGTCATTGCTGAGAGCCCCGACCGGTGCGTCACCGATGACATCCAGCGGACCGGAGACAGGCAGCGCAGCCACCGGCACGCCGCTGGCAAGGGCTTCGAGCAGCACAAGACCAAACGTATCGGTCTTGCTGGGAAACACGAAGACATCGGCGGCGGCATAGGTGTTCGCGAGTTTCTCGCCCTGCATGGCGCCGAGGAACACCGCATCCGGATATTTGCGTTCAAGCTCGGCGCGCGCCGGGCCGTCACCGACCACCACCTTGGTGCCGGGAAGATCGAGTTCGAGAAACGCCTCGAGATTCTTCTCGACCGCGACGCGGCCGACCGACAGAAACACCGGCCGGGGCAATCCAAGATCAAACGACGCGGGCCGAAACTGTTTGGCATCGACGCCACGCGGCCACAGCACGACATTGCGGAAGCCGCGGCTGCGCAACTCCTGCCCGAGCGCCGGGGTCGCCGCCATCACCGCATGGCTGGCGCCGTGGAAATGACGCAAGCCCGCCCAGACCCACGATTCCGGGATCGGAAACCGGGCGGACACGTATTCAGGAAAACGGGTGTGGAAGCTGGTGGTGAACGGCAGCTTGTGCTTCAGGCAATAGCGCCGCACCAGAAGTCCGATCGGACCTTCGGTCGCGATGTGGATGTTATCCGGACGCGCTTCGGTGATCAGCTGGGCGATCTTGCCCGGGGCCGGAAGGGCGAGACGCAAATCGGGATAGCTCGGCAATGCCACGGTGCGAAACGATTGCGGCGTCAGGAAGCTGACATCCACGCCCATCGATGCGGCGGCTTCCGCCATCATCGTCAACGTTCGCACCACGCCGTTGACCTGCGGGTGCCATGCGTCCGTTGCGACGAGGATGCGCATCACGCGGCCTGCGCTGTCGTCACACGTGCGACCGGCTGCGATTGTTGCAGCGGACCGGTCCAGGTCAGGATTTCAAAGCGGCCATCTTCGTGCTCGACCAATGCGGTGCAGCTCTCGACCCAGTCGCCGCAGTTCATGTAGCGAATGCCGTTTTCATCACGGATCGTCGCATAGTGAATGTGGCCGCAGATCACGCCATCAGCGCCGTGGCGCTTGGCTTCGCCTGCGAGCGTCTGCTCGAACGCGCCGATGTAATTGACGGCGTTCTTCACCTTCAGCTTCGCCCATTGCGAGAGCGACCAGTACGGCACGCCGAACAGCTTGCGGAACGCGTTGACGAGGCGATTCATCTGGATCGCGAAGTCGTAGGCCTTGTCGCCCAGATGCGCGAGCCAGCGTGCGTTCTGCACGACGAGATCGAAGATATCGCCGTGGATGACCAGATAGCGCTTGCCGTCGGCGCCTTCATGGATCGCCTGCTCGACAACTTCGACGCCGCCGAAATGCGTCCCGTAATAGGAGCGCAGGAACTCGTCGTGATTGCCCGGAATGTAGAGAACGCGCGCACCCTTGCGGGCGCGGCGAAGCATTTTCTGCACGAAGTCGTTATGTGATTGCGGCCAGTGCCAGTTGGATTTCAGCGCCCAGCCATCGATGATGTCGCCGACGAGATAGATCGTTTCGGCATCGTGGACGCGGAGAAAATCGAGAAGACGGTCGGCCTGCGAGCCACGGGCTCCGAGATGAACATCGGAGATAAACAAGGTGCGAAAGCGTCGTTCCGGACTGCTGTCGCTCAGCGTCTGTCGTTCCATAAGGCGCCCCTTACCAAAATCGTATGACAGCGTGATGAAAGGTCAGGCTGCCTGTGAGCTGGCGGTACGCTCGAAACAAACCAGCGTATAGATGCCGAACGGAGCAACCTTGCGCCGCTCGACAAGGGTCGTGTTGTCATTTGATTGCGCCCAGGCCTGAAGCCGGGAGAACGGAAATTCCGGGCGAAGACCCAGAGCGCGCGTCTTCTGCGCAGCCCAGCGTTCAACGGCTGCGGCGACGCCGACTTCCGAATAGAGATGATTGACGAGAATGATGCGGCCGCCCGGCTTCACCACGCGATGGCATTCGGACAGCACACGCTCGGGATTGGCCACCAGCGTGATGACGAACTGCGCCACGACGCAATCGAAGGTCGCGTCTTCGAACGTCATGTTGTGCGCATCCATCTGATGCACCGCCTTGACGTAGGGGTATTTCCCGCTCGCCATTTTCTGCCGGGCCTTCTCCAGCATCGGCGGGCTCATGTCGATGCCGGTGATTTCCGTCCGCTTATCGTAGTCGTCGAACGACAGGCCGGTTCCGACACCGACTTCGAGAATTTTTCCGCCGATGGCGCGCGCTGCTGCGGCGGCAGCGCGGCGGCCTTTCACCATGACCGGCCCGCAGACCGCATCGTAAATCGGCGCCCAGCGTGCGTAGGCGGTTTCAACGATAGACTTGTCGAGGTCGGTGGACATCATCATCGTTCCAATAAGCAAGTCTGACTGGAATCAGACGGTTGGGCTGCTTAATGGCGATTAACAGTAGAGTGCGACAAACAGGCGACAGACGGTCGCATGCGTGCCGCTTCGTCAATCGAAGGCGTGGAAATGATGGATCGGTCCGTGGCCGTGACCGACGCCAAGCCGGTCCGCCTTGGCAATGGCCGCGCTGATATAGGCCTTCGCGTGGCGAACTGCGGCCTCCAGGGTTTCGCCTTTGGCGAGTTCCGCGGCAATGGCGGACGACAGAGAGCAGCCGGTGCCGTGGGTGTTCTTGGTGGCGATGCGCGGCGCGGCAAGCCGGACGACGCTGTCCTTGCCGATCAGGTAATCGACACTCTCCGGGCCTTCGCCGTGACCACCTTTCACGAGAACCGCCGCGCAGCCCATGGACAACAACGCCCTGGCCTGGCGCCCGATGTCGGCTTCACTGGCCGCGACACCTTCATCCAGCAGCGCGGCAGCTTCAGGCAGGTTCGGCGTAATGATGGTCGCGCGCGGAAACAGTTTCTTGCGAACGGCGTCGATGGCGCCGGGCGACAACAGACGATCACCCGATGTCGCAACCATCACCGGATCGACAACGACATGCTTCGGCGACCAGCGATCGAGGCTCGCGGCAATGACGTCGATCACCTCACGCTGCGACACCATTCCGATCTTCACGGCTTTCACATCGAGATCGGTGAACACGGCATCGATCTGCGCGGTGACGAAATCCGCGGGCACGTCATGGATGCCGGTCACGCCTTTGGTGTTCTGTGCGGTCAGCGCGGTGATCGCCGACGCGCCATAAACACCGAGGGCCGCGAACGTCTTGAGATCGGCCTGAATGCCTGCGCCGCCGCTCGAGTCTGAGCCGGCAATGGTGAGCGCAATCGGTTTGCTCATGGCGTTCCCAACAAAATCGCGTGCCTGTGATCACGTTCCGGTTTCAAGGTGTAACGCGCGCGATCAAGGCCAGCAAGCCGACTTGCCACCGCGGATGATTTTGGGCTCTATGGGGCTCGAAATTGCGCATTCCAGGAGAGTAGCGATGGTCCCCTTCTTCGTTCAGATCAAATGCAAACTGGGACAGTCGTACGCGGTTGCCAACGCGCTGGCGGAAGCCGAGATCGCCTCCGAGATCTACTCGACCGCAGGCGACTACGATCTGCTGGTCAAGTTCTACGTCGAAAGCGGCACGGACATCGGCCATTTCGTCAATGAAAAGGTCCAGGTCATTCCGGGCATTCAGGACACCTACACCATCATCACCTTCAAGGCGTTCTGATCCCGATCGGGCTCAGGAGGCCTTTGTGAGAACCGGCGCGTCGGGATCTTTCTCGTCGTCCGCGATGGTTGCGATGGCGGCTACCGGCGTATCCCGCAGCCGCTTCAGCCCGAGATGGCGTTCACGCAGGATCACGAAGATGCCCGCGCCCGCGACCACGACGGCTCCGATAACGACGTAAAGCGTCGGGACCTCGGCGAAGAACCAGTAGCCGAGCATGAACGCCCACAGCATGGCCGTGTAATCGAACGGCGCGAGAAACGATGCCGGGGCGAACCGATAGCTGTCGGTGAAGAAGATCTGGCCGAGGCCGCCGCTAATTCCCACACCGATCAGCAGCACGACGTCGAGCCAGCTTGCGGGCATGCGCCAGCCGAACGGCGCGGTCAGCAGCGAGACCAGCATCACCAGAAGCGTCATGAAAATGACGATGGACGACGTGGTCTCCGTCGCGGTCAACCGCCGGATCTGGATCGATGCGCCGCCGGAGGACAACGCGTTCAACAACGCAAAGCCCAGCCCGAGCACGGCCGAAGACGTCAATGCGACACGCGCGCCGAAGTAAGGCGTCAGCATCAGGATCACGCCGCTGAAGCCAAATACCACCGCCGACCAGCGGTAGGCATGGACCTTCTCCTTGAGAAACACCGCCGCGAGCACCACGGTGATCAGCGGGGCGATGAAGGCAATCGCCGTGAAATCCGCAATCGGGATTCGCGCAAGTGCCGCAAAGGTGCAGAAGGTACCGACCACACTGAAGATCCCGCGCACCAGATGATCGGAGGGCCGTTTCGTCCGCAGCGCGCCACGCAACTGCCCGCGCCAGCCGAACACGATGAGGACTGGAATAAGCGCGAACAGCGAGCGGAAGAATGCGACCTGGCCCTCAGGATAGGCACCCGCGAGGTAGCGCACCTGTGCGCCCATGATCGCAAACATCAATGTGCTGGTGATCTTGAAGGAGACGGCTTTGACAATATGCATTGAAGTGAAAGAAATCCCGAAACGAATCCACCTCGACAAAGCACGCCGCATTCACCGGGAAAAGCCCGCTGCCGGCATGACAAATTCCAGCGCTATGCGGTGGGAACGTGGGCCGTCCTTCAGGTCTTCTTGGGCTCGCGCGGGGGGCGCGGCGGACCATCAACCGGCGGCAGCGACTTGAGATAAGTCGCTATGGCGACACGATCGGCATCGCTCAGTTGCGATGTGTTCTTGATCACCGGCACCATCAGTCCGCCAGCGGTATCACCGTCCGGTAGTTCGCCAGTCTTGAGAAAATAGGCGATGTCCTTGTCAGACCAGTCCTTGAGGCCCTTCTGGGTGATGTTCGGGACCCACCCCTTGCCTTCCGGATTCGGCCCTCCGGCAAACCGCTGCGACGACACGATGCCGCCGAGGAAGTTGCGGGGGCTGTGACACTCGGCGCAGTGGCCGAGTGCATTCACAAGATACGCGCCGCGATTCCATTCTGCCGATTGCTTCGGGTCCGGCGTGAATGGCTTGTTGTCCATGAAAAGGAATTTCCAGCCGCCGACCAGACGGCGAATGTTGTACGGAAACTCGATCTCGTGAGGGCGCGGACGTCCCGACAACGGCGGCAGGGTCTTGAGGTAGGCAAACAGATCGCGGATATCCTGCGTCGTCGCGTGCTCATAGGAGGCGTAGGGAAACGCCGGGAAATAGTGCGTGCCCTCGGGGGACGTGCCCTTGGTCATGGCGGTGACGAAATTCGCCTCGGTCCAGTTACCGATGCCATTCACCTTATGGGGCGAGATGTTCGGCACATAGAACGTGCCGAACGGCGAGCGAAGGGCGAGGCCCCCGCCCAGCATGGTGCGTGGCTCGCCCGCGACTCCGTGACAAGAGGTGCAGCCGCCAGCGTTGAAGACCACCTCTCCATTGGCGACGTTCGGCGTGTAGGCCGGCAAGGCTTCCGCCGAGACCACCGCGGGAATGGTGATGAACCAAAATGCCCCAAGGCCGGCAACAACAGCGGCGATCACAAGCACACAGAGCTTCCGCCACATAAGCGCCCCCAGAGAACGGAGAATGAAAAACAGGAACTAAAAAGCTGCAACCGGTGTTCAAATCAGATCGGCAATTTAGTCAGGGGAGAAAACCATGAACAGTAAAGCTTTTGCAATCACCGCCTCAGTACTCGGCGCGCTTGTCGCGCTCGGTGGGACAGCCCAGGCCGAAAAAATGACCATGAAGGTCAATCTCGCAAGTGCTGCGGAAGTGCCTGCCAACCCGAGCCCTGGCAAGGGCACTGCCGATGTCAATTTCGATACCGCGACCAAGGCACTGACCTGGAAGGTAACCTATTCAGGCCTCACCGGTCCGGCCACTATGGCACATTTTCACGGTCCGGCAGAGGCCGGCAAGAACGCGGCGGTGGTTGTCCCGTTCAAGGATGCGGCCAGCGGCGCGGAAGGCAGCGCCACCCTGACGGACGCTCAGGCCACCGATTTCCTGGCGGGCAAGTACTACATCAACGTCCACACCGCAGCCCATCCGGCCGGCGAAATTCGCGGACAAGTCACGAAATAACAAGCCGACGGTCGCTCCGTTTAGACATAAAAGAGCGATGCAAAAGATAAGGGCGAGCGCCAAAAGCACTCGCCCTTTCTGCGTAACAACGCCTGCGGAAGATCAGCTGTTCTTCACGCGGAATGTTTCATGGCAGTTGGAGCATTCCTTGCCGATCGCCGGCAAGGTCGCCTTCAACGCATCGAGGTCCTTGACCTTGGCCTTGGCGTCGGTCACGACCTTGGCAAAGTTCGCGATCTTGGCCTCGAAATCGCTCTTGTTTTCCCAGATCTTCGGCGACGGGCTGTAATCGCCATCGGCCTTCACGCTCTTCATGCTGTCCGGAAACAATGTCGGCAGTTTCTTCGCCGTGTCATCGAGCTGAGCGAGCGCTGCATCGACCGCAGCCTGATCATAGGGCTTCTCGCCCTTGACCATCGGGCTGAGAACGCCGCCCAGATTCTTGCCGTTCGACTTCATCGCTGTCTTGCTCTGATTGACCAGATCTTGTTGAGCAACGACGGCGCCAATGCCGAACAGAATAGCGACGCTTGCCAGAATAATACGCTTCATTCGGAAAATCCCTCCATCAGGTTCACAACGAAAATTCTCGTGATCACTAAACCCACCATCCCTGTTGCAGCATGACAAGCCCAACAATTTTTTGCCGCCCAGGGAATTTTTTACAGACGGTGCTGACGCTGATGTTCGGCGATCGTCATCCAGACACGCTCGGCGGTCGCCGGCATATCAATGTGATCGATCTTGTACTCGCGCCACAGGCCATCGATGATGGCATTCACCACGGCCGGACATGAGCCGATCGCACCGGCCTCCCCCGCGCCCTTCACGCCGAGCGGATTGGTCTTGCACGGCACGTTATGGGTCTCGAAGATGATCGACGGACCGTCCGCCGCGCGCGGCAGGGCATAATCCATGAAGGTGCCCGTCACGAGCTGACCATCCTTCGGGTCATATACCGCCTGCTCCATCAGAGCCTGGCCGATGCCCTGGATGGTGCCGCCATGGACCTGCCCTTCGAGCAGCAATGGGTTGAGGGTGACGCCGAAGTCGTCGACGATCACGTAGTTCACAACGCGGATCACGCCGGTCGCTGGATCGATCTCGACTTCGACCACATGCGTGCCGTTCGGATAGGTGCCGTCCGCGCTGCTGAACTTTTCGCTGGCGGTGAGCTTGGTCGGATCGGACGAACGCTTTGCAATATCGGCGAACGAGATCGCACGATCGGTACCGGCGATCCGCACCGAACCGTCGCGGATCTCCAGGTCGGCCGCACTGGTCTCGAGCGCGTCGGCCGCGATTTCTCTCAGGCTGACGCCGAGCTTGCGGGTTGCGCGCTCGACGCTGACGCCGCCTGACGGAATCGAACTCGAACCGCCGGTGCCGAGGCCGGTTGCCACAACATCGGTATCGCCTTGAAGGATATGAACCCGCTCCGGGGAAAGGCCGAACTGTTCGGCAATCAGCTGGGCGTAGGCGGTTTGATGCCCCTGCCCGGTCGACTGGGTCCCGATCAGGATCGTGACATCGCCATTGGGATCGAGCCGCACCTGCGCGGTTTCCTCTCCCATCGTACCACACACTTCGACGTAAGAGCTGAGACCAATGCCGCGCAGCAGTCCCTGCTTCTTCGCGGCCTTGAGGCGCTTCGGAAACTCCTTCCACTCGGCAACGTCCATCGCCCGCTTCAGATGCGCGGCGAAATCGCCTGAATCGTAAACCTTGCCGGTGGCTGTCTTGTAGGGCATCGCCTTCGGCGCGATGAAATTCTTGCGCCGGATTGCATCCGGCGTCATGCCGAGCTTGCGCGCGGCTGCGTCAACGAGCCGTTCCACCACATAGGCCGCTTCAGGGCGGCCCGCGCCACGATAGGCATCAACAGGAACGGTGTTCGTGAACACCGCGCGAACGCGACAGTGGAATGCCTGGATATCGTAAAGCCCTGGCAACATTCCCGCGCCGCCATGGGGAATATACGGGCCGAATGTCGAGAGATAGGCACCCATGTCGCCCATCAGATCGACATCCATGCCGAGGAATTTGCCGTCTTCCGCGAGCGCCATGCGGGCGGTCGTCACGTTGTCGCGCCCCTGCGCATCGCCAATGAAATGATCGGAGCGCTCCGCAACCCACTTCACCGTCTTGCGCAACTTGCGCGCGGCCACCGCAGCCAGTGCATATTCGCGATACGGGAAAAGCCTGGTGCCGAACCCGCCACCGACGTCCGGGCAGATGACCCGCATCTTATCGGTTGGAATCTTGAGCACGTCCTGACACAGGATATCGCGCAGACGATGGCTGCCCTGACTGCCGATGGTCAGCGTAAAGTGCTCGCGCTTGGCGTCGTACTCGCAGACGACCCCGCGCGGTTCCATGTAGTTGGTCACGATGCGCGGATTGACGATGGAAATCTCCGCGACCGCATGGGCGCCCTTGAAGGCAGCTTCAGTCTTGGCTTTGTCGCCGATCGATGTGTCAAACAGCACGTTGCCGGGATGATCAGGCCAGACCTGAGTGGCATCCTTCTTGACGGCATTCTTCAAGCCAATGATCGCCGGCAGCGGCTTCCATTGAACATCGATAGCCTCAACGGCGTCGCGCGCCTGATCCATCGTTTCCGCGACGATGAAAGCAACCGCATCGCCGACGTGACGCACCGTACCGTGCGCCAGAATTGCATAAGGCGGCGCCTTGAACGGCTCGTCCGGCAAATTGAACTGGCAAGGCAACCCGCCCAGATCAGCTGTGTCCTCGCCTGTCAAAATCGCTGCAACACCCGGAAGATTCCTGGCAGCCGATGCATTGATCGTAAAATTCGCACGAGCGTGGGGCGAGCGCAGGACCAGCGAATGCAGCACAGGCCCCGCTGCATAGTCGTCCGTGTAATGGCCCTTGCCGCGAATAAGGGGATCGTCTTCCTTACGGGTGACGCTTTGACCGACACCGAACTTTACGGGAGCCATGAGTTCTCCAACTACAATCTGGAACGTTTCTAGTTCCATATTGCAGCGGATCACACCGAAGCGCAAATGACTTTAGGGACGGATCAGTGCGCGAAGCCAGCGCTTGCCGAACAGAAGAATCACACAAACGCCATAGACAATCGTTCCGGCAACAATCAAGATTCCGAGAGTGGTTTCGTCACGCAGCGATGTCATTCCGGCGAGCACTGAGGCAGTCCATCGCGATGTCGCCCACAACGCAGCAGCAAGGATCACACCTGACAGGGCGAATTTGACCAGCGACATCAAAAAGGAACGGTCGAATTCAAGATAATTGCGCCGCACCGCGAACAGCAGCACCAGCAGCAAATTGATCCACGCACCGACGGCGGTTGCGAACGCAAGTCCGATCTGCGCGAGCGAACCCATCAGGGCAAATTTCAGCGCGACGTTGGCAGCGAGACCGGTCAACGATGCCTTCACGGGCGTCGCGGTGTCCTTGCGGGCGTAGAAGGTGGCAACCGCACTGCGGATCATGACAAATGGGATCAGCCCGATCGCATAAGCAGCGAGCGTCGCACCTGCTGCCGCGGCATCCGCTTTCGAGAATGCGCCACGCGCAAACATCGCGCGCATGATGACGTCCGGCACGACCAAGAACGCGGCGACAAACGGAACAGAAAACAGCAACGTGAACTCAAACGCACGGCGCTGCGATGCCATTGCGCCCGCATGATCACCCGCCGTGATGCGACGTGACATTTCAGGCAGCAGCACCGTGCCGATCGCGATGCCGATCACGCCGATCGGCAACTGGTTCAGACGATCGGCGTAGTACAGCGCGGACAGCGCACCAGTCGCGAGGAACGTTCCGATGATGGTATCGGCGAACAGCGCGACCTGTGTTCCCATCGAGCCCACCGTCGCAGGCCCCAGCGCGCGGAAAAATGCGCGAACATCGTCATCGAGCTTGAGCGGAGCGAATTTGGGAAGCACTCCGCTGCGCGCGGCATCCCCGGCCAGAAGGAAAAACTGCAGGAACCCTGAAATCAGAACGCCCCACGCCGCCGCATGTCCGGCAGTCGGGAAAAACGCGGCAAATGCCAGCGTCGCCATCATGGAGAGGTTGAGAAAGATGGGAGCCGCTGCTGCGCTTGCAAAGCGATGCATGACATTGAGCATGCCGCCGTAAAGCGTAACCAGCGTGATCAGGAGCAGATAAGGAAACGTGATCCGCGTCAGCGAAATCGCCAGCTCGCGCTGGGCAGGGTCATCGGTAAACCCAGGCGCCAGAATCGACATCGCCTGCGGCATGAACAGCAATGCCACAGCCAGCAGCACCAGCTGGGTGGCGAACAAAACCGTGAAAATACGGTTGCCGAACAGCTTTGCAGACGGCGCACCATCGCGGCCATAAACATGCGCATAGGCCGGCACAAAGGCAGCGTTGAACGCACCTTCCGCGAAGATCGCCCGGAAATGATTGGGCAGCCGCAGCGCCACGAAAAAGGCGTCAGCCACCGGGCCAGCGCCGAGAATCGCCGCAAGCATGATGTCGCGCGCGAATCCGGTGACGCGCGAGAGAAGGGTATAACCGCCGACGGTGAAAATTCGCCCGAGCATGCGCCGCTTCTACAACATGGAGCGGCGGCGCAAAATGCTCAAATTGTCAGCCCAGCGCGTCGCGCACAGCCTTGATGACGCGATCCTGGGCAGCCGGGTCGAGATAGGCGTGCATCGGCAGGCTGATCACGTCCCCGGACAGTCGTTCACTGACCGGCAGGCCGCCTTCAGCCACCGGATAGTGCTTATAGGCCGTCTGCTGATGCATCGATTTCGGATAATAGATCGCCGTCGGAACTCCCTGCGCCTTCAGCGCCGCGGCAAAGGCGTCGCGCCCGGCCCCATTCGGCAAGCGGATGGTATATTGCGCCCAGACCGACGTGTTGCCTTCCGTGACACGAGGCACTGTCACGATGTTATCGAGCGCATCGAAGTAGCGGCTCGCAACCCGGTTGCGCGCGGCAATCTCGTCCTCGAAGATCTTCAGCTTTTCGATGAGGATCGCAGCCTGCATGGTGTCGAGACGGCCGGTCAGTCCAAGCCGGACATTGTCGTATTTCTCGCTACCCTGCCCGTGCACGCGCACGCTGCGCAACCTGTCGGCAAGATCCGCATCGTCGGTGAAGATCGCACCACCGTCACCGAAACAGCCCAGTGGTTTGGCGGGGAAGAAACTGGTCGCCGTCGCGAGGCCAAATGTCCCGAGCCGCCGGCCCTTGTAAGTCGCGCCGAACGATTGCGCCGCGTCATCGAGAACAAAAAGGCCTTCGCTCTCTGCAACCTCGCCGACCGCATCATGATCCGCGCTTTGGCCGAACAGATCGACCGGGATCACAGCCTTCACCTTGAGGCCGAGCTTCCGCGCGGTCGCGATGCCCGCCTTCAGGGACGCAATGTCGATGTTGAACGTCGTTTCATCCACATCGACAAACACCGGTGTTGCGCCGGCCAAGGCAACGACTTCGCCAGTCGCGCAAAACGTGAACGACGGACACATGACTGCATCGCCCGGACCGATGCCCTGGGCCATCAACACCATCAGCAGCGCATCCGTGCCACTGGCGCATGCGACAACGTGCTTGGCTCCACAGAAGGCAGCCAGATCGGCTTCAAGCTGAGTGACTTCAGGACCGTTGATGAACTGGCAATGGGTCAGCACGCGCGAGACGGCCTCATCGATCTTGCTTCCCAGGCGGCGGCGCTGCGCACCTATATCGATGAAAGCCACAGGTTCTTGTCGCATATGCTGATTCATGATGCCTTGCCGGATTGATATCGAAGATAAAAGTTCGCGTTAGCCCGCAACGACGCGCGGCCCTTTGCGAAGAGGCTGCGCGATCAAACCAGCCGGAGCTTCAAGGCACTTGATTGCAATTTCGAGACTGGCGACGCCTTCATCACCTGTGACCGCCGGAGTCTTGCCGGAGCGAACAGCGTCAAGAAACGCGACCAATTCGGCACGCAGCGGCTCGTCATGTCCTACCGACAAATGCCGCATCGAATAACTGCCATCAGGCTGAAAACCAAAACACTCCGTGACCTGACGGGTCAGCAGATCGCCCTGAACATACTTCCCGCGGGTCGCAACCGTCACACTGCGGGCCTTGAAGGGCGTCAGCCAGTTGGTGTTGATGTGAGCGAGCACGCCGGACGCCGTGCGGAACTGCAAAAGCGCGATATCTTCACGCTCCGCGACGGCGCTGGCCAATTGCGGCTGGACATCGACGATGTCGGATTCCGTGAACCAGCGGATGAGATCGATATCATGCACGGCGAGATCGATGACCACGCCGACATTCGACATGCGTGGCGGAAACGGTCCGACGCGCGTGATGCCGATGGAGAGAATTTCTTCGTCCTTGATCGCCTGCTTGATCGCAGCCACGGCCGGGTTGAACCGCTCGACGTGACCGACCATCAGCGTGACACCGGCTGCGCGAGCCGCGTCGACGATTTCGCGTCCCTCTTCCACTGACGGCGCAATGGGCTTCTCGACGAGGATGTAAATCTTGCGCGCGATACAGGCCAGCGACACGTCGCGATGAAGGTGCGTCGGCGCCGCAATGGTCACGGCATCAACGCCGGCATCGAGCAATTCTTCGAGGGTCTTGAATGTCGGGCATCCGATCATCTGTTCCGCGCGCGTGCGGTGCGCGGCCAACGGATCAACGATGCCGGTCAGGGAGACGCCCGGCAGACCAGCCAGCACGCGGGCATGGTTGGTCCCCATGACACCGGCACCGACCACGCCAACACGCAGCGTTTGCAGGTCGTCAGGGTTGCCCTTCGCCGACACACTGGAACTCATGGTTTTGACCCCTAAAATTTCGCGCGCGGCAATAATCCCCAACCGCGCCGAAATCGTCCTAGCACGCCGTCACATATGTGGCGAACACCCGCACGCGCAATTCCCTACACGTTTTGATGCAAAGAGTTACACTTTTAGGTGACCATTAACCATTTGGAAGAGCTGAGGATTCCCCTCGAATACCGACGCCTTACGAACGCCGGTAATCATCTTCGATGCGGATAATGTCGTCCTCGCCGAGATAGCTGCCGGTCTGGACCTCAATGAGCTCCAGCGGAATCTTGCCAGGATTTTCCATCCGGTGAGTCGCGCCGATCGGAATATAGATCGATTCGTTCTCGTGCACGATCTTCTGCAACTCGTTCACGGTGACCAGCGCAGCTCCACGCACCACGATCCAATGTTCGGACCGATGGTGATGCTTCTGCAACGACAAACGCCCACCGGCTTTCACGATGATGCGCTTCACCTGATGACGGTCGCCGATATCAAGCGATTGATACGACCCCCACGGCCGATGAACCTTGAGATGATCTTCCGTCACTTGCGGAGCCACACTCCGCAACTTGCTAACCAGCCGCTTCAATCCATTGGGATCGCTTTGGCGGGAGACCAGAATTGCATCCTGCGTCGCGACCACCACGAGATCATCGACGCCCTCAAGTGCGATCAGCGCCTTGTCGGATGACACGTTGCAATTGCGCGAGTCCTCGAACACCGCGACGCCCTGCGCGACATTGCCGTTGGCATCCTTGTTGGACAATTCCCAAACCGCATGCCACGAGCCGACATCAGACCAGCCGCACGCAACCGGGATCACCGCGGCTTGCCTGGTCTTCTCCATGACGGCGTAGTCGATCGAGATGGATTTCGCCTTGCCGAAGGATTCCAGCGGAAGCGTTACAAATCCGAGATCACGCCCTGCGCTGCTGACGGCCTCGCTTAACGCCTCCACACTCTCCGCATCGACGCTGCGATATTCGTCCAGCAGCATCTGCGCGCGGAACATGAAGTTTCCGGAATTCCAGAGATAGCCCTCCGCAACATAGCCGGCGGCGGTCTCAGGATCCGGCTTCTCGACAAATTTCGCAACCGTCTGGACATCTCCGGAAATTGTCTCACCGGGACGGATGTAACCGTACTCCGTTGCCGGACGTTCGGGGAGCACGCCAAACGTGACGATCCGGCCCGCGTTGGCAACGCTCAATGATTTTCGACACGCTTCCACGAACGCAGCAGTGTCGAGCACCACATGGTCGGCAGCAAGCGCCAGCACAACGGCGTCCGGATCACGTGTCAACGCGAATGCCGCACCGGCAGCAATCGCCGGACCGGAGTCGCGCCGTGCCGGCTCCAGCAAGACATCGGCCTCAAGACCGATCTCGTTCAACTGCTCCAGCACCATGAAACGATAGGCTGCATTCGTGATGACGATAGGCCGCTCGAACAATTCAGGGTTGCTGACGCGCACCATCGTTTCCTGAAATGTCGACTGAGAGCCAAACAATCGGAGAAACTGCTTTGGACGTCCTTCACGCGAAGCCGGCCACAGACGGGTGCCAGCACCACCGCACATGATTAGGGGAATGATACGTTCGCTCATGGATCCTCAAGCAGTTAGGAATTCATAGTCGATGTTGGGAATTCACAGTCGATGATAGTCACGATACCACGCAGCAAACTTGGCAATACCGTGTTCAATGGACGTCGACGGACGAAAACCGACTTCGCGCATTAAATCATCAACGTCTGCATATGTTGCAGGCACATCGCCCGGCTGCATGGGCAGCATTTCCCTGATGGCGGGCCGCCCGAATTCCTTCTCAAGAATTGCAACGACCTTCAACAGCTCTTCGGGCTGGTTGTTGCCGATGTTGAAGATACGCCAGGGCGCTGCGCTCGTTCCGGGATCCAGTGCTGCGCCTTCCGGCTTTGCTTGACCAACCGGCACATGATCAATCAGCCGAACAATCGCCTCGGTGATATCGTCTATGTAAGTGAAATCCCGGCGCATATCGCCGTGATTGAACAGCTTGATCGGCTTTCCCTCCATGATGGCCTTGGCGAAAATATACATCGCCATATCCGGCCGGCCCCACGGCCCATAGACCGTGAAGAATCTCAGGCCTGTAGAGGGAATGCGATAAAGGTGACTATAGGCATGCGCCATCAGTTCGTTGGCTTTTTTTGAAGCAGCGTACAGACTGATGGGATGATCGACGTTGTCATGCACCGAAAACGGCAGCTTGGTGTTCGCTCCGTAAACGGATGATGACGATGCAAACAGCAAGTGCCGGCAGTCATTATGCCGGCAGCCTTCCAGGATGTTCGTGAAACCTTCAAGGTTTGCATCGACGTAGGCATGAGGATGGTCGATTGAGTAACGCACCCCGGCCTGCGCTGCGAGATAAATCACGACCGGAAACCGATGCTTGGCGAATAACGCTTTCATCTCCGAGCGATCGGCAAGATCAAGCTTCACGAAATTGAAATTTGGATCATTCTTGAGCAGACTAAGCCGCGCATCCTTCAATTTCGGATCGTAGTAGTTGTTGATACTGTCGAGGCCGACAACGCTGCGCCCGGCCTGCAACAATCTTTGCGCAACGTGGAAGCCGATAAAGCCCGCCGCGCCAGTGACTAATACTGCCTGATCTGACATTTTTTCCACCATAAGACGACTACAACCGCCACAATTCGACGCATGGTGGTAGCGTCGAGCGATCAAGCTTCATCTTGACGTCAAACACCAGCCCTTGCCCCTCAATCAACAAATACTGGATGGCCTGCCAACCAGCATCAACACGCTCTTTGTGCGCAGCAGCAACGATGACAGCATCCGCGGGCTGCAATGTGTCGAAGTCTGTCAACATCACGCCATATTCCTGCATCGCTTCATAGCATCCGCCAACGGATCGCCCACTTGCACCTCGCAGCCAAATGAGCAGCCGCGCTTCGTCAATTGACGCGAGCCACGTAACGATATGAAAATTCGAAGATCCGACCGCTTTCATGCGTAGGTGACAACAAGAAATGGCAAAGTCCCGCAATATTCACTTCATCCATCCGACCATGATCTGCACGCAACTCCTCGATGCACTTTCGGTCGGTATCAAATCCTATGACAAAAAACACCGGCACGCGCGAAAACTGCGGCAATCGACAGCCCAACGTAACCGAGACCAATAACTGCGATCCTGCGCCCGTGTGCCACGCGTAATTGTCCTTACGCCCGAATGGCGCTAACCACCTCAATTTTCAATAATACAAGGGCTCTTCTTTAGCTGCAGCGCCGCGACCGCCGCAATAGGCGAGAGCTTTACTATTGCCAGACCAATTCTAAAGCCATACCAAGGCCCTGAAAATAGGCTGGTAGGCGCTGCTTTCGGCGCCTCGTTACCGGCCCCCTCCCAACGTTAACAATAGCGGTCCGGAATGCGCGGATTTCTCCTGCTTGCCGCTCGGATATTGGTCTCAGCAGCGCTCCTCTACTTCGCGTTTCGCGGCATCAATTTCGCAGCCATACAATCCCGCCTGAGCCAAATCAGCATTGGCTGGATGCTGCTTTCGGTCATCGCAACCATCTTCCAGATTTTCCTCGGCGCGCTTCGTTGGCGCGAAATAAGCGCGAGCTGCGCGGCCCCTCTCGGTACCGGACAGGCCTTTCGCTACAATATGATCGGCGCATTCTTCAATCAGACGCTACCTTCGACCATCGGCGGCGACGCCATGCGGCTCTGGCTGGTCAAACACACCGGCGCCGGATGGCGGGCGGCGGCGTATTCCGTGCTGGTGGATCGAGCCATCGGACTGATCGCACTGGCGATCATCGTGGTCGCAAGCCTTCCCTGGAGCTATGAACTGATCAGCAATGATCACGGGCGCATTGCACTGCTGCTGATCGATATCGGAGCCATTTCCGCGGGGCTGGGATTTCTGCTTCTGAGCCGCTTACCGTGGCCATGGCTGAAAACGTTTTGGCTGACACATCACATCTACGCGTGCTCTGTCATCGCCAACAAGGTCATTTTCAACCGCAGCAGCGGTCCCAAGATTAGCGGTTCTCTCACTGCTCATTCATGTCATGGCTGTCGTGATCGCTTGGTGCGCGGTGCGGTCTATCGCGGCGTCGGCGGGCTTTGAACAGCTGTTTATGCTCATTCCTCCGATCATGCTGATCACCATGCTGCCGATTTCGATTGCCGGCTGGGGCGTGCGCGAGGCGACGATGATGGTGGCTTTCGGCTACGCCGGGCTGGCGCAAACCGACGGCACAGTCGTGTCGCTTCTATTCGGCGCGTCATCCTTCATTGTGGGAGCTATCGGCGGGCTCGTCTGGATTTTAAGCGCAGAGAAAACAAGCGAGCCCGATCACGTGCCGGAGAGCCTGACACAGATTTGACCGATGCCGCGGCACGATTGCCGCCGCCGGCGCTGACGTCTGTACGGCGGACTTCTCAGATCGCCTTGATCTTGAAAAAGGCAAAGACGACCATTTTCAGCAACATCACGCCGTGGCGAAAACGGGATATCTGGGTTTCACCATACGATCGCGCGGCATAGCGGATCGGCAGATCGATCGCTTTCAGATTGAGCTTCGACGCACCGAATATCAAATCAAAATCGCCGAACGGGTCGAAATCACCGAAATACGCTTTTCCGTCACGTAGACGGTAATAATCGGATCGGCGCATGACTTTGGTGCCGCAAAGCGTATCCGTGTAGCGCTGGTTCAGCAGCCAGGAAAACAGATACGAAAAGATTTTGTTCGCGATCAGATTCAGAAACCGCATTGCGTCATCCTCCAAGGGATAGACAAGACGCGATCCGTTGACGAACTCGCCTTTGCCGGTCCGGATCGCTTCCCAGAATTTCGGCAGCTGTTCCGGCGGCATCGTAAGATCGGCATCAAGGATCATCAGCACATCGCCGCGCGCCACGTCGTACGCGGTAAAAACAGCATCTGCCTTTCCCTTGCCGGGCTGAACCATCGTCTTGATGTCTTTGTCAGGGTAAGCGGCCTTGACCCGCTCCATCTCATCGAAAGTGCCATCCTTGCTGTGGCCCTCGATGAAGATGATCTCCATGTCATCACAAAACTGGGGAATGCGCTGAATGGCCGGCTCGATATTGCCGCGTTCATTGCGCGCGGGAATGACGACCGTTACGGACTTCAAATCTTCGACTGTGGCTGGAAGAGAACGGCAGACCGAATAGTGACGTAGCGCAAAAAACCGAAAACCCGGCAGAATACTGATGAATTTGTTGATGAGGCGTCCCAACCCGAACAGCGAAGCCGGCATCAACACTCGCCGCTCCGATTTGACAAAATCCAGGTCCGCCAGTTCGGCCAATGCCGCGACGTCTGCAGGAGCAAGCACATTTTGCTCGGGCAAGGGCATTCGCTGGCCGGTCCGCTCTGCCAGTTTCAAGATTGGTCGCCACAGATGAGAAAAGTATCCAATAACGACACGCGTCTCGCGCGTGCATAGCGGATGAAGCTGTTCGAAAAATTTTTGGATGTCGTCGAGGGAGCCGATCGTATCCAGCACGAGAATATAATCGAATTTCTCGCCGATCGCTGCGATCGTTGCTGGATCTTCTACGTCACCAACCTTGAATGTCAGGCCTGGATGGCGTTTGCGGGCTTCATCGATGAGCGACGGGCTGAAATCGATCCCCAGGCCAAACGAAGGTTCGAGCGCCGCCAGCGTGTCGCCGATGCCGCAACCGATTTCGAGAACACGCGCGTGCTTCGGAATCAGAAAACGCAGATAGGTTTCATCCTCGCTATGGAAGAAAGCAGCCTTATGTCGCCATTCCGAGCGAGAAGCCGCATATTTCTCCGAATGCGCGAGAATTTCCCGCTTCCGGGCCGAACCTGAAAATTGTGTCATTTCATACGCTTGATCAGAAAGTCGTGGGAAAATTTGGGATAACTCGCTCCGGCGGCTTTATGCTCTGCCAGTCAGCATTTCACAAGTCCGCTCATGACCGCCGCAGCGGCTGATCGCAAAATCGCGTTGCTGATCAAGGATGCGGACTGGTTGTTGCGTGCGATCGGTGCGCTTGCCGCTTCATCAGAATGGGGCCCGCACGGCACCGCGATCGAGGAACTCGCCGCCCGCGCGGGAGCCCTGCTCACAGAGATCGCCTCAACCAAACAAAGCAGATGTAAATTCCCGCTACTACCCGGGATGTTCTTTCATTAAAAGGAAGAGAAGCTGCGGGTCTCACATCTGTCATTGATCACAGATGGCCGCCAATTAATCACCTTCTCGCCATTCACAAAAAAAGTGAAGTAACGAACCTCATTGGAAAAACTGGCGCGCGAACACACAGTCCATTTTTCCGGGCCAGATTGCGCTTCGTTCGGCCCGATCCCTGAAATTTCTGATGCACCGGCGTCCTTCATGGACGCGGTAACCTTGTGTATCTGATCGAAAATGGTCCGCTGTTGTTTCGAGTCCGGAGCGGGATCCGCCTGCACAAAGTCCTGCACATCAAAAAAGAATGTACACCCGCTCAGCAGTGACGCCACGAGCAAGATTTGAACAAAGCGAAAAGCGCTCAACACTGCCGACTCCCCGATAAGGGCATCTTACTATCGCTTATGCCGGCGGAAGCAAAGCAGCAATCCAGCTGGAAAAATCCGCGATAGGCCCAAATCCCGTAGAACAAGATCGCAATGACAGGATTGCACTTGAGAAATTGCCTGCCAAGCGTTGCCACATATTGGAAGTCCGGCTAGATGTTCAAGATCATTTCTGAGCACGGTTGATCTTCATTACATGAGTTCTTCTCTAGCGATTGTGATCTTGCTCGCATCCAGCGCCGTCTGCGCGCTGTTAATCGCGGCATTGCGCCCCCTTCTCCTGCGCTATGCGCTGGCCCGGCCGAATACCCGCTCATCTCACGTCACTCCGACCCCGCAGGGTGGCGGCGTAGCGGTGATCGCTGCAACGATGGCCATCGTGATCGTCGCCGGTTTTGCTATCGCACTTAAATTCGATATCGCGTTTCTCGCCGTGCTCACCTCGACCATCTGTCTCGCAACAGTTGGCGCATTCGATGACTTGCGCCCTATGCCAGTGTTGCCCCGCCTGACCCTGCAGGCCGCCGCCGTAGCTCTGGTCCTCGCAACACTTCCTGAACAATTCCAGCTTGTCCCCGGCATTCCTCTATGGATCGAACGCGCGGTGTTGCTGCTCGGCGGCCTGTGGTTCGTCAATCTAGTCAACTTCATGGATGGCCTCGACTGGATGACGGTCGCGGAGACAATACCAGTTACAGCCGCATTGGCCGCGTTTGGCTTTTATGGATTTTTGCCTGCCAATTCGACGCTCATCGCGCTATCGCTGGGCGGAGCGATGATTGGCTTTGCATTCTTCAATCGACCAGTCGCCAAGTTGTTTCTTGGCGACGTCGGTAGCCTGCCGATCGGATTACTGATGGGATGGTGTCTCCTGCAACTCGCCGGCAGTGGCCATCTCGTCGCAGCAGCGCTTCTTCCGCTCTACTATTTGGCTGACGCGACGATCACATTGATACGCCGCCTGGCGAATGGCGAAGCAGTTTGGGTCGCCCACCGCTCGCATTTCTATCAACGCGCGACGAATAGCGGCTTCAGCGTCATGCAGGTCGTGACTGAGGTGTTTGTCCTCAATGTCATCCTCGCCGCGCTGGCGGCATTCACATTGTTCTTGACGTCGCCATACATAAAGGCGGTGGCGTTTGCGGCCGGCGCGGGCTGTGTCGCGTTGGTGCTCTACCGTTTCTCACGTCAGCGACCGTCGATTTCGTAACGTCATGCCGCGCCGGCCTTGAACTCGGGAACTGCATCTTTGAGTACGGCAACAATAACGTTGCGTTGCTCCCCATTGACCGCCTTGTGAAGGGTCGTCAGCCATCCCTGCAGCATATCCAGGGGCGGTTCGTTAGGACGAGCCGCAACGATTCCGTCGATGCCGATATCGGTGGTCGGTTCTTCGTGAGCAAACAATATCTCGTTCATGCGCTCCCCGGGGCGCACACCTGTAAACACGATGTCAATGTCGTAACCAGGTTGCAGGCCGGATAGCCTGATGATGCGCTCGGCAAGATCGACGATTTTCACCGGCTGGCCCATGTTCAGCACATATACCGATACGTCAGGCCGCACCGGGCCGAGAGCATGCGTCGCCGCCGTAACGACAAGATCGCAGGCTTCCCGAATGGTCATGAAATAACGGACCATGTCAGGGTGCGTAACCGTTACCGGGCCACCAGCTTCGATTTGCGCCTTGAACTTCGGCACGACCGATCCGTTTGAGGCCAGCACGTTGCCGAAACGAACTGAAATCAGCCGCATCGGCTTGCTGTTCGCGCTATTGACCAAGTCCCGATCAAGCGCCTGACAATACATTTCGGCAAAGCGCTTGGTCAGTCCAAGCATCGATACGGGTTCGATTGCCTTATCGGTGGAAATCATCACCATCGCCTGAGCACCAGCAGCCGCTGCCGCGTCAGCCACATTGACGGTACCGAAGATGTTGGTCTTGACCCCCTCACCCCAGTCGCGCTCCAGAATTGGCACATGTTTGAGCGCAGCCGCGTGGAAGATAATGTCCGGCTGAAACGCGTTCATGAGATGCATGATGCGCTCGCGATCACGAATATCTGCGATCCGGCCCTCGATTTCAGCCGCCGGGAACTTTGCTGCCAGGCTTTCGGTCACCGCATGCAATGCGGGCTCGGCATTCTCGATAATGAGGAGGCGTGATGCGCCAAACGTCACGGCGCGATCACATATCTCCGAGCCGATCGAGCCGCCGCCGCCTGTCACGACGATAGATTTCCCGCGCACGAACTCTTCCAGGCGCAGATAATCGATCTTCACACTTGGTCGGAGCAGCAAGTCCTCGACCGCCACAGGCGCAAGCCGCGGCGCTTCGCCACTTGCCTCGAGCGACGGCAAACGGCTGACGACCAAACCAAGCTTGCGAGCCCGCATTAAAACCGACTCTGGCGAAGATTCTGCCTCAAACGCCGACGGCATCATGATGACGCGTTCAATCGGTCGCTGCCGATGGGTAAAATCTTCAACAACATCGGCGAGATCATCGATCCGGCCCAACACCGGGACGCCGCGGATCGACTGACCACGATCGGCCTGCGATGGCGACAGCACACCGACCGGCCTCATGCGCTTCACAGCCCCGCTCTCGATACCCCGCAGCAGCACTTCAGCGTCGGCGGCGCGCCCGATGAGGATCGTTGGCGCAGCATCCTGGTTGCGTACCCGACTGAGAGTCCGCGTATACCGAAAGTAACGATAGGCGACCCGCGTGCCGCCAAGGGCAAAGATTTGCAAGAACCAGTAGATGATGATTGTCGTCTTGCCGAAGAAGAACGTGCCGTAAATATTCGGTGCAATAAAAATGTAATCGAGCACCAGCAACGCCAGCGCCAAAACCGTCGCCGCCCTCACAATGTTGAAAAGATCAGGAAGCGAGATGAAGCGCCACTTCGTAACCGTCAATTTGAAGATATAGCAAACGACAACGCTCAGAAGAACGAAGTAAGGCAAAATGCGCAGGAGCAGCGGCAAGCGTTCCGCTAAACCGCCGCTCTCAAAGCGAAGGTAAAAGCTAAAGAGGACAGCGAATATTGTCGCCAACGCGTCATGAGTCGCGATCAGAGCATTTCGCCAGGTCAGACGCATAAGATTACCGATCATAAATGCGTCCGCCTCTCATCGGTAGATCTCGACATGCCGGCCAGATCACTTCCGACTGAAGCACCTCGAACACGGGATAACATCCCTCCGGCCACACCGACCGCCAACACGTAAATCCACCCTTCTCCGAAGTCGAAAAGGTGGGAGTTAAACAAGGAACTCACAAAATTCTCCACGACCGCAGCCAGACCAATCCACGAAATCAACCCAGGCGTGAGAAACATTTTCAAGTGCATGAGCCACATTGCATAGAGAACAATACAACCAAGCAGACCCCACTGAACGGCGACATTCAGCGTCTGATTATGCGGATTTCCAATGATCTCCGCCGACACACCCGTTCGTCCGATGGCATCACGCTCGAACAGGATTTTCGTCGCTCCGGTTCCATTACCGAACAAAGGCGCATCCTTGATGAACTTGAGCGACTTGCGCCAAAATTCGAGACGCAGGCCAGTTGATGTCGAGGCGTTACTGTCGTGATACTCCTCGTATTCCATAGCCACATCGGATGTGCGCAGACGCAGATAGGGCGACGTCGCCCAAAACACCGCAACAGCCGCGACGGCAATCGCCAGCACGATCAACACGCCGCGGCGATTGAAATGCAGCAGGGCAAATACCAGCAGCAAAAACGGAACACAGACCCACACCGTTCTCGAGCTGACGACGAACGCCATGTTGCACAAAAACCCGATGCCCAGCACGATCAGCACCACCGCCGGAACCTTCTGTCGTCCACGCCACAGATAGACAGCGGCCCCAAAGCCCCCGAAAGCGCACAGCGCGAATTCCTGGCCTTGCACAATATAGTTTTTCACGGGGACACCGATGGGGCGGCTCGAACTAAAGCTCATGCGAGGATCGATAAACATCAGCCATGATGTCAGCATGACCAACGTGCACGAACCAAAGAATGCGACAACGACCCAAAACCCGCGTTCCGATTTCTCAAAATGATAGATCAGCAACGGGATCGCCAACAGCTTTGCGACGGGATTAATGCCATGCAGCCGGGCCGCCCATGGGACATCCGTTGCCCAAAGCGTTCCGATGACCGCCAGCGCGAACAGCACAATCGGCAACGCAGACGCCGGTCGTTTCAGTGACTGGAAAAAGCGCTTCACGTCCAATGCAGGGATCAGCGTCAGCAACCAGAGGACAGCGAAGATCGCTACCAGCGACGTCGACCACGGCAGTGCTGCAGCCAAAAGGACTGCAAAACCATCCGCAACTTTGATCCACGTCGCAGGACTCCGCCAAAGCGATGGCACTGCGCTCATATCGCTGGACGTATCCGCGATCATGCCTTGTTCTCTCTCGCGCGTTTCACCAATGATGTCGTGCTGTGACCCGGCAGGATATCGACCAGCACGACCTCTCCGCCGTTCGCAGCAACGATCTCATGGCCGACCACCTGCTCGCGGGTGTAATCGCCGCCCTTCACGAGTACGCTCGGCTTGATCTGCGTGATGAGCTCAAGCGGAGTATCCTGTTCAAAGATGACGACGAGATCCACCGCCTCCAGTGCGGCGAGCACTTCCGCGCGCGCGCGCTCATCCTGCACCGGGCGCTCCGGCCCTTTGAGACGCCGCACCGATGCATCGCTGTTGAGACCGACAATCAGACGATCGCATGCGGCGCGCGCCTGCGTCACCACCCGGACATGGCCGGGATGCAGAATATCGAAGCATCCGTTGGTGAAGCCAACCCGCAATCCCTGCTTGCGCCATTCGGCCAGGTGCGCATCGAGGTCGATTGTGCTCGATGCAATCTTTTCTTCCGCCGCCAGTGAAGCGTGGGGCAGAATCTTGCGCCTCAACTCCGCCAGCGAAACAGTCGCTGTACCCGACTTGCTCACCGCGACCGCGGCAGCGGATGTCGCGCAGCGCAGCGCGGTCTCCCAATCCGCTTTTGCCGCCAGCGTGACCGCCAGGGTAGCGACCACGGTGTCGCCGGCCCCTGACACATCCCGAACTTTCGCGGGCTGCGCCGGAACGTGAATCAGATTTCCGTCGCGATGCGCGAGTGTCATGCCATGCTCGCTCTGTGTGACCAGCACCGCCTCAGCATCCGCGGTGCGCAAGGCCTCAATCGAGGCCTCCGCAATATCGTCATCGGATTGGATCCGTCGCCGCGTCGCCTCGGCGAATTCCTTGCGGTTCGGTGTGAGCAGCGTCGCACCACGATAAATCGCGAAATTCGCACTCTTGGGATCGACGATGACCTGCTTTCCGAGCTTGCGTGCAGCATCGATGACATTGCGGATCACGCGGGCGGTCAAGACGCCTTTGGCATAGTCGGACAGCAACACGATATCCGCGCGCGGCAGCGCGGTAACGACGGCATCGATCAGTTTGCGCTCGATGTCTTCGGATGCGGGCGCGGCCAATTCCCAGTCGGCTCGAAGCATGTGTGTCGAAAAGTGCTCCGAGACAAAACGCACCTTGCGTGTCGTCGGTCGCATCGGGTCCGCGACCAAAGCCAATTCAATGAGCTTTTCCTTTGCCAGCTCTGATTTGAGCATGGTGCCCGCGGCATCGTCACCGATCAAACCAACGAAGATACAGCGCGCGCCGAGCGACGCGATATTGCGCGCGACGTTGCCCGCGCCACCGACATTGATTTCGCTGCGCTGAGCCACGATCACTGGTGCCGGCGCTTCGGGTGAAATGCGCGAAACTTCACCGTAGACGAATTCGTCCAGCATCAGATCGCCGATGCACAGCACCGTCTGGCGGCCGATCGCTTGCGACAGCGCGTCAAAGTCAAACATGAGATCGTCCGTATCCCTTTTGCACGGTCAGCGATAGCGATCGGTTCGGTCGAGGAAACCTTTGACATAACTGCCGACTGCATCCTCGAGCGCGGTGAAACCACCATTGTAGCCCGCGCCACGAAGATGATCGACCTCAGCTTCTGTGAAGTACTGATAACTGCCGCGAATCTGCTCCGGCATATCGATGTATTCGATATTGGGTTTGGTGCCGAGCGCGCCGTAGGCCGCGAGAATCAAGTCCCGAAAACTACGTGCATGACCGGTGCCGACGTTAAAGATGCCATTCACGGAGCGCGTCGCCAACAACCACACAATGACGCGGACGACATCATCAACATGGATGAAATCGCGCCGCTGGTCACCGTCTGCGATTCCCTCGCGATGCGATTTGAACAGCTGTACGACGCGGCCCGATTTGACGTCATCAAACCGGCGCGCCAGCACGCTCATCATGGTGCCTTTGTGATATTCGTTCGGGCCAAACACATTGAAAAATTTAAGGCCGGCCCATTGCGGCGGCATTTTCGTGCCCTGCGCGAGGCGTTCGACGACCGCCATATCGAACAGATGCTTGCTCCAGCCGTAGAGATTCATTGGCCGCAGCTTCTTGAGCGCTTCCAGTGAAGCATCGTCGCGAAACCCTTGATCGCCGTCGCCATAAGTCGCGGCCGATGACGCGTAAATGAACGGCGTGTCATTCGCGGTACACCAGTCCAGCAAGCGCATCGACAGCCGGAAATTAGTCTCGATCACAAGGTCGCCGTCAGTGGCGGTGGTCTCGGAGATAGCGCCAAGGTGAATGATCGCGTCCAGCTTGCGACCGTCCAGCCACTGCATCAACTCGCCGGGCGGAACCACGTCGGCCAGCTGCCGCTTCGCTAGATTGCGCCATTTGCCGTCATTGCCCAGATAGTCGCATACGACCACATCCGCACGACCGGCATCGTTGAGCGCGGCGACAACGTTCGATCCGATAAACCCGGCTCCACCGGTTACCAGCAGCATGATGAATCCCGCCCAATTGATGAGGGTCACCTTTGCCTCACTCCAGCCCGGCAAGCAACTCAACTCCCTCCGCGGGTTGTGAAGAGTTGCCGCGAGCGGCAAAAAACGCGACTGGACGGCGCGCAAGCGACGCGCTAACCGGCTGATCATGCAGGAGTCCTGTTGCTGTAGAGCTCACATAATAAATGAATAGTAATTCATTTTTAAGCGAACTGGGACTGTCGCCCGACCCGTCGGAGACCAGCCCGGTCCTGATCATTCCGTACATGTGGATCGGCGACTTTGTCCGTGGCCATACCGTCGTCAGGGTGCTCAAGGAACGCTGGCCTAATCGGCCAGTGGACCTGCTGACCACGTCTCTGTGCGCGCCGCTGGTCGACTACATGCCCGGTGTTCGCAAGGGAATCGTTTGGGACCTGCCCCGTGGCCGGCTGGCGCTAGCCAAGCAACAAGGATTGGCGAAACAGCTTCGCGAAGCACATTACGGCACCGCTCTGGTGATGCCCCGAACCTGGAAGTCGGCCATTGCACCAGCGCTCGCCGCTATCCCGCAGAGGACCGGTTTTGTCGGCGAGGTCCGATTCGGACTGATTAACGACTGGCGCTGGGGCGAGAAAGCGATGCCCCGCTTCATCGACAAGAACGCGGCCCTCGCCCTGCCCGCGAACGCGCCGCTGCCGAAGGAATGGCCGGTGCCCCAACTTGTGGTTCCGGCTACCGAGGTCGCCGCCTGGCGAGCCTCCAACGGACTGGGGGACAGTGCCGCTATCGCGCTCGCCCCTGGCTCGGTCGGCGCCTCGAAGCGCTGGACGTACTATGCCGATGCGGCCCGCATGTTCGCCGAACGCGGATTGGATGTCTGGGTGATCGGCGGACCGGGCGAAAAAGCCATCGCAGAAGACATCGTCCGTGCCGGCGGCCCACGCGTTCGCGACCTGACCGGGACTGACCTGCGCAACGGCATCATGGCAATGGCTGCAGCCAAGGTGGCTATATCCAACGATTCCGGGCTGATGCATATCGCCGCCGCCATCGGCACCCCGACCATGGGCATTTTCGGCCCGACCAGCCCCTATCATTGGGCGCCGCTCAACGGCCTCGCAGCCACGGTCAAACGGCCAACCAATCTGCCATGCCAGCCCTGTCATCGCCCCATCTGCACGGCGAACGACCATCACTGCATGCGCGACATCCCGGCATCGGAAGTCGTGGACATTGCGCAAGGTGTCATGGCGACGGCCGCCGCCAACGCGGGGACCTAGTATCAGGGTTCTTGCGCCGGCGTTGCCCGCTGACTACCAATGATGAACGACTTGAACGAACACGGTGACATGTGAATCAGGACCGGATCGCAGCGCATTTTCAAAGCTCGTTTGCCGGCTTGACCAAGGCCGTACAAAGCAGCGAGTTGCTCACCACCACGCATACCATCGCCAACATCACTGCCGATACACTGCGCGCCGGAAACAAGTTGCTCCTGATCGGCAATGGCGGGAGTGCCGCCGATGCTCAGCACATCGCCGCTGAAATCGTTGGCCGTTACAAGCAGGAGCGGCCCGGCTGGGCAGCGATCGCGCTCACGACAGATACCTCGGCCCTGACGGCCATTGCCAACGACTACGGCTTCGAGCAGGTGTTTGCCCGTCAGGTGCAGGGGCTCGGCAAGCGTGGTGATGTGCTGTTCGCACTCACCACATCCGGCCGCTCGCCAAACATCCTCGCGGCACTTCGTGTCGCGCGCGACATCGGCATCACAACCATCGGCTTTACCGGCACGAAGGGCGAAAGCATGCGGGCCTCGTGCGATCATCTGCTGGTCGCACCGAGCGAAGACACGCCCGTGGTCCAGCAGATCCACATGATGGTCATGCATGCGATCTGCGATGACGTCGAGCAGTCGCTGCTCCACGGATCGCAGAAGGTATGAACAGCGATTCTGCTCCACTACAGTCAAGGCCCGCGGCATTTTTGGACCGCGATGGCGTCATCAACCACGACGATGCCTACATCGGCACGCCGCGACAGAATCCGGTGGATGCCGGGTGTTGCCGCCGCGATCCGAAAGCTGAATGACGCAGGCTATCTCGTCTTCCTCTTCACAAACCAGTCGGGTGTCGCGCGCGGTCTTTTCACGGAAGACGATGTCCGCACCCTGCACGACTGGATGCGCAGCGAGCTCGCGCGCGACAGCGCGCATATCGACGATGTGCGCTATTGCCCTCACCATCCCGATGGAACGGTGGCGGCCTATGCCAACGAATGCGACTGGCGCAAGCCGCAACCGGGGATGATCCTCGACCTCATGAAGCACTGGCCGGTCGACAGGGACCGCAGCTTCGTGATCGGCGACAAGCAGCGCGACCTCGATGCCGGTGCCGCTGTTGGCATCAAGGGTTTTCTGTTTTCCGGCGGCAATCTCGCGGACTTCGTCGACACGGTTCTCGCGCAGCAACAAGGCTGATCGTCAAATCGCGATCGGCAATTTCTGAGCCGCTTCAATCGCGCGCTCGAACGACGGATACATCCCCTTCCCGCCGATCACGGTCATCGGCCCGTTTCCGGCAGGTCCCGTGAGTCCCGGATCGGTGGCGAGAAACACCGCGATTAACGGCACGCTATACGCTGCCGCGAGATGGAGAAGCCCGGTATCGACTCCGATCACCAGCGCCGCGTTCGAAATGATTTTCGCCGTCGCATCGAGCGGCTGGCGATCAAGAATGCGGCTTCCAGGAATGGCTGCAGCGAGCCGCTCGCAACGCAACCGCTCGCGTTCTGATCCCCACGGCAGCAGAACATCGAGACCTTGTGCGCGCAGCCACTTTCCGACGCCGATCCAGTCAACCTCGCGCCATTCCTTGGTTGCCTTCGACGTTCCATGAAGCAGGACCGCGTAAGGCGGCGTTCCGTCCTTGCCTGACCTGATCAATCCGTAATCGATCGCGGCATCGGGCGAATAGCCAAGGCTCAGTCCGGTCAGCAATCGATTGCGCGCAACCGCGTGCTGATCGCGCGTCACTTTGTGCGTCACATCATAGAAACGCGACGCAATCGGCTCGCGGATACTCGATGCATCATAGCCGTGCCGTTCACCCTGCGCCGTCCGCGCAATCAACGCGGATCGAATAAGGCCTTGCGTATCGATCACTTTCTCGGCGCTCACCGCGCGCACGCGCGCCTTGAATACCGACAACTCGCTCCATGTCGAGGATCGCAAAAGCTGAGAGCGCCAGCGGCGCGTCGACACTGCGATGACATCGTCGACAGCCGGATGAAGTTTCGCCAGCGGTGCAAACGCTTCTTCCACCACCCACGTCAGCCGTGCCTCGGGATAATGCCGCCGCGCGTCCGTCATGGCAGGCATCTGATGCACCACATCGCCCAGCGAAGACGTCTTTATGAACAGGATACCGCGCATCGATCCAACAGGCATGAAAATCAGAGGTAAGCGTTACATTTCGGAAACCATAAAGCAGTTTCCCACCGGAAAAGCCATGAAATGAGCCCGAAAAGCTGGCCGCTTAATACTTCAATTCCACGGTTAGGCGGCACGATGGCGGCAAATTCAAAACGCCGCATGTTGTGCCGGCTTCGACGAGAGATTGAAATATGACCGTACTTGTGACCGGGGGCGCTGGCTATATCGGCAGCCACACAGTTCGTGCGTTGGCAGACGCTGGCGAAAGCGTCGTCGTGATCGATAATCTTTCGACAGGCTTCTCTCATTTTCTTCCCGAAGGCGTGCCCTTGTTCATCGGCGACGCCGCCGACGAAAACCTCGTTGAAGGCGTCATCGCCGCGCACAATGTCGGATCGATCATCCACTTTGCGGGCTCGGTGGTTGTGCCGGACTCCATCCGCGATCCGCTTGGCTATTATCGCAACAACACCATGACGACACGCAACCTGCTGAATGCAGCGGTGAAGTGCAACGTCAGCCGTTTCATCTTCTCGTCAACCGCGGCGGTCTACGGCAATCCGGATTTCATGCCGGTCGCCGAAGAGGCGCCGACGCGTCCGTTGTCGCCCTACGGGTCGTCGAAGCTGATGACCGAAATCATGCTGCACGATGTCGCCAGCGCCCACGGCATGAACTATGTCGTTCTCCGGTATTTCAATGTCGCCGGTGCTGACCCGCAAGCGCGCATCGGTCTCGCCACGGTGGGCGCAACGCACCTGCTGAAAATCGCCGTTGAAGCCGCGACCGGACAACGCGCCAAGATCGACGTGTTCGGAACGGACTATCCAACAGCCGATGGAAGCTGCATTCGCGATTTCATTCATGTCACCGATCTCGCACAGGCGCATCGCGCTGCGCTGTCCTACCTCAACCATGGCGGTCACTCGGCGACATTGAATTGCGGTTACGGCCGCGGCTATTCAGTGCTCGAGACGATCGAGGCGGTACGCCGCGCATCCGGCCGCAACTTTGCTATTCAGTATGCGGATCGCAGGCCCGGCGACATCATGACGATGATCGCCGACACCACGCGCATTCGCGCGACCCTGGACTGGACCCCGCAATACGCTAATCTCGACACCATCGCCCGTCATGCCTTGGCGTGGGAGGAAAAGCTGCTCGCCGAGCGTGGAACTGACGCCCGGCACGCGGTTTCGGCGTAGTGCACAATTCGCTGAAAATCACTGTTTTTACTTGAAAATTCGCCCCATAGCGGGCATTGAGACGGACGTTTCGCACAAACCCTGACGGGCGCCGGTCGCGCTTGACCGTCAATGGAAAGCGGATGACCGAGCTCCCAAGAAAAATTACCGACGACCCGTATGGCGCGGCGGCGCTTATTCGCCGCCTGATCACTGAACAGGGCCTCCAGCATTGGCGGCGCTATCTCGTTGCGTTTGCGCTCATGGCTGTTTCGGCCGGCGCGACGGCGGGCTCCGCTTGGCTGCTCGGTGAGGTGATCAACAAGACCTATATCGATCGCAGCGTCCCCGGCATTATTTCGCTGTCTCTTGTCATCATCGTGCTGTTTACCGCCAAGGGCGCCGCGACCTACGGTCATAGCGTCATCCTTGCCCGTATCGGGAACGCAATCCTCGCCAACAACCAGCGCCGGTTGTTTGCAAAACTGATGCGGGAAAACATCGGCTTCTATTCGGACCGCCACTCGTCCGAATTCCTGGCGCGATTGACCGCAGGCGCCCAGTCAGTCACGCAGGTCCTCAATCTGCTCATTAGCGCTGTCGGCCGCGATTTCCTGTCATTGGTCGGCCTTGTCATCGTGATGGTCATCCAGGATCCATGGATGTCCATCTCCGGCCTGCTCGTCGCGCCACCGGCCATGTTCTTCATCCGAAAGCTGGTACGGCGGATCAAGCATCTCGCCCACGATCAGTTCACCGGCACCACCGACATTCTTGAGACCATGCAGGAATCCCTGCAGGGCATCCGCACTGTGAAAGCCTTCACGCTTGAAGACACCATGCAGGCGCGGATCGACAAGAGCATCTCGGCGGTCGAAGCCAACGCCAACAAGATGTCGCGGGTGCAGAGCCGTTCCAGCCCGCTGATGGAAACGCTCGGGGGCTTCGCCATTGCAGGCGCGCTGATGTACGGCGGCTATCGCGTCATTGCTTCGGGTGCAGCGCCCGGCCAGTTCTTCTCGTTCCTGACGGCGTTCCTGCTGGCCTATGAGCCGGCCAAGCGCCTCGCCCGCCTCAACATCGAGTTGAACAGTTATCTGGTCGGCGCGCGTAAGCTTCTTGAGATCGTCGATAGTCCAGCGAGCGAACCTGATGACGGCGACAAACCGGCGCTGACGCTCACCAATGCCCAGGTCGAATTCCGCGACGTGACGTTTGCCTATCGCAACAACGAGACCGTTCTCAACCGCATGAGCTTTGTCGCTGAGCCGGGCAAAGTCACAGCACTGGTCGGGCCATCCGGTGGCGGTAAGTCCACGGTGCTTTCGCTGCTGCTTCGCTTCTATGAGGCAAAGTTCGGCGCCATCGTCATCGACGGACAGATCATCTCGGATGTCTCGCGCCGCTCGCTGCGACAGCAGACCGCCTATGTCGGGCAGGATGTTTATCTGTTCCGCGACACCATTCGCGAGAACATCGCCTTCGGGAAACCGGGCTCGACCGACGTCGAGATCATCGCGGCGGCGAAGGCCGCTTGTGCGCACGATTTCATCATCGGCTTCCCGCTCGGTTACGACACCCCGGTCGGCGAGCACGGCACGCAACTCTCGGGGGGCCAGCGTCAGCGCATCGCCATCGCCCGCGCGCTGGTGAAGAATGCGCCGATCATCCTGCTGGATGAAGCCACGGCTGCGCTGGATTCCGAATCCGAGAAGCTGGTGCAGGAAGCGATCGAGCATCTGTGCCAGAACCGCACCACCATCGTCATCGCGCATCGCCTGCACACCATCATGCACTCCGACCAGATCCTGGTGGTCGAAGGCGGCCAGATCGTCGAGACCGGCCGGCACGACGACCTGCTGCGGCGTGGCGGGCGCTATGCCTCGTTCTTCCGTTTGCAGCATCGTGAAGCGCCGCCGCTAGCCACCATCGAGGCGAGCGCGTAAGGTTCCGTCTCCAACCCCTCCTTTTCCTTCCCACAATCCCGGATCTCCCATGAGCGCCAGCGCCTTCGTCATTCCCGCAGCCACACAGCCGTCCCTTCCCGTCGCGGGGGAGGCCAAATCGTTTCCGGTGCGCCGCATCTGGTGCGTGGGCCGCAATTACCTTGAGCACATCCGCGAACTGGGCAACGACGAGCGCCAGCCGCCATTCTTCTTCGCCAAGCACGCCGACATGATCGTCGGCGAAGGCGCGACGATCCCCTATCCGTCCCTGACGAAGGATTTCCAGCACGAGGTTGAACTCGTCGTGGCTTTGAAGAGCGGCGGGCTGAACATTGCCGCCGACAAGGCGCTCGACCACGTCTACGGCTACGGCGTCGGCATCGACCTCACCCGCCGCGACCTGCAGATGGCGTCGCGCAAGAAAGAGCAGCCCTGGGAGATCGGCAAATCCTTCGACCAGTCGGCGCCATGCGGCGCGCTGCGTCCGGCGACCGAGATCGGTCATCCGGCGAAGGGCAAGATCTGGCTGTCGGTCAACGGCACCGAAAAGCAGAAGGGTGATTTGTCGGAAATGATCTGGAACGTCGCCGAGATCATCTCGAAGCTATCGCTGCAGGTCTCGCTCGGCGCGGGCGACATCATCATGACCGGCACGCCCGCAGGTGTCGCCGCGCTGCAGCCCGGCGACAAGATTGAATGCGGTGTTGATGGTATCGGGACCCTGAAGGTCGCGATCAGCTAAAGCCTCTTGCTGGCGGCTTAAGCCGCCAGCGCCTTCTCCACCGCAGCTGCGATGGACAGCAGCGCGCGGTCCTGGCCGTGGCGGCCAATCAGCATCAATCCGCACGGCAGTGCGTTGCCGAATTTCATCGGCAGCGAGACGCCGCAGACGTCGAAGAAATTCCAGATCGAGGTGTTGCGCAGTGCCTGCACGTTGCGCTTCAGATAAGTCTCCTCGACGGAAATCTCCTGAAGCGTCGGTGCGACGATCGGCGTCGTCGGCATCACCAGCACATCGACCTCGTCGAACACCTTGTCCATCTCCGCAATGGCGATGGCGCGGTCGCGCATGTTGAGGATGTAGTCAGCCGCGCTGGCATCCTTCGAGCGCAACAGCCGCGCGCGGACGTGCGGATCGACGCCCTCGCCCGCTTCCTTGAGCAGTTCGCGATGGATCGCGTAAGCCTCGGGCGGCGCAATGCCGCCACGCTCGTTGATCGCATGCATCTTGGCCAGCGCACCGAGCGTTACGTCCTTGCCGGACTTCCACTGCGACGACAGCTTCGCCAGCGCCTGCGGAAAGGTCTTGCCGACAATGTCATCAAGCCCTTCGAGCGGGAGCCCCTGCGCGAAGCCGGCACGGATGCTGCCGATCTCGCGCGCTACGAGCGGTGCCGGCGTCTCGTCGGCGATTACGGCGTCGGTGGCGGCGCAGTCAGCCACGCTGTTGGCAAGAGGTCCGATGGAATCCAGCGTGAACGACAGCGGAAACGCGCCCTCGCGCGACACGCGCTTGACCGTCGGCTTGAAGCCGACCACGCCGCAAAAGCCCGCGGGAATACGCACTGAGCCGCCGGTGTCGGTGCCGATGGCGATCTGACCGATGCCGTCGGCTACTGCCACGCCGGCGCCCGAGGACGAACCACCGGGCACGCGCGAACGGTCCGCCGGATTACCCGGCGTGCCGAAATGCGGATTGGCGCCGAGGCCCGAATAGGCGAACTCGGTCATGTTGGTTTTCGCGACGATCACCGCGCCTGCATCGCGCAGCCGCTTGACGATCACCGCGTCCTTGGCGGCCGGCTTGCCGCGCAACGCCAGCACGCGCGAACCCGCGCGGGTGACTTCACCCTCGACGTCGAACAGATCCTTGACGGTGAAGACCGTGCCATCGAGCGGCCCGAGCGCGCTGCCGGATTTGGCGCGTGCATCGGCGGCGTCGGCGGCCTTGCGCGCGGCGTCGGCATAGACCGTGAGACAGGTGCGGCTGCCTTCGCCGGCAGGATCATTGATGCGCGTGAGGGCTTGTTCGAGGCGATCGCGGGAGGATGTCGTCATGATCAACTTGTTGTTTGGGAGTGAAGGAGAAGGTGGGCACGTTTTGGTAGCGCATTTTCGCGCACAACGCGCGCGGATTATTCGAGGGGCGCGCATGCCGGAAACTCGTGGCGGACGACCGTCTTCGCCTGAGCGTCAAACGTGAACTTGACAGCGCAGCTCATACGCCGGGAGATACTCACTGACCTGCCCCCGTACTGGTCGCCCCGGCCAGGCTGTGCTTCACTCGTCTTTTCGAGGCAGCATCAACATCATGCCCTCCTCCGAAATCGACGCCATCCGTGCGCTGCTGACATCGAAGGCCCGGCCTGTCGGCTGGGCGCAGCGGCGCGAGCGGCTGGACGAAATCGGTTCGGTTTGGCCTGTGGCCGATGACATCACGCTTTCAAGCGTCGATCTCAACGGCGTGCCCGGTGAATGGTCGCTTGCGCCGGGCAGCGACGCCTCACGCGCGCTGATGTTCTTCCACGGCGGCGGCTATTGCTCGGGCTCGATCCTCAGCCATCGCCGCATGGTCACCGAGGCCGGCCGCGCGGCAAAAGTCCGCACGCTGGCCGTCGGCTATCGCCTCGCACCGGAGCATCCGTTTCCCGCCGCGTTCGAAGACGCCATGACCGCGTGGCGCGCGCTCCGCGCGGAAGGCTATGCGCCATCACAGATCGCCATCGGCGGCGACAGCGCGGGCGGCAACCTCACCGCCGTGCTGATCAATGCGCTGCGCGACCAAGGCGAGCGCCCGGCCTGCGCGTGGCTGGTGTCGCCCTGGACCGACCTCACGATGTCAGGCGCGGCGCTCGCGACCAAGGATGCGGTCGATCCGATCATCCACAAGGGCTATCTCGGCGAGCTCGCCGACGCCTTCGTGCCTGTCGGTATTGCGCGCGACGATCCACGCATCTCGCCGCTGTTTTCCGATCTGCGCGCCTTTCCGCCGATGCTCATTCAAGTCGGCTCGCACGAGACGCTGCTCGACGACGCCACGCGCTTTGCGGCGGCGGCAGGCGCCACGGATGTTGATGTCACGCTGGAGATTTGGCCGGAGATGATTCACGCCTGGCCGCTATGGAACGCGCACCTCGAACCCGGCCGCCGCGCGCTCGCCAATGCCGGCGTGTTTATCCGCCGTTGCATGTGATCGCACCCTCTCACGCCGCGATGCCGGCGCGCTAAATCACAGAATCCTCGTCCCATCGAAATTGTGCGACTGATGCTTGCGTCGGTTACCAGCGGACCGTCTGGCTCGGCACAATGAACGACGCCTGGGTGCTCGGCTTCGGAGTCTCGTAGAGGACGCGGACGCCTGAAATGACAAGGATCGCGAGGGCAAGCAAGGCAACCAGTTCGATCAGCCGCTGGTCGTGCCAACCGTCGCCCACGTTACGCATGGCCGTTACTCCGCATAGAGATTTGAGGACCAATGCGATGTCATACCCAAGAGTTCCCGTTGCATGCGCAGCAAAACGTGCTGCGGTGCGCAGGCGCATCCATCAGGTTTGAAACAAGTTTTACGAAGCGGATGAGTTGCCGTGTCGCGACGACAATCGCGTTATTTCTTCAACTCCACCGTGGGCTGACCCTTCTCGGCGATGTCGATGACCAGCAGCTTGAGCGTGTCCGAACCGGTGTTGATGCCGCGATGCCATTGGCCAACGGACTCAAGGATGAAGTCGCCGGCCTTGTAGTCCTCGGTCTTGCCGGTTTCGTCATTGATGACCCGGAGCGTGCCGGCCAGCACGTAGCCGTAGCGCGGAAACGAATGCTTGTGTTCGGGCAGTGCAGCGCCGGCAGCGATCTCATATGTCGACACGACGACCTGCGCATCCTTCTGCGGCAGCACGATCGGCTGGCCGCTCGACGTTACTGTCGTCGACAGAACGGGCTTCACCACAACCTGGCTCTCCGCATAGAGCGGCGTTGCAAGCAGCATCAGGCCAGGGGCGATCAACATCGGCTTCATGGAGGGTTCTCTCTCACAGCTACGCGAGACTTATCGCGACGCAACATTCAGCGGTTTCGTTGCTGGCCAATGTGTGGCGGCGCGCGGGCCTAGCAATCACGGTTTCGTTTGCCGGATGTATGCGGGACCAGGCTCAAAAACAGAGCCCCGGTTTGCACCGGGGCTCTGCGTATTCTCGTTGGATTACTGGGTTACCGCGTCAATTCACGATGGCCGACTGAGTTGGTCTTCCGTCACAACTCGCTCAACGTTCTCTGTCTTGCTTCGGATGCGGTAGCGGATGCGGCCATCCGACTCGACCGGCATGCGTGCGATAACGGTGTAGACGTTTGCGCGGCTGATGTCGGCGCGGCCCTGCGGCCCCTGCTGCTGATGACAGACATCATCGTCTTTGGAAAAAATGTGCGCCATCGATTTCGTCCTGTTTGGCTGTTCGACCATGCCGGTGTTTACCACTCCTTGTGCACAAATGGGGACAAATAAACTCCATGCGTGCGGGCAAATACTGGCGGCGACGGTCAAAACAAAGCCGGAAAAACAAAAACCCCGTCACTGCTGACGGGGTTTCACCAAATCGTTCCAGTACATCCGTGAAACGACTCTGAGCCAGCTTAAGGGACATCATTCCGGTACATCCGCGGAATGACGTCCGAACTGTCTGTTAGATCAGGGAGAGATTTTCTGCGCTGACCTTGCCGCGCATCTTGTCGGTCTTGATCTCGTAAGAGACCTTCTGACCTTCGGCGAGGCCGGTCAGGCCTGCACGCTCAACAGCGCTGATGTGAACGAACACATCGGTGCCGCCATCGTTCGGCTGGATGAAACCAAAGCCCTTTTGGCCGTTAAACCACTTCACTGTACCTGTCGTCATTTTGTTTTCCTTCAGGCGCGCATGCGCATTACCGCGCAAAATCGCGCGGACCGATCCAATTTTAAGCGATGACTTTGGAAAGGGGCCTGAGGCGCTTTAACAAAAGCAATGCCGACAATCGAACTTCGTTCCATAATAATAGGTTACCGTGCGAAAGCAAGGCCTCAATTGTGTTCAATCGGAGGCGCAACCTGCCGCCTATACCTCGCAATATGCGCTTTACACCCCATATTATAGCGTAACGGCAACAACGAAAGCTGGTGAGATGACCAAACAGCCAACGACCTCCCAGCTTGCGCGCGCCGAACGCATGCGCCTTTCCGCAGAAGCCGGAGCGGAGGCACGGGCCCATTTTCAAGCTCAGGATATCGCCGTCCGCAAGAACATGGAGCGGCTGCGCGACATGCGCCGTGCCAAGGAAATCGAGGACGCGGCCAACCCTGCGCCGGAGCTCGCACCCAAGAAACGTGCTGTGAAGAAGAAATTGCAGAAGTCACCAGCCGCATGACGCGAAGCTGATTTACAAAAAAACGGCCCGAATTTTCGGGCCGTTTCTTTTTCGTGTCAGGCGATCAATAGCGGTAGTGATCCCCCTTGAATGGGCCTTCTGTTTTCACACCGATGTACTCGGCCTGGTCGGGGCGCAGCTGCGTCAGCTTCACGCCGATCTTGGCGAGATGCAGCCGCGCGACTTTCTCGTCCAGCGACTTCGGCAGCACATAGACTTCCTTCTTGTACTTGCCGTCCTTGTTGTTGGCGAACAGCTCGATCTGCGCCAGCGTCTGATTGGTGAAGGACGCCGACATCACGAACGAAGGATGGCCCATCGCGTTACCAAGGTTCACGAGACGGCCTTCCGACAGCATGATGATGCGGTGACCGTCAGGGAACGTGATTTCGTCGACCTGCGGCTTGATGTTGTCCCACTTCAGGTTCTTCAGCGACGCAATCTGGATCTCGTTGTCGAAGTGACCGATGTTGCAGACGATGGCACGATCCTTCATCGCGCGCATATGCTCGATGGTGATGATGTCCTTGTTGCCGGTCGCGGTGACGAAGATGTCGGCCTGGGGGGCGGCGTCTTCCATCGTGACGACCTGATAGCCTTCCATCGCCGCCTGCAGCGCGCAGATCGGATCGACTTCCGAGACCATCACGCGGCAGCCGGCTTGGCGCAGCGAGGCGGCCGAGCCCTTGCCGACATCGCCGAAGCCGGCGACCATGGCGACCTTGCCCGACATCATGACGTCGGTGCCGCGGCGGATGCCGTCGACCAGCGATTCACGGCAGCCATAGAGATTATCGAACTTCGACTTGGTGACCGAGTCATTGACGTTAATCGCAGGCCACAGCAGCGTGCCGGCCTTCTGCATGTCGTACAGACGATGCACGCCCGTGGTGGTCTCTTCCGAGACGCCCAAGATCGACTTGGCGATCCCCGCGAAATAGCCCTTCGGCTTTTCCTTGAGCTGCTTCTTGAGCAGCGCGAAGAACACTTCCTCTTCTTCCGAACCAGGCTTGTCGAGGAATGCCGTATCGCCGTTCTCCGCCTTCAGGCCGAGATGGACATACATGGTGGCGTCGCCGCCGTCATCGAGGATCATGTTGGGGTGACCACCGCCATGCCAGTCGAACAGCTTCGCAGTGTAGTCCCAGTAGTCCTTCAGGGTTTCGCCCTTGACCGCGAACACCGGAATGCCTGCGGCTGCAATCGCGGCAGCCGCGTGATCCTGCGTCGAATAGATGTTGCAGGAGACCCAGCGGATGTCGGCACCGAGCACCTTCAGCGTCTCGATCAGCACGCCGGTCTGAATGGTCATGTGCAGCGAGCCGGCGATGCGGGCGCCCTTCAAAGGCTGCTTGGGGCCGTATTCCTCACGCGTCGCCATCAGGCCGGGCATCTCGGTCTCGGCGAGGGAGAGTTCCTTGCGGCCGAAATCAGCAAGACCGATGTCGGCGACGATGTAGTCGGTAAAACCGGCGGGTGGCTTGGTGCTCATGTGATCTTTCCTGCTCTGCTCCCTCGTCCCGTTCGCGGGCGAGGGCTGGGGTAAGGGGCCGGCATTTGCCGGCCACAGCGTTGTTGAATGTCGTCAGCAATGTCCCTCACCCGCCGCCTGAAATACGGCGACTTCTCCCCGCTGGCGGGGAGAAGCTAAGAGCGACGCGTCAACTCACACCGCGCGCTTGAGCGCGTCGGCGAGATCGGTCTTTTCCCACGAGAAGCCGCCATCGGCATCCGGCGTGCGGCCGAAGTGGCCGTAAGACGATGTGCGCGCATAGATCGGCTTGTTGAGATCGAGGTGCTTGCGGATGCCGCGTGGCGTGAGGTCCATCGATTCCGCGACGGCCTGCTCGAGCTTGTCTTCGCTGACTTTGCCGGTGCCGTGGGTGTCGATGTAGATCGACAGCGGGCGCGCGACGCCGATCGCGTAGGAGAGCTGCAGCGTCGCCTTGTCGGCAAGCCCTGCCGCAACGATGTTCTTGGCGAGATAACGCGCGGCGTAAGCGGCCGAACGATCCACCTTGGTTGGGTCCTTGCCGGAGAACGCGCCGCCGCCGTGAGGCGCCGCACCACCGTAGGTGTCGACGATGATCTTGCGGCCGGTCAAACCAGAGTCGCCGTCCGGACCGCCGATGTAGAACTTGCCGGTAGGATTGATGTGCCAGACGGTCTTGCCGTTGATCCAGCCTTCCGGCAGCGCCTTGCGCACGTAGGGCTCGACGCGCTCGCGCACCTGGTTCGAGGTCATGTCCTCGATCAGATGCTGATGCGAGACGACGATCTCGCGCACGCCGACCGGCTTGCCGTTTTCATACTGCACCGTGACCTGGCTCTTGGAGTCCGGACCCAGCACCTTCTCGACGCCCGAATGCCGCGCTTCGGAAATCAGGCGCAAAATCTTGTGCGCGTAGAAGATCGGCGCCGGCATCAATTCCGCCGTTTCGTTGGTGGCGTAACCGAACATGATGCCCTGGTCGCCCGCACCTTCTTCCTGGTTGGTGCCCGGCTGCAACGCATCGACGCCCTGCGCGATGTCAGCCGACTGCGGATGCAACAGGATGTCGATGTCGCAGGTGTCCCAATGGAAGCCTTCCTGCTCGTAGCCGATGTCCTTGATGGCGTTGCGCACCACCTTCTCGATCTGCTCATTCGTGACTGACGAAGGCCCGCGGGTCTCGCCCGCGATCACGACCTTGTTAGTGGTGGCGAGCGTTTCGCACGCCGCACGGATCGCCCAGGGATCAATGCCGGCCTTAGGCCCCTCGCGGTAAAACAGATCGACGATCTCGTCCGAAATACGATCGCAGACCTTGTCCGGATGACCTTCGGACACCGATTCACTCGTGAACAGATAAGACGCGCGCATCAACTAATCCCTTCAAGATGGACCCGATGGTCCGTTCGAATTTCAACCAGATTCCTAATCACGACGACGCGAGATGACGTAGGACTTATCAAAGAACCAAAGGCCGTTATGCTTGCGCAGCACGTCCCTGGTGGCATCAAGATAACGGCCGCTTTGGGTCACGTCCGTCAGACGGTCGTCTTCGACCTGAGCGACATACACTGCCGCGTTCCATGCTGCAAAGGCCGTGGAGGTGCCAATTGGCCCCGTGACCTCGTTGGGCAAGGCTTCCATATCGTATCGGAAGATCGAGCGGTTATCCGCGTAAGCATTAAAGTTAAGATCGCGCCCGGACGAACCAAGCTCGTATTTTACCGCACGCAACAGTTCATGGCGGCTGGCCGCGAAAGGATTTTCTCCCGGCCAAACCGACTGCACGATCTCCATGCCGGGATCGTGACCATAAGAATGAATTCCGATCAAACGCCCTCCCGCCCGCAGCGCTTTCGCCAGCGGCGCGACGATGCGTTTGGCGCGGAAATTGAGCGACGATTTGGCACGGTAAGGTTGCGAGGCGATCACAAGATCGAAATTGGCTTCGACCCGCCCTGCCCTCGGAATGATCGAATCCAGCAGGAATCGGTGATCCTCGCGATAAATCACCAAAGCGATCGGCCGCTCATAGACCGGCATGCCGGAACGGGCACTGACGCTGGCGCGCCAATTTTCTTCCAGAAATGGCTGCAAATCCGTGATCTGCGCTTCAAATTCGCCGGACGACGCGCCTTGCAGCGCGACTTCGCGCCAGATCATGCTGGCCGCCGCGGTCGGCGATTTCGGCGCGAGCCAGGGCGCCTCCGCGTAATTCATGTTGGTGAGAACGAACACCGTCGCCGGGTGCTCAAACAGGCGGTCGGGAACCTTGTCCAGGGTCAGCCGGACGTCCTCGAGGCTGATTTCCTTGCCCGCGACATAGAACGGCATGTGCGGGAAACGCATGTGCATCGAACGCATGACCCGCGCCAGCACCGTTCCGTCGCCCACGCCTGCGTCGAAAACCCGCAACGCGGGCGGCCGAGGGTGAATGCTTCCCAATTCCAGCGCCACCCGCTCAGCAATTACCCGCTTTTCGCTGCAGGTATGCACGAACAACAGATATTTCTGCCGGTTTTCGAAAAAGCGGAAATTGCCGGTTGGATCACGCCGCTCGATAGGCGGTTCGGGCACGGTGATCACCGGCACGCCGTCCCCAAGAAAGCCTCTAATCCGCTCCAGCGTATCTACCGTGATGCGCTTTCCCTCGCGCAATCGATGCACGAGTTTCCCATCGTTGACCGCGCGGCGGCCAAACGTCGATTCCGCCATGCCTGCCTGGCGGCAGTATTCGGAGATCTGAGCCAGGAGCTGGTCGTTTTTCATTGGATCGGTGGGCAGCATTCGAGTGGGCAGATAAGAGTGGGCAGAAATTTAAAGCCGCACGCTTCCTACCATCATCTGCCCACGATTAAAACCACCCGCTTCAAGAAATGAGGGGACGGCCGGATCAAGCCCAGCCGCCCCCTCAGCCGATAAGGGCTGTTAGTTCAGGTGAATTTCACGTCGCTGATGTCGATCGAGACCATCAAGGGATCGAGCGCCGGGCGATGGTCCGCGTCGCGCGTGTATGCAAGGCGTTTGGACGGCAACCTGATGCCATCCGCCTCGATGTAGTCGAAGACGAGCTGGGCTCCGACAAAGCCGCCGGCAACATCGACGTTGTAGTCGTGACGCCGAAGCAGCAAATCCTTTCCGAAATAGAAGTCCTGGAGATCGCTATGCGTTGCGATCGACTTCGGAAACTGCGCCCGCACCACGCGCCAGGTCTCACTGCCTTCACGCCAGGGTGCGAGCTCCGACACTTCGACGCCCTTCATGGTCAGGAGAAACGGCGTGGTCAGATAGGTCCACAGCGCGTAGCCGTTGAAATAAGCCCTGTGCAAAGGATCCCACGGCGTCAATTTTTCGTGGCCTGCGAAGGACGCGCGCGGATTGCTGCGTTCCGCCACGACTGTCCCATCGAGTTTCTCAATGGCGATGCGATCCGGCGTGAAGTGCGTGCGCTGGTCCGCCGCTCCGTAGGGCGTGACGGAAGCGATTTCCTCATGCAGCCAAACGCTCATGCGCCTCGGATTGGCATCCTGCACCAGGCCCTTCATGCCCCACAGGGCGCCACCGCTGACGATCGTCGCCTCGACCTTGTTGAACGCGTTCCAGCGGTCGAGGCCGCCGTGCGCCGTCACGATGTCCGCAAGCAAGTTTTTCATGGCTCGGTCCCATCCCGTTTAGAAGCTCTGAATGTCTAGCTCCTTGCTGATTTGGCTTAAATGTCCTATTTGCAACCAATTCGGACATGGAGGCGACAATGCAGCGGATCGGCTACATCGCAGCACCGGACTTTCACTTCATGAGCCTGGCCGCACTGTCGGTGTTCGAAATCGCCAATCGCACAGCACCAGAGCGTCTGTACGATGTGCGCCTGCTGTCGGAAGCCGGAGGACTGATCACGAATTCCATCGGCATGAGCATCGATACCCATCCTTTCGACACAACAAGCTTCGACACGATCATCGTCGGCGGCGGTCTTGGAATTGTCGAAGCCACGCCGCCTCTCGTCGCCTTCATCCAGAACGCCCAGAAGAAAACGCGCCGCATTGCGTCCACCTGCTCCGGCGCGTTTGTTCTCGCAGCGGCGGGATTGCTCGATAACCGCCGGGCCACGACACACTGGCTCCACGCGCGCGAATTTAAAAGACGCTATCCGAAAGTGTCAGTGGAGGAAGACCGGATCTTCATCACCGACGGTTCGATCTGGACATCCGGGGGCGGCAGCGCAGGCATCGATCTGGCACTTGGAATGGTCGAGCAGGATCTGGGCGATGACGTTGCTCTGATTGTCGCCAAGAAACTCGTTCTTTTTCATCGTCGCGCGGGCGGCCAGTCGCAGCACTCGACACTCCTCGACCTCAGCCCAAAATCAGATCGTATCCAAAGCGCCATCGCGTACGCGCGGCGAAACCTCAACAAGCCATTGTCGGTCGAGGAGCTTGCGACTGTGGCAAACCTCAGCCCGAGACAATTCAGCCGCGCATTTCACGCCGAGACCGGTCAGCCGCCTGCCAAGGCCATCGAGAAACTTCGCGTGGAAGCTGCAAGAGTGATGCTGGAGCAAGGGCGCCATCCGATCGAGACGATTGCCGATGAAACCGGCTTCGCGGATCGGGAGCGCATGCGGCGCGCGTTCTTGCGCGCCTATGGCCAGCCGCCGCAAGCGATACGGCGAGGCGCCCGCGCCGGTGCGTTGTCCTGAGAAAGCAAAGGCTGGCGCATCCGCGCGTCAGCTTCGCCCCCACACCTCGTTCGCAACATCGACCACGAGCCGCAACTTCAGCCACTGCTCCTCTTCCGTGAGGACGTTGCCCTCTTCAGTGGACGCGAAGCCGCATTGCGGCGAGAGCGCCAGCTGATCGAGCGGAACGAACTTTGCCGCTTCCATCAACCGCTGCTTGATATCGTCCTTGCGCTCCAGCACTCCGGTCTTCGAGGTGATGAGGCCGAGAACGACGATCTTGTTGCCCTTGGGCAGAAACCGCAGCGGTTCGAAACCGCCCGCCCGCTCGGAATCGTATTCCAGGAAATAGCCGTCGTAGTTCGTGCCCGCGAGCAGCGTCTCGGCCACGGGTTCATAACCACCGGATGACACCCAGGTCGAACGGAAATTACCACGGCAGACATGCGTGGTGATCGTCATGTCGGCGGGCCGTTCGGCAATCGCGTAATTGATGACGCGCGCATAGATTTGCGGGAGACCGCTCGGATCGTCACCTCGCGCACGGAGCTTCGCCAGCTCTTCCTCCGAACACAGGTAGGCCCACGCCGTATCGTCGAATTGCAGATAGCGGCACCCAGCGTCGTAGAATGCCTTCACGGCCTTGCGGTAGGTCTTCGCGAGATCGACAAAGAAATCATCAAGGCTCGGGTAGACGTCCTGAGCGATCGCCTTGCGGCCGCCGCGGAAATGCAGCACCGACGGCGACGGTATCGTCATCTTCGGCATGACGCGCGCAAGATCGCAGCGATCCTTGAGCAATTTGAAATGCTCGATCATCGGGTGATCGGCCGGGAAATCCAGCTTGCCGCTAACGCGAACGTTTTCGCCGCGCGTCGTGACACCGGCGAACTGGATGCCGTCTGTCTGGTAAAGCTCACACCCGGTGAGGTCTTTGAGAAAATCGAAATGCCACCATGAACGTCGCAGTTCGCCATCGGTCGCAAACTTCAGGCCGGCGTGCTGTTGACTGCGCACGACCTTGTCGATTTCCATATTCACGATGCGTTGCAATTCGAGCGCGGTGATCTTGCCATTCGCAAAATTGGCACGCGCATCCTTCACCCGCTGCGGCCGTAACAGACTGCCGACATGATCGGCACGAAACGGCGGCTTCACTCTTTGCATCATGGTCTCCGGAATCACCCAGTCTTCACGCATCGGTCGTCTTGAAGTTTTCTTCGTGTGAATTCTTCGCCTCAGCCCGCTGAGTGGTGTCTCAACGTACCCGCGCTGACGCGCCCGACACGCCGAGAAAACGCTCAAGCACCGCAGGATCGGCTTTCAGCGCGGCACTGGACGCGTCGTGCACGATCGTTCCGCGCTCCAATATCACAACCCGGTCGGCGAGGCCGAGTATCTTTTGAGCATGTTGCTCGACGATGATCGAGCAGATGCCCCCTGCCCGCGTGATAGCGCCGAGGGCTTGCAACAGCTCCTCGACGATGATTGGCGCCAACCCCTCGGTGGGCTCGTCGAGCAAAAGTACCTTTGGATTCAGCGTTAGAGCACGTCCGATGGCGAGCATTTGCTGTTCACCCCCGGACAATTCGTTTCCAAAATTCGTTCGGCGCTCCTTGAGGCGCGGAAACATTTCGTAAACCTTATCGACAGTCCATGGTCCGGGCAGCGCTATTGCGGTCATGTTTTCCTCGACCGTCAATGAGCGGAAGATGTTGCGCTCCTGTGGTACCCAGCCGATGCCAGCCCGCGCTCGCTGGTCCGGACGCAGCCGCGTGATGTCTTTTCCATCAAGCAGAATGTGACCGCTGAACCGGTGCGTGACACCAACAAGCGAATTGATCAGCGTCGTCTTGCCGGTGCCGTTGCGGCCGAGCAAGGCGAGCACCTGACCTTCTCCAAGATCGAGCGAAAGATTCGGAAGCACCACGGCCTCGCCGTAGCCCGCGCGCAGTTCGCTGACCGACAGAAAGTTATGCATCGGCGGCCTCGCCGAGATAAACCGCCTTCACGCGCGGATCGCGCGCGACCTCCTGGGGCGCGCCCTCCACCAGCATCTCGCCGTTCACCAAGACGGAAATGCGATCTGCAAAACTGAACACCAGATCCATGTCGTGCTCGATCAGCAGCACGGTGACGTCGCGCGGCAAGCTTGCCACGGCAGCAAGAATGTCGTGACGCTCGCTTTCCGGCACGCCTGCAGCCGGCTCGTCGAGCAGCAGCACGCGCGGCTGCGTCGCAATCGCCACCGCGATCTCCAGCAGGCGCTGCTTGCCGTAAGGCAAAGTCGCGGTGCGCTCGTTCATGACATCGAGCAGATGAAATCGCGCAAGATGTTCGGCGATGTCGCCATTGATCTCGGCCCGCGTGCCCAGCCTGCGCCACCAGTCACCACCCGAACCAGAGCGCTCCGACACGGCAAGCCCAATGGTCTCGAGCGGCGTCAAATCGGGATACAGCTGGTTGATCTGGAATGTCCGCGACAGGCCGCGCAGCACGCGCGTATGCACTGGCAGCCGCGTGATATCCTCGCCGTCCAGCAGAATTTTCCCGCCATTCGGCTGCAGCACGCCGGTGAGCAGGTTGATCACCGTGGTCTTGCCGGCACCATTGGGCCCGATCAGCGCATGGCGCGCACCAGGCGCGATCCGAAGCGACAGATCGCGCGTCACAGCCAGACCGCCGAAGCGCTTTTGCAGACCGACAGTCTCGAGCGCAAAGGTCATGACTTCGTCCTCGCAAACAGGCGGGTTGGCCAGGACAATGCAAGCTGAAGCCGCTCGCGACCGATCAGAACGACGATCACCAGCACTAATCCGATCCAGAACTGCCAGTATTGCGGGGTGATCGTCGAGAAGAACTCCTGCAGGATCTTGAACACCACCGCGCCGATCAATCCGCCATAGAGATAGCCCGTGCCGCCGAGCACGAGCGCCAGCAGGAGGTCCGCCGATCGTTCGAACGAGAATACGTCCGGCGACGCCAACGCCGTGGTCTGCGTGAACAAACCACCTGCGATGCCGGCGTAGAAAGCGGCAAAGGTGTAGATCGCGATCAGACGGCGGTTGACCGGAATGCCGACGGCCGCTGCACGCAGCGGGTTATTCTTGATGGCGCGCAGCGACAACCCGAACGGTGAATGGACGATGCGCCGGGCCAGCAAAAACAACAGGAACAGCACGACCAAACAATAGATGAAGGCGACTTTGCCATAGAGATCAAACGCAAACAGGCCGAGCACCGGCTCGATCATGATGCCCTGCAAGCCGTCCGACCCGCCGGTGAGCTTGGTGGCCTGCATGGCCAGCGGATACATCATCGATGCGATGCCAAGCGTGACCATCAGCCGTGTCAGATCCGCGCCGCGAATGACGAGGAAGCTGGTGAGGAAGCCGAGCACCATCGCCGCACCCCCCGCAACAACCAATGCCAGCACCGGCTCCTTGATCAGCCCATGAACCGCAAGCAGCCCGGCGGTATAAGCGCCAACGCCAAAGAATGCGGCATGGCCAAGCGACAAGATACCCGCATAGCCAAGGATCAGGTCCAGCGACAGTGCGAACAGCGACAGCCACGCAATTTCGGTGAGGATCAGATAGCGGTTTGGAAACACGAAGATTGTCGCAACAGCCACCAGCCAGAACACGATCTCGCCCGCGCGCCAGCGCGACAGTCGCCTCAATTGTTCGCCGATAGCGGGTTGAATGGTCATCGCAGTCTCAACGCGCTGCCGTGCGGCCGAACAGACCATGCGGACGCCACAGCAGCAGCACGATCATCATGGCGTAGATCACGAACGAGCCAAGCTTGGGCACATAGTATTTACCTGCGACATCCCCGATGCCGAGCAGCAACGCCGCCAAGAACGGTCCGGTGACTGTCGAGGTGCCGCCAACCGACACCACGATCAACACGTAGATAAGAAATTTCAGAGGAAAGTGCGGATCGAGACCGAGGATTTCCGCACCGAGCGCGCCACCAAACCCGGCCAGTCCCGAGCCGAACGCAAATGTCAGCGCGAACACCTGCGGCACGTTGATGCCAAGGCCACTCGCCACGCGCGGATCATCCACCGCAGCACGCAACCGGCTGCCGAAGCGTGTTTTCGCCAGCGTCAGCTGCAGGCCCAATGTCAGCAACCCGCAGATGACGATGATCATCAGCCGATAGCGCCCGATGCCGACGCCGAACACATCGATCTGCCCCTGCAGCGCCGCCGGCAGCTTGATGAACGTCTGCGACGATCCCATCACATAATCCACTGCGGCAATGGACATGAACATCAGCCCGACGGTGAACAGCACCTGATCAAGATGGCTGCGGTTGTACATGTAGCGATAGACCGAGCGTTCCATCACCACGCCGAGCAGAGCGCTCGCCAGAAACGCTACCGGCAATGCGGCGAAGAACGGAACGCCGAGTCGATTGACCAGGATGGCGCATACATAACCGCCCGCCATGGCGAACGCGCCATGCGCAAGGTTGACGAAATTCATCAACCCCATGGTGACGGCAAGCCCGCACGCAAGCACGAACAGCAGCATGCCGTAGGCGATGCCGTCGAACAGAATGGTGAAGAGCGTGGTCATGTTCAGCAGGCCACCTGCATTAGCTCAATCAGGCTCCTCACCTGGACGGCCGCACCAACCTCTCCCCGGCCGACGGGGGAGAGGTTTACGCGAAATCACTTCTTCGTCTTGCCAGGATCCTTCATCGCCTCGAAGGTCGCGAATTCCACGTTGTAGAGTTCGCCGTCCTTCTTCTCGACCTTGCGGATGTAGATGTTCTGCACGATGTCGCGCGTTTCCGGATCGATCGAAATCGGCCCGCGCGGACTTTCCCATGCCATCCCCTTCATCGCTTCAATCAGCGCGTCGCCGTCGGTCTTGCCGCCGGTCTTCTTCAGGGCTTCGTAAATCAGATGGATACCATCATAGCCTCCGACTGCCATGAAGCCGGGGCGCTGACCGTACGCTTTCGTATAAGCGGCGATGAAGTCCTTGTTGATCTGGCTCGGGTGGGCCGCTGAATACATGTGGGCCGTGACCACGCCGAGCGCCGCATCGCCCATGCCGTTGAGAAGGTCGTCGTCCATGATGTCGCCGGTGCCGATCAGCTTGATCCCGGACTTGTCGAGGCCGCGCTCGGTGAACTGCTTCATGAAATTGCCGCTGGTTGCTCCCGGCACGAACACAAACATCGCATCCGGCTTGGCATCCTTCATTCGCTGCAGGAACGGAGCGAAATCCGGATTCGACAGCGGCACCTTGGCTTCTTCGACGATCTCGCCGCCGCCCGCCGTGAAACGTTCCTTGAAGAACTGCAGCGCGTCATTGCCCGGCGCGTAGTCGGACGTCAATGTCGCGACCTTCTTGATGCCGTTCTTGGCTGCCCAATCACCGATGATGACGGCCGACTGCGCCAGCGTGAAGCTGGTACGCACGATATAGGGCGAACGCTCCGTGATGATCGATGTGCCGGCTGCCATGACGATTTCAGGCACCTTGGCTTGCGTCGCGAGCGGCGCAGCGGCAAGCGCCGCAGGTGTAACGCCAAAGCCGGCGATGAAATTGACTTTCTCGTTGACGATCAATTCCTGTGCGGCGCGCTTGGTATTGTCGGGGATGGCACCGTCATCCCTCAGGATGATCTCGATCTTCTTGCCGGCAACAGTATCGCCCTTCTGCTGCATATAAAGCTTGATCACATTGTCGATCTGCTTGCCCGTGGCAGCCTGGCCGCCGGTCATCGGCACGATCAGACCAATCTTAATGGTCTCCTGCGCGTGTGCCTGCGCCGTCGCTCCCGCGATCGCCGCGCAGGCAACGGCCTGCAAAAACGTCCTTCTCAACACCGGCATGAATGCGTCTCCCCTCTGGCGTGTCGTCCGGTTTGGCGCCGGTCGTTTCTGTCATCTTAGCCGAAGTTTATTGCATAGACCCGGCGCAAAAGGCCACGGGGGAAATGGACTTTTGGATCGAGATACAGGCTCGGGCCGGGCGCGGGCGACTGCATTCCGGGGCGGAACGAACACCCCGCCGAATTGTTGGTGCTCTGGGTCAAAACGAAAGATCGGTTCATGTCCAAAAATACATTCATCCGAATCCCGCACAATGCCTATGTCGTGGTTGGTGACGGACGAAAGGCCTTGTTTCTCCGCAACGAAGGCAACGAACTGACACCACATCTCAAGACTGAGCGGGTTCTCGAGCATGACAATCCGCCAACCCGTGAGCAAGGATCGGATCAGCCTGGCCGTACATTTGCCGGCGTCGGAGCTCGGCGCAGCAGCATGGAGCAGGCCGACTGGCACGCTATCGAGGAACAGCGGTTTGCCCGTACCATCGCGGATGCACTGGAAAACCTGGCGCGCGACAAGAAGATCCCAGGCTTTATCATCGCGGCCCCTCCCCGCACTCTGGCAGGACTGCGGCACTCACTCAACGGCAGCGTGAAGCAGCGCATCATCGCCGAACTGGACAAGGACTTCACCGGTCATCCGCTCGACGAGATCAAGAAGCATCTCACAGCAGCGTAGTACCCTGCGCGGCAATCAATCCGTGAACACCACCGTCTTGAGGCCGTTGAGGATCACGCGATCCTCCAGGTGATAGCGCATGGCGCGGGCAAGCACGCGGCGCTCGATATCGCTACCCTTGCGGATGAGGTCTTCCGGCGCATCGCGATGGCTGATGCGCTCGACGTCCTGATCAATGATTGGACCTTCGTCCAGTGCGCTGGTGACGTAATGGGCCGTGGCACCGATCAGCTTGACACCACGCTCATGCGCCTGATGGTAAGGCTTGGCGCCTTTAAAACCCGGCAAGAACGAGTGGTGAATGTTGATGCAACGCCCGGAGAGCCTATCGGCGAATTCCTGGGACAGCACCTGCATGTAGCGCGCCAGCACGACAAGATCGGACCCGGTCTCTTCGATCAGCTTCCAGACCGCATTTTCCTGTTGCTGCTTCGTGTCCCGTGTAACCGGCAAATGATGAAACGGGATGCCACCGAAATCCAACCCTTCATACGTCTCACGCGGATGATTAGAGACGATCGCGGTCGGGATCATGGGCAATTCGGCGTTTCGCCAGCGATACAGGATGTCGACAAGACAGTGGTCGAACTTGGATACCATCAGCAGAACACGATGGTGCGCGGAGCGATCACGCATTTGCCACACTATGTCGAACGGCTTCGCGATCACGCCGAAGCCGGCCTGAAGCGTCGCCAGATCCGCCACCGCGCCCGGTGTGTCGAACATGACGCGCATGAAGAACTGACCGGTTTCGATATCGCTGTATTGCTGGGCGTCGAGGATGTTCTGCCCGTTGGCGAACAGGAAGGTCGAAACTGCCGAGACGATGCCGGGGCGATCTGGACAGGACAAGGTCAATACGAATTGCTGTTCGGACATGGAGGAACCGCTTGCGGGGCTGTTTGAATTGTGACGGAAATCGCCGGAGGAACCGAAGACTCGCGCCCTCCTCTATCACCCGCCGCCGGTTTCCGCCAATCCCGCGTGACATCACAAAGACGCTGGCAAGCAAAGACATCCGCCAATAAGTTAAGGGCGAAGCGGGCGCGAAATTTAATCCGGAAGGACAATATGGCGGACAGACTGAACGGATACCGGATTTTGATTCTGGAAACGCGCGAGGAGGCACAATTTTCCCGCCTGTTACAGGAACAAGGCGCCAGCGTGCTGCAATGTCCAATGTTCACGATCCAGGATGCGCAAGATCCCGCTCCGGTCGAGGCCTGGATCAGGCAATTCATCCGGCAGCCGTTCGACGATCTGGTGCTGATGACCGGCGAAGGCCTGCGGCGGCTGATGAAGGTGGCGCGGCGAATTGAGGTCGATCAGGATTTCGTCGCAGCCGTCGGCAAGGCGCGAAAGTTCGCGCGCGGGCCGAAGCCGGTTCGCGCACTGCGCGAGATCGGACTGGAAGCGCAGGTCGTTACCGAGACACCAACATCGGAAGGGATCGCCGAGATGCTGTCGCGGGTCGATCTGAAAGACCATCGTGTCGGCCTTCAACTCTATCCCGACAAGGATCACGGCAAGCTAATCGCGGCAATCACGTCGCGCGGCGCGAGCGTCGAGACCGTACTGCCCTATGCCTACAATGCCGAAGCTGCCGAAGCGAACATCGTCTCCGCAATCGACGAGATGGCGCGTGGGCGTATCGATGCGATTGCGCTGACGAGTTCAGGACAGGTTCGCCGCCTGATCGACGTGGCAAAAGCGCATGGATGCGAAGAACAGTTGCGCGCGGGTCTGGCACAAACACCGATTGCATCGGTTGGCCCCGTGGTCTCCGACGAACTGAAATCGAACGGCCTGCGCACGGATATCTATCCGGCCAACGACGCCTTCTTCATGAAGCCATTGATCAGTGCGATGGCGCTCACACTCAACAAATCACCACCACGCATGGCGCAGGCCTCAACATGAGGTCTGTCCGGCATTGAGCTTCCAAATCGGGCTGTTAAACTATGTTGCGCCCCGTGCCGAACGATGAGCGCTGCAAATAAGAAAATCGGGGGGCGCATGTCTGACTTGCCGTTGTCGAAATTCCGCGTGGTCGAAATCGGAACAGGCGACACGCTCGGCTATTGCGGCAAACTGTTTTCCGACTTCGGCGCCGATGTCATCAAGATCGAACAGCCGGGCGGCGATCCGGCGCGGCGCATTCCGCCTCTGGCCGATGTAGGAGGTGGAGAGCACGAAAGCATCACCTTCGCGTGGCTAAACACCAACAAGAAAAGTATCATCGCCGACCCGGAAAAGCCTGACGACGCCGGGGGAATTCTAGCGCTGCTCGCGAGTAGCGACCTGCTGCTCGACGCACGGCATCCCGATGTCGTGAAGTCCTCGCTGATTTCCCACGACCGCCTGCGCCAATCAGATCCCGGTCTTGCGATCACCGCGCTTTCATGGTTCGGCGAAGGCGGGCCTTATCGCAATTACCAGGCGACTGACGCGGTCTGTCGTAGTCTAGCCGGCCTTGTGAAGCTCGTCGGCCCTGTCGAGGGCCCTCCGGTGCTGCCGCGCGACGGGCAGATCGGTATCGTTGGAGGCCTCACCGCCTTCATTCCGAGTCTTGCCGGTCTTTATGGACATGCACATGGCGCACGTCGCTTCGCCGTCAACAATCTCGAGGCGATGCTGCAGATCAGCGAGTTCGATACAGGCCTCGCGCTCGAAACCGGATTTTCGCGCCCCCGTCCAGGTATCAACCGGTTTGGCCGCGGTTATCCGAGCGGCGCTTTCCAGACCAAACATGATTGGCTGGGTGTCACCGTGGTCACGCCCGCGCAATGGGTCGGGTTTTGCAAGATGATCGAGCGACCAGACATGGGCGCCGATCCAAAATACTCCTCGCACATCGGACGCTTCCTGCATGCAGATGACCTGAAAAAGATCATCACACCCATCCTGCTGACACGCACCGCGATGGAATGGTTCGAGAAGGGCATCGAACTGCGGCTTCCGCTCGCGGTCGTGCCTGACATGAAAGAGCTTCTGTCGCAGGATGTTCATCGCAGCCGCGGCGCGTTTGGACCGGTGACGATCGGCACGGCGTCGTTTGAAGGGCCCGTGTTGCCGCAGCATCTGACCCGGGCACTGCCGAAGGCGAACGGACGCGCGCCACTGGCAGGAGAGAACAACAAAGCTGCCCTTCCTACGCATTCGCGCACGGCGACGCGGGCTGCGACCGCGCAAGATGCGCTGCCGCTGAAGGGATTGCGCATCATCGACCTCACCATGGGCTGGGCGGGACCGACTGCAACACGCCAGATGGGCGATCTTGGCGCTGATGTCATCAAGGTTGAATCGTGTCAGTACCCCGATTGGTTTCGCGGCACCGATACGCGGCCGCCGTATCACGAAGAGCGGACCTACGAGAAGACCTTCTGGTTCCAGATGAACAACCGCAACAAGCGCGGCATCACACTGGACCTCACCACCGAGAAGGGCTTGTCGCTGTTAGAGCGCCTGATGAAGGACGCTGATGCGGTGATCGACAACTATGCCGCCGATGTAATGCCCCGCCTCGGGCTCGACGTGCGAACGATCATGAAAATCAACCCACGTTTGGTGGTGCTCACGATGCCGGCCTTCGGCATGTCGGGACCGTGGAGCGGCGTTCGCGCTTACGGTTCGACGCTGGAGCAGGCTTCGGGGCTGCCTTCGGTAACGGGCGGGCCGGAAGATCCCCCGACCATGCTGCACGCGGCCCTCGGCGACCCGATCGGCGGATTAAACGCTGCCGCGGCGCTGATGCTTGGCTTCATGCACCAGAGGAACACCGGCGAAGGTCAGCACATCGATCTCAGTCAAGTGCAATGCATGTTGCCGATGGTCGCACCATCGATCCTCGAGCAGTCTGCGACCGGCAACACCGGTCCACGGATCGGCAATCGCCATCCGCAATTTGTGCCCCATGGCTGCTTCCCGGCTCTCGGCATTGATCAGTGGATCACGCTCGCTGTACGAACGGATGATGAGTGGCGTGCGCTGTGCGGCGTGATGCGACGCGCCGACCTCGCCTCGGATCCCGCGCTCACGACCCTAACGGGGCGCCGCGAGCACGAGGACCAGATCGAGGCCGCGATCCGGCAATGGCTCGCCGACGTCCGGCCGGACATCGCCATGGTGTCATTGCAGAACGCCGGGGTTCCCGCCGGTATCGCGAAACTCCCTCAGGATCTTGCCGCAGATCCGCATTTGCTCAAGGTCGGCCATTGGCAGCCAAGCGACCGGCCATTCATGGGCCCCCACCTTCTGCCGTCAGTCGCTTACCGCGAGGGAGACGCCGTACTGCCGTATGCGATCGAACACCTGGCGCCAACGCTGGGTCAGTACAACCATGACGTGTTGAGCGGCGTACTTGGCCTAAGCGATGGGGAAATCGCTGAACTGGAACGCGACGAGATCATTGGCACGGTTGCGACGATGCCAAAGAAGCGCAGCGAGAAACCAACGGGTAAAAACGCGAGCGCGGCGGGATAGCGTGTTCTGGTCAGAAAAGTCGTAACTGCCCAGCTCGGCCGTTCAAATTCTATGACTGCGGCCGTTCGAGGAACGCCCGATACGCGAGTTTCATTCCCTCTTCGAGCGACGTCCTTGCCTTCCAGCCGAGTTCTGCAAGGCGGCTGACATCGAGCAGCTTGCGCGGTGTCCCATCCGGCTTCGACGGGTCAAAGACGATCTCGCCGGTATAGCCCACGGTTTTCGCAACGACGTCCGCGAATTCGGCGATCGTAATGTCTTCGCCTGTGCCGACATTGACCAGCGTGCCGTCCGAATAGTTGCGGAGAAGATGAATTGAGGCATCCGCCATGTCGTCGACGTAGAGGAATTCGCGCCGTGGTGTGCCCGTTCCCCAGACCACGACGCTCGGAGCGCCCGTCTCTTTTGCCTCATGGAAGCGGCGGATCAGCGCCGCCACGACGTGACTGTATTCGGGGTGATAGTTATCGCCGGGCCCATAAAGATTGGTCGGCATAATGCTGATAAAGTCGCTGCCGTACTGGCTGCGATAAGCCTCCACCATCTTGACGCCGGCAATCTTGGCAATCGCGTAAGGCTCGTTGGTCGGCTCAAGCTTTCCCGTCAGCAGCGAATCCTCTCGCAACGGTTGCGGCGCCAGCTTCGGGTAAATGCAGGATGAGCCGAGAAACAACAGCTTTTCGACGCCATTGACGTGCGCGGCATGAATGACGTTGGCTGCTAGCATCAAGTTCTCGTAAATGAACTCCGCACGCAGCGTGTTGTTGGCAACGATGCCACCAACTTTTGCCGCGGCATGAAGCACAACTTGCGGTCGGGCCTTGGCGAACCAGCGATATGGTCGCGGCCTGGTCCAGCAGATCGACCTCACTTCGCTGCACGGTGAGGATATCCACATCTTCGCGGGCCAGCCGACGCACCAAAGCGCTGCCAACCATTCCACGATGGCCCGCAACGAAAACTCTCTTGCCCTTCAGATCAAAAGGCGCCGTGGCCATCTCAACTCCAAACCTTGCAAAATCCGCGTCGCTCGTCCGTCATGTTTCGCTCTGCGGACGACACATGACGGTGCTCTGCGTATCACCCCACAACCGTGCGGGCAAATTAAGCATTCTCAGGACAGCGGCGAGACCGGGCTTGCGGCTGACTGGGCCTTGGATCACAATCAACCCATGAATGGCTGAAGCGTCGAGATCAATCTCGGCTGCTCAAAAAAGAGCCGTCGTTAAATTCAGGGAGAGACACATGCGTAAACTGATGATGGCCGCAGCCCTCACGCTTCCGTTGATGGGCGGAGCGGCGATGGCCCAGGATACCGTAAAAATCGGCTATATTGATCCTCTGTCAGGCGGCGGCGCCAGCGTCGGCGAAGTCGGATTCAAGACATTCCAGTATCTCGCGGATGAAGTGAATGCCAAGGGCGGCATTCTCGGCAAGAAAGTGGAAATTGTTCCGCTCGACAACAAGACCAATCCACAGGAAAGCCTGATCCAGGCACAGAAGGCGATCGACTGCCGGCGTCCGCTACATCACTCAGGGCAACGGTTCGTCGGTCGCGGGCGCGCTGATCGACTTCGTGTCCAAGTACAACGAACGCAACCCCGGCAAGGAAGTCCTGTACTTCAACTACGCCGCGGTTGATCCTGCCTTCACCAACGACAAGTGCAGCTTCTGGCATTTCCGCTGGGATGCCAACTCCGACATCAAAATGGAAGCGCTGACCAATTACATCAAGACAGCGCAGTCGGTGAAGAAGATCTATCTGATCAACCAGGACTACTCGTTCGGTGAATCAGTACGCACCACGGCGAAGAAGATGCTTGCCACCAAGCGTCCGGATGTCCAGATCGTCGGCGACGAATTACACCCATTGCTCAAGATCACCGACTTCGCGCCGTACATCGCGAAGATCAAGGCATCCGGCGCTGACAGCGTCATCACCGGTAACTGGGGTCAGGACATTGCGCTCCTGCTGAAAGCGGCTGCGGACGCCGGCCTCAAGGTCAACTGGTTCACTTATTATGCTGGCGGCACCGGCGGCCCAACGGCGATCAAGCAGGCCAACCTGAACCATCAGGTCTTCCAGATCGCGGAAGGCATTCCGAACCTCGGCCACCCTTCGGCGGACACCTTCGAAAAGGCGCTGCGTGCGAAGTATGACTTCAGCCTGTTCTACCCACGCGCAGTCAACGAAATGCGGATGTTCGCCGCTGCTGCCGAAAAGGCCAAGTCGCTCGATCCAGTGAAGGTCGCAGCCGCGCTCGAAGGCATGCAGTTCGAAGTCTTCGACGGTGGTCAGGGCACGATGCGGAAGGACGACCATCAGTTCTTCCAGCCGATGTACATCGCATCATTCGGCGAACGCACCGAAAAGGAGCCGTTCGACGAAGAAAAGACTGGCTGGGGCTGGAAACTGGTCGCCAAGATCGACACCGACCAGACCTTGCTGCCGACCACCTGCAAGATGGAACGGCCGTAACCCTGTCCCTTACGTAATCTGTGTTCGCCCGGGTGGGGATCCGGGCGAACACAGCTTCATTTTTCCAGGGGTGGTGGGATCGTGCTTGAGCTAATCGTCATATCTACGTTGAACGGCATCCTGTTCGGCATGCTGCTGTTTCTTATGGCCAGCGGCCTGACAGTCATCTTCAGCATGCTGGGCGTGCTGAATTTCGCGCACGCGAGCTTCTACATGCTCGGCGCATTCTTCGGTTTCCAGATCAGCCGCTGGTTTGGATTCTGGCCCGCGCTGGTGATTGCACCGCTGCTGGCCGGCCTGCTTGGCGCTGCTGTGGAGCGCTATGGCCTCCGCCACGTCCACAAGAACGGCCACGTCGCCGAACTGCTGTTTACCTTCGGTCTCGCATTCGCCATCGAAGAAATCGTGCAGATCATCTGGGGCAAGAGCCCGCTCGACTTCAGGGTGCCAGAGGTACTGGATTTTCCAGCGTTTACGATCTTCTCCACGAACTATCCCGCCTACAAAATGTTCATGCTGCTGGCCTCCGTCGCAATCTTTCTCGGATTGCTCGTCGCGTTGAAGAAGACGCGCATCGGCCTGATCGTGCAGGCCGCACTCACCCACCCGCACATGGTTGGCCATCTCGGCCACAATGTCGGGCGCATCTTCATGATGGTATTCGGCGTCGGTACGGCGCTCGCCGCAGTTGCAGGCGTCATCGCGGGCCCCGCGCTGGTGACACAATCGAACATGGCCGGTCTTCTCGGTCCAATTCTGTTCGTCGTCGTCGTTGTCGGCGGCCTCGGCTCACTGCCGGGCGCATTCATCGCATCGCTGTTGATCGGTCTCATCCAGACTTTCGCCGTGTCGATGAACGGATCGCTCGCTGAAATATTCGGACCACTCAGCCCCGACTACGCCAGGACGTGGCTTTCTGACATTTGGAACGTAACCATCGCGCAGATCGCTCCGATCATGCCCTATGTGCTCTTGGTTCTCATTCTTGCTTTCCGCCCGATGGGCCTGATGGGGACACGCGACACATGAGCGACGTGATCTCAAGCGCAGCGCCTCCGCGTCCGGCGGCAACCGACAAACTCAAGTTCTACGGCCTGTGGATCGCAGCCGCGATCGTGCTGCTGTTGCTGCCCAAGGCTTTCAGCTCCGGCGGGTCGCTGACAACGTTCAGCCTGATCGGCATCTCGATTATCTTCGCGCTATCCTACAACATCCTGCTTGGGCAGACCGGCATGCTGTCGTTTGGACATGCGGTTTACTACGGCCTTGGCGGCTTTCTCGCGATCCACACCATCAACATCATCGGCGCACACAAATGGCCGATCCCATTGCCGGTGGTGCCGCTGATCGGCGGATTGACGGGCCTCGCGTTCGCGGCCCTGCTCGGTTGGGTCTCGACACAACGCAGCGGGACGGCATTCGCCATGATCTCACTTGGCGTCGCGGAACTCGTCGCGTCCTCCGCGCTGATCCTGCGGACATTCTTCGGCGGTGAAGCCGGTGTTTCTGCCAATCGGACCAAGGTACTGCGCCTGTTCGACTGGAGCTTCGGCCCGCAGGTCCAGATCTATTATCTGATCGCCGCGTGGACGCTGATCTGCATGATCGCGATGTATGCCCTCACCCGTACGCCGCTCGGCCGCATGTGCAATGCCGTGCGCGATAACCCGGAACGCGTTCAGTTCGTCGGCTATGACCCGCACGTCATCCGCTACATCGCATTCTGCTTCTCGGGATTCTTCGCAGGCATCGCCGGCGCCCTTGCCGCCATCAACTTCGAAATCGCCAACTCCGCCTATCTCGGCGCAGCACAGTCCGGAACCGTGCTGTTCGCCACCTATATCGGTGGCATTGGTTTCTTTATCGGCCCCGCTGTCGGCGCGATCTTCGTTACACTGCTGTCGCTCGGGCTCAGCGACCTCACCAGTGTCTGGCAGCTTTACTTCGGACTGTTCTTTATCGCAGTCGTGATGTTCGCTCCTGGCGGCATCACCGGCCTCTTGATGAAGCATCGGCCGCTGGTGCTGGCAGGAACGCTGGGCAAGGTGTTGCCATCCTACCTGATCGCATTCGTGCCGACGCTGGCGATCATCACAGGCCTGATGCTCACGATCGAAACCATCGTGCACTACACGGTCAATCCGGGTGACAGTCCAAATATCAAGGCCTTTGGCATCAGCTTCAATGCTGCCAGCCCCGTCACATGGGGCATCGCAGCAGCGCTGATCGTGGCTGGATTTCTGGTCGCACGCAAAGCCTGGGCGCGGGTTGGCGAGGCTTGGGACAACGCCTTGGGCGCCGCGCGCGAAAAGGGAATTGCCGCATGACCAACGCCATCGAAATCCGCGACGTTCAAAAGAGTTTTGGCATTACCAAGGTCATCCGCGACCTCAACCTCGAGGTGGCGCAAGGTGAGCGCCATGCGCTGATCGGCCCGAACGGCGCCGGCAAGTCGACCACGTTCAATCTGATCAGCGGCTACATGAAGCCGACATCAGGCAGCGTGCTGCTGCGGGGCGAAGTGATCTCCCATCTGCCGCCCTACCAAATTAACCGCCGCGGACTGTCCCGCAGCTTTCAGGTGACCAACGTCTTCGCCAAGATGACGGTGTGGGAAAACATCCGCTGTGCCGTGTTGTGGGCAACCGGCCATCGCTATTCATTCTGGAAAAATGTCGACGGGCTTCCGGAGGTGCGCGACCGCACCGCGCAGATCCTGCAGGACATCAATCTCGTTTCCCGGCGCGACGTCCCTGCGGGCTTGCTCACCTATGCCGAGCAGCGCGCGCTCGAAATCGGCATCACCATTGCCGGCGGCGCCGATGTCATCCTGCTCGATGAGCCGACCGCAGGCATGAGCCACGCCGAGACCGAACGCGCGGTGGCGCTGATCCGTCGCCTCACCGAAGGCCGCACGCTGCTGATCGTCGAACACGACATGAGCGTGGTGTTCGGATTGGCCGATCGCATTTCCGTGCTGGTCTACGGCAACATCATCGCATCGGGAACGCCCGAGGAGATCCGCAACAATCCGAAGGTCAGGGAAGCCTATCTCGGTGAGGAGGCTGCCTGATGTTGGACATTCAGGATCTGCACGCCTATTACGGCAAGAGCCACATTCTCCAGGGCGTGGACATGCATATCGGCGCAGGCGAAGTCGTCAGCCTGCTGGGCCGCAACGGCGTGGGTCGCTCGACCACCGTCAAGGCCATCATGGGCGAAGTCCCGCCGCAGGGCTCGATCAAATTCAAGGGCAAGGACATCGCCGGGTTGCCGAGCTACAAAATCGCGCATCTCGGCCTTGGTTACGTGCCAGAACACCGCGACATTTTCCCCGCGCTGACCGTGCGGCAAAACCTGATGCTTGGCATCAAAGATCCCAAGCATCCCGGCAAATGGCGTCTCGACGACATGCTGGACATGTTTCCGAACCTCAAGGCCCGCGCCGACACCGCGGCTGGCGTCCTGTCGGGCGGCGAAAAGCAGATGCTGACAATTTGCCGCACGCTGATGGGCGATCCGGAACTTGTCATGATCGACGAGCCGACCGAAGGGCTGGCGCCGCTGATCGTTCAGCAGGTCGGCGACCTGATCGCGGAAATCGCCCGGCGCGGCGTCGCAATTTTGCTTGTCGAACAAAAGTTGTCCATTGCCATGCGGATTTCCCACCGCCTCTACGTCATGGGCCATGGCCGCATCGTCTTTGAGGGAACTCCCACCGAGCTGAAAGCCAATCAGGCCATTCGCAAGGAATGGCTCGAGGTTTGATAAAATTTGCAAAAACCGCAAAGCCAGTTGGGCAAAAATGCTCGCTCGCCAGGCTTGCTTTTGAGCAGCCTGATGCCGTTAGTCGAATAGGTCTTGGCCGAAAGGCAGGCTAGGCTAAAGTTACCGAGCGGATAAAAATCCGCCGGACACGAGAAAAATGAGCGCCAAAAGGCGCCGTTCAGATGATGCCGGGACGAGACGCGGTTTGCACCGCATCCTGCTTCGGGTCACGTGGGGAGGATGAAGTGGTACACGCACTTGAGGTGCGAGGCGTCTCATTGCGGTTTGGCGGCGTGCGCGCGCTGACCGACGTTAATTTTGCCGTCAAGGAAGGCGAGCTGTTCTCGATCATCGGCCCTAACGGCGCCGGCAAGACCTCGATCGTGAATTGCGTATCGGGCCGCTATACGCCGACCGAAGGACAATTGTTCTATCAGGGCCGCGATATCACCGGACTGAAGCCCAATGCCCGCGCTGCGCTCGGCATCGGCCGCACCTTCCAGAATCTCGCGCTGTTTCATCATATGACCGTGCTCGACAACATCATGGTCGGGCGACACCATCTGCTGAAAAACAACTTCATCACGGGGTCGCTGTACTGGCTGACCGGTGCACGCCGTGAAGAACTCGAACATCGCCGCAAGGTGGAGGAGATCATCGACTTCCTCGATTTGCAGTCGGTACGCAAGGCGGTCGCCGGCACCCTCTCCTACGGTCTGCGCAAGCGTGTCGAACTCGCCCGTGCGATGGCGTTGGAGCCGAAACTCATTCTTCTCGACGAGCCGATGGCCGGCATGAATTTCGAGGAGAAGGAAGACATGGCCCGCTACATCGTCGACCTCAATGAAGAATACGGCATGACGGTGATGATGATCGAACACGACATGGGTGTCGTGATGGATATCTCCCACCGGATCACCGTGCTGGATTTCGGCAGGAAGATCGCCGAAGGCCTGGCCGCCGATGTGTTGTCCGATCCCCATGTCCGCCGCGCCTATCTCGGCGAAGATGACGATGTGCCAATCGGTCCAGACGACGAAACATCCATTGCGGAGACCACCGCATGATGGATTACGCAGGCCGCGTCACGCAGGCCGATACTTATCCAAAAATGCTGCGGCTCAATGCAAAAGAGCACGGTCGCCAGATCGCTCTGCGCGAAAAAGATCTCGGGCTTTGGCGTATCTTCACGTGGGACGATTATCAGAACCGCGTGCGTGATTTCTCCCTGGGCATGATCGAGCTTGGTCTCGGGCGCGGCGACGTGATCGGCATCATCGGCGACAACCGGCCGGACTGGGTCTCCGCCGAAATCGCCGCTCACGCCATCGGCGCCATGAGCCTCGGCATGTATCGCGAGTTGCTCAGCGAAGAGGTGATGTATCTTCTCACCTATGGCGAAACCAAGCTGGTGTTCGCCGAGGATGAGGAACAGGTCGACAAACTGCTCGAACTCGGCGACCGCGTTCCACACCTGCGCCACATCGTCTATTCAGATCCGCGTGGCATGCGGAAATACGACGACCCGCGCCTGATCAGTGCCGACATGCTCGCAGAAATGGGTCGCGAACGCGCGGCACGCGAACCGCAGCTTTACGACCAACTGGTGGACGCAACCCGTGGCGAGGATGTCGCCATTCTCTGCACCACCTCCGGCACCACATCGAATCCGAAGCTTGCGATGCTCGCAGCCGGCCGCGTTCTGCGTCACTGCGCTACCTATTTAAGTTTCGATCCCAAAGGCCCTGACGACGAATACGTCTCGGTGCTGCCGCTGCCATGGATCATGGAACAGGTCTATGCGCTCGGCAAAGGACTGCTCAGCCGCATGAAGGTGAATTTCGTCGAGCAGCCCGACACCATGATGAACGACTTCCGCGAGATCGCACCGACCTTTGTGCTTTTCGCACCCCGCATCTGGGAAGCCATCGCTGCCGACGTGCGTGCACGGGTGATGGACTCGTCCACGATGAAACAGAGCCTCTACGAAATCGGCATGAAGGCGGGACTCACTGCGCTCGACGACGGCAAGCGATCGCTGGTGGCCGAGACGCTGGTGTTTCGTGCGCTGCGCGACCGGCTTGGCTTCACACGGCTGCGCTCGGCCGCGACCGGCGGCGCTGCACTCGGGCCGGATACGTTCAAGTTCTTCCGCGCCATGGGCGTGCCGCTGCGCACGCTCTATGGTCAGACCGAAACCCTCGGCGCATTCACCCTTCACAAGCCGGATGAGGTCGATCCCGACACCACCGGCGTGTCGATGGCCGAGAGCATCGAGATCGAGATCAGAGAGCCGGACGTCAACGGCGTCGGCGAGATCGTCGTGCGCCACGCCAACATGTTCCTCGGTTACTACAAAAACGAGGCTGAAACGGTCGCGGACCTGCGCAACGGCTGGATGCATTCCGGCGATGCGGGTTACTTCAATGCGGCAAAGCAGCTCGTCGTGATTGACCGCATCAAGGACCTTGCGCAAACCTCGCGCGGCGACCGTTTTTCGCCGCAATATATCGAGAACAAGCTGAAGTTCTCGCCCTACGTGGCCGAGACCGTGGTGCTGGGTGACGGACGCGACTATCTCGCCGCGATGATCTGCATCCGCTTCTCGATCGTCTCCAAATGGGCCGAGAAGAACCGGATATCCTTCACCACCTATACTGACCTCGCCTCACGCCCCGAGGTCTATGAATTGCTCCGCAAGGAAGTCGAAGCGGTCAACGCCACGTTGCCGCCCGCGCAACGCATCGCCAAATTCCTGCTGCTTTACAAGGAGCTGGATGCCGACGACGGCGAACTGACGCGCACGCGCAAGGTCCGTCGCAGTGTCATCAACGAGAAATATGCCGACATCATCGACGCCATCTATGGCGGGCAGCCGGATATCGACATCGACACGGTGATCCGTTTCCAGGACGGCACCACGCAGCGCATCCGCACCACACTGCCGGTCGTCGATCTCGGATTACGGACAACGGCACAGGCGGCGGAATGAAGGTGAGCCGACGATGAACACCCAGCTTCTGATCCAGCTCCTGATCAACGGCCTCGTCGTCGGCACGCTGTATGGCGTCGTCGCGATGTCGTTCGTGCTGATCTACAAGGCCACGCAAGTGGTCAACTTCGCGCAGGGCGAACTGCTGCTGATCGGCGCGTGGGTGTGCTGGTGGCTGCTGACGAAATATCAGGTGCCGTTCTGGATCGGCATGCCGATCACGCTCGTTTTCATGTTCGTGTTCGGCATTGCGATTCAGCTCGTGATCCTGCGTCCCATGGTCGGGGAGCCGATCATCTCCGTGATCATGGTCACGATTGCGTTGTCCACCGTGTTCTCGGCGCTGATGAAATGGATCTTCGGCGTCAATCTCCAGCCGTTCCCGCGCATCTTCAACACGCAGCTCGTGAACATCTTCGGGCTACAGGTCCAGACCGTCTACATCCTCAGCCTCGCGGTCTCGATAGCGATGATGGCCGGCATGGCATGGTTCTTCCGCGTCTCGAAGTATGGCCTCGCCATGCGCGCCACTGCTTTCAATCAACAGGTGGCGCAATCCCTCGGCATCTCCGTGAAAAGCGTGTTCGCGATGGCCTGGGCGATATCGGCCACCGTATCGGCGGTGGCCGGAGTGGTCGTGGCCGTGGTCAACGGCGTGTCGGCAGGCTTGTCCGCCTACGGCATCAAGGTGTTTCCGGCCGCGATTCTCGGCGGCCTCGATAGTGTCGGCGGCGCGGTGCTGGGCGGCATCATCATCGGCCTGCTCGAAAACGTCGCCCATTTCGTCGACAGTGAATATCTGCACTGGGGCAATCTGTTCGAGGTCGCGCCTTTCTATGCGCTGATCATCATTCTGATGATCAAGCCTTACGGCCTGTTCGGCACCAAAGACATCGAGCGGATTTAAGTCATCATGGCAGGCCAGAATCTTCTCCCCGCAGGCGATTTCCGCACCTCCTACGCAGCGGACACCACCGTCTTCCCGACGACGACAAGCCGCAATGCGATGATCGCCGGCATCGTGCTGATCTGCTTCGCGCCGTTTGTGCTGAACGAATACACGCTGAGCCTGCTCATCCAGATCGGTATTTTCGGCATTGCGGCGCTCGGCCTCAACATCGTGGTCGGCTTCACCGGACAAATCTCCATCGGCCACGCCGCCTTCTTCGGCTTCGGCGCGTTCACCTCGGCCTATCTGTCGAACAGGTTCGGCATTCCGGTTTTCTTCTGCATTCCGCTCGCGGGCGTGGTGACGGCCGCTGTCGGTCTTATTTTCGGCCTGCCTGCCGCGCGCTTGAAAGGACTTTATCTTGCGATCGCGACGCTGGCCGCGCAGTTCATCCTGCTCGACTTCTTCGCCCGCGCGGAATGGTTCACTGGCGGCAGCGTTCCGGTCATCGCGGAGCCATTTTCACTCTTCGGCAAGGCGATCCGCGGCGACCGGCAATATTTCTATGTCGTGCTCGCCTATGTGATCGTCTGCTTTCTGCTCGTGACGAACCTGATGCGGACGCGCGATGGCCGTGCCCTGGTCGCGGTGCGCGATCATTACCTCTCGGCCGAAATCATGGGCATCAACCTCACCAAATACCGTACGCTGTCGTTCGGTCTCGCCGCGTTCTTTGCCGGCGTCGGCGGTGCGCTCTACGCGCACTACAATCAGGTCGTCTCCAACGAAGGCTTTGGCATCGACCGTTCAATCATCTTTCTTGCCATGATCATCATCGGCGGCGTGGGCTCGATCATGGGTACGCTGATGGGCACGGCTTTCATGGTGCTGCTTCCTGAAACGATGGAATGGCTGAGCGCAGCCTTGAGCGGTAGTGCGATCGATCACGCGCTGGGGCTGAAGCACAACATCGCATTCTTGCGCGAGATGGCTATCGGCGTCATCATCATCATATTTCTCATTTTCGAGCCGGACGGGCTTGCTCACCGGTGGAGGCAGATCAAGGCATACTGGAAACTTTACCCGTTCTCGCATTGAGGTCGGAACGGGACCAACAAATAATACGACCTCGAGAGGAAACCGGAGGATTACGCTTATGACCATGAAAGCTCTTTTCGGCACAGCCGCAGTGGCGGTGGTGCTCGGCGGCACACCTGCCTTTGCACAATCAGCCATTTCGCTCGGACATCTAGCCGACTATTCGGGTGCAACATCGGACGTGGGTACTCCGTTCGGACAAGGCGTCGCCGACGCCTATGCATGGATCAACAAGAACGGCGGCATCAACGGCGCCAAGGTCAACGTCGATACCGTCGACTATGGCTATCAGGTGCCGCGTGCGATCGCGCAGTACAAGAAATGGTCAGGCTCCGACAAGGTCGCCGCCATTCTCGGCTGGGGCACCGCCGACACCGAAGCTCTCACCGGCTTCCTCGCACAGGACAAGATTCCCGATATTTCCGGATCGTATTCGGCCGCACTGTCAGACCCGACCGGCGCAAGCGGCAAAGCCAAGGCCGCGCCCTACAATTTCTTCTACGGTCCGAGCTATTCGGACGCGTTGCGCGGCATGCTGACGTGGGCCGCAGAAGACTGGAAATCCAAGGGCAAGCCGGGCAAGCCGAAATATGTTCACATGGGAGGCAATCATCCCTACCCGAACGCTCCAAAAGCTGCGGGCGAAGCCATTGCCACAGAACTCGGCTTCGAAGTGCTTCCGGCGATCGTGTTCGCACTCACCCCCGGTGACTACAGCGCACAGTGCCTGACCCTGAAGAGCTCAGGCGCGAACTATGCTTATCTCGGTAACACCGCTGGCTCGAACATCTCCGTGCTGAACGCCTGCAAGGCGGCGGGCGCTGATGTACAGTTCATGGGCAATGTCTGGGGCATGGATGAAAACGCGGCCAAGGCCGCAGGCGCTGCTGCTGACGGTGTAGTGTTTCCGCTACGCACGGCTGTCGCATGGGGCGGCAACGCGCCCGGCATGAAGACCATGCAAGACATCTCCAAGATGTCTGATGCAGCGGGCACGGCATATCGCCCGGTGCATTACGTGGCTGGCGTCTGCACGGCGCTCTACATGAAGGAAGCCGTCGAATGGGCTGCCAAGAACGGCGGCGCGACCGGCGAGAACGTCAAGAAAGGCTTCTATCAGAAGCCGAACTGGGTCCCTGCCGGGATGGAGGGCGTCTGCAATCCTTCGACCTGGACCGAAAAGGATCACCGTCCGACATTGAAGGTCGACATCTATCGCATGAAGGTTTCTGGCGCGACCGACGCTTCGGTTGCCGATCTCGTCAAGAACGGCACCATCAAGCTTGAAAAAGTGAAGACCGTCGATCTGCCACGCAAGCCGGAATGGCTCGGCTGGTAAACTGAACACGTACGCCGCTCCGCCTTCCGCGGAGCGGCGGTTTTTTCCGGAACCGGGACGAGCATCTTGCAAACGACCACGGACACAAACGTCAAACCGACCCCAGCGACAACTGTCACGCCGCTGCTTGCCGTGCGCAACATCGAGGTGGTTTACGACAACGTCATTCTCGTTCTGCGCGGACTGAGCCTGGACGTGCCGCAGGGTGCAATCGTCGCATTGCTGGGCGCCAACGGTGCTGGAAAGTCCACCACGCTGAAAGCCATTTCCGGATTGCTGAAAACGGAAGACGGCGAAGTCACCCGTGGCGAGATCGTATTCGACGGTGATCGCATCAACGGTATCGATCCCGACAAGATCGTCCGGCGCGGGATTTTTCAGGTGATGGAAGGCCGCCGCATCATCTCGGACATGACGACGCTCGAAAATCTTCGGCTTGGCGCCTACACGCGCAGCGACAAGAATGTCGACGACGATATCGACATCGTGTTCAAGTATTTTCCCCGCCTCAAGGAGCGTACCGGCCTTGCCGGTTATCTCTCCGGCGGCGAACAGCAGATGCTGGCGATCGGCCGCGCGATGATGGCACGCCCCAAGATGATCCTGATGGACGAACCATCGATGGGACTGTCGCCACTGCTGGTCAAGGAAGTGTTCGGCATCATCAAGCAGATCAATCGCGACCTGGGCGTCACGATCCTTCTGGTTGAACAGAACGCGCGTGCCGCGCTGTCCGTGGCGAGCCACGGCTACATCATGGAGCAAGGCAAGGTCGTTCTCGACGGCACTGCAGACGAATTGCGCGACAACGAAGACGTCAAGGAATTCTATCTCGGCGGCGCCGGTGATCAGCGCAAGAGCTTCAAGAACCTCAAGAGCTTCAAACGGCGCAAGCGCTGGCTGTAACAACTCCTCCTCACGAGACGCAAATCATGTCCCAGCATTACGATGCCCTTGAGACGCGAGCCCCGTCAGAGCGAGACTCTGACCTGTTCGCGCGCCTGCCGGACGTTCTGCGCGCCGCCGCGAAAGCTCCCGATCTATGCCGAACGCTTCGAAGGCATCGATCTCGCGACGATCGCCGACCGCGACGCGCTCGCCAGACTTCCGGTGCTTCGGAAGTCCGAATTGCCGGCCTTGCACAAAGCCGCCCCTCCATTCGGAGGCTTGGTGCCCTCGCCTGTCGGATCATTCAGGCGGCTGTTCACATCGCCCGGCCCGATCTTCGAGCCCGAAATCCACCCACGGCGACCCGTGGCGCGGGGCGCGCGCGCTGTTCGCTGCCGGATTTCGGTCCGGCGATGTCGTGCTCAACACCTTCAGCTATCATCTCACACCCGGCGGGTTTATTTTCGATACCTCTGCGCGTGCACTTGGCTGCGCGATCATTCCGGCGGGACCTGGCAACACCGAGCAGCAGTTCGAATTGATCGAGGCCTATCGGCCGGTGGCCTACACCGGCACGCCGGACTTCCTGAAAATCCTGCTGGACGCCGGCGAAAAGGCGGGACGCGACGTCTCTTCGCTGAAGCGCGCGCTGGTGTCCGGCGCGGCGTTTCCGAAGTCCCTGCAGGACGAGATGAAATCGCGCGGCGTCGATGCCTATCAGATGTTCGGCACCGCCGACCTCGGCGTCGTCGCCTATGAGACCGCCCGCTCGCGAGGGTCTCGTCGTCAGCGAAGATATCATCGTTGAAATCGTTCGCCCCGGCACCGGCGAACCCGTCTCTGACGGCGATGTCGGCGAGATCGTCGTCACCTCGCTCGACCCTCAGCGTCCGTGGATACGGCTGGCGCTCGGCGACCTGAGCGCCGTGCTTGCCGGGCAAAGCCCCTGCGGCCGCACCAACATGCGGATCAAAGGCTGGATGGGCCGCGCCGATCAGACCACCAAGGTCAAGGGCATGTTCGTGCGCCCGGAGCAGATCGCCGAAATCGGCAAGCGGCATCCCGAACTGGGGAGGCTGCGCCTGATCGTCACCCGCGACAAGGAAGTCGACATCATGACGCTGTCGGCGGAATCTTCCCCGCTGACCACGCGTTGAGCGAGGCTATTGCCTCCACCCTGCGTGCCGTGACAAAGCTGCAAGGCAATGTCACTCTGGTCGCGCCCGGCTCGCTGCCGAACGACGGCAAGGTGATCTCGGACGAACGCAAGAACGACTGACCTGAAGCGGCCGACCAATCATCGGGTCGCTGGAATGACAAAGGAGAAGCCGAATGGCTCAAGGAATTTTCGAAGGCCTCAAGGTCATCGATTGCGCAAGCTTCATCGCAGCCCCCTCATCGGCAACCGCGCTGTCCGATTTCGGCGCCGACGTTATCAAGATCGAGCCGCCGGGCGCCGGCGATCCAGTCCGCAACCTGCCCAAACTGCCCGGCTATCCGATCAGTCCGCACAATTACGCGTGGATGCTCGAAGGCCGCAACAAGAAGAGCCTCGCGCTCGACCTCAGCAAGCCCGAAGGACAGGACGTCGTTCGCCGCCTCGTGACTGAGGCTGACGTCTTCATCACGAATTTTCCGCCCAGCGTCCGCAAGAAGCTCGGCGTCACCTACAAGGATCTCGCGCCGCTCAACGACCGACTGATCTACGCGTCGTTCACCGGCTACGGCGAGACCGGCGCAGAAGCTGACAAGCCGGGTTTCGACAGCAATGCCTGGTGGGCGCGCTCCGGCCTGATGGACCTTGTGCGCGAGACCAATGATACGACGCCCGCACGGTCGATGCCCGGCATGGGCGATCATCCCTGCGCGATGTCGCTGTTCGCCGGCATCGTGACCGCGCTCTATCAACGTGAGCGCACCGGCAAGGGCACGCAGGTGATGTCGAACCTGATGGTCAATGGCATCTGGTCCAACGGCATCTACGCACAGGCGGCACTTTGCGGCGCAACATTCCAGCAGCGTCAGCCACGTCACCGCGCGTTGAACGCCGTCACCAACCACTACAAGTGCAGCGACGGCCGCTGGATCATCCTGTCGCTCCTCAACGAGGAAAAGCAGTGGCCGACCTTCGTGAAGGTCATCAACCGCGAGGACCTGGCTGCCGATCCGCGCTTTGAGACCAAGACCGCTCGCCACAGCCACTCGCCGGAGCTGATCACCATTCTCGATTCCGTGTTCGTCACCAAGCCGCTTGCGGAATGGCGCCAGATCCTGGACGGCAACGGACTGATCTTCGGCGTGGTCGGCATCGCCGCCGATATTCCGGACGACCCGCAGATGCGCGAAACGGAAGCCGTCGTGCCGTTCTCGGACAGTGACCTGCGCACCATCAACACACCGATCTTCATCGAAGGCGCGAAGAAAGTGCCGCCGCGCATGGCCCCGGATGTCGGCCAACACAGCGACGAGGTATTGGGTGCCGCCGGGTTCACCGCGGCCGAGATCGCCAAAATGCGCGCCGCAGGGATCGTCGCCTAAGCAATTCCTGCGTCTGAAGAATAAAGCAGTACCGCTCCTGCCGCCCTCGAGGCGGCAGGATGTGGCTGCGAGCCATTTCCGGTGGAAAAATCCCGCAGGTTGAAAAATCCCGGAGAACAATCCGGCAAGCTGTGCATTGATACGAGCGGGTGGGCGCACAGGAGCCGGATCATGACCTCTGCGAAAGCAGCGATGGCGGTCGTCTCGTTCAGCGAACAATTGAAACATGCCCGCGAGCTCGTCGATGAAGGCCACCGCCTTCTTGATGTCGCCAATCACGATCTCAAAGCCGGACGCGTTCTCGTCAGACGCACGCAAGAGCTTCTGACGAGTACCGAGAGCGTATTTCGCGCCAAGCGCCGCCTTCAGGCCGAAACGGGATCGATTGGACTAGGCGGGGTGCCGCCGGCCTCGATCGCTTCGCCAGCCAGCAAACAGAGATCTTCACGGTAACGGCCAGCCACGATCTGAACCCCGACCGGGCTGCGTCCGACCATTCCCGTCGAGACCGTCAGGCCCGGCATGCCGATGAAAGGCAGCGCGATTTGCGGCATTTGTGCACGCCAGACCCGCGCGAACGATGCGTCGTCCTTCAGATCCAGTTGCCACGGAAACGGCAACTCTCCGCATGGCGGCATGACAATGACCGGATAGGTCTCGAAGAACATTTGCCAGTCGCGGACAAGCGTCGCACGACGCGTGAGAGCCTTCGAGAAAGTTGCAAAATCCAGCGAGCGCGCCGTCTTCTCATGTCCGAACAGCACGGCCAGCGCGCCCGGATCACCTTCCCGTTTCGCAGCATCGACCATCGCGTCATAACCGTCAGCCAGCCAAAGCTTGATCTGCCATTCGGCGGCCTCCTCAAACGGTGGGATGTCGGTGACTTCCTCGACGCTCCAACCCGCCCGCTCCAGACGTTTTCCGGCATCCACGACAGCTTCGCTGACCTCCTTCGTGGTCTCCAGCCCGCCGGGACGCAGGCAGAGCGCTGCCCGGCGCGGCGCGGCTGGACCTTCCAGGGGTGCCGGCACCCACCACGGATCGCGCGCATCGCGCTGCGACATCGCCGCGAGCGCAAGCCGCAAGTCACCGACAGTGCGGGCGAGCGGGCCGGACACTGCCGTGATCTGCCCTCCGATCGATCGCTCGGGCAGCGAGGCATTGAATGCGGGGATACGCCCGACTGTTGGGCGCAGCCCATGGACGCCACAGGCATACGCGGGATAGCGGATCGAACCGGCAATGTCGGTGCCGTGCGCAATATGCCCGATACCCGCGGTGACCGCGGCTGCCGCGCCGCCTGACGAGCCACCGGGCGTGATCGCCGGATCCCGTGGATTTTTGGTGTCGCCATGCAACAAATTTGTCGTGAACCAGCGATAAGAAAATGCCGGTGCGTTGGTGCGCCCAACGATGACGGCGCCCGCTTTGCGTAAATTATCGACAACAGGATTATTGAACTGCGCCACAAGGTCACGCTGCAAGCGCACCCCATTCGTAGTAGCGAATCCGGCCTGGTCGACGTTGACCTTGACCGTGATTGGCACGCCGGCGAGCACGCCGGGATCTTCGCCCTTCGCAATCCCGGCGTCGATCGCATCCGCCTGCGCGAGGGTTTCCTCGGGGCGATGATCGACGACGGCGTTAATCGCGGGATTAACCGCATCGAGGCGCGAAAGAGCGGCGGTTGCGGCCTCCTTTGCGGAGATTTTTCGAGATCGGATTTGCGATGCAAGATCAGTAGCTGAGAGGCGCCAGATGTCGTTCATTGCAGTCCCTGTCCAAAAGGTCGAAGATCGTGGCCGCTATAGTAGCGGTGAAATGGTCCCGCTCAATGCTTTGTCTTTTTATTTTGAAATTTGGCACTCGCCCCGCCCTTGCGATCGCGGGGACATATTGAAAGCCGGGAGTTCGACATGAAAGCGATTATCAACCCAGTCATCGCCATTGCCGTCTTTTTAAGCGGCGTCAGCGTAGGACATTTTGCGAATGCGGCAGAACCCGGCGACAAGGTCGCTGTGTCCATCGAGCGATGGCGTAAACCAGGCAGCAACAACATCGGAACCGCCGATGTCACGATCAGCAACGATAACGACTTTGCGGTCAAAGATATTCGCGTGAAATGCGACTATGTTGCGAAGGTGGGCGGGCGAAAGATCGAAACCGAACAGAACATCGCCGTCACGGTGAAGGCGAATAGCAAAAAGAAATTCAAGAAGACAAAATTCGCCTATATCGACACCGACGCGGCGGAGGGATCGTGCAAGGTCCGCAGCGCGACACAAATCTGACGATCGCGGATATCCTTCTCACCTCCCCACAAGAACAGGATGAGGTGAGAAGATCGTTCGAACTAGGCACTCGCCGGTGCCCGCCGGCGTCCAAAGCTTTCGATCACCTTGTCGATCAACGGCCAGAACAGCAGGATGATCGCCAGCGTGGTAATCGAGCCGACCAATCCGTTCGACCAGAACACCGAGACGTGACCGCCTGATCCGATCATGGCCAGCCGGAATGCATCTTCCGCGCGGCTGCCCAGCACCAGCGCCAGCGTGAACGGCGCCAGCGGGATGCCGATCTTCTTGAAGACGTAGCCGACGACACCGAACAGCAGCATCAGCCAGATGTCGAACATCGCATTCTGGATGGCGTAGGCGCCAATCGCGCATGACACCACGATCATCGGCGCAATGGCCGCGAACGGCACACGCAGGATGGAAGCAAAGATCGGCACCGTAGAGAGAACCAGCACCAGACCGACGACATTGCCGAGATACATCGACGCGATCAGGCCCCAGACGAAATCCTTGTGCTCGACGAACAGCAACGGACCCGGATTGAGACCCCACACCATCAGGCCGCCAAGCAGGATCGCGGCCGTGCCGGATCCTGGAATGCCGAGTGCGAGCATCGGCAACAACGCGGCGGTGCCCGACGCATGCGCGGCGGTTTCCGGCGCGAACACGCCTTCGATGCGTCCCTTGCCGAAGCTGTCCTTGTCCTTGGAGAAGCGCTTGGCGAGATTGTAGCCCATGAACGACGCCGCGATGGCGCCACCGGGGGTGATGCCGAGCCAGCAGCCGATGAACGACGATCGTAGCAGCGTCGCCCAGTATTTCGGCAGGTCCTTCCAGACATTGAGCACGGTACGCAGGCTGATACGGGCGGCATGGCCGCGCAACGCGAGCCGTTCTTCCATCGTCAGCAGGATTTCACTGATGCCGAACAGACCGATCACCGCGACGAGGAAGTTGATGCCGCGCATCAGGTCGTTCGAATCGAACGTCATGCGCAACTGGCCCGACACTGTGTCGAGACCGACACCGGCCAGCAACAGCCCCAGCGCCATGGAGATCACGGTCTTGTGCTTCGCTTCACGGCCGAGTCCAACGAAGGAGCAGAACGTCAGGAGATAGACCGCGAAGAATTCCGGCGGCCCAAACCGGAGCGCAAAGGACGAAATGGCGGGAGCAAGAAAAGTGATCAGCAGCACTGCGGCCAGCGAACCGATGAAGGACGACGTGAACGCCGCGGTCAGCGCTTCCGCCGCTTTGCCCTGCTGGGCCATCGGATAGCCATCGAACGTGGTCGCGACCGACCAGGCTTCACCGGGGATGTTGAACAGGATCGACGTGATGGCGCCGCCGAACAGCGCGCCCCAGTAGATGCACGACAACATCACGATGGCCGACGTCGGATCCATCGTGAAAGTAAGAGGTAACAGGATGGCGACGCCATTGGGGCCGCCGAGGCCTGGCAGCACGCCAACGAAGATGCCGAGCACCAGCCCGACCATCATCAGCGCAAGAATTTTCCAGGTGAAGAGAACTGCGAAGCCGTGCAGCAGCAGACCAAATGCTTCCATGACCTTGTCCTACCGGCTTGAATTCTAGCGGCCAAAGGCCGCTTCGAGCGGTCCCTTGGGCATGATGACGTCAAACGCAACGTCGAACGTCGCGAACATGATGGCGACGAAGATGAAAGCTGTGAGCAGCGACTTCCACCATGAAATTTTCCCGACAATCGCCATGAAACCGGCAATGAGAAGGAAGCTCGCGACATAAAGTCCGAGCCATTGCATGGCGAGGCAGAACAGCAGCGTCGGCACGAAGACCTGCAGCACGCGGCGAAGCTGGGCGCGCGTAACGAACGTTTCCGAAGGCTCGCGGTGCTTCAGCAGCACGCCGACCAAGCCGTAAAGTGCGGCTCCGCCGAGGATGATCGAGAGATAGAACGGGAAGTATCCGGCCTGTGGTCCTGTATCGTCCCAGGAGGCCCCGGTACGCCAGTTGTCAAAGCCAAGCAGAACCGCCAACGCGATCAGCAGAACCATCACCCCGGCTTCGACCGTGCGGTTGTCGGTGATCGCGGGAGAGTTTTCCTCAGGCGCCGTCGGATCCTCGACAACGATTTCGATGTCTTGATTTGCCATGGTGAATTGCCGCACGTTCGCTTGAAGCAGGAAACTGGAGCCGGCGCCGCCCAGAGACGGCGCCGGATTGACGAATGCGTGTTCTTACTTTGCGACGAAGCCGGCTTCGGTCATCAAGGACTTGTTGAGCGCGTCATCTTCTTCAAGGAATTTGAGCATCTCTTTGCCGGTGATGTAGACGGGCTTGAGAGCCTGCTTCTCCATGTAATCCTTGTATTCCGCCGTCTGCGTTATCTTCTTGAACAGATCGTCATAGAAAGCGGTCTGCTCCGGCGTCACCTTGCCGGGCAGGAACATCGCACGCAGCATCAGATACTGCATGTCGAGACCTTCTTCCTTGCAGGTCGGGACGTCGTTCCAGGACTGCGTCTCGGTCACCTTGGCCTTGTATGAAATGCGCTCGTGGTCGAACACACACAGCGCCCGCACCTGTCCGGCGCGCCACACTTCCAGATTTTCCGACGGATTGTTGACGTTCGCCTCGACGTGATTGCCGACGAGCTGCGTCGCCGCCTCGCCACCTGACTTGTACGGCAGATAGGAGAACTTCGCCCCGGTCTTCTTCTCCATGAACACGGTAAGCACGTGATCCTCACGCTTCGAACCGGTGCCACCGAGCTTGTACGGCGAGCTTGCCGCCTTTGCCGCTTCGATGAATTCCTTCACGGTCTTCGGGCCGCTCGCATTGTCCCACAACACGAACTGATCCATCGCGATGACGGAGACCGGCGTCAGGTCCCGCCAGTTGAAGGGAATTTTTGCCGACAGAGGCAACATGTAGATCAGCGAATAGGCGATCAGCACCTTGTTAGGATCGCCATCGCTGCCCTTCATGTACATCAAGGCTTCCGCGCCCGATGCACCGCCCTTGAGCGACACGATCACGGGCTGCTTCATCAGATTGTTCTTCTGAATGGCGGCCTGCATCATGCGCGCCATCTGGTCGGACGCGCCACCAGCACCGGCGGCAACGACGATTTCGACCGGCTTTGCCGGCTCCCACGCGACAGCAGGCGTTACCGCCGCCATCATTGCGAGCAGACTTGTGGCCTTGATGAAATTCCTCATGCGTTCTCCCTGTATCGTTTTGAGGCCCAGGTTGACCCGGGCCTTGTTGCTTCTCCGCTATCCTGCGGATTTCACAGCATCAATTCAAGCGTCGCCAACGTCGCCTTTAGGCGACGGCCGTCTTAGTCGTTGACGCAGCCGCATTGTTTCCCGTCAACACGCCCATAGCAGCCAACACGCCACCTGCCTTGTACGGCACTTTCGCCAGCCCAAGCGCCATTTCGACACCAGCGAGCGTACCCATCAGCATCAGGTCATTGAAATGACCAAGATGTCCAATGCGGAACACCTTGCCCTTGATCTTGCTGAGACCCGCACCCAGCGACATGTCGAAATTGTCGAGCGTCACTTTGCGGAACTGATCGGCATCGTGACCTTCAGGCATCACGACCGCGGTCAAGATCGGAGAATATTCACGCGGATCAAGACAGAGATTTTCAAGCCCCCACCCATCCACTGCCGCGCGCGCCGCCGCTGCGTGACGTTTATGACGGGCGAACACGTTGTCCAGCCCCTCCTCCATCAACATCGCGATGGCTTCTTTCAGGCCGTAAAGCATGTTGGTCGCAGGCGTATAGGACCACGAACCAGTCTTGTTGGCCGCAATGATCTCATGCCAGTCCCAGTAGGAACGCAGGGCCGTATTGCTCTTCGAGGCCGCAAGCGCCTTGTCCGATACGGCGTTGAAGCCGAGACCAGGCGGCAACATCAAGCCCTTCTGCGAGCAAGACACGGTGACATCCACGCCCCAAGCGTCGTGCTCATAATCGATGGAGCCGAGCGACGAAATGGTGTCAACCATCAGCAGCGCCGGATGCTTGGCGGCATCGATTGCCTTGCGGATATCGTGAATGCGGCTGGTGACGCCGGTGGACGTCTCGTTGTGCACCACCATGACGGCCTTGATCGTGTGCTGCTTGTCCCTGGACAGGCTTGCTTCGATGTCTTCAGGCGATGCGCCATGGCGCCAGTCGCCCGGCACAAATTCCACATCGAGCTTCAGTTTGTCGGCCATCGCGCGCCACAGCGTCGCGAAGTGACCGGTCTCGACCATCAGCACCTTGTCGCCCGGCGACAGCGTGTTGACGATCGCGGCTTCCCACGCGCCGGTGCCGGATGACGGGTAGATGATCACAGGGTTTTTGGTCTTGAAAACCTTCTTGCTGCCCTCGATCACTTCAAGGCCGAGCTGCATAAATTCAGGCCCGCGATGATCAATGGTCGGCATGTCCATCGCCCGCAGCACACGGTCAGGGACATTGGTCGGACCTGGAATCTGAAGGAAATGCCGCCCGGTGTGGACTGTGGCGTTTGACATTGCGTGCGGCGCTCCCTGAATTTTTTGCATGCAAAAATTTGTGCGATGCGAGATTTTGTTGGGACGGATTGTATTCAGATTATTCTTTTTCACAACCCAAAAATCCGCTACGTCTCAGGTTATGGACATTAGATATCGTTAAGCGCAAAATTTCTGAGGTTTTTCGAAGCAATGCGCGATCCTCACAATCCCGGAGGCATGAGATTTTGAATAATCTTTTGAGAGCCAATTCGCTGGAGATTGTCGAGACGCAGCCCGCGTCGCTGCACAACGATCTTCTGGGCCAAATCCGCGACTACATCGTGGAGGGCCATCTTAAGCCAGGAAGCCGCATTCCAGAGCGCGAGCTCTGCGAACGCTTTGACGTCTCCCGCACCCCGCTGCGCGAAGCCCTCAAGGTTCTGGCCTCGGAGGGGCTCATTGAGTTGCTTCCCAACCGTGGCGCGCGCGTCCGGCAGTTTTCCGAAGCCGATATCCGCAACCTGTTTGAACTGATCGCCGGGCTCGATTTCATCGCCGGCCGTACCGCGTGCGAGCGGATTTCGGACGAGGACATCGCTGCCATCGAGCGCATGCATCTGGAAATGTATGCGCATTATCTGCGGCACGAACTCGCGGACTATTTCCGCCTCAACCAGAAGATTCATCAAGCTATCGTGGATGCCGCCGCGAATCCGTTCCTGAGTTCCAACTACGCCGCGGCAAACGCCATCGTTCGACGGCTGCGCTATTCAGCCAATCTCATTCATCGCGACCGGCTCAGCGATGCGATGCGCGAGCATGAGGCTATCGTCGATGCTCTCCGCCGCCGCGACGGCGACAAGATGAGCAAGCTGATGTTCGACCACATGCGCGGCAAATGCGATGCAGTGTGCGAGTATCTCCGCGAACATCAGCCAACCGGCAATCCGCGGGCGGACGTGGCAGCGCTGCCTGACACCAGACCCTGAATTCAGCTGACGCGGCATGCCCCGGCCTGCCCGTTCGAGTTTGATCCTTACCGAGATTTGACAATGGCTCAGCAGAAGGCCGCACAAAAACCGACAACCGCGCAGGACAGCGCCCTCGCTGCACGCCTGTCACGCGAAATCACGGGCGATGTGCTGTTCGATTCCTTCAGCACCGGCCGCTATGCGACCGATGCGTCGTTCTACCAGATCAAGCCGCTGGGCGTGGTCGTCCCCCGCACCATGGACGAGGCATTGCGCGCGCTGGCGATCGGGCGCGATGACGGACGCATCGTCACGCCGCGCGGCGGCGGCACCTCGCAATGCGGTCAAACCGTCAACGAGGGTCTCGTTGTCGATTTCTCCAAGCACCTCAATCGGATTCTCTCGCTCGATGCCGAAAAGCAGACTTGCGTGGTCGAGCCAGGCATCGTGCTCGACGATCTCAACCGCCAACTAAAGAAGCACGGGCTATGGTTTCCGGTCGATGTCTCAACCGCCTCACGCGCCACCATCGGCGGCATGGCCGGGAACAATTCCTGCGGTGGCCGGTCGCTTGCGCTACGGCACCATGCGCGACAACACCATCTCAATGGATGCGGCTCTCGCCGACGGCACGCTGCTGCATTTCGGTGAAGTCCCGCGTGACATGGCCTGGCAAAACAGCCGAACAGCCGGGGCGCGACCTGTTCCGCGACATGCTGGCGCTCGGTGGGCGTGAAGCCGGCGAAATCGCGGAGCGCTTTCCCCACGTCCAGCGCCGGGTCGGCGGCTACAATCTCGATGCGCTGACACCGCGTCCCACCAACAACATGGCGCATCTTCTGGTGGGCTCCGAAGGTACCCTCGCCTTCACCACCAAGGTCGAGCTCAAGCTGTGGCCGCTGATCGGCAACAAGGTCTTCGGTGTCTGCCATTTCGGCAGCTTCTACGAGGCGATGGATGCGACGCAGCATCTCGTCAAGCTGAAGCCGATTGCTGTCGAACTCGTCGACAGCACGATGATCGCACTTGGCCGTGATATCGCGATGTTCAGGCCGACGATCGAGGCCGTGGTGCGCGGCGAGCCGGACGCTCTGCTCATCGTCGAGTTCGCCGAGGCCGATCAGGCCGCAAACCTCGCCAAGCTGAAACAGCTTGGCGAACTGATGGGCGATCTTGGCTTTGGCTGGGACCAGCCAAAGCGCCGCTGGGGCGGCGTAGTAGATGTCGTTGAACCGGCGATGCAGGCCGCCATCTCGGATTTCCGTACATCCGGCCTCAACATCATGATGTCGATGAAGCAGGAAGGGAAACCTGTCTCGTTCGTCGAGGATTGCGCGGTGCCGCTGCCGCACCTCGCCGACTATACTGAACGTCTGAGCAAGGTCTTCGAAAAGCACGGCACGCGCGGCACCATGTATGCTCACGCTTCTGAGGGCTGCCTTCATGTCCGCCCGGTTCTCAATCTCAAGCTGGACAAAGACGTCAAGGCGATGCGGGCTATCGCGGAAGAAGCCTTCGCCATGGTCCGCGAGTACAAGGGTTCGCATTCCGGCGAGCACGGCGACGGTATCGTTCGCTCCGAATTCCACGAGACCATGTTCGGCTCGCGCATCGTGCACGCTTTTGAGGAGGTGAAAGAGCGCTTCGACCCGGACAACACGCTCAATCCAGGCAAGATCGTCCACGCGCCGCGCATGGATGATCGTTCGCTGTTTCGTTACAAGCCCGATTACAAGATTGAGAATTTCAAGACAGCACTCGACTGGTCAGCCTATCCCGGGGCTGCGGGCGGCTTTCAGGGCGCCGTCGAGATGTGCAACAACAACGGTGCGTGCCGGAAGCTAGAGGGTGGCGTGATGTGCCCGTCCTACCGGGCTACGCGCAATGAAAGGGACGTGACGCGTGGCCGCGCCAACACGCTGCGGCTTGCGATCTCCGGGCAGCTCGGCCCCGACGCACTGACATCGGACGCCATGATGGAGACGATGAAACTCTGCGTCTCCTGCAAGGCCTGTCGCCATGAATGCCCGACCGGCGTTGACATGGCCAAGATGAAGATCGAGGTGCTGGCCGCACGTGCGAACAAACATGGCTTGTCCCTGCGCGACCGGCTGGTCGGATATCTGCCACACTATGCCGCCTTCGCATCACGCCTCGCACCGCTTGCTAACCTGCGCAACAAGAGCACCACATTGCGTTGGCTGCTGGAAAAATTCGCCGGCATTAGCGCGCAGCGCGATCTGCCCGCCTGGCGGCGAGACACGTTCAATCCCGCGGCGGAAGCCTATGGACCGATCGGCGGCCGCGAAGTCGTGCTGTTCGCGGACACGTTCAATCGTGCCTACGAGCGCGAAAATCTCGATGCCGCGCTGCGCGTGCTTGTCGATGGCGGCTATCGCGTCCATTTGCCCCGTGCCATCGATGGTGGCCGGCCACTCTGCTGCGGCCGCACCTTTTTGTCGGCGGGACTCGTCGACAATGCAAAGGCTGAACTCAAGCGGGTCGTTGAGACGCTGACGCCATTTGCCAACCGCGGCGTACCCATCGTTGGTCTCGAGCCGAGCTGCCTGCTGACCTTGCGCGACGAACTGCTGTCACTGCGTTCCGACGAGGCAGCAAAAACAGTCAGCGCAAATGCATTGCTGTTCGAGGAGTTTCTGGTGCGTGAGGCAGAAGCCGGCCGATTGCAACTCCCGCTGGGTGCGATCGACAAGAGCGCTCTCGTGCACGGCCATTGTCATCAGAAATCCTTCGGAGCCTTCGCGCCGGTGGAGAAAATCCTGCGTCTCATTCCCGGGTTGAAGGTGACGAAAATCGAATCCAGTTGCTGCGGCATGGCCGGCGCGTTCGGCTACGGCGCCGACACTTACGATGTCTCTCTCGAAATGGCCGAGGCATCGCTGTTACCCGCCGTACGCGGCGCCGCAGATGACGCCCTGATCGTGGCCGACGGAACATCATGCCGGCACCAGATCAAGGACGGTTCTGGGCGCGGCGCGTTGCATGTCGCACGTGTCCTTGCCATAAGCCTCGATCAAGGCGCGGCAAAAGCCCCTGCTCTTTCATAAAACCCTCACAAAGGATTATCTCATGACCGACCTCACTCTCGACGTCGCCCGCAAGATCGTTGATGCCGCGCTTGCCAAGAGCAAGGAATTGAAGATCAACCCTCTGGTGGTCGCTGTGCTCGACGCACGCGGCTGCATCAAGACGGTCATGGCCCAGGACGGCACGAGCCTGCTGCGCGCCGAGATCGCCCACGGCAAGGCCTACGGTGCGCTCGCGCTCGGCATGGGCTCGCGCGCAATTTTCAAGCGCGCCAACGAACAGCCCTATTTCGTCGACGCCATCAACACCATGGCGCGTGGTCAGTTGGTCCCGGTGCCGGGCGGCGTCCTCATTAAGGACAAGGGTGGTGTGCTTTTGGGGGCTATTGGCATCAGCGGCGATACATCCGATAACGACGAAATCTGCGCACTGGCCGGCATCGAAGCCGTCGGTCTCGTCGCAAACGCCGGATAATCTCCACGGAGAGCCAGATGACGTTTCCGAGGGCCTCGCAGGCTCTGTCCCGCTTCACGGTGCTCGATCTGACCCGGATTCGTTCGGGTCCGACGGCTGTGCGCCAACTCTCCGACTGGGGCGCGAACGTCATCAAGATCGAGGCTCCGACGGATCTCGCGGACAGCGAGCAGCCCGGCGGGCCTCGCCATGGCCCCGACTTCCAGAACCTTCATCGCAACAAGCGCGCGATGACGCTGAACCTGAAAGACCCGAAGGGGCTGGAGGTCTTCAAGCGTCTCGCCGCCAAGGCCGACGTGATCGTCGAGAACTTTCGTCCGGACGTGAAGACCAAGCTCGGCATCGACTACGACAGCATGCGCAAGATCAACCCGCGCATCGTCTATGCCAGCATCTCCGGCTTCGGACAGGACGGCCCCTACAGCAAGCGACCCGGTTTCGACCAGATCGCGCAGGGCATGGGCGGCTTGATGTCCATCACCGGCCTTCCGGGACAGGGACCGGTGCGCGCCGGAATTCCGGTCGCCGACCTCACAGCCGGATTGTTCTGTGCACTTGGTATCCTTACCGCACTGCTGGAACGTGATGTCTCGGGCGAAGGTCAATGGGTGCAGACATCGCTGCTGCAAGCTCAGATCTTCATGCTCGACTTCCAGGCGGCGCGCTGGCTGATGGACGGCGAAGTGCCGAAGCAGGCCGGCAACAATCACCCCACCAGCATTCCGACCGGCGTGTTCAAGACGAGCGACAACTACATCAATATCGCAACCACCGGCGGGAAAATCTGGGAGCGCTTCGCGAAAGCGATCGAGGCACCCGATCTGCTGGAAAACCCTGACTATGCGACGACCTCCTCACGCTCCAAGAACCGTGACGCACTCAACGCCGCGATCGAGACCCATCTGACGAAGCGGACCACCGACGAATGGGTGGAGATTCTTAATGCCGCTGGCGTGCCATGTGGCCCGATCTACTCCATCGATCAGGTGTTCGACGACGAACAGGTAAAGCATCTCGGCATCGCGCAGGATGTCCCGGAGACCAGCACGCGTCTCGTCGGGCAACCATTCACGCTGTCGCGCACGCCGAGCCGCATGGCCGCGCGCCCGCCTCTCGTGGGCGAGCAGACGAAGGACGTGCTCGCGGAATTCGGCTTCAGTGAACAGGAGATCGCCTCGCTTCAGCAAAGCAAGGTTGTCTGATTTTCCGCAATTTCAAGGACCATGAGTATGACCCAGACCGACAAGGTACTTTCCCGCAAGGACGGCAACGTCGGCTACATCATCTTCAACAATCCCGAGCGCCGCAATGCGATGTCGCTGGAGATGTGGCAGGCCTGTACGCGACTGATGGGCGAATACGCCAAGGACCCCGAGGTGCGTGTGGTGGTGCTTGCGGGCGCCGGCGACAAGGCCTTCGTGGCCGGAGCCGATATTTCCAAATTCGGCGACGAGCGCGCCTCCGAAGAAGGCGTGAAGAAGTATAACGAAGCAGTCGAAGCCGCCTATGCGAGCGTCCACGAATTTCCGAAGCCGACCATCGCACAGATCCGCGGCTTCTGTGTCGGCGGCGGCATGGGGCTGGCAAGCTGCTGCGATCTCCGCATCTGTTCGGAGGATGCACGTTTCGCGGTGCCTGCGGCAAAGCTTGGTCTCGGTTACGGTTATCCCGGCGTCAAGCGGCTGATGGATGTGGTCGGCCCCTCCTTCACCAAGGAAATCTTCTTCACCGCGCGGCAGTTCGACGCCATGGAGGCGGTCGAGATGGGTCTGGTCAACCGCATGGTCGAGAACCACGAGCTTGAATCCTACGTGAAGAACTACGCCGACACGATCTCGGCCAATGCCCCGCTGACAGTCGATTCGATCAAGTTCATCGTCGGCGAAGCCTGCAAGGACGAACTGAAGCGCGACATGAAGCGCTGCGATGATCTCGTCACGCAGTGCTTCAAGAGCGAGGATTACGAGGAAGGCCGCACCGCCTTCATGGAGAAGCGCAAGCCTGTGTTCAAGGGACGCTAACCGCGCGTCAGGCGCAGTTGAAACAAGGATCCGCGACCATGCTGACCCTCTATCACTGCGCCAATGCCCGCTCCTTCCGACCGCTTTGGACACTGGAAGAACTTGGCCTGCCCTATGATCTGCGGATGCTCCCGTTTCCTCCGCGTTTTCTCAAACGGGAGTATCTCGAACTCAATCCGCTTGGCACAATTCCGCTTCTGATCGATGGCGAGACGCGGATGACCGAATCCGCCGCCATCTGCCAATATCTCGTCACCCGCTATGGTCCCTCGCCACTTGCCGTGACTGCGGATGAACCCGCTTACGGCGCATTTCTGAACTGGCTGCATTTCGGCGAAGCGACGCTGACGTTCCCGCAGACAATCTATTTCCGCTATGCGCAGCTTGAGCCCGACGAGCGGAAAAATCCTCAAGCTGCGGCCGACTATGCGCGCTGGTTCCTGGCGCGCCTGAGAGGGCGTCGAGGCCGTCGTATCGCACTCCGAAACCATCTGTGCCGGACGTTTCACGGCCGCGGACATCTCGGTCGGCTACGCGCTGATGTTCGCGCAATCCAACGGACTGGCTGCGCAGTTCTCGCCGATCGTCAGCGCATACTGGTCACGTTTGCGGGAGCGCGAGGGCTTTCGTCGGGCCATCGCGTCACAGGATCGCGCCGGCATCGAACAAAACGTTCCGGTCACCAGCTAGATAGGACGACGCTACTCGGTTAAAACATCATCGCGATCAGGAAGCTGATCGCGCAACGCCGCATGACAAGAAACGCCAAGGACAAGAACAATGACTTATGAATTCGCCAAGGTCGAACGCAAAGACCGCATCACGATAGTCACGCTCAATCGCCCCGAAGTCATGAATGCGATGCATTCGCCCGCGCACTTCGAGTTGCATCGCGTGTTCGACGAATTCGCGTCCGATCCGGAACAGTGGATCGCCATCGTCACAGGCGCTGGAGAGAAGGCGTTTTCCGCCGGCAATGACCTGAAATGGCAGGCCGCCGGCGGCAAGCGCGGCTGGGACAAGAGCGGTTTCGCCGGACTGACCGAGCGTTTCGATTGTGACAAGCCGATCATCGCGGCGGTCAACGGCGTGGCAATGGGCGGCGGTTTCGAGATCGCACTGGCCTGCGACCTGATTATTGCAGCCGAAAATGCAGTTTTCGCGTTGCCGGAACCGCGCGTCGGCCTCGCAGCCCTCGCAGGCGGATTGCACCGCCTGCCGCGCCAGATCGGCCTGAAGCGCGCGATGGGCATGATCCTCACCGGACGTCATGTTTCGGCACGCGAAGGATTGGAACTGGGCTTCGTCAATGAAGTGGTGTCGCAGGGACAGGCTCTGGCGGCTGCCGAGCGCTGGGCGAACATGATTCTGCAGAATGGTCCGATGTCGATCCGCGCTTCGAAACAGACCATCAACAAGGGACTTGGCGTTTCGCTGGAGCAGGCAATGGCTGAGCAACGCGACTATCCTGCGGTGCGCGCGCTGGCGGCTTCCGAAGATTATATCGAAGGCCCGAAGGCGTTCGCCGAAAAGCGCGCTCCGCAATGGAAGGGACGATAACGTCCAACACTCTTCAGCATCTGCCGTGCGGCCATCATCTCACGGTCGCACAGCCGGTGTTTCGATCGGCATCCCACGCGCACGTGACATGAGATAGAGTTTCAACGCCACCGTCTCCGGCGCATCAGCATCGTAAGGTTGCGCACGCATTCCGACCATGCAGTTGCGCAGCCGGCGTTGCAGCGATCCCAGGCTCTGCCACTCCAGACGATAAAGCGGATAGCCCGTTGGATGCGCCTGTGTGATGGCGGAGCCGGCCAGATGCTTGTCCCAATTGTCATCGTGACAGTTCGCACAGGCAAGATTGAGTTGCCCCTGACGGCGCATGAATATCTCGCGTCCTTTGCTGACGAAAGGGCTCCAGCCGGGCATCGGAGCCGCTTTCGATCGGCATGCCGCGTGACTGGCGCCCGATCAAAGCCGTCAGAGCAAGCAATTCGCGGCTTTCATTGGCGAAAGGCGTCGCCTGTTGATGTCGGGTGCGGCAAAGATTGACCCGCTGCTCGAGATCAACGGGCCGCGCCAGTGTGTCGTCAAATGCCGGATATCGCGCCGCCACGCCGCGCATGCTGGTCTGAACATCGCCATGACAATCGGCGCAGGAGCGCTCGGCCGCCCCGGCCTTGCTTTTCCAGAGCGCCTCGCCATCGAGCACCCAAAGCATGCCCGGGTTGGCGGTGTCCTCGTTCTGCATGGCCTGGGTGTCGGCAGACATGAATGTCGAACCGGAACGGCGTTCCGCCTGCGGAATTTCAGTCGCGGAGACGCGCGGAATCGCGGCGATCATCGCAAGCAAAAGCCATGCGACGGTCCTGCGGATGGATATCATTCGACAGTGATGGCCGCGGACGCGGTTTCCGAAAACCCTTTGTCTCCGGTCCATTGAAAATCGAATGTCCCGCTCTCGGTCGCTGTGGTGAAAAATGTAATGAACGGGTTCGCCGCGAATGCCGGAAAAAGCTCGGCGCGGAATATTTCGACGCCATTATAGCGGCACGAGAAATTGGTGATGATGTCGCGCGGGATCACCTCGCCGGTGGCAGTGTGGCGATAGCCGGTCTCCATGATGTGCGACATCAGCGTCTTGATCTCGATGACCTCGCCACGCTTCGCCTTGGCCGGAACGTTGATCAATGCGGACGCCATCAGCTTGCCTCCTCGGTGCAGGCCGCCAGCGTCACAACGACGTCAGCCGTGGTGGACCAGAACGAGCCGTCGGAGAGCTTGGCAATCGCGGTAATCGTCTGGGTATCGGCCAGCCGGATGCGCGTCGAAACCTGAGCACGGCCTGCACGCGCGTTCAGATAGAAATTTCCGACATTGGGTTGCGGATTCTTTTCGTTGAAGACGTGGATACTGGCGACGTAATCCTTTTCCGTCATCGGGCTCGTCACCGACACCACGATCGGCACCGTGTTGCCGTTCTCGACGAGCGGCGGAACATCGAGCTTGACCTTGCCGGACTGCACAGACCGCCCCGCCGGTCACATGGCGGATGGCCGCTTTCATCGATTCCGGCGTGGCCTGCGCAGGGCGCACGGTCACAATCGGCATGGCGCCGAGCACCGCTGCACCACCGGCGACAGCAAGAAATTGGCGGCGTGTGGAATTTTGCTCGTCCATTGTCCGTCTCTGTATCCAGTCAGTCACGCAACGTCGCAAGATAAGCCACCACATCCTCGATCTGTTCAGCCGACAGGATCGGTTTGCCGCGCCAAGTTGCTCCCACACGTTCCAGCCCGTCCACGCGATAATAGGACGGCATGATCGTCGCGGGATTGAGGCGCGACGCATCCACCAGCCGAAGCCGCAACTGACCTTCCGACCATCGGCTTCCCGTTCCCGCGAGATTAGGTGCGAGATCGCCCTGGAATTTTTGTTCCGCGAACGGTCCGCTGTGACACAGCACGCAGGTGTTCTGCCGATTGACAACGATGGCTCGCCCTCGCTCCGGATTACCCGACTGCCCGGTCAACGACACCGGGATTGCATCATCAACCACGATATAGGGCCGAAGGTCATCCGCGCGAACAACACCATTTAACGCGAGCCAAAAGGCTCCCGCGAGCAAGAGCGCTCCATGTGCATGCCTAGCCAAAGACCTCTGCCGTAACCGTATCAAACCAGGACCGTGCGTAGAGCGCTTCACGCTCGCGAAATTCATGTGGTGCGTCGAGCGGACTGATGCCACCCGCCCCTTCGATATCTGCCAGCAGACCATTCTTCGGCTGATAGACCCCGGCGACGGAGATGCCGTAGTCCGGCGCCGCCAGACTGTAGCAAGTATTGATCAGCTTTGGAGCGGCCGGCGTATCGCCCGCGAGCAACGTCGTAACGGCAGCCGCACAGGCCTTGGCTTGTGCATTGGCCGAGAAGGCGGATTTCGGCATGCCGCCTGCGATACAGGCGTCGCCGATGACATGCACATTCGGAAGCTGCTTCGATTCAAACGTCACCGGATCGATCGAACACCAGCCGGACTTATCGGCTCACTCCCGCGATTTCAGCGATACGTCCGGCGCGCTGCGGCGGGATGACATTCGCAACCTGCACCGTGTACTTGCCGAAGTCGGTAACCAGCGTATTGGTCGAAGCATCGACCGACGTAACCTTGCCACCCTGCGAGAGCGAAACCCGTTCGATCAATCCCGGATACAGTTCCTTCCATGCATTCTCGAACAGGCGCTGCTTCGAAAATGCATCCTTGGCATCAAGAATGATCAGCTTGGATCGCGGCTTCTTCGTCTTGAGATAATGCGCGATCAGGCTCGCGCGTTCATATGGTCCGGGCGGACAGCGATAAGGGTTGGCGGGCACCGCGATCGCCACCACCCCACCGTCTTCCATGGCTTCAAGCTGACGTCGCAGCAGCAGGGTCTGCTCTCCCGCCTTCCACGCATGCGGCATCTTTTCGGCCGCGGCCTCATCATATCCCGGCAACGCATCGAAGCGCAGATCGATCCCCGGCGCGAGAACAAGCCGGTCATAAGAAAGAGTCGACCCATCGGCGACTGTCACGGTGCGCGCCGTTGGATCGACCTTCGTCGCAGCCTGCGCAACCACATTCACGTCCCCGGACGCGACCTTCTCGTAAGTGAACTGCTGATCCTTGATCGAGCGGTCACCCGCGATCACGTCGTTGCTGAAGGGGCAGGCCGTGAAGGTCCGGTTCTGCTCGATCAACGTTACCTGCAGTGATGGATTGAGCTGCTTCAACGCACGTGCGCAGCTTGCGCCGCCGAAACCGCCGCCAATGACAACCACCCGGGCCGCCGACTGCGCGATAGCCGGAAGCGGAAACGCGACAGACGCCGCTGTGGCCGCAGCAGCCCCAACAAATTCCCGCCGCGTTGGACGATGTTTGCTATCCATCATCGTCCCCTATTGCTGTGTCGCGAGCCACGCCGCGATCGGGCGTAACTCGTCGTCGGAAAAACCTTTGGCGATCCGGTTCATCACCGTCGAAGGCCGCGAACCATCGCGAAACGCCGTCATCGCAGCCACGATCTCGTCAGCGTTGCGGCCGTAGATCCTGGGAATTGCGGAAGATGCCGGTCTCGCGAACGGCGTGACAACCCGAACACGACGCAGCACCGGGTGGCGGCAGCGACGCCGCAACCGCCGGTCCAAGCCACGCGATTGTTGGTGCGATCAGAAGCACAAATCGCAATGCTTTCATGAATTCAATCCGGTGAGAAAGCGGCGGCCAGGACGGCCGCCGCCTTGTTGTTACGCGAAGATGATGTCGTGGTTCTTCAAGGGCACCGTGCGGATACGTTTGCCGGTTGCCGCGAAGAATGCGTTGAGGACGGCAGGTGCGGCAACGCAGATCGTCGGCTCGCCGACACCGCCCCAGAACCCGCCACTCGGCATGACGATCGCCTCGACCTTCGGCATCTCGCTGATTCTTCATCGAGTTGTAGGTGTCGAAGTTTTCCTGCTCCATGCGGCCGTCCTTCACGGTGCATTCGCCGTAGAACAGCGCCGACAGTCCGTAGACGAACGAGCCGGCAACCTGCCGCTCGATCTGCGCCGGATTGACGGCATAGCCCGGATCGGTAGCCGCAACGATGCGGTGGATCTTGATCTTGTTGCCACCGTCGACCGAAATCTCGGTCGCCGCCGCCACATAGCTGCCGAAGCCCATGTGCTGGCAGATGCCGCGGAAGACACCTTGCGGCGCCGGCTTGCTCCAACCGATCTTGTCCGCCACCGCATTGAGCACGGCGAGGTGCTTCGGATGGTTGGCCATCAGCTTGCGACGGAATTCCAACGGATCCTGCCCGACCGAATGCGCCAGTTCGTCCATGAAGCTTTCGAGGTAGATCGCGTTGTGATTGACGTTCACGCCGCGCCAGAACCCCGGCGGCACGTGGGGATTGCGCATCGAGTGATCGATCAGCAGATTCGGCACGGTGTAGCCGAACGCAGCTTCGCCGCTCGGATTGAGCCCCTGGAACGTGACGGGGTCCATGCCGTTCTGCATCGCCTCTGGCCGCACGCTGGCCAGGATCGACTGACCGGAGATCCGCATCTGCAGGCCGATCGAGATTGTTCTGCGCATCAAACGCGCCGACCAGCTTGCACTGCGTAATCGGATGATACTTGCCGTGCAGCATGTCCTCTTCGCGTGACCACAACAGCTTCACCGGCGTGCCGGGCATCTGTTTGGCGATCGCGACCGCTTGACGAACGTAGTCCGTCATGCCGCGCCGGCCGAAACCGCCACCGGGCATGATCTTGTAGACTTCGCATTTCTCGCTCGGCAAGCCCGGACGCTTCGACCACCGCCGCGAACACGGCCTCGCCGTTCTGCGTGCCGGTCCACACTTCACACTTGTCCGGCGTGTAGAGAGCCGTCGCGTTCAGCGGCTCCATCGCAGCGTGATTCTGGTACGGATAGGAGTAAACCGCTTCGACCTTCTTCGCGGCACCAGCAATCGCGGCCTTCACGTCGCCGGCTTTGTTGGCGACGAATGCAGGCTGCGCCGGATCGAGCCCCTCCTCGAGCCATTTGGCAATGGAGGCACTCGAGACCTTGGCGTTTTCACCCTCGTCCCAGACGATCGGCAACGCGTCGAGTGCGGTCTTGGCGTGCCACCAGGTGTCGGCCACCACCGCAACCGCGCTGTCGCCGACGCGGACCACCTTCTTGACGCCCTTCATGCCGGCGATCTTGGCTTCGTCGAAGCTCTTCAGCTTGCCGCCGAACACCGGACAATCCTTGATCGCCGCGTTGAGCATGCCAGGCAGCTTGACGTCGGCGCCGTAGATCATCTTGCCGTTGGTCTTGTCCACCGTATCGAGCCGCTTCAGCGGCTTGCCGGCGATCGTCCAGTCCTTCGGATCCTTCAGCTTGACGTCCGCAGGGGGCGTGAGCTTGGCGGCGGCTTCGGCCACCTTGCCGTATGTCGTGGTCCGGCCCGACGGCTTGTGGGTGATGATGCTGTTGGCTGCGGTACATTCCGTAGCCGGCACCTTCCACTCATCCGCGGCGGCCTGAATCAGCATAACCCGCGCGGTCGCACCACCCTTCCGAACATAATCATGCGAGGTGCGAACACCGCGGCTGCCGCCTGTAGAGAAATCGCCCCACACGCGTTTGCGCGCCACGCTTTGGCCCGGCGTCGGATATTCGGTCGTGACTTTCGACCAGTCGCACTCGAGTTCTTCAGCCACAAGCTGGGCGAGACCGGTCAGCGTGCCCTGCCCCATCTCGGAGCGCGCGACACGAATGACCACCGTGTCATCGGGCCTGATCACGACCCAGGCGTTGACTTCCGGCGTGCCATCCGCCGCGCGCACGACGCTCGGGCCGCCGAAGGGAAGATCGAGACCGAGCACAAGCCCGCCGCCAACGGCTGCGGTACCGAGCACAAACGAACGACGATTGATTGTCGGGATATGATTCATGTCTGCCCCCTCAAGCGTTCGCGGCAGCGTGAATAGCTTCACGCACCTGCTGGAACGTGCCACAGCGGCAGATATTGGTGATGGTATCGTCGATGTCCTTGTCGGTCGGCTTCGGATTATCCTTGAGGAGCGCCGCGACGGCCATGATCATGCCGCTTTGGCAATAGCCACATTGCGGCACGTCGTTGGCGACCCACGCCTGCTGCACCTTGTGCAGGGCACCGTCAGCGGCCAGCCCCTCGATCGTCGTGATCTGCTTGCCGATGGCGTCGCTCAGCATCACGCTGCAAGAGCGCGTCGCCGCGCCGTCGATATGAACCGTGCACGCGCCGCATTGTGCAATGCCGCAGCCGTATTTCGTCCCCGTCAGTCCGACGTTTTCCCGGATCGCCCACAAAAGCGGCGTATCCATCTCCGCATCGATCTCGAATGTTTTTCCATTAATAGTGAGGCTTGCCATCGCATTTCCCCGTAATAGGCGCATATCGCCGTTGGACTTCGATGTTGACCATTAAAATGGAACTATTCCAAATCAAAAATCTGCGTTCGCTGCTCCACAAGAAAGTGAGCAGCGACTGCGCCTGTCATCGTGCTGAAACACACGAGATTGCCTAAAAATTTCTCAGTACGACCCCACGCCACATTTGCAAAACAAAAAAAGGCCGGGATTGCTCCCGGCCTCCTTCATGAGTCGCCTGCAAGACTCGCTTACTTGGCTTCAGCGCGCTTCGGCGGTGAGGCCGGCCACGACTTGATCAGCGTGTCGTAGTCGATGGTCTCGCCCTTTGGCTTCTCGTTCGCCAGCTTGCGCTGAGGCGCGATGTTGCCGTCCTTCTCAGACTTCGCGAACCAGTACTCTGCCGTCTGCTTCGGATTGAGCTTGGGTCCGCAAGCACCCTGCACGCCCGATTTCTCAAGACGCTCGAGCACCGAGTTCCTGCGCCGCCGCCAGCGAATCCATCGCTGCCTGCGCCGTCTTCGCACCGGACGACGCATCGCCGATGTTCTGCCACCACAACTGAGCAAGCTTCGGATAGTCCGGCACGTTGTTGCCGGTCGGGGTCCACTGCACGCGCGCTGGCGAGCGGTAGAACTCGACCAGACCGCCGAGCTTCGGTGCACGCTCCGTGAACGACTTGTCCCAGATGTCGGATTCACGCGTGAAGGTGAGACCGACATGGCTCTTCTTCAGGCTCACCGATTTGGAATTGATGAACTGGAGATAAAGCCACGCTGCCTTGCGGCGATCCGCTGGTGTCGATTTGAGCAAAGTCACAGAGCCGGCGTCCTGATAGCCGAGCTTCATGCCTTCCTTCCAGTAGGAGCCGTGAGGAGATGGCGCCATGCGCCATTTCGGGGTGCCGTCAGCATTCATCACCGGCAGACCAGGCTTCACCATGTCCGCGGTGAAGGCGGTGTACCAGAAGATCTGCTGCGCGATATTGCCCTGTGCAGGAACAGGTCCGGCCTCTGAGAAGGTCATGCCCTGAGCCTGAGGCGGGGCATACTTCTTCAACCAGTCGAGATACTTCACGATCGAATAGACCGCGGCGGGACCGTTGGTGTCGCCGCCACGCTCGACCGACGAACCAACCGGCCGGCAGCCTTCCATCCGGATGCCCCACTCATCGACCGGCTTGCCGTTCGGAATGCCCTTGTCGCCGTTGCCGGCCATGGACAGCCACGCGTCGGTGAACCGCCAACCAAGCGACGGATCCTTCTTGCCGTAGTCCATGTGACCATAGACCTTGACGCCGTTGATTTCCTTGATGTCGTTGGTGAAGAACTCAGCAATGTCTTCGTAAGCTGACCAATTCACCGGCACGCCCAGCTCGTAGCCATACTTGGCCTTGAACTTCGCCTTGTATTCAGGATTGGTGAACCAGTCGTAGCGGAACCAATACAGGTTCGCGAACTGCTGATCCGGAAGCTGATAGAGCTTACCGTCCGGCGCGGTGGTGAACGATTTTCCGATGAAGTCGTCGACGTCAAGCATCGGATCGGTGACGTCCTTGCCCTCGCCCGTCATGTAGTCCGACAGAACCACCGTCTGATTGTAGCGGAAGTGCGTGCCGATCAGATCAGAGTCGTTGATCCATCCGTCATAGACATTTTTGCCGGACTGCATCTGAGTTTGCAGTTTTTCGACGACATCGCCTTCCTGGATCAGATCGTGCTTGAGCTTGATCCCGGTGATTTCCGAAAAAGCTTTTGCCAACGTGCCGGATTCATACTCGTGCGTCGTAATCGTTTCCGAAACGACATTGATCTCCATGCCTTTGAAGGGTTCAGCGGCCTTGATGAACCACTGCATTTCCTTCATCTGATCTTCCTTCGGCAATGTCGAAGGTTGGAATTCGTTATCAACCCACTTTTTCGCAGCAGCCTCGTCCGCGAAAGCGGGAGCAGTGATCGCAGCCGAGGCCGCCATCAGCGCCACCGCGCTTGCCATCGTCAAAAGACGATTCCGTGTTGTATGTCGCATGGTTTCCTCCGTTGAAACACATCACTCCAGGTCCGGGTTGATCCCGGATCTGCCTCTCTCCGCGCGGCTAGACGTTGCGAAATATGACAACGGCCGAGACGAGCGAAATCACGCTGGCGAGCCACAGGCTCGACACCTCAACGCCTTCCCCGATTGGAAGCGTCGTGATTGGATTGATGCCTACAAAACCAATCCACAAAAGATGGATGACCGCTGCTGCGATCAGCGAAATGAACAAACGATCGCCCCGCGTGGTCGGAATTCTTAAAACCCCGACGCGCTCTGCTTCCGGATAACGCACCGCGAGCCATGTCATGGTCGCAAGCGTTGCAGCCAGCAGGCAGAAGAAAATCGCCGTTGGAAGCGTCCAGGCCATCCATGCGATGTTTTCCATGGCTCACACCCGTCCAAGCGCGAAGCCGCGCGCGATGTAGTTGCGGACAAACCATATCACCAACGCACCGGGAATAATGGTCAAGACACCCGCCGCAGCGAGCAGTCCCCAATCCATCCCCGACGCCGAAATCGTGCGCGTCATGGTTGCTGCGATCGGCTTGGCGTTGACCGACGTCAGCGTACGCGCCAGCAGCAATTCGACCCACGAAAACATGAAACAGAAAAAGGCCGCGACGCCGATACCGCTCGCGATCAGCGGCACCAATATCTTCACGAAGAAGCGCGGGAAGGAATATCCGTCCAGAAAGGCGGTCTCGTCAATTTCCTTCGGCACGCTCGAAATGAAGCCTTCGAGAATCCACACCGCCAGCGGCACATTGAACAGACAATGGGCCAGCGCCACTGCCCATGGCGTGTCGAACAGATTGATCGCCGAATACAGATTGAAGAACGGCAGCGCGAACACCGCCGGCGGCGCCATGCGGTTCGACAGCAGCCAGAAGAACAAGTGCTTGTCGCCGAGGAAACGATATCGCGAAAACGCGTAAGCCGCCGGAAGCGCGAACGAAATCGAAATGATCGTGTTAATGATGACGTATTTCAGCGAGTTGATGTAGCCCGAGTACCAGCTCGAATCCGTAAAAATACGTTTGTAGTGCATCAGCGTCGGCTGGTTTGGCCACAGAGTCATGGTCGTCACGATCTCTGTATTGGTCTTGAAACTCATGTTGATCAGCCAGTAGATCGGCAGCAACAGGAACATCAGAAACAGCGTCAGGATGATGCGGCGCCCTGGGATCGTGTGCATCACGCACCTCCCGTGGTCGGCGCGCGTTCGTTGTCGGCGTTCGTCATCACCGTATAGAACACCCAGCACACGATCAGAATGACGAGATTATAGACGATCGACAGTGCCGCGGCCTTGCCGAGATCAAATTGGCCCAGCGCGATCTTAACCAGTTCGATGGAGACGAACGTGGTCGAATTGCCGGGGCCTCCACCGGTGACGACGAACGGTTCAGTATAGATCATGAAGCTGTCCATGAAGCGCAGCAAAACCGCGATCAGCAGAACACGCTTCATTTTCGGCAGCTGGATAGCGGAAAAGACGGCCCAACGGGAGGCGCCGTCGATTTGCGCCGCCTGATAGTATGCATCCGGAATGGACTTCAGCCCGGCGTAGCACAACAGCGCCACCAGGCTGGTCCAATGCCAGACATCCATCACAATGATAGTGGCCCAGGCGTCGAAAACGTTGGACACGTAATTATAGTCGAGGCCCATCTTGTTGAGTGTATAGCCCAGCAAGCCGATGTCGGGCCGGCCGAAAATCTGCCAGATGGTGCCGACGACATTCCAAGGGATCAATAACGGCAGCGCGAGGATCACAAGGCACACCGCAACGCGCCATCCTTCCCGCGGCATCGACAACGCAACCAGAATCCCCAGCGGAACTTCGATGGCAAGGATGATGGCCGAGAACAAAAGATTACGGCCCAGCGAAGCAAGAAAGCGCGAACCGAGATCCGTGGACGGATCGAGCAATTCCTTGAACCAACCGACGCCATTCCAGAAGAACTGATTGTTACCGAAGGTGTCCTGCACGGAATAATTCACAACCGTCATCAACGGCAGGATCGCGGAAAACGCCACGATCGCGAAAACCGGCAGAACCAGAAGCCACGCCTTGTTGTTGATCGTCTTGTCCATCAGGCGCGCCCCTCAACCAGAACGCTGTCAGCGTAAACGTGAACATGGGCCGGATCGAAAACAAGACCGGCCTTGTTGTCCGGAATCGAAAATCCGTCAGGCACGCGCGCCGAGAATTTCACGTCACCGATCCGGGCGCGGGCGAAACGAACGCGCCCGAGATCGTCGATCCGCTCGATTCTCGCGGTCAGAAGGTCCGGCGCAGGTGGCGCCACGCTGACAAACTCCGGCCGCACGCCGATTTCGATGCGCGCGCCCAGTGGTAGACTGTCGTAAGTGCTGTTCAGCGCGATGACGTGACCGTCGATCCGTGCCTCGCGACCTTTGACCTCGCCCGGAACAATGTTCATCCCCGGAGAGCCGATGAAATATCCAACAAAGGTGTGTGCAGGCTTCGCAAACAACTCTTCCGGCGTGCCGCTCTGTACGACACGGCCATCGTGCATCACCACGACCGTGTCGGCGAAGGTCAGCGCCTCGGTCTGGTCATGGGTCACATAGATCATGGTGAGATCAAGCGCCTGATGCAGCGCCTTGAGCTTTGAGCGCAATTCCCACTTCAAATGGGGATCGATCACCGTCAGCGGTTCATCGAACAGCACTGCTGCGACGTCGGAGCGCACCAAGCCGCGACCGAGCGATATTTTCTGCTTCGCATCAGCACTCAGCCGCACTGCCTTGCGATCCACAAACGGCGTGAGATCGAGCAATTTCGCAATCTCCGCAACACGCGCGTCGATCTCGTTGCGCGGCATTCCGCGGTTCTTCAGTGGAAACGCAAGGTTTTGTCCCACGGTCATGGTGTCGTAGATCACCGGGAACTGGAAGACCTGCGCGATATTACGTTCGCGCGTGGAGAGCGGCGTAATGTCGACCCCGTCAAACAGCACTTTCCCGTGCGACGGCGTCACAATCCCTGAGATGATGTTCAGCAAGGTTGTCTTGCCGCAGCCTGACGGGCCGAGCAGCGCGTAGGCGCCCCCCTGTCGCCATGTCATGGTCATCGGCTTCAATGCATACGAAGCTGTATCGGAGGTTTCACCTCCGTAGGAATGCGCCAGATCGACGAGATCAATGCGGGCCATGGCACGCCTCACATGGATCGCGGCGCAGCAACCAGCTGGCCGGATACGTCAAAAATGAAAAGATCGTTCGGATCGAGGGCCGCATCAAGTTCTTGTCCGGGCAGAAATTCGTGGATGCCCTGCAGCACCGCGACCCAGTTGTAACCGTCGCGATTAAGATGAACGAAGCTCTCTGACCCCGTGATTTCCGTCACTGTTACCTTCGCAGGAAATGCATGCCGTCCCGGTATTGCACTCGCGACTTCAAGCTGGTGTGCACGAAAACCAACTTTGTAATGTCCGTCTTGCAAACCCTCGAACAGCCCGGCGGCTGTCGCGCGTTCGCCGCCCGCGTAGTGGATGGAGCCATTCTTCTTCTCGATCCCGACGGTGTTCATTGGCGGGTCAGAGAACACTTCCGCGACACGCACGGTGTCTGGACGGCGGTAAACGTCCGGCGTGGCTCCAACCTGAAGCGCCTGCCCTTCCCACATGCAGATGGTGTTGCCCCCAAGAAGCAATGCTTCCGACGGCTCGGTCGTCGCGTAGACGAATATCGCACCGGACGCTTCGAAAATACGCGGCAATTCAGTTCGCAACTCCTCGCGCAACTTGTAATCGAGATTGGCGAGCGGCTCGTCGAGCAGCACGAGATCTGCCCCTTTGACCAACGCCCGCGCAATCGCCGTGCGCTGCTGCTGGCCGCCTGAAAGCTGCAAAGGAGTGCGGTTAAGATAAGGCTCGAGCTGGAGCAGTTTCGCAGCACCGTTGACTCGCGCTTCGATCTCGTCGCGCGGCTTGCCCTGGACACGCAACGGCGAAGCAATGTTCTCGAACACTGTCAGTGTCGGATAGTTGATGAACTGCTGATAGACCATCGCGACCGAACGCTTGCGCACGTCGAACCCGGTGACATCCTTGCCATCGACGAGAACACGCCCCGACGTTGGCTTGTCGAGCCCTGCGAGCAGCCGCATGATCGATGTCTTGCCTGACAGTGTGGGGCCGAGCAGTACGCTCAGCGTGCCACGCTCGAGCGTCAGCGATACATCGCGAATCCACGAAACGCCGTTAACCTCGCGCGAGACGCTGTCGAGAGCAACGCTCATGCACGGCCTCCCGCTTCCATCACGGGCCGGTCGGACCCGTTGCGATGCTTGGCGATCCAGTCGTCGAGCGCTTTCACTTCATTTGCGGAAAGGCGCAGGCCGAGTTTGGACCGTCGCCAGACAATATCCTCTGCGGTGCGAGCAAATTCGTGCGCCATGAGGTATCGGACTTCACGTTCTGTGAGCGTGTCTCCGAACAATTGCCCGAGATCCGATGCTGAAGACGCATCGCCAAGAACTTTGCTGGCGCGCGTACCATAGGCGTGCGCCAGACGAAGCGCGAGAGCGCGCGACAGGAACAAATGGTCGCGGGCCAACTCGTCGGCCAGTGCCGGAACTGCGGAGACGTCGAGATCGCCGCCCGGCAACGGCGTTTTGGCCGTCCATCCGGCCTGCACTTTCGTGCCCCGCAGATAAGGCGCCAGGCGTTCGAGCGCTTCTTCCGCAAGTCGGCGATACGTCGTGATCTTGCCGCCAAAGATCGACAGCAGCGGCAAGCCGCCCGGCGTATCGAACTCGAAAACATAGTCTCGGGTCGCCGCTTTCGCTTCGCTGGCACCGTCATCATACAGCGGGCGAACGCCGGCATAGGCCCACACAACATCCTGCGGCTTAACCGGCTTTGCGAGGTAATCGTTCACCGACTGGCAGAGGTAGGCGATTTCATCCGCTGATGCTCGCACCTTGGCGGGATCACCGTCATAATCGCGATCGGTGGTGCCGATCAGCGTGAAATCATTCTGATAGGGAATGACGAAGACAACACGACCGTCGGCATTCTGGAACGTATAGGCGCGATCATGGTCGTACAGACGCGGTACGACGATGTGCGAGCCCTGAACCAGGCGGACCTTGGCCTTGGCGTTAATTCCCGCGCGACGTGCCAACACATCTTCGACCCAAGGCCCACCGGCATTGACCAGCGCGCGCGCCTTGATGCTGTCTCGCGCACCAGTGATCGTGTCTTCCAACGTCACCTGCCAGCAATCATCCAGGCGTCGCGCCTCGACCGCACGGGTCCGTGTGCGGATCACCGCGCCGCGATCCGCGGCATCGCGCGCGTTGAGAACGACAAGCCGTGCGTCATCGACAAAACAGTCGGAATATTCGAACCCGCGGGTGAAACGTCCCGGCACCAAGGGCCGCCCGACTTCATCGCGCCGCAGGTCGACCGAACGCGCGGCAGGCAGCAGGTGTCTGCCGCCAAGGTGATCGTAGATGAAGAGCCCAAGCCGCAGGAGCCAGGTCGGCCGCAAACCGGAATGATGTGGAAGCACAAACCGCAACGGCTTGATGATATGAGGCGCGATCTGCCAGAGCACCTCTCGCTCGATCAACGCCTCGCGGACCAGGCGGAACTCATAATATTCGAGATAGCGAAGGCCGCCGTGGATCAGTTTGCTTGACCACGACGAGGTGCCGCTGGCCAAATCGTTCATTTCACAGAGGAAAACAGAATTTCCACGACCAGCAGCGTCCCGGGCGATGCCACAGCCGTTGATCCCTCCGCCAATAATTGCGAGGTCGAAAACCTGTTCCAAAGCGCTTCCCCGGCAATCGCTATTTTCGAATTGAGCGATTTTGCTTTCGATTCTGATTAAATCACAGCCCAAAACGAAAGCAAGCGACAGGACGCAAAAAGGAAACTGTTGTGGCCAGCCGAGCCAAATGGCCCCATTTTCAAGAGAACGGTTCGATGAATGAAAGAGCGTTTTCAGACGTCAGCGGGTTTGTCCGGCATCGCCGCGATGACCTCGATGCCGCCGCTGGTGCAGATACCTTGCAACCTCGCAGGCAAAGGAACGTCGGTCACGAAAGTCTGGATCTGGCTGAGATGGGCAATGCGGACCGGTGCACTGCGCCGAAGCTTGGTGCTGTCGGCCACCAGCATGACACTGCGTGCATTGGCGATGATCGCCTGTGCGGCCTGCACCTCGCGATAGTCGAAGTCGAGCAGCGCGCCGTCCTCGTCGATCGCTGACGCGCCGATGATGGCGTAGTCCACCTTGAATTGCGTAATCAGGTTATTTGCTGTCGATCCGATCACCGCCCCGTCCGAACGACGCACCGTGCCGCCGGCCACGATGACTTCCATGCGCGGATGACGGTACAGCATCATCGCGACATTGAGGTTGTTGGTGATGACCAGCAAATCCTCATGCGACGTCAGCGCGCTCGCAACTTCCTCCGTCGTCGTGCCAATGTTGATGAAGAGCGAGCAGCCATTGGGAATTTGCGCCGCCGCGGCCACGCCGATCGCCTTTTTCTCTTCCGCAGCAACGAAGCGGCGCGCCTCGTAAGCGACGTTCTCGACACCGGACGCGATGATGGCACCGCCATGGACCCGTGTCAGTGAGCGGCGGTCACACAGGTCGTTGAGATCCTTGCGAATGGTCTGTGCGGAGACTTCAAATCGGCGCGCAAGATCCTCCACCGTCACACGCCCCGACGAACGCGCGATGTTGAGAATATCGGACTGGCGACTAGACAACTCGGCCATTCAGCACCTGATCTCGAAAGCGGACCAATGGTGATGATGTTCGTGTTCCCGGTCAACTCGCGATTTCACCGGCCGGAACGATGCGCCTTCAGCCCATGCAACAACTAAATGTCAGCACCTCGATGCCCGTTGTTCTTGAAGGCCTCGACCTTTCGGCCAATAATCAATGCACACCGATTTAGCGAGACGCCAGTGGCACAGTTGAATCCCGACAGCAGGCGAGAAGCGCGGAGCGAGCCTGCCCCGGCGGCTTCGTCATCCTCCCCATCGGCCGATGCGCCGCCGGTCTCATCTTCCTCGCGAAATGCGATGCGCCGTCTTGCGATCCCTGTACTGGCCGTGCTGGCCGCCTTAACATTTGTTGCTCTGGCGACGGCACGTTGGGATGCATGGACTGGGAACGCCAGCGTTCAGACCACCAATGACGCTTATGTTCGCGCGCAGACGACACGATTGAGCAGCCGAGTTTCCGGCGAGGTATTAACGGTTGCTGTCGAAGACTTTCAGCACGTCAAGACCGGAGATCTGCTGATTCAAATTGATCCGGCGGACTACGAAGCTCAGGTCGCACAGGCAGAGGCTGCTGTGGCTGGCGCTCAGGCCGCGCTCGACAACATTGCTAATCAGGTCGAGCTGCAATACGCCACCATCGCTCAAGCCGAAGCGGCGCGCGTGTCCGCCGAGGCCCGGGAAGTCGAAGCGCGTCAGGAACAGGAACGACAACAGTCGCTGGCCATAACGGAAGCCGGCACGCGGCAGAAACTCGAGCAAGCCACCGCCGACTATGCCAAGGCTCAGGCTGACGTCCATGCCAGTCGCGCCGTTATCGCCGCCCAACGCCATCAAATCGAGGTGCTGGCCGGCAACAAGAAACAACGCAATGCGGATTTGCTCGGTGCGCAGGCACTGTTGTCCGCAGCCCGCCTCCGCCTTGGCTACACCAAAATCGTTGCACCATTCGATGGCGTCATCGGAGAGCGACTGGTTCAGCCGGGAGACTACGTCAATATCGGAAGCAACCTGATCAATGTGGTGCCGTTGCCGAATGTCTACGTCATCGCGAACTATAAAGAGACCCAGCTGACGCATGTGAAGCCCGGTCAACGCGTCGACATTACGGTTGATACATTCCCCAGCGAAACATTGCGCGGCCGCGTCGAACGCATTTCGCCCGCAAGCGGGTCGCAATTCGCACTTCTGCCACCTGACAACGCCACCGGAAATTTCACCAAGGTGGTTCAGCGCATCCCTGTCCGCATTGCGCTCGACAAGGATCAACCACTGCTTGAACGGCTTCTTCCCGGTATGTCAGTCGTATCCCGGATTCACGTGGGCGAGACTGCCACGGCCGAAGCCCGCGGGGCCAGCACCAATGGCAGCAAGTGAGGTCATCCGAAGCGGCCCCGTGTCGCTTGGCGGGACGTCCGCTAAGCCGCTGTTCGCTGCCGGCGCGGTCCTGTTCGGAGCGTTTCTGGCCAATTTCGACAGCCGCCTCTTTACGATTGGATTGCCAGATCTCAAAGGCGGCCTCTCGCTTAGCTTCGATGAAGGCGCCTGGCTGAGTACGGCGGCGATCGGATCTCAAATCCTGATCGCTCCAGCGGTCGCATGGCTCGCCACGGCATTCGGACTTCGCCGTGTGCTGGGCATCCCAAGTCTCATCTATGCCGTGGTGTCGCTCCTCATCCCGCTTACACGAGATTACAACTTGCTGATGGCGCTCTGCATCATCCATGGCCTGCTGTTGGGGACATTCGTTCCTGCGACCTTGATGATCATCTTTCGCAACCTGCCAATGAAGTGGTGGTTGCCGGCCATTGCGCTCTACTCAATCCGTGTCGGCTTCACCCTGAACTCTGGCATTTCGCTCGTCGGCTTTTATGTCGATACCCTCGGCTGGCAATGGATGTTCTGGCAGGACATCATCGTCGCGCCGCTATTAGGATTGCTCGTCTACTTGGGAACACCGCATGACCCCGTCAACCGCGAGCTCGTCCGCGAAGCTGATTGGGGCGGCATGCTGCTTCTGGGCACCGGCTTCGCGATGATCTACGCCGGGCTCGATCAGGGCAATCGTCTGAACTGGCTCGAATCCGGAACGATCTTCGCGCTGCTCATGGGTGGCGTTTTTCTCTTGGTGTGTTTTCTCATCAACGAGTCGCTCGTCAAGAATCCTTGGGCTCACGTAAAAATTCTGTTCTCGCGCAACATCGGTCTCGCGCTCGTGGTCATCCTTTTGTACACCCTCACGGGTCTCTCCAATTCGTCTCTCGCGCCGAATTTTCTGACCGCCATTGCACAGCTAAGACCGGAACAGACCGGCTCGCTGTTCCTGATTTACGGCGTTCTGCCGATGGCGGTGACCCTCCCCTTATCGATCTACCTGATGCGGCGGATCGATCCGCGCATCGTTCTGATCATTGGGCTGACGGCTTTTGCAGTGGCCGGATTACTCGGGACTCAAATCACCAATGAGTGGGCCCTGGCGGACTTCATCCCGATGGTCTTGCTGCAATCGCTCGGTCAAGCCTTCACGCTCTTCCCAATCATTATCATTGCCGTCTCCAATTCCGATCCAACCCGCGCCACGGCATTCGCTGCTTACATTCAGATCATGCGTCTTGGGGGTGCAGAGATTGGGATCGCGCTGATGGGAACGTGGCTGCGTGTTCGCGAACAGCTTCACTCCAATCTGCTCGGACAGCACGTCGCCGATGGCAGTTCGGATGTGATCCGCATACTCGCGAAACTGTCGAACTACTTTGCAAGTGACGATGCCGCGACAGCACCCGCGCGCAGCTTGGTGACGCTCGCCTCAAAGGTTCAGCGCGAGGCGAACGTGCTTGCCTATATCGATGGCTTTTGGCTGACGGTGTGGTTCGCGATCGCAGGGCTCATCTTTACCGCCATGATGAGCCGCTCGCCCGCCGGTCCGTTCACGCCGAAGGCGAACTAGCGAGCCTCGCGATCAAACCGCAAGCTTGCGATGACGGATGGGCGCTCCGAATGTCAGGCTTGCGGCCGCATCGATGATGGTGTTGGCGTCGAGACCATAGTGCTTATAAAGATCGCCGATGGTCCCGGTCTGCCCGAATTGCTGAACACCGAGCGCTTCCACGCGGTGACCATGCACGCTGCCGAGCCAGGCGAGCGTGGCCGGATGTCCGTCGACCACTGTAATCAAGCCACAGTCGCGCGGTAATGGAGCCAACAGTTGCTCGATGTGGCTGGTGTCGCGGGGACCGCCGTTGCGGCGACCCTTGCGTGAAGCTGTCCAGCCGCCATACAACCGATCGGCGGACGTGATCGCAAGCAAGCCGATATCGCGGCGATCTTCACCGAGAAGTCCGGTCGCCTCGATGGCCTCGGGCGCCACCGCACCGGTATAGGCGATTACCAGTTCGGCATTCGGACCCGGCTTGCGCAGCCAGTATGCGCCGGCTGCAATATCGCTTTCCAATTCAGGCGTCATCGCGCGCTGAACCTGATCAAGTGTCCGCGTCGAAAGCCGAAGGTAGATCGAACCACCATCGTCGTCGCGCTGCATATGGTCGAAACCCCAACGCATAATGACGGCGAGTTCGTCCACAAAGGCCGGCTCGAACGAAGCCAGTCCATCCTGCGCCATCCCGATCAGCGGTGTCGCAATCGACTGATGAGCACCACCTTCCGGCGCGAGTGTAATGCCCGACGGCGTCGCCGCCACCATGAAACGCGCATCCTGATAGCAGGCATAATTCAACGCATCGAGCCCACGCTCGATGAAGGGATCGTACAGGGTTCCCACCGGGAGCAGCCGCTCGCCGTTGATCGCGTGTGACAGACCAAGCGCGGACAATGCGATGAACAAGTTCATCTCGGCGATGCCGAGTTCAATATGCTGCCCCTTCGGCGAATAATCCCATGCGAACGTTGAAGGGATCTTCTCCTTGCGGAACAGATCGACTTTCTCCGCCATCGCGAACAGACCGCGACGATTGACCCACGGGCCGAGATTGGTCGAAACGGTCACGTCAGGAGACGTGGTGACGATGCGCTCGGCGAGTTTCGTTTCGCTGCGCGCAAGTTCGTTGAGGATCAGGCCGAAACCCTGCTGGGTCGACATGCGTGGCGCGAGCGAAACGGACAAACGCTCGGGCACTTCGATTTTTGGCGCGTCGAGACGCCGCGTTCCTTCGCGCGCAAAGGTAACGTCCTTGAGAAACGCCTCGATGCGCGCAGGCTCCAGCGACAATCCTTCCAGCCGGTCCCATTCGTGGCCCGGACGGATGTTCTGCGCCTTGCGGAACGCTTCCATCTGGGAAACGGTCATCAAGCCCGCATGGTTGTCCTTGTGTCCCTGGAACGGCAGGCCGACACCCTTGATGGTGTAGGCGATGAAGCAGACAGGGCGATCGTGGTTGATCGCCTCGAACGCCTCGAGCATGCTCGCCATGTCGTGGCCGCCGAGATTGGACATCAGCGCCAGCAATTCCACGTCGCTGCGCTTCTCGATCAACTTCGTGACGGGCCCCTGATCGCCGATATCATCGAGCAGATGCTTGCGGAATGCCGCACCGCCCTGGAAGCACAGCGCGGCATACATCTGGTTCGGACAGGTATCGATCCAGCGTCGCAGCGCCTCGCCGCCCGGCTCCGCGAATGCCGCCTGCATCAACTTTCCGTATTTCACGATCACCACGTCCCAGCCGAAATTGCGGAACATGGTCTCAAGCTTCTCCCAGAGTCCTTCACGAATGACGGCATCGAGACTCTGGCGGTTGTAGTCGATGATCCACCACGTATTGCGCAGGCCTTGCTTCCAGCCTTCGAGCAATGCCTCGAAGATATTGCCCTCGTCGAGTTCCGCATCGCCGACCAGCGCTATCATGCGCCCCTCCGGCCGATCCTTCATCCAACCGTGGGACTTCACGTAGTCCTGCACCAGCGACGAAAACAGCGTCTGCGCAACGCCGAGTCCGACCGAACCTGTCGAAAAGTCGACATCGTCAGTGTCCTTGGTACGCGACGGATAAGATTGCGCACCCTTGAAGCCGCGGAAATGTTCGAGCTTGTCGCGGGTCTGGTGTCCGAACAGGTACTGGATCGCATGAAAGACCGGGCTGGCATGCGGCTTCACCGCAACCCGATCCTCCGGCTTCAGCACACCGAAATAGAGCGCCGACATGATCGTTGCCAGCGAGGCCGACGAGGCCTGGTGGCCACCGACCTTAAGGCCATCGGAGTCTGGACGGACATGATTGGCGTGGTGGATCGTCCACGACGACAGCCACAGCACCTTTTTCGCAAGGGCTGACAGAATTTCCAGACGAGATGGTTCGATGGGCATGGCGTTCACCAACAAGGGGATCAAGCCACAATGCTAATCTTCGTCGACCGTCGAAAAATCTCAAATCATATCGACGCGCGCGGGAATATTAGTATAGTTTCTCAAAACAGTACACACGGACGAGATTTTATACCAATGATCGCATTGGATGCCATCGACCGGAAAATTCTAGCAATTCTGCAAACCGATAGCCGGGTCACCATGCAGGAACTGGCCGACCAGGTCGGGCTGTCGGTCTCGCCATGCCATCGCCGCGTCAAGCTGCTGGAGGAGCGCGGCGTTATCACCCGCTATATCGCCATGGTCGACCAGAAGTCCGTTGGGCTTCCCGTCAGCGTGTTCATTTCCATCAAACTGGAACGCCAGAAGGAAGAAGACCTCAACCGCTTCGCACGGGCGATCTCGAAATGGAACGAAGTCCTGGAATGCTATCTGATGACCGGGAACCGTGACTATCTGCTGCGCGTGGTGACAGCAGATCTGCCGTCCTATGAAGCTTTCATCAAGAACAAGCTTACAAGACTCGACGGCATCGCCTCGATCGAATCGAGCTTCGCGCTTAGTCAGGTCAAATACTCGATCGCATTACCGGTTTAGAAAGAGAACTTGCCGACATGCGGAAAGCTCCCCAATTCGAGGCCATTCGACGATCGTCTGATTTATTCCCAGTCGAGTTCGTCGTTCGAATTGTCGGACTTGAAGAAGTTGAAGACCTTTTCGGCCATTCTCGGCGAGAACGACCTCATGACGGTCGCGCTTGAGCACGATGTCCATGGTCGCCCGGACCGCAGGATCATCGTCGATAACCAGAACATTTGCCACGCCGCCCCCGGATCATCAGCAAAGATCGGCGAATAGTTGGCATATTCGGACGAGGGACGACAAGACTCATCGCCGCTCGGCAGACCTGCGCGGCTCATGTAGGTGAAAATTATCGATCACCCCATTGCGATGCTGCAAATGCGAGGTTCCAGCCAATCCGATGCGGACCGACACCAGATCGCCATCCACTTCGCGTATGTTATGTCAGGTAAACATGTCGGCGGTGATACCGCTGTACCAGCCCATGTTTTCGGCCTGCGTCTGCTTGCGCAGATCCGCCGCCTCGCCGGTCTGCGATACGAAAGTCGAAGACGCACCGATCTTGCCGTCCTTCGCTTCATAGGCGCCGCCGATCTTCACGCAATCGTCCGCCGCTATCAGGCTCCAGCACGTGTTGGTGTAGCGCGCCGGAAACGTGCGTGCCGATGCGAGTTCGCCCCGGATCATCATGGCTGCAACCTTCGCCTGGCTGTTCGCGGAGAACGCTGACTTCGGCATGTCACCCGGGATGCAGGCATCGCCCAGCACATAGACGTTCGTATCGACCGCCGATTTCATGTTGGAGGGATCGATGGCGCAAAAGCCGCTTGCATTCGCCAAACCGGACTCGCGCGCGATAGCGCCCGCCATCTGCGCCGGAATGACATTGACCAGCGCCGCGTTCTTGTAGGTCTCGAAGCCGGTGACCACTGTTCCGCTTGCTGGCTCGACCGACTTCAAGCCATCGTGGACCTTGGGACCAAGCCACTCGATCATGCCCTTGTAGTGATTCTCCCAGCCCTCCTGGAACAGCGCTTGCTTTGAAAACGTTTCCTTCGGATCGATGATGAAAATCTTGCAGCGATCCTTACCCGCGGTCTTCAGCGCGTAAGCCATCATCGAGGCCCGTTCATAGGGGCCCGGCGGACAACGGTAGGGATTGGGCGGCGCGATCATCACGATGACACCGCCGTTCGGAACCGCGTCCAGCTTTTTCTTCAGCAATTGGGTTTGCGCGCCAGGCTTCCACGCATGCGGCATGCTTTCCTCGGCGGCCTGCGACCAGCCCGGTACGGAATCATATTTCAGATCGATGCCCGGAGAAACCACGACGCGATCATACGGCAACCGAAGTCCGCCTCCGAGTACAACCTCTCTTTGGTCTCGATCGAGCGCGATCGCCCGCGCCTTGACCAGCGCGATGCCGTGGTTCTTGGTGAGCGTCGAGTAGTCATGTGTGATCGACGGGTAATCACGCATTCCGCCCAGATAAAGGTTGCTGTGGAAGCAGGTCTGATAGTTGGAGTTTGGTTCAACCAACGTGACGGCGATCGCACCTGCGCTGTCTTTCGCGATGTATTTCGCGGCCGTTGCACCGCCTGCACCACCGCCGATCACCACGACGCGTGGCTTGGCCTGCCCAAGAACCGCGGGAGCGCCGAACATCGTCGCGCCAGTCAGTGCCACGGTGCCTGTCAGCAGTTGCCTGCGATTGAAATCCATCATCCCCTCCGCTCACTTGAATGCCGCTCATATGCGTCAATTCGATTTCGGCGTGGGTGATAGTCCTCCAAAATAGGCCGCGAGTGCAGCGATATCGTCTGCGGCAAGTCGTCCCGCAACGGTCTGCATCACAGGGTTGTCCCGTTGCTTGTCCTTGTATGCATTCATCACGGCGATGAATTGGTCCTCTGGCCAGCCGACAATCGACGGGATACCGGTTGCGGTTCCGGATGCCTGATGACAGGTGACACACTCAGCCGAAAGATACTGGCCAAGTTCGCGATCGCCCGCGGCCAATGGATTGAAAGCCGAACCCGCCAACAGGACAAAGAGCACCGCTGGCAGTTTCAGCAATCCCATCAATCGACCTTCGGCCCGGCCTTGTTGTCAGGCGTCACGTCGACCGACATCGCCCGCCCGGTCACCTTCGGTGCGCTGCGGCAGTCCTTCATGCACGGATCCTTCTTCCAGAACTGCTTTTCGGCAGTCTCGCGGTCATCATCGAAGAAAGCATCAGCATTCGGCATCTTGATCGAGGTAAAATTCTTCTCGTTCAGTTCAAAATTCTCGTCCTTGATGACATCGTTCATCGACAGGATATAGGCGACCAGCGCGTAAACATCGTCATCCGACAAAGATCGCGCATTGCCGTAGGGCATCGCGCGCTTGATGTAGTCGTACACGGTCGACAGATCCGGCCAGAACGAACCCACCGTCTTGTCGGGGCGATCGGCCTTCAGCGTACCTGCGCCACCTGCAAGCACAGGCCAGCGGCCCGCACCTTCACCGAACTCACCATGGCAGGTCGCGCATTGCGCCTGAAAGATCGCGTCTCCCTGCTTCACCGTTCCCTTGCCGACCGGAAGACCCTTGCCATCCGGCCGCACGTCCGTGTCCCATGCCTTGATTTCTTCCGGCAGGGCAGGACGTCCAAGACCAAGTTTAGGTGAAGATGTTGCAGCCTGCCGTGCGGCAATTTGCTGCGCCGAGGCGTGAGGAGCGAGTGTCGCAACAGCAGCGCCGCACAGCACGACGCAAGCGAAGAATTTAACCAATTTCGACATTCTCGGTTTCTCCGCTCGAGCGCACCAGCCAGGTCTGAATGCCGTTGTTGTGATAGATCGAGTTGACGCCGCGCACCTTGCGCAATTCGTCCTTGGTCGGCTGCACGTAGCCGGTGGAATCCATCGCGCGTGACTGGATCATCAGCTCCTGGCCATTCCAGTCGAAATCGACGTAGAAACGCACCAGCGATTTATCGAACACCGGACCATCGATACGCGCGGTCTGCCAGTTGCGGCCGCCATCCATCGACACGTCGACACGCTTGACCGTGCCGCGACCGGACCACGCGAAGCCGCTCAGCACGTTGCGGCCCTTGTATTTCAGCGGCGCCTGCGGCGACGGATTGGTCACCACCGACTTCGCGTCCATGACGAAGGTATGCTTGCGCGAGCGGCCGTCTGCCAAGAGGTCGGTGTACTTCGAGGTTTCCTCGCGGGTCTGCCACGGCTGATCGCCTGCTTCGATGCGACGAATCCATTTCACCCAGAGATTGCCTTCCCAGCCGGGAATGACCGCGCGCAGCGGATAACCCTGCTCGGGCCGCAGCGCTTCGCCATTCATCGCAAATGCAAGAATGACATCGTCCAGCGCCTTCTCGATCGGCAACGAACGGTTCATCCCGGCGGCATCCGCGCCTTCCAGCATCAGCCATTTCACGTTCGGCTTGAGGCCCGCTTCATCCAGCAACGTCTTCAGCCGCACGCCGGTGTACATGACATTGTGCACCATGCCGTGGGTGAACTGGCAGCCATTGAGCTGCGCGCCGCGCCACTCCATTCCGGAATTCGCCGCGCATTCAAGAAAATGGATTTTGTTCACGCGCGGCATGCGCTTGATGTCATCCATGGTGAAGACAAGCGGCTTGTCGACGAGACCGTTGATCATCAGACGATGATCGGCCGGATTGATTTCCGCGACGCCGCTGTGATGACGCTCGAAGCACAGGCCCGACGGCGTGATGATTCCGTCAAGCTCATGCAGCGGCGTGAAGTTCACCGAGGATTCCGCCGACGCCGTCAGCCACGACACGTCGCGACGGATAACGTTCTTCTCGAACTTCGACGGCATGCCGTAAGGCCGCTTGTCGACGCCGTCGCCGAGATAGCGCTGCCAGTCCTGCACGTCCGTGATCACCGGATCTGGTTTTGCGCCCTCGCCCGCAACCGCCGGAATTGCCGACAAGACCGCGCCTGCGCCGGCCAGACCTGCACCGCCGAGAAAGCGGCGACGATTGAGAATATCCGCAGATGATTTGTCACTCATGCGGCATCCTTTCTATTTATCCCAATATGTGAATGTGTTGATCGCAACTCTACGCGTGGACACGCCATCGTCAGGCTCCCGTGACTTTCACCGCGGTGTTCGGTTCGATCTTCACTGTGCCTTGCTTCGAGATGTGAGACGCAACCACATCCCAGATCGGTGGGCCTTGCGTGTTTTCATTCACGCTCGCCCAGCCTGAGACGGTGTAGCTCTTCGACGCTTCGATCGGCTTGCCGGATTTGAGATGCGTAAGTTCGGAAATACGCGAACCCATCGGCTTGGACACATCGATCGCATAGCCCATGCCACCGATACGAACCATGTCGCCGCCGCCCTGGAAGTAAGGATCGGGATGGAAGATGTTGTCGGCGACGTCCTCCAGCACTTCCTTGAGCTGCGCGCCGGTCATCTGGTTGCGATAGCAGTTCGGATAGGTGATCGCGGTCTCGTTGGTCACGTCCTCCCAGGTGATCGCATCACCCGGAATGAGCGTGCCGCCCCAGCGGAAGCCCGGCGACAGCGCGATCTCGGCATCGCGCTCAGACAGCATCGCGTTGCAGATCAGGTCGTCGAAGGTGCCATTGAAGTTGCCGCGACGATACAGCAGCGAATCCGTCTTGCCGATGGTGCGCGCGAGATCCTTCGCGAAGGGCGCCCTCACCTTTTCGACCAGTGCAGTCATCGCCGCATCGGGCTTGATGGCATCGGAGAACACCGGCATCAGCTTGAAGCGAACGTCTTTGACCTTCTTGTCCTTCACCTCGATGTCGAGGCGGGACAGGAATTTCCCATGCGAGCCGACGGCGACCAACACCGTCTCGCCGACACGGATCAATCCCGGCATCGCGTCATGCGTATGCGCGGTCAGGATGACATCAAGCCCCTTGACGCGACCGGCCAGCTTGCGATCGACGTCGAAGCCGTTGTGCGACAGCAGCACGACGACGGTGGCGCCTTCGGCGCGCGCCTCGTCGACCTGCTTCTGGATATCTTCCTCGCGAATGCCGAATTCCCACTTCGGAAACATCCAGCGCGGATTGGCCACCGCCGTGCGCGGCAACGCCTGTCCGATAACCGCAACCTTCTCGCCACCGCGCTCGAACATCTTGCGCGCTTCAAACACCGGCTCCTGCCATTCGTTGTCGCGGACGTTCTGCGCGAGAAACGCGAATGGCGCCTTGTCGACGATCTCCTTCAGTCGCTCATCGCCGTAAGTGAATTCCCAATGTCCCGTCAGAGCATCGACCTTAAGCGCGGACATGATGTCCACCATGTCCTGCCCTTTGGTTTGCAGTGAGGTCCAGCTTCCCTGCAGGGCATCGCCGCCATCGAGCAGCAACACCTTGTCCTCGCCGCGCTCCGCGCGCACCGCATTGACGAGCGCAGCGATGCGATCCATGCCGCCCATACGTCCGTAGTTTCGGGCAAGCGACACGAAATCATCGGCCGTCAACGCGTAGGCATCCGCCGATCCGGCCGCGACATTGAAGTATTTGCGAAACTCCGCATCGGTGAGATGCGGCGGCAATCCGCGCACTTCGCCGACGCCGAGATTGACCGACGGCTCGCGGAAATACACCGGCATCACCTGAGCATGGGTATCGGCGATGTAGAGGATGGTCACGGTGCCGAGCGGATCGAAGCGCGTGATGTCCGCTTGCGTCAGGCGCTGTTGCGCCGCCAAGCGACCCAGCGATCCGGCGCCGCTGCCGATTGTCAGCGCGGACGCAGCCGCCGTCGCCTGCAGGAATTCCCGCCTCGATATCATCGATCCACCCTTGGTCCCTTCATATGAAGGGAATTGTTTAGAAGCTCTGTCGGCTCCCTGTGCGGCGCGCGATCAGGTGTCACGCGCCGGAAAGCAGGTCGTCAGGCGACGGTCAGCTTGTTCGTCGCGGTGTAGTCCGAGCCGTCGTCATCCTTCCAGGTGAAGGTGAACTCGCCGCTCTCGGCCGCCTTGAAGAAAAACGACTGATACGGATTGGCCGAAATCGCAGGATTCCAGTCAGCTTCGAACACCGTCTTGCCGTTGAAGGCTGCAGTGAACTTGTTGATGATCTTGCGCGGCACGACCTTGCCGGCCGAATCCTTGCGCTGGCCGGATTCCATTTCGTGCGAAATGAGAAGTCTTGATCTCGATCAGTTCGCCGGGTTTGGCCTGGGCCGGAACGCGAACGCGCGGGGTGGGTTTGGTGGCCATGGGAAAATTCCTTGCCTGAATTGTTTGCCGTTAACGCAGTAAGCAGATCGATCAGCCGCCGCAGCCGCCGATGGTCACCTTCACATTGGACTTCGCCATGTGCAGGTTGCCGTTCGACATTTCCGCGATGCAAACGATGTTCTGCGTCTGCGCGAGGCGCATGCGCGTCGAGGCGGAGGCCTTGCCGCAAGCCGGCGTGAACCTGTAGCTGACGACGCCCGGCAATGGGTTGCCGTCGGCGAAGACATGCACGGCCTTCACGTAATCCGAATCGGTCATCGGGCTTTCGACATCGATGTTGATCGGCACAACCAGGCCGTTCTCGGCGATTTCGGGCACGTCGAGCTTGATCTTGCCGCTCTCCATTTTCTTGTCGCCGTAGAGCTTTTTGATCTCGGCCGCGACTGCCGCTTCGTCCGCGAGCAGCATTTTCGGCGCGAGAAACGCCGCAAGTCCCGCGACGCCTGCAAGCGTCAGCGCTTCGCGGCGGGTTGGTTCAAACTGCTTGAAATTCATCGAAAATCCTCCTGGGACTTCTTTCGCATCCCGTGACGATAGTATCGCTTGACGATGCCAAGTGTGATCTATCATGATCTGCTCACATCATTATATTGTTTTTCTTGAATGTAAAGATGTCGGGCTGGCATGGAAGCCGCGAAGACCGCAAAAGACGGTCTTACGGAGTGGAGGGGACTTATGAGACGGACCATTATCTGGTCGGCGATAGCCGTTGCTGTGTTTTGTGTATCGAACTTCGCGGTTCGCGCTCAGGACGCAGCGGAAAAGGAAATCGAACGCTATCGCGAGATGATCTCCGACCCGATGTCCAACCCCGGATTTCTCGCGGTCGATCGCGGCGAAGCATTGTGGAGTGAAAAGCGCGGCACCAAGAACGTCTCCCTTGAAGGATGCGATCTCGGCCTTGGCGCTGGCAAACTCGAAGGCGCCTTCGCGAAACTGCCGCGCTATTTCGCCGATGCCGACAAGGTTATGGACCTGGAGCAGCGGCTGCTCTGGTGCATGCAGAACGTTCAAGGCCTCGACACCAAAGATGTCGTCGCGCGGCGTTTCTCCGGCCCGGGTAAGCCGTCCGACATGGAAGATCTGGTCGCCTTCATCGCCAACAAGTCGAGCGGTATGAAGATCGACATTCCGCTGAACCACCCCAAGGAACAGGAAATGGCGGCGGTCGGCGAAGCAATCTTCTACACCCGCGGCGGCGTGAACGATTTTTCCTGCGCGACCTGTCATGCCGACGAAGGCAAGCGTATTCGCCTGCAGGGCCTGCCGAACTTCTCGAAGCCCGGCAAACCCGCACAGGAGACCATGGGCGGATGGCCGACCTATCGTGTGTCGCAAAGCGCGGTGCGCACGATGCAGCATCGTCTGTGGGATTGTTATCGGCAGCAGCGCTGGCCTGTGCCGGAATATGGATCGGATGCCCTTACCGCGTTGACGGTTTTCCTGCAGAAGCAGGCGAACGGCGGCGAAATCAACGTCCCCTCGATCAAGCGGTAAGGAGCGCAACATGAAAACGACTTTGAAACTCGCGCTGATCGTTGCCGCAGGCGCATTCGCAGGCCTTCCGTTTGCTGCATCAGCCCAGACCGCAAGCAAGCCGATCGATCCCGCCGTGGTCGAATCCTATCTGAAGTCAACGTTCGGCAAGGCGCCGCCTGAATGGCAGGCGCGCATCGAGCCCGACGAAACGCTGAAGGTCTGCAACAAGTATCACAACGAAGTGCCGTCCGCTGAGGCCGACAAGATCACGGCACGCGAACTGACGCGCGTGGTCTATCCCGCCGATGGAAAATTCCTCGGCAACTGGAAGGAAGGCGCGAAAATCGCCAACAACGGCCGCGGCGGACAATTCTCCGATCCACCTGATACGGTCAGCGGCGGCAACTGCTACGCCTGCCATCAGATGGAGCAGAAGGAGCTCAGCTACGGCACGCTGGGACCGAGCCTGACCAACTACGGCAAGGACCGCAAATACGATCCGGAAGAGATCAAGCGCGCCTTCACCAAGGTCTACGATTCGCAGGCGCTGTTTGCCTGTTCGAACATGCCGCGCTTCGGTGTCAACAAAGTGCTGAGCGAACAGCAGATCAAAGACATCATCGCGTTCCTGTTCGATCCGGAATCGCCGATCAACAAGTAAGTTTGATAGTCATCCGCGAAATGGAGTGAGAGATGAGGTTGCAACACCTGTTGGCCGCTTCGGCACTTTGCGTCCTCATCTCGTCACCGGTGCGGGCGCAAGACGCCACCGTCACCTACAAGTCGCTCGGCCTCGAATTGGCGCTGGATGCCGCACGTGCGGCCCTCGCCGATTGCCAGAAGCGCGGCTATCAGGTGGCAGTTGCGGTGGTCGATCGTTTCGGCACGCCGCAGGTTCTGTTGCGAGATCGCTTCGCCGGCCCTCACACGCCACCCACTGCATCAGGCAAGGCGTGGACGGCGGCAACATTTCGTAACAGTACGTCCGAACTCAACGCCATCAGCCAGCCTGGCATGATGCAGGCGGGGCTGCGCAATCTGCCGAACGTGGTGATTATCGGCGGCGGGCTCATGATCGAAGCTAGCGGCTCGACACTCGGTGCCATCGGCGTTTCGGGTGCGCCGGGCGGCGATGCAGATGAAGCCTGCGCCAAGGCAGGCATTGCCGCCATTCAGGACAAGCTGGATTTCTGAGGCGCGATGCGCAGGTCGCATTACACCTGCTTCTTCAGCCACTCCGGAAATGACGCTGACTCGTAGCCCTTCTCGCGCACGTAACGGAACATCGCGAGAAACTCCGCAGGCTCCAGCAATCCCGGCATGCGGGCCACTTCCCGCGCCTGTCCGCTTAAGGCAGCCAATCCCGTTGTCGTCTCCGGAAAGAACTGGATCGTCGGCGTGAAGCGAATTCCGTAGGTTTCGCCGAACGCCTTCTCGCCGCGCTTGCGACCATCGAAGTCTGTCACCTCGCGCGCACCAATGTGATTGAGGTGCAGGATCTCGAAATTGTCGCGGATGTAACCTTCGATCTTCGGATCCATCATGTGCACTTCATGCATCCGCTTGCAGGCCGGACAGCCTTTCAATCCCCACATGATCGCGAAGCGCTTGCCCTTCGCCGTCGCGCCGGCGAGGTCTTCGGACACATCGAGAAAGCTCTCCAGATACCAATCCATCTGGTAGAGCCCGTCCTCGCCAAGCGTCGCCTTCGCAAATGCCGGTGCGGCACGCAGACCCAGCACGCCGACACCAAGTGCGGCGACAGCATCTCGTCTCGTCAGGTAGCCCTTTTGTGTCGGCACGCGGCACTTCTCCAGATTTCAGCCAATCGACCCGAAGGTCGGAAACGTCTCCAGCAACCAACCGGCGATGCGCGGCATGCCGCCAGTCAAAAACAGAACGCCTGTCAGGACAAGAGCGCCGCCGATCACCTTCTCGATAGCGCCCATATGCGCGCGCAGCCGCGCCATCAGCCGCATGAAGGCACCGGAGAACAGCGATGCCAGCAGGAAGGGAATGCCGATACCGAGCGCGTAGGCCCCGAGCAGCAACGCGCCTCGCGCGGCCGATGCCTCGATGCCGGCCACCATCAGGATCGTGGCGAGCACCGGCCCGACACACGGCGTCCAGCCGAACGCGAACGCCAAACCCACCAGGTACGCCCCCAGAAATCCGGCCGGTCTGCTCACGGCCTGAAACCGCGCCTCGCGAAACAACAACCCGATCCTGAACAGGCCAAGAAAATGGAGACCCAACACGATGATCATCGCACCCGCGATGATGGCGAGCGTATCGAAATACGCAGTGATGACCTTGCCTAAAACCGACGCCGAGGCGCCCAGCGCAATGAAGACCGTCGCGAAGCCCAGCACGAAAGCAAACGCCAGCGCCACCACGCGCCAGTTCGGCCGCCAGACGGGCGCTTTTTCGTCACGCGTCAGATCGTCGAGGCTGATGCCCGCCAGAAAACACAAATAAGGAGGCACCAGCGGCAAGACGCATGGCGACAGGAACGACAGCAGCCCCGCGCCCAGCGCACCGATGAAAGAAATCGAAGAAACCACGGGCTTTCCGGCTCTGGCAGAAATATGCGAATTCGTATATATGTAGCATATGTTTGCAAGGACACTCGCAAAAACATCGATCCTGGCCACCGCTGCGTTCGCGGCTGGTATGCTGTTGTCCGGCGTGGCGCAGGCGGCCGAACTGCTGATGTTCGATCAGGCCGGCTGTGTCTACTGCCAGCGATGGGATCGCGATGTCGGCTCGCTCTACGGGAAGACACCCGAAGCCAAGTCCCTGCCGCTGCGACGCATCGATATCCAGAACCAGAAAGCCAGCGGCATCACTCTCGCCTCGCCGGTACGCTACACGCCGACTTTCGTGGTGGCGGATAACGGCCGCGAGGTTGGACGCATCACCGGCTACAGCAACGATGACTCATTTTGGGGATTGCTCGACGCGCTCGCGGCGAAGCTTGCCCCGTCACCGCGTCAATCCAATCGAATCTGAGCGACGTTTCACTTCACCCTTCGCACGAAACGCTGACCGCCATGACATCGATCCTCCCATCCGATCTGGAAACTGAACTTCGCGACGGCGCGGAATATTCGCCCGAGCTTGACCAGCTGATGCGCAAGGCCCGCAAGGCCAGCAACTTCCTGAAAGCGCTGTCGCATGAGAACCGGCTCCTGCTGCTGTGCCTGCTCGCGGAGCGCGAGCGGTCGGTGACGGAGCTGGAGAACATTCTTTCACTGCGCCAGTCCGCGGTATCGCAGCAGCTCGCGCGGCTGCGATACGACGGCATGGTCGATACGCGACGTGATGGCAAAACGATCTATTACAGCCTCGCCGACGAGGATGTGCGTCGCGTGATCTCGGTCGTCTACGATATCTTCTGCGCGCCGAACACGGCTGCCGGCAAAAAATAAACCTGCCATCCCGGCAGGCGGACGCGGAGTGGCCCGCAAGGCCAAACCTCGCGCCGAAGACGGGAGGACGGTCCATGCAGGATATGTCTGCCTGGATACAAGCATTGGGCGGCTTCGCGATCGGCGCGATTGCAGGATTCGCCGTGCGTCACGCGCGGCTGTGCACGTTCGGCGCAGTCGAAGATGCGTTGATGGGCGGCGACAGCCGGCGGCTGCGCATTTTCGGCCTGGCGCTCGGCATCGCCATTCTCGGCACCCAGGCGCTGGTGATCAGTGGCTTTCTCGATCCCGAACAGACCACCTTCGCACCAACCGCACTGCCCCTGGTGTCGATCCTGATCGGCAGCGTGATGTTCGGCATCGGCATGGCGATGGTCGGCACCTGCGGGTTCGGCTCGCTGGTGCGTCTCGGCACCGGCGACCTGCGCAGCCTGATCGTGGTTCTGGTTCTCGGCGCAACCGCTTATGCGACGTTGCGCGGCGTCTTCTCCGGGTTTCGCATCGGCGTGCTGGAAAATTTATCGGTCGCGATGCCGGAAGGCGCGACCTCAGAGATCGCCTCGCTCTCGTCCCGCGCGGTCGGCTTCGACGTCCGCGCGACAATCGCAGCCATTTCAGGCGTCGCGCTGTGCTGGCTTGCCCTTGGCGATCCGCGCTTGCGGCGCACGCCGCGTCTGCTCTCGGCTGGGATCGTGCTCGGCGTGCTCGTCGTTGCAGGATGGATCGTCACGGTCATGGTTGCGGATGATTTCGCCGGGCCGCCGCGGCCGCAAAGCCTCACATTCGTTTCGACGGTCGGAAAAGCGATCTTCGCGGGCCTGCTGAACGTCTCAAATTTTGCCGACTTCGGCGTCGGCAGCGTGTTTGGCGTCATCGCCGGATCATGTGCCGCCGCGTGGCGCTCCGACGAATTGCGCTGGGAAGCTTTCGACGATGATCACGAGATGCGGCGACATCTGTACGGCGCGGCCCTGATGGGCGTCGGCGGCATTCTCGCCGGCGGCTGCACCATCGGCCAAGGCCTCAGTGCCGGATCGATGCTGGCGCTGTCATGGCCGTTCGCGGTTGGCGGCATGGTGCTCGGCGCGCGGCTCGGCATCGCCATCCTTGTCGATGGCTCGCCGCGCGACATCATTCATGCGAAGCTGGGCCAATCTGCTCAGCAGGGATCGGCCGCTGAAATAGAGAAGCGATCAGGGTCGCAGGTAGCTCCAGCCCTGTTCCTGCAATTCGATCAGCCGCACCGCGCCGGACGGCACGATTTCGGCCTCCGGGATGATGCTGATCGCCTTGCCTTCCCGCTTCTCCATGCCTTCTTTCGTATTTCCGCAGGCAGAGAACTTGATGTTGGAGGGAAAGCTTGCATCCACGATCTGTTTGATCCTGTCGTGCACCGGCGAGGTGTCGGCGCGGAGCATGTGCAGACCCGGACCATAGGCAACGATATCGATCTGCACCGTCTCGTTCTTGGACTTGTAATATTCCATGATGTTGGTTGCATTATTGAGCGCGAGATTCATCACCGCCGGATCGTTCTGGTCGACCTGAATGGCGACGCGGTGCTCCTTCGCATCGGCGGCGAAACCGGACGACGCTGTCACGGCCAGCATCAACACCGCCGCAAATGCATTCAACAAAGATCGCATCTCAAATCTCCTCAATCAGGGACGAACGAGCGTGTAGCCGCTCTCGGTCAGTTTCAGAATTTGCTCGACACCGACCTGAACCTCGATGGCGTGCGGATTGATTGCCGGACGCTTGCCGGTCTCGCGCTCGATGGTGTCGAGAGTGTTGCCGCAGACATCGAAGCGCACACCCTGCGTCACGAGACTGTCGACCAAGGACCGGTATTCGTTGGTGTCACGCAGCAGATCGATGCCGGGTCCAAACGCCACGACTTCGACGGCGATCTTGTCCTGCCCATAGGCTTTCAGCAGATTGCTGGCGACACTCAGCACCAGCCGCTCCTTCTTCGGATCGGAGTCGGACAATTGCAGCACGATGAAATGTTCGGCAAAGGGCTTGTCGGATTCCGGTTTGCGATCGGCGGGCTTCGTCTGCGCGATCGCGGAACGCGATGCTATAGACCCGGATGCGGCGAGAAAGAGCGATTGCAGCAGTGTTCGTCGGTCCATATCGGCTCGCCTCTGTCAGCCGCGACACCGCGGCCGATGAGGATGATGTAAGCCAACCGCTCCCGCAAAGCTATGCGCAGTGCGGTCATACAAGCACGGGCAGCAAATGAATGGTTACCGCGTTGCGAGGGCGGGAATGACAACCGCACCACGGATACCGACGGCCGCGCCAGCCAGGATGCCGGCAACCGCGATGAATGACGGCATCGCCAGCGTGGAAAGGCCCGTGAGCCCCTGCCCGATGGAACAGCCAAAGGCCATCGCGCCGCCGATTCCCATCAGGGCCGCGCCTGAAATCGAGCGCAGCATGTGGTTCGGCGAATTGTAGCCTTCCAGCTTGAAGCGTCCCGTCAGCACCGCGGTCGCCAGGCTGCCGGTCAACACACCGGCCACCACAGCGATGCCGAAGCTCAGCGTCATGCCCGTCGAGAGCATCGTGTATTGGACGCTGTCCGCGATCGGTGAAATGAAGGTCAATGACGTGACCGGAACGGGATTGAATTCGTCAGCGCCAAGCCAGCCCGTGCTCAGCCAACCCGCGATCACAAGCAGGCCCACAACGAGACCAGCTGCAATTTGTCCATACGCCTTACGGAACTGGCTATCGGAGAATGCAAAGATCAACAGCCCGCCGCTTGCGATCAGCGTGGTAGCGATGCGCGCGACCGATTCATCAAGGCCCATCGTCGACAGCAGCTCGGGAGCGGAAACGGCGGCGGGCGAAATCTGAGTCCACTGCATGATCGCAAGACGCGCTGGCGCGAGCAATCCCTTCAGCGTCATCTGCGCTGCGATGCCGATGATCGCGATCACCACCAGCGAGCGCAGGTTGCCCTTGCCGAGCAACACCAGCGCACGCGACGCGCAGCCGTTGGAAAGGACCATGCCAAAGCCGAACAGCAAACCGCCGGCGAACATCACCGGTGCAGAGAACGATGGCTGGAGATAAAGCGACTTGGCGATATCGACGAGGCCCATACCCGCGACAAGTTGTGTGCCGATCAGCGCAACTGCCAGCGCCACCGCATAGCTGCGGATCCTGCGCCCGTCATTAGCCGTCCACCAGTCGCGCAAGCTGCTCATCAGACAGAAGCCGCTGAGGAGACCGACGACACCGAAAACAAGGCCGATCGCGAAACCTGCGGAAACCGGGATAGCGGGCATGGCGAATGTTCCTCAGCCAATCCAATGAAAACACTCAAGAATTGCACAAGATTTAGTGCCCGCGCGCGAGCGGGTCCATAAGGCGGCGAAATTAAGGAGGTTGTTTCCCTCAAGGGACTGCTGGGAGAGAGTTTTGCTATTCCGCGAGGCGCGAAGCGGAAATCCTTCTCCGCCATTTTGGCGACATTGCGTTAACCACGACGCACTCACCTCAAATGCACCGCCGCGCGATTGGGGATGCTTGATGCAGCCCAGCGCAACGGAGTTCTTTGATTTTTCCTATGCTGCCCTATCAAGAATTCCTGCCGCCATCATTCGCTCCCGACGGCGCGCGACGCCAGCCATGACGAGTGCGACGAAGCCTATCAGGACAGGTGGGAACACCACCATGTTGACGGTCAACCAGCCGTAATTGGCGAGCACCTGCCCTGATGAGAACGAGCCGATCGCCACCGAACACCAGGAAGTCGTTGAAGGCCTGAACTTTGTTGCGCTCCTGCGGTCGGTGTGTCTCCAGCACCACCAGCGCAAGTCCAGTGGCGACGACGGCGGAGGCGCCGAAATGCGCGATCAGCGAGCCGGTGAAAAAGCTCGGGCCGTACATCGCCACGATGCGCCACTGAATTCCAAAGTTGGAATCGGTGAGACTGAGCCCGCAGATCCTCATGGCGAGCGGCGCCGATGTCATCACCAGGTTCATCATCGAATAGGAAACGATGCCGCAGATGGCCGCTGCGATGAAAGCGCGGCTGCCGCGCAATCTCGCCAAGCGGCCGGCCGCCATGCAGATCAGCCGCCGCGGGCTTCGGCGCATCCACCGTGGACAACAGCGCCATCGCGCCTAGTGCGACGCCTGCCTGCGCCACGAAGCTGAAGGCGAACAGATAGGGCTGCCAGATATCCATAGTCCACTGCACGAGTTGCGGGCCGAGCACGTCGGCAAACACGCCGCCCGCCATGATCCACGACACCGCCTTGGGCCGATAAGCGGCGCTGGCGCCGTCCGCCGCGGCGAAACGATACGATTGCGTCACCGCGCCGTAGGAGCCACCGAAGAACGTCGCACAACAGAACAATGCGAACGACCCATAGAGAATTGCGATCGCGGCGAGCACACCGCAGAGCGCACCTGCACCGATGCCAACGATGAAAGAGACGCGACGGCCAAAAGAACGCGAGATCATCCCGGTCGGCAATGTGCCGGAGGCGAGACCGACGACGTAGACCGAAATCGGCACCGTGGCGAGCGAGGCGCTCCGGCGCCAGCGTCGAGCCGACGATGGCACCGGTGGCAAAGATAACCGCGGAATTGGCACCACCGAGCGCCTGGGCCACAGCAAGCCGCTTCACATTGGCGCGGGCGCGTATGTCGGCCGCCGCTTCCGCCGCATCGGGAACGATTTTTCGACGACGTTCAGAGCGACAGCTTTGTGACCTCGGCAACCATTGTCCGCAGCGAGGACAAGCCCATGAAAAGCGGTGATACCGGTACACCATCGCCCGCGCTTGATTTGTGGTTCGCATCTCATAGTCGTTTAGGCCGAGGCCGAAACGGTGCCACACGGCGGTCGCCTCCATTGCACCATCACGTCTAGGATTTTTACTAGGCCAGACCTTAGAACGCTCAAGTACGTCGCGCCTTTCCAGCCTTATCATCGCATCGCGTGTCCCACAGGTCCTGCGCCTGACACGTCGTGGACTACGCAACAGCAGTTGCGCACATTTCA